>NZ_JBEULY010000009.1:0-222220 GCF_040578655.1 Phytobacter sp. RSE-02 | reverse complement strand
TGTGGTGGTACAGCACGAAAGTGGGGATGATCGACCTGAAAAAGAGGTCGATCATCATGGGTAAAGGGTGTTAAAAAGTGTTCACCATGTCTCCGAACACCTGTCTACCATGTCTCCGGACCGTACAGGGAGAGGGGGAAAAGAAATTCGTAGCCCCGGTTAGCATAGCGACACCGGGGAGTGCGTTATATCCGCGCGTCCTATTACCTTACTGTTTTTGTTGAATAATTAATCAGATTTTTCTTGGTAGAATTTACAAAGCCGCCAGTGCCCGCCGTTTGTACTCTCCCTTTTTTACTTTGTTCTGAATCAAAAAAATCGCAAACTTGTTTGATGCAAATCACTATATATAGAACTTAGAATGCACGCCGACCCAACATATTGTATTAATCGTCTATTATTCCAACAAAGCAACGGCATCGACGCTGGCCGGAATTGTGGATAACAAGGGTCAGGATTCGGGGAACTCACTGTCGCAACAACACTTACCTCCAGTGAATAATTCCTCACCTCTGTGGATAACCTGTTTTTAATATGGAGTGATCATGACACCGCATGTGATGAAACGAGACGGCAAGAAAGTGCCGTTCAAATCAGAGCGCATCAAAGAAGCCATTCTGCGTGCAGCTAAAGCAGCGGGAGTCGATGACGCGGACTATTGCGCCACCGTCGCAGAAATTGTCAGTCAGCAGATGCAAAACCGTTCACAGGTCGACATCAATGAAATCCAGACCGCTGTCGAAAACCAGCTCATGTCCGGTTCCCACAAGCAGCTCGCGCGTGCCTATATTGAATATCGCCACGATCGTGATATCGCGCGTGAAAAACGGGGCCGCCTGAACCAGGAAATTCGCGGGCTGGTGGAACAGACCAACTCCGCACTGCTGAACGAAAACGCAAACAAAGACAGTAAAGTCATTCCGACCCAGCGCGACCTGCTGGCCGGCATCGTTGCCAAACACTATGCCCGTCAGCACCTGTTGCCGCGCGATGTGGTACTGGCGCATGAGCGTGGTGAAATCCATTACCACGATCTCGACTATTCGCCGTTCTTCCCGATGTTCAACTGCATGCTGATCGACCTGAAAGGCATGCTGACCCACGGCTTTAAAATGGGCAACGCGGAAATTGAGCCGCCGAAATCCATCTCTACCGCAACCGCAGTGACCGCGCAAATTATCGCGCAGGTCGCCAGCCACATTTACGGCGGTACCACCATCAACCGTATCGACGAAGTGCTGGCGCCGTTTGTTACTGCAAGCTTTGCCAAACACCGTAAAGTCGCCGACGAATGGCAAATTCCGGATGCCGATGGCTACGCACACAGCCGCACGGAAAAAGAGTGTTACGACGCCTTCCAGTCACTGGAATATGAAGTCAATACGCTGCACACCGCCAACGGCCAGACCCCGTTCGTCACCTTCGGCTTTGGTCTTGGCACCAGTTGGGAATCGCGTCTGATTCAGCAGTCGATTCTGCGTAACCGCATCGCAGGTCTTGGTAAAAACCGTAAAACCGCCGTGTTCCCCAAGCTGGTGTTCGCCATTAAAGATGGTCTGAACCATAAGTTTGATGACCCGAACTACGACATCAAACAACTGGCGCTGGAGTGCGCGAGCAAACGCATGTACCCGGATATCCTCAACTACGATCAGGTCGTGAAAGTGACCGGCTCGTTTAAAACCCCGATGGGCTGCCGCAGCTTCCTCGGCGTGTACGAAGAGAACGGCGAACAGATTCACGACGGGCGTAACAACCTGGGCGTCATCAGCCTGAACCTGCCGCGCATCGCGCTGGAAGCCAAAGGCAACGAAGCCGCGTTCTGGAAACTGCTGGATGAACGTCTGGTGCTGGCGCGTAAGGCGCTGATGACCCGTATCGCCCGTCTGGAGGGAGTGAAAGCGCGTGTGGCACCGATCCTCTATATGGAAGGGGCCTGCGGCGTGCGTCTGAAAGCGGACGACGACGTCTCTGAAATTTTCAAAAACGGCCGTGCGTCTATCTCGCTTGGCTTTATCGGCATCCACGAAACCATCAACGCGCTGTTCGGCAAAGAGCACATGTTCGACAGTGAAACGCTGCGTGCCAAAGGCGTGGCGATTGTAGAGCGTCTGCGCCAGGCGGTGGATCAATGGAAAGAAGAAACCGGCTACGGCTTTAGCCTCTACAGCACCCCGAGTGAAAACCTGTGTGACCGTTTCTGCCGTCTGGATACCGCTGAGTTTGGCGTGGTGGATGGGGTGACGGATAAAGGTTATTACACCAACAGCTTCCATCTCGATGTCGAGAAGAAGGTAAACCCATACGACAAGATTGATTTCGAAGCGCCATATCCACCGCTCGCCAGCGGGGGGTTCATTTGCTACGGCGAGTACCCGAATATTCAGCACAACCTGCGTGCGCTGGAAGATGTCTGGGATTACAGCTATCAGCATGTGCCCTATTACGGGACCAATACGCCGATTGATGAGTGCTACGAGTGTGGTTTTACCGGCGAGTTCGAGTGTACCAGCAAAGGCTTCACCTGCCCGAAATGCGGCAACCACGATGCAGCACGTGTATCAGTAACCCGCCGCGTGTGCGGTTATCTGGGTAGCCCGGACGCCCGTCCGTTTAACGCCGGGAAGCAGGAAGAAGTGAAACGCCGGGTTAAGCATCTGGGGAATGGGCAGATAGGTTAAGTTTTTTACCAACCTCTCCCCCTCACCCTAACCCTCTCCCTCAAGGGAGAGGGGACCGATCGAAAGCAACTTCTATTACTGTAACTTACCTGATCCGCGCTCTTCGCAAAGCAATTGGCGTCAGGACAAGGCGGCAAACGAGCGAATCCCGGGGAGCTGACATAAGTAAGTGACCCGGGTGAGTGAGAGCAGCCAACGCAGTAATGGCGTCAATTGAGAAGCGAAAATGAGGTTTCATCAATACTACCCTGTCGACATCGTCAACGGCCCCGGCACGCGCTGCACCCTGTTTGTCTCCGGGTGCGTACACGAATGCCCCGGCTGCTACAACAAAAGCACCTGGCGGTTAAACTCCGGCAAGCCGTTTACCAAAGAGATAGAAGACCAGATCATTGACGATCTCAACGACACCCGCGTCAAACGCCAGGGGATCTCGTTGTCCGGCGGCGATCCGCTCCATCCGCAGAACATCCCGGATATCCTCAAGCTGGTGCAGCGCATCCGCACTGAATGTCCGGGCAAAGATATCTGGGTCTGGACGGGGTATAAGTTAAACGAGCTGAACGACGCGCAAATGGCCGTAGTCGATTTAATTAACGTGTTGATCGACGGGAAGTTTGTGCAGGATCTAAAAGACCCGGCGCTTATCTGGCGGGGCAGCAGCAACCAGGTGGTGCATCACCTGCGATAGTAAAACCCCGGCACAGGTGCCAGGGGTATCAGTAGCCCGGATCGGGCGCTTGCGCCGCCATCCGGGTTTTCCCCGGCGGCGCTATGCTGCCGGGGCGGCGAAGGCACGTGATACATCCAGCCTGAACGGATTATTTCGCCACGATAAAACGTTTGGCGTCATCCATATAGGCTTTGTCGCCTGCAGGCGCGATAATTGAACCAAAGTTCATGTGCGCACGCAGTTTCCAGCTCGCCGGGATATTCCAGGTACGCTGAACATCCGCATCCACCAGCGGGTTGTAGTGCTGGAGGTTGGCGCCAATGCCTTTCTCTGCCAGTGCCAGCCATACCGCATATTGCGCGATACCTGAACTATGCTCTGACCAAATCGGGAAATTGTCGGCGTAGGCGGCAAACTGCTCCTGCAGCCCGGTCACGACGTCCTGATCTTCAAAGAACAGCACGGAACCCGCGGCAGCGGCAAAACCATCGAGTTTATCGGAGGTGGCGTGGAAGCTCTCTGCCGGAACAATTTTCCTCAGTTGCTCACGGACCAGCTCCCAGAATTTATTGTGCTCATTACCCAACAGGATTAGCGCGCGAGAACTCTGCGAGTTGAACGCAGATGGCGCTTGCTTGATGGCGTCCTGAATCGTCTGAACAACTTCATCTTCCGGCAACGGCAGGTCTTTGCCCAGTGCATAAATGGTTCTGCGTTGTTTCGCTAAAGCAAGGTAGTTCTCTGGCATAACGCCTCCTGAAAGCGTGGTGAATTCCAACGGAGTTGGGGTGTGCGTGACAGGCTGCTCCCGGGAAAGTAATGCGTTCAAAATTCGCTGAAACGAGTTCATGGTTCGCTGCTTCCTGTCGGTCCCTTAAAAGAGAGCAAACACCCCGCTGGCTGTTTGCTCTGACTGTGAAAAGAGTAGCCCTGCCAGCCAGTTAGGGAAAGCAGAACTATTTGTATCTATCGTTCAAAAAAAGTGAAAGAACCCTTAGTGTGATTATTTACTAAACATATTTTTATTACTGCCGATAATGACGTAGTCTCGTTCTTTCCCGCGTAGATTCATCATCCAACGAGGCAGAAGGCTCCTTGCGTCAGGTCCTGGATTGCATTTTTCGGAGATGACAATGAACGGTATTGATAAAGTTACCGCCGTAAGCGCAGGCACACTCGGTGATCCTCATTTATCAAATAATGAAAGTACGTTTGGTCTGCGAAATAAACCTAAATCAGCAGATGCTAATTCTGACAGTAATAGCTCTGGCAGCGATGATAGCAGTACCAAACTTTCGCTATCGTCCAAAACAGCGGAGGAAATTAAGAAACAACATCAATTAAAACAGGAAGAAATAAAAAAGACTGACTACACCCTGGAGATGACGGGCATCCCGCTATTTCATGGTCGGCTGGTCTCGGTGGTGAAATATCCTGACGGGAGTGAAGAGATGGTTGATGCACTCTCTGGCGTCAAATTAACGGCGCAAGACCTGCAGCAACAGTTTAGTCAGTCTACAGAAAACGTTCAGGAATCGTTAAATATTGAGATGGCAAACATCGCAGGGACACCGGGAGAGACTATTAAATCTCACGCCGGTAACGCAGAATAAATATTAAAAAATATAATCAGTCTTACTTGCGGAATAGTAAATTATTTACTACGCACACAGAAAGATAAGATAAGAAAACCTTATTTCCGCCAAGGAAAATAAGCACAAGCTTTAAATAGAATATTCGTTTTACTCTTTCGGAATATTAAGCAGTAACGTCTGGTCAGGTGGGGCGCGTTGTTTCAACGCGCAATCCCCATTAAAAGCGGCTAACGCATTCCATGGCTACGGCTTTAAATGACATAAAATCTTTACAGGCACTCAATCGGGATGCAGCCCGCTCGCGTAAAAACGTGACGAAAATATCGTATATCGCCATCGCCTCCTCATATTCGCTTTTGCTAATGGCCAGCAGGAAAATAACGTGGGCCGTCTCCTCCCCCCACTGAATGCCCTGGGGTGCCAGCACCGTATAGACCACCGTCTTTTGCGCCAGCAGGCCCAGCGAGTGCGGCAGCGCGATCCCCTCACCCAGCATGGTGCTGACAATCGCTTCACGTTCCACGACCGAGTCGAGGAAATCCGCATCAACAAACCCTTCCCGCTGAAGCTGGGCACAAAGCGTGGTGAATAACGTTTGTCTGTCTAACGGCTGGTCGATAATCGTGAAATGCGAAGCATCGAAATACTTTTCCAGAATCCACGGCCGCGTTCTGTCCACCAGCACCAGTTTGCCGATCTGTTCAAGCTGGTAGTCCGTCGGGAACGGCGCGATGGTCACAATCGGCTTCTCTTTATCGCTGATCCTTGCCGTGGAGATAACAAAGTCTTCGCTAATGGCCTCGCACTGCTCATAGTCGCGTAGCGTCAGCGTACGGGTGACCTCAATCTGTGGATATTTGCGTTGCAGCACCGCCTCAATCATTCGCGCCATCGCGTTACCCGCATCGCACACCAGCATCACCCGCGGCTGGCGCTGATAGCCAATGTTGTAATGCCGCTCCAGCCCAACGCCGATATGCAGCACCAGAAAGCCGACTTCGTTTTCGCTGATCACATACGGCGTATATTTCCCCCAACTGGAGACCGCGGCCAGCGTCATGTCCCACGCCATCGGGTAGTGCTGTTTGATGTTATCCAGCAACGGATTAGGGATCATGATTTGATAGCGCACCCGGGTGATCATGGTCTTGATATGGGTAAGCAGATCCGCATGTAACTGCGCATCGTTTTGCAGGTTGTAATTATAGTGGGTGTTGATGTAATTGAGGATGTAATTGACCAGCGCTTCGTCATCGTCCGCACTGATGGCGCTGGGGGTAATGTCCTGCAACTGACGCCCGGCGATATGCACCCGCAGCCAGTGGACTTCCGAAGCCGCCAGCGGTTTTTCGGCAAGCTGTTGTAGCGCGGCGGCAATCTCGCGCGCAGCATCCCGCACGTTCTCGTCACCGTCTTCGGCGGTGAACTCTGACAGCGGAAACCCTTCGCTGATACGGCGTACCGCTACCGCACAATACAGGCGGATGAAGCGCTCGCCCTCATCGGTCAGCCGAATATGATGCCGGGTAAAAACATCGTGCAGAATCACCGCCAGTTGCTCCGGTATCCCTTTATTGAGCGCCTCTTCGGTGACAAGCGGGTTGCGGGCATTCTGCTGCGTCAGTTCCCAGAGCAAATCCGTCAGGCAGGCACGCAACGCCATTTCGCTGCCGAACAACTTCATACCGTGACGCGGCCGGGTTTCCAGCGTCAGGCGATAGCGGGAAAACCACTCCCTCACTTCCGCCATGTCATTTTGCAACGTGGCGCGACTGACAAACCACTCGTCCGCCAGATCCTCCAGTTTGATGGAAAAGGCCGACGTCAGAAAACGCAGCAGAAGATGCTGTACCCGCTCCGGTCCGCTGCGGGGGATACGCAGCGTGCGCGGACGCTCTGCCTGCAGGGTCTGATAACGGCTGGCGTCGTCAATTTTTAGCTGATAACCGCTGCCACGGTTGAGGATAAACTGCGCCCCGTGGCTTTCCAGCAAAGCATTCAGCGCAGTGATATCAGCCCGGACGGTACGCGTGGAAACCGACAGCCGCTGCGCCAGTTCATCCTGCGGCAGCGTCTCGTTCTGCAACATCATAAACAGTTGCGCTAAACGTTGGTTGGGGAATCGCACGTCGTTGTCCTCTTAACATGGCTTTTCTCCCTCTCCCTGAAGGAGAGGGTCGGGGTGAGGGTGTGTTAACCCACGCGCTGTTGGGTTATCGCCAGCAACTGGCGGACATCCGCAGGGCGGGTATCGCCGCTTACCTTATCAATAATAGAACTATAAATATGAGGAATGATTTTACTCACCCCTGCGTCCAGTGCGATCTGCAAAATCTCACCAAAGTTCTCCAGATCGATACCGCCCGTCGGCTCCAGCCAGAAGTCATAACGCGCACACGCTTCCGCCACCGCCTGGTACTCTTGGCGACATTTCAGGCCGCCCATCGGGAAATATTTAATCGAACTGCCGCCCATGTCTTTGAGCAGAGCAATCGCCGTTTCCACCGGGACGATGCCGTCCGCCGCCTGGCTGCTGAGCGGCCCGGTAGAGATTTTGACCAGACCCGGCGTGCCCGTTGGCGACACCAGACCGTTCACTACGGTCGCGTTCTGGCCGAGCAGCGCACGGCTGGTCGCCACCCCGGTAAAGACCTGGTTAACATGCTGCGGCTGTACTTCACGGGAGATGGCGCTCACCATCGCCGACTGGTTCGGATCCCCTGCCCCCAGGCCCACGGAGAGGGCATTGTCGATACGCGCCGCATACTCACGCATATCTGCCACCGCGCTTGCCACATCCGGGTAGTTTTTGGAGAGTACCCCCACCAGCACATGACCTTCTGCGGCCTCGTAAATAGCGCTGGCGTTCTCTTTGCTCCCCGCCAGCACATTCAGGCAAACACGGTCATGGTAAAAATTGGGCGTCAGTTTCATGCGCGGGGCTCCTTATTCAGTTCTTCGGCGATACGGTTCGCCACAATGTCCAGTTGTTCAGCGCTCACGCTGCGTACATCGGCTTCGATGATCCCTTCATTGGCTTTGTAGCCACGGAAATAAATGGCGTATTCCCCCTGTTTCAGGGCGCTGACCAGCTCGCCGGTGGCAATGCCGGTGATCGCTTCATCAAACTTGATTTCGCTACGGGCGATATCACGACCGGCGCTGTCCCACACCACGCGGGCGCTGACGCCGTTGAGGGTGTTCAGCCTGTCGATAAACGACGTCATTTTGGCGACCATCTCTGCGCCGCTCTCTTTGGTGGCGCTCAGGTAGTGCTCAATGGCACATGTCAGCCCGAGGATACCCTCTTTACCCACTTTCATGGCGCGCCCGATCCCCGCCGTCTGGCGTTTGACCCACTCCACGTACTGTGTTCTGCCGATGACCAGCCCGCTGGTTGGCCCTTCGATCGCCTTCGCACCGCTGTAAATCACCAGATCTGCCCCGGCACGGTAATAGCACTGCAAATCTTCTTCCGCCGCCGCATCCACAATCAGCGGCAGGTTGTGTTTACGTGCCACTACCGCCGCCTGTTCCACACTCAGCATGCTTTTTTGTACACAGTGGTGCGATTTGATGTAGAGGATTGCCGCCGTGCGCGGGGAGATGGCCGCCGCCAGTTGGTCGGCAGAGCACTCGTTGGCATAGCCTGCTTCAACCACCTTTCCACCGCCCAGCGCCACCATGGTGCCCACCGGGGCGCCGAAGTTGACGTTATGGCCGCGTGGCAGGACGATTTCATTGTTCTCAATCGGCGTGCTGTGCAGGTTTTCCAGCAACCAGTCGCTGTCTTTCACCAGTACCGCCGCCACCGACTGGGCGATCCCCGCCGAGGCGCAGGAGACGACCGTCGCCCCTTCCACTTCCAGCAGCTTCGCAATGTAGTCGCCGGTTTTGTTCACCAGATCTTTCATTTCGAAGTAGTGATTCATGCCGTTCAACACGGCCTCAGCGACTTCCGGGCGCGGTGTGGAAACCCCCAGCATCGTCATGCGCCCGGAGGCGTTAATCACTTGCTTTAACTGATATTTTTCATAAATCGAAGACATGTTCCGCACTCCCTTGTTCGGTCATATAGCCCTTGCCTGCGCGAATAGCGGCAAGCGGCGTGAGTAACAGGTCGGCCTGCAGGGTGTCGTTTTCCGCGTCACGAAAGAGCGCGGGCTGACGGCGCAGATCGAAAATGGTCAGGTCGGCGTCATAGCCTACGGCAAGCCGCCCTTTGCGACGCAAACGCAGTCCGTCGGCGGCATGGTCGGTCACACAGGCAATCACCTGTGGCAACGACATACCAATAGCCAGGAATTTGGACATCACTTTCGCCAGCGAGAAGACCGGGCCGTTGATCCGGTTGCGGCAGTAGATATCAGAACTGATAGTCTGCGGCAGGATGCCAAGGGCAATAGCCTGTTTCGCGACGGCAAAGCTGAAACTGGCGCTACCGTGGCCGATATCCAGACGCACGCCGCGCGCAATGGCACGCGTAATAGAGGCACGCAGTTCGCCGGATGGCGTCAGAATGCGATTGGGTTTGCCGTTATAGCAGTGGGTGATGATGTCGCCGGAAGTCAGCAGATCGGCAATCTCATCCAGGTTTGGGGGGTTATTACCGATATGAACCATCAACGGCAGGTCGCCGTTCTCTTGCTGGATAGCTTTGGCGCGCTCTAGTGGCTTAATGCCGTTCTCGCCAACGACGCTGCTGCTCATACGCGCTTTCAGGCCGACGATAAAATCCGGATGGCGTTTCACCGCGTCGCGCGCGGCATCGGCGTCAATATTCGCCATGTTTGCCAGTTCGTTTTGCGCGATCAGCCCAACGCGAGAGATATTCAGTAGCGCATAGACCTCGGTCACCGCCTTGCGGGTAATGGCATAAAAGTCATCAATGTCGTCTGCCCCCGTACTCCCCGCATCAATGACCGTGGTCACACCCGTCGCGATACCGACGCTGTCCGGCTGGTCATTGTAAATCGGCGATTTGGAGTAGCAATGGACGTGGGAGTCAATCCAGCCCGCACTCACATAATGCTCACCACCTAAATCAACGGTTTTCATCGCCGGGCCGCTAATGTCGCCCAGCGCCGCGATGTTACCGTTTTCGATGGCGATATCCGTCACCGTGTCATCCACCAGACGCGCCCGGCGCAGGAGTAAATCAAACATGCGAATCTCCAGTGATAACGGGTGCTTACGCGCCCGGTCAGATCAAAGTGCAATCGGGAAAATGGAGCCCAGCAGCATCGCCCCGAGGATGGCGCCCCCGGTAATCGGTTTTTGCCAGAGGTAGAACAGCAGCGCGCCAATCAGAGAGCCGATGCCGATAGGAATCGACGCGGTCATCGCGCTGAGGATAATCAACGGGCCAAGGAAACGGCCGGAAGCATTGCCCGCCCCCATCATGACGTCCGCCCCGTAGGTGGAGTCGCTCTGGTTGATGGTGAACTTACGCGCCAGAATGATGATGTAACCAATCGCCAGGCCAATCACCAGGCCGGTCGCCAGCGAAGCGATAAAGTTGGTCACCGGGAACATAATTCCCGCACCCAGCAGTAGCGCGGGAACGCCGAGACCAACGCCGGTTTGAATCGCCCCGCCGATGTCCAGAATCCCCACCAGTGAACCTTCGATAATGCGGGCGAACAGGAAGCTCGCGCCAAAGGCCGCCACCGCGCCGTACGCGCCGGTATCAATCCCCGATTTCAGCATCGCCACAAACGCCACTTCGTTAAAGGCACCGATGCCGTAGAGGTAGTACATATGGGTCCCGGCGAAGACGCCGGAAGAGAGCAGACCGACAAAAATCGGGAATGACCAGTCGGCGTACCAAAAACCTTTATTCTGTTCCATCATCGTTCCTTACTTGCCGCTGAGCGAGTTATGGATGAGCTCCAGCCAGTTCGGCGCGCTCAGGTGGAAGGACTGGATCATTTTCAGATCGAAGCCACGGAAGAAGGCGCTCAGGACAAACAGGGCCACAATGGCGCTCATCATCACTTTGGTGACGCGATGCCAGCCGCTCTCTTCCACACCTTTACCAATCAGAATGCCCAGCACCAGGCCCGGCACGGCGTTACCCATGATGAGCTGCGCGGCACCGCCAAAAACGGTGGCCCAGAAGCCGGATTTTTTCCCCGCATCGATCGCCGCCAGCCAGAAGATCACCGGCATGACGGTGTTGACCAGCAGGTTCGCCGCAGGCACCAGAACTTTCACCGCCGTCACCTGTAGTGCTGCCGGAACGGAGGAGGCTGTCAGGTTAAGGAAGGTCACCACGATCATGCCGATCAGGCCGCAGGCGATGGCCATCTTTTTCGGATCATGGAGGGTTTCGCCGACGTTGCGGTTTTTCACCATCAGCGCCGCCGCGCCCCAGTTCGGAATGATGCGATGATCAACGTCCTGAGTGAAGGAACCCGCCGCTACAGACGAGGCCCAGGCGTTGAAGAAGAAACCTAACCCAAAGGAGAAGTGAGAAGCCGGATCCCCTTCACAGGAATTCAGCTCGCCGAGTGTACGAAATGCGCCCATCCCTTGCGTGGTCGGCGCATGAAACATGCGTGCAGCCCCAGCGCCTACCCCGACGCCCACAAGGCCGCCGATGATGAGCGATTTTATTAAAATTATCAGGAACATCAGTCTGCCCTTTTAGTCAAAATCAGCGTTGCGTGACGAAATCCACTTTGTCGAGATTGATGGCGGTCACGTTGACGGTGACATCCAGCTCCACGCTGTATGTCCGTCTTTCGCGGCGCAGAAAGAAGAACAAAAAAGCCTCTTTCCGCGTCGTTTCATGCGCATGAACAACCTGCACGTCCTGTGGCTCTATACGCAGTAAAATGTGCGGCGACGCTTTCATCACCGCGGCCTGAACATGGTTCAGCGCATCGGAAAACGCGCGCGCTTTCGCCTCGCCTTTCCCTTTAACCCTGACCGTGGTGGTGAATTGTTCTTTCATGGTTACGCGCCGTATTTTTTCTGCCACGCCTGCACCAGGCGCTCGCCTAACTCTTCTTTATCCATAAAGCCGAAACCCAGTACATTGCAGCCTTCGTTGATGGCGGTAACACCTTCTTCAACCGAACGCATGCCGTATTTGGCTTTATAGCCGTGTTTGTTTTGCGCGGTGATAGCCCCCGCGCCGCCGCTGCCGCAAAACGAGATGCCGAACGTCGCGTTTTCCGCTTTCATCACATCGCCCAGCTTCATATCCGCCGCCACACCCGGCACCACCACGGCGCGTCCACCGGCTTTCTCAACACCTGCCGCCACTTTCTGGCCTTTCCCCAGACGGTCGCCAATCACTACGGTAATCTGTTCCATTGTTCGCTCCTTACAGGTTGTCTTTTGCCACTTCGAAGTGCACCGACAGTAGCCAGGCTTCTTCTTCCGGGAGGTTGCCAAATTGCGCCACGACATCGCGGGCAAGTTGCATTGATTCAGGCGAGATTTCGTCAAACAGGCTGGCATCCACCTCCGGTAGCGGCTCGCCAGTCACCGACCGGTGCGCCATCGCGCGGACATGCGAGGTCAACATCTGCTGCTGCACCGCATTAGGCGTGATGTTGTGCTGGCGCAATAAGGTGTATACCTGCGTGAGCATATGCCCGGCCAGGCTTGCCGTTTGTTCCGCCCCGTCTCCAGCGTCGTTCATTACCGCTCCGTTTTTCACTCGTCTTACCCCGTTAATGGCCTGGAATAAAACTAACGTTGCAGGTTAAGAGTTTGTAGCGAGGAGTTTTCCACTTTGAAGTGGAAAGCCGGGAGACTTTAGTGATCTGCGCCACATTAATGCGCCCCTCCGGGGCTTTTCACTGTGCAGCGCTCACAGCTTTGATGGAAAAATGCGGAAAAACGGGGCTACGGGAGAATAAAAAAAGGGTCAACATGAAGTGAAAAGTGTGACGAGATAAGGGTTCCTTATGAAAAAGGATCAAAGGGTCGTTTTTAGTGCCTGCAAGAAATAGTCGGTAAACGAGGAGACAATCGGCAGCAACGGCCTGATCGGTAAGCGCAGCAAATGCATGGGGCGCGGAGGTGGCAGGTAGTCTGGCAGCACCGGGCAGAGACGGCCGTCGTCGATATCCTGTTGTAACGTCAGAACAGAGTGCTGCACTATCCCCAACCCGGCGAGCGCCGCCTGGCGTATCGCCTCGCCAGAATCGACCATCAGACGCGGTGTAATCGCAACCTCCAGCTTCCCGGACGGGCCTTCCAGTTGCCAGCTATGATCCGAGCGCCACTGGCTGAAACTGATGCAATGATGCTGCCTCAGATCTTGTGGCGTGAGCGGCGCGCCGTGGCGTTGCAGGTATTCGGGGGAGGCGGCGAGGATCATACGATACGGCGGAAGCGGAATGGCGACGATCCCGTCATCGTTGATATTGCCAATGCGTATCGCCAACTGGAAGCGCTCTTCAATCAGATCCACTTTCCGATCGGTCAGCACCATTTCAGCATCGACCCCAGGATATTGCTGCAGAAAACGCGACAGGATGGGGGTGAGAACGCGCTGGCCAAAGGTCACCGGCGCGCTGATACGCAGCATGCCCGCGACATTGTCATACAGATGGTTTGCCAGCCCGTCCGCCTCACGAATGGTGGCAAGGATCTGCAGGCCATACTGGTAAAAACGCTGGCCGGCATCCGTCAGCCCTTGTCGCCGGGTCGTCCGGTGAATCAACTGGCATCCCGTTCTGGCTTCCAGTTCGCGCACATGTTTACCCACCATCGCCGGGGTGATGCCCAGTTCTTCCGCCGCCGCGGTGAAGCTGCCGCAGGTTACCGTGCGGACAAAGGACTCAACGCATTTTAAGTAATCCATTCACCACCCCAATTCTAAACTTTGGCTATCAAATCAAAATAACAGACTCCACTTTATCCGCCCATGACAGGGAGGAATAATCGTCACATCACCCTCTATTAGGTCATTTTATTATGCAATCACTGGTTTTCGATGAGTTTGGATCTGCCGACGTGTTGTACTTGCGAGAGAGCGCCACGCCGCAGCCAGGGCCGGGCGATATTCTCGTTGAAATTTCCGCGGCAGGGCTTAACTTTGCCGATGTCTATCGGCGACAGGGACGTTATCCCCTTGCCGGAAACGCGCCCTGGACAGCGGGTTATGAAGGGGCCGGGCGCGTGGTGCAGGTCGGTGCGGGGGTCAGCGGCTGGCAGCCAGGGGATCGTATTGGCTTTACCGATGTGCCGCTGGCACATGCCAGCCACGTTATTGTGCCGCAAACCCATGCTATTCACCTTCCCGACTGGCTTAGCGAGGAGCAGGCCGCCGCCGTGCTGTTACAAGGGTTGACCGCTGATTACCTGATCCACGATGTATTGCCGGTGTTGCCGGGGATGCGCGTTGCCGTACTGGCCGCTGCCGGTGGTGTTGGGCGGCTACTGACGCGGATGCTCGTCCACCGGGGTGTTCAGGTGCTTGCCGTAGCATCAAGCCAGGAGAAGCAGGCCATCTGCCTTGCCCACGGGGCGGAAATTGCGGTGGGTTATGACACCTGGCAGAAACAGGCCGCAGGCTGCGATATCGTTTTTGACTCCGTCGGCAGCACCCTGTTGCAAAGCCTCGAAGCCGTGAAAGAAGGCGGCCGCGTGGTGCTGTTTGGGATGTCAGGAGGAAAAATTCCGGCCGTGGATCCGGCTGATTTTTTACTGAAATCCTCCGGGGTGCTGGGGGCCGATCTGTGGACATACTTGACCTCGCGGGAGCAACGTCAACGGCGGGCGGATCGCCTGTTCGGGCTTATCAAAGAGGGTCATGTCTCGCTGCCCGATATTACCGCGTTTTCACTGAGGGAAGGGGCAAAAGCGCATCGTTTGCTGGAGAACCGGGAATTTAGCGGGAAGATCGTACTTGTCCCGTAGCGGGGAGAGAAGCGGGGCATATGCCCCGCTTCGGGATAGTTAGCGGAACTTCTTGTGGTTGCTGTTGCGGGTGGCTTTAAAATCTTCAGCCGCCGCTTTTGCTTCTTTGACTTTGCCTTCGTTCGCCAGTTTCAGCGCGCCGTCGATCTGACCAATCAGCGTCTGCATCCCCTGGTGGTAGTCTTTCATTTCAGGGCTGTCCGGTGCTTTACCTTCCAGCTTCGGCGGTGTCGCTTTTTGCGCATCTTCGGCAGCCGTGCGCATTTTGGTTAACGCATCTTTAATGGTGGCGGCGTCATCCGATTTTTCGACAACCTGGAGATTTTTGTTGAGGGTGTCCATGTCATCTTCAAGGTCGGCAGCAAAGACATGTGCCGAGCCCAGGACAAGGGTAGAGACAGCTAACATCGCCAGCAGTTTTTTCCGCATTGCTCACTTCCTTTTTTATTATTAAAAAAAGCCATACCCTCAATAATTCGAGATTCAGGCAGCCGGAAAACGTCTGGATTCCAGCCGTTTACAGGAGTAAACGACCGGGGTGTGCACGTACAGCCAACGCGCCTGTAACCTGAACTATGACGGGCATTACTGACCGGCGATTTTCATCTCCGGTAACAACACTGAACCACACTGAATATTACTACGTGTTTCGATATCGTCAGCAATCGTAACGATATTACGCCACATATCTTTCAGATTTCCTGCAATGGTGATCTCACTTACCGGGTACTGAATTTCACCGTTTTCCACCCAGAACCCCGCCGCACCGCGGGAGTAATCGCCGGTAATACCGCTAACGCCCTGCCCCATCAGTTCGGTAACAACCAGACCGGTACCCATCTGCTTAAGCAATTGCTCAAAGCTCAGGCCGCGCCCGGCGATCCGCCAGTTGTGGATCCCGCCCGCGTGCCCGGTGCTTTTCAGCCCCAGTTTGCGTGCGGAGTAATTAGTCAGCAGCCACTGCGTTAATACGCCATCTTTGATGATGTCGCGACGCTCTGTGCGCACCCCCTCGCTGTCGAACGGCGTAGAGGCCAGCCCTTTCAGCAAATGCGGATGTTCTTCAATGGTCAGCCATTCCGGCAGAATTTGCTTACCCAGCGAGTCAAGCAGGAAGGTGGATTTGCGGTACACCGAACCACCCGCAATTGCCCCGACCAGATGCCCGAACAGGCCGGTCGCCACTTCATGGCCAAAAATGACCGGCGCTTTCATGGTGGAGAGTTTACGCGGAGCAAGGCGAGAGAGCGTACGGCGCGCGCACTCTTCCCCCACCCATTCAGGGCTTTGCAAATCGCGAATATCACGGCTAATGGTGTAAGCGTAATCGCGCTCCATATCCCCGTTCTCTTCGGCGATAACGCAGCTTGAGAGCGAGTGACGCGTGGAGGCATAGCCCTGCAACATACCGTGGCTGTTGCCGAAGACTTTGACGCCGTAGTGGCTGTTAAAACTGCCGCCTTCGGTATTGTTAATGCGCTTGTCGGCTTTCAGCGCCGCCTGCTCTGCGCGTGAAGCCAGATCAATGGCTTCGTCTGGCGTTACCTCCGCCGGATGGAAGAGATCCAGATCCGGTGCTTCGAAGGCCAGTAGCTCTTTATCCGCCACCCCGGCAAAGGGATCTGGCGACGTGTAGCGGGCGATATCCAGCGCGGCCTGCACGGTGCGGGCAATCGCATCCGGGCTTAAATCGGTGGACGACGCGCTGCCTTTGCGATTTTGATGATAAACCGTAATGCCTAACGCACCGTCGCTGTTGAATTCTACGTTCTCCACTTCACCGTAGCGCGTGCTAACGCTGATCCCGGTGGTCTTGCTGACAGACACTTCCGCACCATCCGCTTTTCCGGAGGCCAACTCCAGCGCGGTAGAAACCGCTTCTTCCAGTGCTTTGCGTTGTTGTGCAACTTGTGTGATTACTTTCATCGCCAATGCCATAATTAGAGGAGAGAATCTTTGAAGTCTAACAGAGAACCGTTTTTCAGTGCGCCCCTTAACTGGTAACATTAGCCTCTTTTTTGAGGAACCTGAGATGACAAAGCAGCCCGACGACTGGCTCGACGACGTTCCCGGTGACGACATCGAGGACGAAGATGATGAGATCATCTGGGTCAGTAAGAGTGAAATTAAACGCGACGCCGAGGAATTAAAACGCCTTGGCGCAGAACTGGTAGACCTGGGTAAAAATGCGCTGGAGAAAATCCCGCTCGACCAGGACCTGCGCGACGCCATTGAACTGGCGCAGCGTATCAAGATGGAAGGCCGCCGCCGCCAGTTACAGTTGATTGGTAAATTGCTGCGTCAACGTGACGTTGAGCCAATTCGCCAGGCGCTGGATAAGCTGAAAAACCGCCATAACCAACAGGTGGCGTTTTTCCACAAGCTGGAACAGATTCGCGACCGCCTGATTGAGGAAGGTGATGACGCCATTGCGGAAGTGTTAGGCCTGTGGCCGGACGCGGACCGTCAGCAATTACGTACGCTTATCCGCAACGCGAAGAAAGAGAAAGAAGGAAACAAACCGCCAAAATCCGCGCGTTTGATTTTCCAGTACCTGCGCGAGCTGTCCGAAGCCGCAGAGTAACCTCCCCCGGATGTGCGGCTCGCCCCGCACATCGCTTTTCCTCTTCTCCCTGCCAATTCGTTTCCCCGGCCTTTTCTGGTTCTCTACTTATTGCCGTAAATAACTAAATATGTACCTGGTACATTTTTCAATTTGCATCATGTACCCGGTACACTTATAGTGAACTCAGGAGTGGCTAAGGATCAGGGATTGATATGTTCACTTTTATTGAACTGCTGGGTTTCAGTAAGCGACGCCAGGCGCTTTTACCTGATGACGAATACCGGGCGTTTCAGGAAATGCTAATTGAAGATCCAGAAGCTGGTGACACCAACGCGGATACCGGTGGATTTAAAAAGATCCGCTGGCGTCGGCCCGGTATGGGCAGGCGCGGTGGTATCAGGGTGATTTATTACACGCTGACGAGCAAGGGGCGTATTTATCTGGCTTTGCTCTACCCTATGAACGAAATGGATAATTTGACGGAAGCTCAAAAAAAGCCCTTAAGCAATTATCCGACATGCTGGTATAACGCTAAAGCTCTGTAACTTCCACCAGGCGGCAAAGTCCGTCTACGAGCAGCGATGAGAGACAGATGAAAGACGAATTATTTGCCGATCTGCTGGCCAGTGCAGAAGAGATGGTGCGCATTGAAAAAGGCGAACATATTCCACTGCCGGAACATGTGCATACGTTTAGCGAAATTGATGTAAAAGCGATCCGTGAGGCAACCGGGTTAAAGCAACAGGATTTTGCCGTGGCGGTGGGCGTCAGTTATGACCTTGTCAAAAGTTGGGAGACAAAGCGCCGTCAACCCACAGGGGCGCCGAGAAAACTCCTCCTGCTCCTGCAGGCGAACCCATTTATCATTAATCAGCTAAAAGCCATTTAATACCCACACTTTGCGCCACTCGTATCAGTACCTGGTGGCGCGATAAATGTCCTGTCATCTTCCCCTCACCTCGCCAGCCAGGCCTTCCAGGGATCTAAAAATTCTCTTACCTATGTTTTATCTATCTTATTGATATCCCAAGGCCAATTAAGCTGAATCGTTAAAGCTAAAATCATTCTGGTTCACAGATTTTATGCATGAGCTTTCATGATTACATAGTTAAAAGCGATCAATAGCAGATTTTTGATCACTCAATTGCGCTTAATTACACCAGATGAAACGGATCACATTTTTTAGCGTCAGCAATTATTAGATTTCAGGGGTCATCAAAATAATCGATTCAGCAAAAAAGGAATAAAAATGAAGAAAGCCCTGGTGTTATCAACCCTCGCTCTGCTTATTTCTGGCAACGTCTGTGCAAAAACATGGTTGCTGACAAGCGCTGAAAGCGGCGTAGAACAAGGAAACTGGCAGGTCACCAGCCAGCAGCTGAAAATTAAAGATCAAACTTTCAGCATTGAGCAAAAAGTCCTGCACGGCGGCAAGCAGGAAGGCAGTAAAATCATCACCATCAGCAGCCAGAATGGCCTGACAATCACCCTGAGCCCGACTCGCGGCATGAATTTGCTTCGTGTAGAAGGTTTTGGCGTGCGGATGGGCTGGGATTCACCGGTAAAAGAGGTGGTTAACCCGGCGTATATGAATCTGGAAAGCCGCAATGGTCTGGGGTGGCTGGAAGGATTCAACGAAATGCTGGTGCGCTGCGGCTATGAATGGACCGGTCATCCGGTCACCGCTGACGGGCAGATTTATACCCTGCACGGCAAAGTGGGCAACACCCCGGCCTCACAGGTTTCCGTGGATGTCAGCGAGAAAGCGCCGTATGAAATTCGCATTCGTGGGCTGGTAAAAGAGAGCACCTTCAAAAAAGCCGATCTGCAAACCGAAATGGAGCTGAGCTATATTCCGGGCAGCAACAGCTTTACCCTGCATGATGTGCTGACCAACCATGCTGATTACGCGCACGATTACCAAATCATCTATCACAGCAACTTCGGCACGCCGATTCTGGAAGAAGGCGCGCGCTTTATCGCCCCTGTTGAGAGCGTCAGCCCGTTTAACGATTACGCCAAAGCCGGGCTGAAAAACTGGCAAACCTATAGCGGGCCGACCAAAGGTTTCGATGAAATGGTATTTAACTTCAAGCCGCTGGCTGACGCGCGTAAAGAGACCGTGGCGGCGGTAATAAACAAAGCCGGTGATAAAGGGGCAGCCATCAGCTTTAACACCCAGCAGTTGCCGGTGCTGACGCTGTGGAAAAATACCGACACCCTGAAACAGGGCTATGTGACGGGGATTGAACCAGGTACCAGCTACGCCTATCCGGTGACCATTGAACGCGAACAGAAACGCGTGAAGAAACTGGAACCGGGCCAGAGCACCCGTTTCGATCTGACCTACACCCTGCTGCACAACGCAAGCCAGGTGAAGGATGTGGAAAAACGCGTCGCTGATATTCAGGGAGCTAAAGCACCGCAGATCATCGACACGCCAATCGCCAAAGAGTAAGCATAAAAAAAACCGCGCCATTCCCATCAGATGGCGCGGTTTCCTGAACGTCTTATCTCAACGTCTAAGCAATCCCGCTCTTTGGTCGAAAGAGAGGCCGCTCAATTACTCTGCGACCGCTTCGGCTTTCTTCGCCAGCCCATCCAGCAGTTTTTGATGGATGCCGCCGAACCCGCCATTACTCATCACCAGAATGTGATCGCCAGGCAGCGCGGTTTTGAGGATCATCTCTGCCAGCGCGTCGACATCGCCACTCCAGTGCGCAGGGACCACACACGCGTCAGCCACTTCCGCCACTTGCCACGGAATATGCTGAGGCTGCAACAGGAAGACTTCATCGGCACGCCCCAGAGAAGGCGCCAGATCGTCCTTGCAGATGCCCATTTTCATGGTATTTGAGCGCGGTTCCAGCACCGCAATAATGCGCGCCGTTCCCCCCACTTTGCTGCGCAGGGCAGCCAGCGTCGCCAGAATCGCCGTCGGGTGATGCGCGAAATCGTCATACACCTTGACGCCGTAGGCTTCACCGCGCAGTTCAAGGCGGCGACGGGCGTTCACGAACGAGCCCAACGCATCGGCAGCATCGGCTGGCGCAACCCCCACATGACGGGCAGCGGCAATCGCCATCAGACCGTTATGCATATTGTGTTCGCCTACCAGACCCCACTTCACCTGTCCGACAGATTCACCGTCCAGCAGCACTTCCCATTCAGAGGCATCGGTGGTCAGTTTTTTTGCCTGCCAGTGGCCCTGTTCGCCCACCAGCTCCTGCTCGCTCCAGCAACCCATCGCCATCGTCTGTTTCAGGTTGATGTCGTTTTCAGGCCAGATGATCTTGCCCTGCCCCGGTACGATACGCACCAGGTGGTGGAACTGTTTCTGGATCGCTTTCAGATCGTCGAAAATGTCCGCATGATCGAACTCAAGGTTATTGAGGATAAGCGTACGCGGGCAGTAATGCACGAATTTTGAACGCTTATCAAAAAACGCGCAGTCATATTCATCGGCTTCGATGACAAAAAACGGGCTTTCCCCTAAGCGAGCAGACACCTCGAAGTTGCCCGGCACGCCGCCAATGACAAACCCAGGTTTGTAACCGCAGGCTTCCAGAATCCAGGTCGCCATGCCTGCCGTGGTCGTTTTGCCGTGTGTGCCCGCCACTGCCAACACCCAACGGTCGCGCAACACAAAGTCATGCAGCCATTGCGGGCCTGAAACATACGGAATGTTTTTTTCCAGCACCGCCTCAACACACGGATTCCCGCGCGTCATGGCGTTGCCAATGATCACAAGGTCCGGCGCGTTATCAAGCTGACTGGCGTCGTAACCCTGAATAAGTTCAATGCCTTGCTTCTCGAGCAGGGTACTCATCGGCGGATACACATTGGCGTCCGAACCCGTTACCTCATGACCCAGTGAGCGCGCCAGCAGCGCCAGCCCACCCATGAAGGTGCCACAAATCCCCAAAATATGAATGCGCATTCGTCTCTATCCTTCTTATCTACGGCGCACATTTTACCCTCTTGTCTCACACGACGGAAATGCATTTCAGGATAATCCGTATTGTGCTGGCGCGATTCACCTGTGCGCTAACATTTGAATCTTTGTTAATATTGTTGCAGTCACATTACTCCATATAAAATGTAGGGACAGGGTATGAAAACGTTAGGTGAATTTATTGTCGAAAAGCAGCATGAATTTTCCCATGCTACCGGTGAGCTGACTGCACTGCTCTCGGCAATAAAACTGGGTGCCAAAATCATCCATCGTGATATCAACAAAGCGGGTCTGGTTGATATCCTGGGTGCCAGTGGCGCCGAAAACGTCCAGGGCGAGGTGCAACAAAAACTCGACCTGTTTGCCAATGAAAAACTGAAAGCCGCGCTCCGTGCGCGCGATATCGTCGCGGGTATTGCCTCTGAGGAAGAGGACGAAATCGTCGTTTTCGAAGGCTGCGAACACGCGAAATATGTTGTGCTCATGGATCCACTGGACGGCTCCAGTAACATTGATGTTAACGTTTCTGTCGGTACCATCTTCTCTATCTACCGCCGTGTTACGCCGGTAGGCACACCTGTCACCGAAGAAGATTTTCTGCAGCCCGGCAACAAGCAGGTTGCTGCGGGCTATGTGGTTTACGGCTCGTCTACCATGCTGGTCTACACCACTGGCTGCGGCGTACATGCCTTCACCTACGACCCCTCCCTGGGTGTGTTCTGCCTGTGCCAGGAGCGTATGCGCTTCCCGGAAAAAGGAACCACGTACTCCATCAACGAAGGCAACTACATCAAATTCCCGCTGGGCGTGAAGAAGTATCTCAAGTTCTGTCAGGAAGAAGATAAGTCCACTCAGCGCCCGTACACCACGCGCTATATCGGCTCACTGGTGGCGGACTTCCATCGTAATCTGCTCAAAGGCGGGATCTACCTCTACCCGAGCACCGCGAGCCACCCGGAAGGGAAACTGCGTCTGCTGTATGAGTGCAACCCGATGGCGTTCCTGGCGGAACAAGCTGGCGGTAAAGCGAGTGACGGTAAAAACCGTATTCTGGATATCGTGCCGCAAAGTCTGCACCAGCGCCGCCCGTTCTTCGTTGGCAATGAGCACATGGTGGATGATGTAGAACGTCTTATGCGTGAGTTCCCGGACGCGTAAGTTCGGCATCTGATCCCGGGTGCGTTTCGCGTACCCGTGCAACAACCGGATAAGGCATTGATGCCGCATCCGGTTTTTTTTGATTAATGCACAAAAGTCCGTTTTACACGTTCAGACATCCGGAAATAGGGTATCCAGATACAGCAAGCCACGATCGCGCGAATGAGGGAGCGTGCATCGTCATAGCCAAATGGAAGGTTCATCAGCGCGTTCGCCAGCCACAAATCCACGCCCACAAACACCACACCGTAAAGAAGAAAAATGATGTAAGTAACCGGTAACTGGCGCTTTTTGCGCAGAAAGAGACTGCCCACATAAATAACGAGCAGGAACTGCCCGATAAAACCAAAAAGCTCAAAGTAAATGACCGCAAGCCCACTGGTGGTAAAGCTACTGCTGAATTCAAGCAAGGCACGCGCGGTATTGTTAATGGCAAAAATACTCAACACTAACGCCACGAGCAGCCCCAGCGCGGGGAGATACAACCAGCCACCAATTTTCTTAAATTCTTTGGCCTCACACGCTTCGCAGTAATCGCTGCCCTTAAGCGCTTCGTTATCACACTGAATACAAATGTGTTTTCTGATCTCTTCCTGTGTGTCCATCTATCCTTACCCTGTACAAAAAAATCCCGCGCGAACCTGCGCGGGGCTAATTATTATGCAGTTGGCTGCAAACGGAAAGAGGCCATCGCCTCCAGCAGTTCGCGGGACTGCTCTTCCAGCGAGCGGGTCGCGGCGGAAGATTGCTGCACCAGCGAGGCGTTTTGCTGTGCCGTTTCGTCCATCTGGCTGACTGCGATATTTACCTGCTCTATGCCACGACTCTGTTCCTGCGACGCACTGGCAATTTCACGCATCAATTTGGTCATACGCATAACTTCGGACGCGATCTCATCCATCGTTTCACCTGCCTGCATCGCCAGGTCGCTGCCTTCGGACACATGGGCCTGAGAGCTACTGATGAGCTGGCGGATCTCTTTGGCCGCATCACCGCTGCGGCTTGCCAGGTTACGCACTTCGCCTGCCACCACGGCAAAGCCGCGCCCTTGCTCGCCTGCACGGGCTGCTTCAACGGCGGCGTTCAGCGCCAGGATGTTGGTCTGGAAAGCGATACTGTCAATCATGCTGAGGATATCGGCGATGCGGCTGGAACTGTCGGAAATATCGCGCATCTTCTCAATCACATAGCAGACCATTTCACTGCCGCGATCGGCAGTATCAGACACCGATTTCGCCAGTTGATGCGCCTGATCGGCGTTATCCGCATTCTGTTTCACCGTGGCGGTGATCTGTTCCATGCTGGCGGCGGTCTGCTCCAGCGACGTTGCCGTTGATTCGGTACGTTGCGCCAGGTCGACGTTACCCAGCGACAATTCACGGCTGCCCGTATCGATTTGCGAGCTGGCATCACGCACGCGGGTAACGGAGTTGATCAGGGAATGACGCATATTCTCAATCGCCGTATTCAGGCGGTTGAACCCTTTACTGGCGGTACTGACGCTAACGGATGCCAGGTCTCCGGCGGCAACATGCTCCAGTTGGACAATTGAAGCATCCAGCGGTTTAAGCAGCATATGGCGCATTGCCAGCCAGGCCAGCACGATAATGCCCGCCGCGGCCAGTGCAACGACAACAATCAGCATCATCACAAAATTTTTGCTGGTCTGGACCGCGCTTACCTCAGCTTTACCACGGTTTTCGCCCCAGCTAAGAAACGCCTGGATATCGTTATCAAACTGCCGCGAAACCGGAACTAATTTGTTCTCCAGCAGATCATAATAGGCATCCGCGCTTTGTTGGTTTAACGCTGCCTGCATCGGCTTAATGCCCTGGTCCAGATATACGTTGTAGCTTTTCGCAACCTGAGCCAGCAGCACTGCGCCCTGGTCGTCATCCACGCCCGCTTTAATGACGCTGTCCAGCGACTTACGCCCCTGTTCAATTTCGCTATTAATGATTTTGACTGCACTGCCTGCATCGGCGAGCAGACCAACTTCCATCATGCGTACAGCCTGGCCCGACTCATTACGCGCACGCAGAATTTGCGTATAGCCTTCATTGAGGCGCGCCATCTTCTCACCTTGCAGAACGCTAATTCGTTCCAGGGAGGAGGAGCTTTTGCTGAGGGCATAAATTCCCATGCCGCTCACCACCAGCAGCAGGAAAGTCATAATAGCGAGAAGGGAAAGCAAACCAGTACGAAGCGAGAGCGTTCTGAGCATGATAGTTTTTCCGGTAGCAGAGATTCTTTCAGGCGTAAAATAAGCCTCATTGGCAGGTTATCGACCGCCACCGGAAAAACTTTACTTCTTTTTAATTATTTCAATGTGTTACTGCCTTGTTGCCGCTGTGCTAACGCGTGTAACAGGCGAGCTCTGGCGATTCTCCCACAGCACCGTAAGACCACGTTGTAACGCGATAAAAATAAACAATAAAATGCCGATCGCGATTTTGGTCCACCAGGAACTCAGTGTTCCGTCAAAATTGATGTAGGTTTGGATCAGCCCCTGAATCGCCACACCGAACAGCGTACCCAGTACCGTGCCCACACCACCGCTCAGCAGCGTACCGCCAATGACCACCGAGGCAATCGCATCCAGTTCAACCCCCACACCGGCCAGCGCATAACCCGCCTGGGTGTAGATAGAAAAGACAATGCCTGCCAGCGTCGCCAGCCCGGTCGAGAGCATATAGATACGAATGGTAGTGCTGCGCGTTGAGATCCCCATCAGGTTCGCCGACGTTGCACTGCCGCCAATGGCATACACTTCATTACCAAAACGGGTACGGTGGGCAAGGAAAATCCCAATGACCACGACCCCTAACATCAGTAGCCCCATGGCGCTCAGACGTCCGCCGCCGGGAATCAGCCACGACAGGCCGGACAGAGTGTCATAGACAGGGTGGTTAATCGGGATCGACTCTTCGGAGACCAGATAACTGACACCGCGTAAAAAGAACATCCCGGCCAGGGTAATGATGAATGCAGGGATTTTCAGCGCGTCGATCAAAAGCCCCATAAACGCGCCAAATGCACAACCCATCACCAGCACCAGCGGAAAGGCAACCAGCGGCGATATCCCCCAGAAACCAATAGCTTTCGCCAAAAACACCCCGGTGAAAGCAATCACCGAGCCCACGGAGAGGTCTATCCCGCCGGACAGAATCACAAAGGTCATACCGACAGCGATAATGCCCAAAAAGGCGTTATCGGTCAGGATATTACAAATGACGCGTGTGGACGCAAAACCGGGAAACTGCGTCAGGCAATAGAGATAACCCAGGATAAACACGCCCAGAGTGATCATCAGCGGTAAATTACGTTTTATCATGACCGCGCGCTCCTTTAATCAGTGCGATAAAGCGCGGCGACTGAACAATCAGTACGCACAGCACCACCACCGCTTTCACCACCTGGTTAAGCTCTGGCTGGAAGCCGGAGAGCAAAATTCCTGTATTCATGCCCTGAATAATCAATGCCCCTACCACCGACAGCACAAGGTTAAAGCGCCCGCCCATGAGCGATGCGCCACCAATCACCACGGCGAGGATAGCATCCAGCTCCAGCCACAGACCGGCGTTGTTGGCATCAGCCCCGCGGATATCCGCCGCCACAATCACCCCGGCGATAGCCGCACATACACCGCTTAGCACATAGGCCAGCATCACCACGGTGCGGGTATTCACCCCGGCATTTTTCGCCGCGCGGATATTGATCCCCACCGCTTCAATAAACATGCCGAGCGCCGTTTTACGGGTAAACAGCCAGAAGATAACCAGTGTGGCCAGTGCGATAATGACCGGTGTCGGGAACAGCAAGAGCTTACCGCTCCCAATCCAGGCCAGATTGGGCGCGTTGAAAGTGACGATTTGTCCGGAGGTAATCAGTTGCGCCACCCCGCGTCCGGCCACCATCAAAATCAGCGTGGCGACGAACGGCTGGATCTTTAAAATCGCCACCAGAACGCCGTTCCACAGACCGGCGAGGATCCCCGTCCCCAGCGCGGCAAGCAACACTATTGGCAAGCCGTATCCGGCCACGGTCATTGACGCGGCGGTCGCCCCGGCGATAGCCATAACCGCACCGACGGAGAGGTCGATCCCTCCGGTCGCGATCACCAGCGTCATGCCAATAGCCAGTAACGCCACGGGCGCGGCGCGGTTGAGAATATCAATCGGGCTGCCGAACAGGCGGCCATCCTGTAACACAATCTGGAAGAAATGGGGCGCCACCAGGCTATCCACCACGAGCACCAGAATCAGCGCCAGTATTTGTGGCGTCCCTGTGGGCCACTTAAAGCGGCGCTTCGGCTGCCCGGTTTGCGGGAGTGATTGAGGCATCACACTGTACTCCTTATGCCGCAATGGCATTCATGATCGCCGGGACCGACAGCTCAGCAAGCGGGATTTCCGCTATTTGCTTGCGATCGCGCATGATAATTACCCGGTCAGCGTAGCCCACCAGCTCTTCCAGTTCCGAAGAGATAACCAGTAGCGCCAGGCCGTCCGCGCACAACGTTTCAATCAGGCGGATGATTTCCGCATGCGCTCCGACGTCGATGCCACGCGTTGGCTCATCGAGGATCAGGAACTGCGGTTTGGTCAGCAGCCAGCGGGAAAGGAGCACCTTCTGTTGGTTGCCGCCGGAGAGAAACTCAATCGGCTGTTCCGCACTCGGCGTACGGATCCCTAACTGGCGAATAAAGCGCTCCGCAATGGCGTTTTGATCGCGCCGGGGAATCGGCCGTAGCCAGCCGCGCTGCGCCTGCAACGCGAGAACGATATTTTCCCGCACGGAGGCGGCGGCAATAATGCCGTCCGTCTTACGGTCTTCAGGGCAAAAACCGATACCGAGGCAAGAAGCCTGATGCGGTGAGCGCAGCGTCTGGGGCTTACCCTTGATCATCGCATTGCCGCTGTCGGCGGGCTTAATCCCGAAGATAACCTCGGCGGTTTCAGTGCGCCCGGAACCCAATAGCCCGGCCAGGCCTACGATCTCACCGGGACGAACCTCCAGATCAAACGGTGCTATCAGCCCTTTCTTACCGAAGCCTTTAAATGCCGCGACGGGTTTTTCGCTCAACAGGGTACGTCCCGCACGTTGCAGGGCGTTATTGTCCAGTTCGCGTCCCAGCATCATTTTTACCAGCTCAATTTGCGGCAGTTCTCGCGTTTCGCGGCAGCCAACAAAGCCACCATTACGCAGAACCGTGATGCGGTCGCTCACCTCGTAAACCTGGTCCAGGAAGTGGGTCACGAAAATCAGCGCAACACCTTGCGCGCGTAGCTGGCGCATCAGAGTGAAGAGCATTTCTACTTCCTGGGTATCCAGGCTGGCGGTGGGTTCATCCAGGATCAGCACTTTGGCAGAGAGATCGATGGCACGGCAGATCGCCACGATCTGCTGCATGGCGACGGAATAACGGTTGAGCGGCTCGCGCACATCGAGGGAAAAGCCGTAAGACGCCATTAACTCGGTGGCACGTCTTTCCATCTCTTTGCGGCATATAAAGCCGAAACGACGCGGTTCGCGCCCAATAAACAGGTTATCCGCTACCGACATGTTCGGCAGCAGGTTGACTTCCTGGTACACCGTACCAATGCCCAGTTGCTGCGCATGGGCGGTGTTTTTAGGCCGGATTTCGCTGCCTTCCAGCCAGATGGTGCCGCTGTTTGCATGGTAGACGCCCGTTAAGGCTTTAATCAGCGTGGATTTTCCCGCACCGTTTTCACCGAGTAACGCCATGATTTCGCCCCGACGCAGACTGAAATTGACGTTATCCAGCGCTTTAACGCCCGGGAAGTACTGGCAAAGCCCCTCTGTACGGAGGATCTCCTGGTGTTGTTCGGTGGTCATTATGCTCTCCCCCTCACCCTGTCCCTCTCGCCGGAAGGGAGAGGGGACATATCGCGACAATAAGCAGGCGTACCCTCACCAGGCAGCCCTCCTCTCCTTTCGGGAAGGGGGCTGGGGTGAGGGTAACAACGGCTTAGTAGCCCATGTTTTTCTTTTTCTCTAACTCTTCTTTCGCCGTATCCGGCAGGTAGAGCGTGGATTTGGTGATGGTCAGCTTCTCAGGCAGGGTGCCGTCTTTTTTGTATTTTTCCAGCGCATCAAACGCCGGTCCGGCCATGTTCGGCGTCAGTTCGACGCTGGCATTGGCTTCACCGTCGATCATCGCTTTGTAGATATCCGGCACGCCGTCAATAGAACCCGTCAGGATGTCTTTGCCCGGTTTGAGACCCGCTTCTTTGATGGCCTGAATGGCGCCGATCACCATGTCATCGTTATGGGCATAAACCATGCAGATGTTTTTGCCGTTGTTCTCCGCTTTGATAAAGCTTTCCATGACCTCTTTCCCTTTACTGCGGGTGAAGTCGCCGGATTGAGAACGAATGATTTTGATATTGGACGCTTTAGAAATGGCATCGGCAAAGCCTTTCTTACGGTCAATCGCCACGCTCGCGCCTACGGTGCCCTGCAGTTCAACCACGTTACACGGTTTGCCGGCGACGGTTTTCACCAGCCAGTCACCAATGAGTTGCCCTTCCAGCACGTTATTGGCGGTCACGGTGGTCATATAGAGGGATTTATCTTTCACATCAATTGAGCGGTCGAGCAGGAATACCGGGATTTTTGCATCTTTCGCTTCTTTCAGTACCGGCTCCCAGCCTGTTGCCACAACAGGTGCAATAAAGATGGCGTCCACACCCTGGGCAATGAACGAACGCACCGCTTTGATCTGGTTTTCCTGTTTTTGCTGACCGTCAGCAATTTTCAGGGTAATACCGCGTTTTTTAGCTTCGCTTTTAGCGACGTTGGTTTCGGCGGCACGCCAGCCGGATTCTGATCCGACCTGCGAAAATCCCACGGTTAACGGGGCGGCCATCGCCATAGACGACATGGCTGCTGAAACTGCTGTGACAAGAAGTAAGCGCTTCCACATAAGTGTATCCTCGTAGGGTTATTGTTGGCTACAACTTCGCCTGCGGGAAAACTATAGACAATTGGAGATGTAACAGAATGCGTTACATCACAAATCAGAAAAGTGAATGAATTGTTAGTTGTCAGTTGAGATCTGGCGCGCGAAAAGAGTCAGGTCGATCGCCTCTGCATCATGCTTTGAAAACACACAAATTTTCATTCAAAGCCGCGTCCAATTTATGCAGTGTAATCGCTTTCACAATTTTATTCAGGATGCAGCTATCTTTATGGACAATACGGCTACATTTTCTGAAAAAAAAGGGGACGTCAGGCGAGTCACAATGTAAAACAAGCAAAGACATTCCCGATGAGTTGGCTATAATACCCGGCACTTGTTTGCCACACATTTTAAAGGAAACAAACATGAGCTTACTCAACGTCCCGGCGGGCAAAGATCTGCCAGAAGATATCTACGTTATTATCGAAATCCCTGCTAACGCAGATCCGATCAAATACGAAGTCGATAAAGACAGCGGCGCGCTGTTCGTTGACCGTTTCATGTCCACTGCGATGTTCTATCCGTGCAACTACGGCTACATCAACCACACTCTGTCTCTGGACGGTGACCCGGTAGACGTGCTGGTCCCAACGCCGTACCCGCTGGAACCCGGCTCTGTCATTCGCTGCCGTCCGGTTGGCGTACTGAAAATGACCGACGAGTCTGGTGAAGATGCCAAACTGGTTGCTGTACCGCACACCAAACTGAGCAAAGAGTACGATCACATTAAAGATGTGAACGACCTGCCAGAACTGCTGAAAGCACAGATCACTCACTTCTTCGAGCACTACAAAGACCTCGAAAAAGGCAAATGGGTGAAAGTAGACGGTTGGGACAACGCTGAAGCGGCTAAAGCTGAAATCGTTGCTTCCTTCGAGCGCGCTGCGAAGAAGTAATCCGTTTTATCTGAAAAACCCTGAATGCGGATAACGGCGGACAGGGTTTTTTTATGTCTTATTCCTCTGTCCTTCTCTGTTCCTGCCCTTTCAGCGTCCGTTTCTTAATCTGTCATAAAAATGTCACAAAATTCTTTTCCCATGCGTTTGAACGATATAACCCAAACCCGCCCCACAACCGTCTTCCGACCTCTGTAAAGTCCGCCCCACGCGGGTCGATACCCCTTTTGTGACCGTGCTCTTTCATTCCACCGGGGAACAACATGAAACTTAATCACTTCACAATTGGGCAACGACTCGGCCTGATGGCAACACTGTTGCTGCTGGCAACGCTGTTTATCGGCTTGCGGGGGCTGGCGATAAACAGTGACAGCTTTGGGCAGAATCAGAAAATGATGGCAACGGAGAAAGTGCTCGTTGAGAGCATTGATACCGCACGTAACGCCCAGGTGCAGTTCAAAATCCAGGTTCAGGAATGGAAGAACACGCTACTACGCGGCTCTCAGGGACAAGAGACTTTTGATAAATACAAAGCCGCCTTTGTTTCCCAGAGCCAAAAAACGCAGCAACTGTTGGAAAAACTGAGCGCGATGTTGCCACAACTTGGCATGGATAATGCGCAGGTTGAACAGACTCGCAAGCTCCATGCTGAGCTTGAAGCGCATTACCTGAGCGCACTACAGCAATACGATCTGAGCGACCCTACCAGCGCCCAACGCGTCGACAAACTGGTGACCGGTATTGACCGGGAGCCGACACGGATGATTGACGAAGTAGTGGAGCATACGCTGAAACACGCCAATGCCATTCACGTGGAGACGGACGCGCGTAACCTGGCGCAATATCAGCAAACCCGCCTGATGTTGCTGATCGCCATGGCGCTGACCATGCTGGCCGGTGGGATTATCACCTGGTGGCTGGTGCGCAGCATTACCCATCCGCTGGCACAGGCCGTTACCGTTGCCCGCACGGTGGCCTCTGGTGATTTGCAGACTACCTTTAGTATCTCCGGGCGCGACGAGACAGCCGAACTGATGCACGCCTTGCAAGAGATGAACGGCAACCTGACCCGCATCGTCCACGGTGTTCGCCACAGCACGGAATCCATAGCCTCGGCATCGGTGCAAATTGCCACCGGTAGCCGGGAACTCTCTTCACGTAACGAGGCGCAGGCGAGCGCGCTGGAAGAAACGGCTGCCTCCATGGAGGAGCTCACCTCGGTGGTGAAAAGCAACGCCGAGAACTCGCGTTTTGCCAGCACTATCGCCCGCGACGCATTCACTATCGCAGGCCAGGGCGGGCAAGCCGTGGAGCGCGTGGTGCAAACCATGAGCGACATCCACCAGCTCTCCAGCCAGATTAATAACATCATCGGTGTGATTGACAGTATTGCCTTCCAGACCAACATCCTGGCGCTGAATGCCGCCGTCGAGGCCGCACGCGCGGGTGCCGAAGGACGAGGTTTCGCTGTCGTTGCCTCCGAAGTCCGCGCCCTGGCGCAACGTTCTGCCTCTGCGGCGCGGGATATTCGTAACCTGATCGACAATTCCGTTAACCGTATCGCCGAAGGGAACGCGCAGGTACAAAGCGCCGGTTCCGCAATGACCGAGATTTTGCGTATCGTGCAGCAGGTGAGCGAGCTGGTGGAGTCCATTTCCGCCGCCAGCAAAGAGCAGAGCACCGGTATCGATCAGGTGAACGTGGCGGTGACGCATATGGATACCGCAACCCAGCAGAACGCCACGCTGTCGCAGGAATCGTCGGCTGCCGCGCATCAAATGCAGCGCCAGGCAGAAGAGCTGTTAGAAGCCGTAAGCCAGTTCAAATTGCGGCAAAACGCCGCGTAATCAGCAGCAGCGCCATTCGCCTTTGGGTCGGAGGGCGCTGTATCTCCCCCCGCTTTCATTGACTGTGCGATTCTTTATCCCCGAATTCATCACGCTTTGGTAAACATATACCTCTACAATGCATACCGTTGTGTGATTGCCCCCCTGCCCCGAAATAACCACAAGGAAACGTATCTCTATGCCACGGTTTCGTCTGCACTTTATCTCCCTGCTGACCGCCTTTTGCCTGCCCGCTTTTGCTCACCCGCTCACGCTGGAGACCGTAAAAAAAGCCGAGGACCAACTTAACGCACGAGTGGGCTATGCCGAATTGAACCTCGCCAACGGCCAGATGCTGGGCAGCTATCGTCCACAAGAACGTTTTCCCATGATGAGTACTTTTAAAGTGCTACTGTGCGGCGCGGTCTTATCGCGGGTTGATGCCGGGCAGGAGCAGCTTGCCCGTCGTATACAGTATCGTAAGCAGGACCTGGTCGAGTACTCGCCGGTAACGGAAAAACACCTTACCGACGGGATGACCGTGGCCGAACTGTGCAGCGCCGCCATCACAATGAGTGATAACACGGCGGGCAACCTGCTGCTGTCTGCGATCGGTGGACCGTCAGAACTTACGGCGTTCCTGCGTAAAGCGGGCGATCGGGTCACCCGTCTCGACCGATGGGAAACCGCGTTGAATGAAGCGTTACCTGGCGATGAGCGTGATACGACAACGCCTGAGGCCATGGCGCAGATGCTGCGCCAGCTTCTCAACGGCAAGATACTGACACCAGCATCACAGCAGCAATTAATGGCCTGGATGGAAGCAGATAAAGTCGGCGGGCCGCTGATTCGCTCGGTCATGCCAGCAGGCTGGTTTATCGCCGATAAAACGGGAGCGGGGGAACGGGGTTCTCGCGGTATTGTTGCCGCGCTGGGGCCTGATGGCAAACCGGCCCGCATCGTCGTTATCTACATCACCGAAACGCAAGCGACCATGGACGAACGAAACAAAAAAATCGCCGACATCGGCGCATCTCTGATTAAGCACTGGTAACCGGGCAACGCCTGCGGGACAAAAAACAACGCCACCCGAAGGTGGCGTGTTTGTATTAATACTGGTCTCTGTCTAACCAGTTGCCGGTAGGGATAAACGTTTTCCCCTCCACCGGCCGTTGGTACACATACATCCAGGCGCTGCCATAAGGCGTCTGTATAAGCTGCCGTTTATATTCGCCCCCAGCGGTACGTAGCGCGTCCAGTTCGCCAAGCGTTGTCGCATCAATGCGGTAAACTTCACCCAGCACACTGCCATCACCCGGTACAGCGCCAGGGTAGTGCCCCAGACTGTAGAGTTGATAATCTTCAACGCAATAATCACCCAGCCACTGAGCATTGGTCATCCAGTGGCTGTTGCCTTGCTTGCGTCGTAAACTGCCGTAGACAAATATTCGCATTGCTAAAACTCAAACTGATAGAGCAGATCAAGTGCCTGATCTAAGCCAGACACCGCTTCCAGATACAGCTTAGGCATCAGGCGATAACGTAACGTGAGAGTCGCCAGTGAGTCAAAAATACCCACACCATATTTTACCTGTAGACCCGGCAGTACATAGCCGCTGACCACCACCTGGGAGGAGTCGCCCACCCCTTCGGTGTCCAGCGCCAGATTGCTTACGCCAAACGTCTCGCCGATTTTACCCACAACCTGACCACTTTGTGCAACCCCCAGGCCCACTAAGGCTGAAGTCATTGCTGCACTATCGCTTTGTCCGCTCTCCAGACCCTGCCCGCGAAGCAGGTAAGAGAGCGCCTCTTGCTGCGACATCGCCGGGTCGGAGAAGATCTCCGCTTTCGGTTCATCTGCCGTGCCGGTAATACGCACCCCGGCGGTCACGTCGTTCTCGGTGGCATCCGGGTTACGAATCGCCTCGATATTCAGCAGCGGCTGATCGACAGGGCCGGAGAAAAGCAGTTCCCCCTTACGCACAATCAAATCCTGACCATAAGCGTGGTAGCGCCCTTCCGGAATATTGATTTGCCCGTTAAGGCCAAGCCCTTGTTGATCCTGAGTGACTTTCAGATCGCCGGTCAGCCGCGCTTTCAGTCCGAAAGCATCCATCCGCACATTATTGCCGACATGCACAATCAAATTACTGTTAATCGGAATCGCCGCGCTTTTCGGTTTTTCCGGTTTCAGATCCGCATTGAGCATCACTTCATCACTGGAGGTGCCAACCGCGCTTTCCGGCAAATCATGCACGACGATCCGCGCCCAGGGCACATCGACCCGACCATCAAGCGTAAACAGCGTCGGCGTAGCCTCGAACACCAGATCAGGGGAGACGTCCAGACGCACCATAGGCGGCACGGTAATGCGCACCTTGTTCCCCTGTGCCGCCACACGGGCACGCCAGTTGTTAATCTGGCTCCAGTCCGCATCACCGCTCAGGTTAATCTGTCCTCGCTGGGTCCGCACCACCCCTTGCAGGGTCGACGTGGTACCATTGAAATTCATTGCCAGTTGGCTGGGCTGCATATCGAACGGCATGAAGTTACCTTCCACATCCACACCGTTGAGCTGCATCTGCCCGAACAATTGCGGGCTTTGCAGATTCCCGCCGAGCCGTAGGTTAGCGTTCAGCGTACCCGCTGCTTTCTCGCCGCGCGTAAAGATGGCGTTAGCCATCGCCAGCGAGAAATTGCGGATATTGACGTTACCGCCAAGGTTACGCCGCCCCTGGGGATCGGTGACCTGCACCTGCCCGTCAAACTGTCCGTTATTGGTCAGACGGATCAGCCAGCCTAAATCCGCACGGTTATTCTGCAACTTCGCGTTAAGGTTTAGTGTTTCGAAGGCGACCGGCAGCGGTGCATCGTTCACTACCTGGGTCACTTTGACATTACGCCCGGACAGCGTCACTTCACCCTGCGGCAAGCCTTCTTTGCTGGCATCCCACGAGACATCAGCCTTACCGCTGAATGTGCCGCTGGCCTGAGTGGTATCCGGCATAAAGGGTTTCAGCATCGCCAGGTCGAAGCGGTTCAGATTGACTACCGCACGCCCCTGCGCCCCGGCATCGATCGTCTGCGGCACGCAAAGCTCCGCATTCGGGTTGGTCCAGCAGTGTGGCCCAATACTGATCTTCTGTTCCTGATTACGGTAATCCAGCGCGATTTCACGGTTCAGGGCAACTGGCCCGACGGGGGTGGTGAAGCGTGTATCGCTAAGAGTGCCCTTCCAGCGCTGTTCGTTGCGATCAAAACTCCCGGCCAGTTTTAACTGCCCGGCGACCGGCTCACCCTGCACCCGCAACTCAAGCTCGTGCTGCTTTTCACTACCTTTGGCAGCAAGCGTTGCCAGGCTGATATTCACCCCAGGCTGAGAGAGGCGTTCAACCCGCACATTCATCGTACCGGCAAGCTGATCGGTCGATTTCACATCCCCTTTCACCAGGACACGGGCCACACGCAGCGCTTGCCAGCGCAGATTGCTGGCGGTGATATCCGCCATTACCTGTGGCGCATCCACCGTACCGCGAATATTCACCAGCCCTTTAGCCGTACCGCCCAGCCCTGGCAGTGCGTTATCCAGACCTGGCGCGTCGATGTTGGCATCCAGGTTAAGATCTTTTACCCCCAGTTCGCCTTTGACATCGGCTTTGTTGCGTCCCAGTTCCAGATGCAGCTCCGGAATGGTCCACTGCATATAGCTGTTGCCTTTAAGCTGCCCGTCAACGCTGACTTTATTTTGTTTCACGTTCCCGGCGAGTTTCAGCTCCGGGATATCAAGCTGCCAGGTTCCGCCGTAGAGACTGCCGCGCATTTTCGCCAGCCCGTTCAGTTTTGCAGGCCAGTCCGGGAAGGTTTTTGCGGTGTTGATACCGTCCAGCGTTAACTCTCCGCGCCAGCTAATCGCCTGCTGCCAGTCGAGCAAGGCTTTGAGTTCGGTTTTCCCTTCCAGCGCAGCTACGCTCAGCTTGTCGATGCTGATTTGCTGCTCGTTACCTTTACCGTCCAGAGTGATGGTGGCTGGTGGTACGTCCTGGCCCTTTACCGCCGTGCGGAACGACAGCGTGTAGTCAGTCATTTTACCGGTCAGCTTGAGCTTAAGGTCGTCGGCCTGATACTGTTTTTCACCGGTAAACGGCCAGTAGAGCTGCTCGCTGGTGATGTCCAGATTGAGCGGCAGTCCCGCCTCGGCAAGCTGTGTTTGCCCACGCAGAACAATATCCACCGGGCCGGACAGGTTGACGCCAAATTCCAGTTGTTTGCGCACCTCGCCGCCGACTTTGAGTTTCACTTTCTCGCCTTTCATCGGATCGACATTCAGGGTGCTGTTGAGCGTGATATCCACCGGCCAGTTATCCCGCAATGTCGCCGTGCCCGTGGCATTAAGCGTGCCCTGATTTGAATCGATATCGAATGCATCGAGCTTCATATTGCCGTTAATGCTGCTCACTTTGAGCAGCATATTGCTGACCGTGATATCGGTGTCACCGGTTAAGCGAAGCTGCTCACCGCGAAATTCTTCAATATTGAGATTGAGCGGCAGATGCACATCCGTCATCTGCGGCAGCAGCGGTTTGGCGAAAAGTTGCTTCAGGGATTCGCCCAGCGGCAGTTCATCCGGTTTCGGATTCTCAACTTTCGGCTCCACCACCTGTTCCTGCGCCACCTTCGCCACTTTCGGCAACGCAATCAGCAGGCCGCTCAGCGAGGTCGGTTTCAGGGTCAGGTTCTTCTCTTCCCAGTTCAGGGCAGAGGAGAAGTTCATGACGGAGACGGTCGTGTCATCAATATTAATATTGACGTTATTGAGGGCCACGCGGCTTAACGTAATGGGATATGGCGTGGAAAGGTTTAACGGCCCGTTATCCTCTTCTTTCACCGGCGCGGCAGGTGGCATCTTTTTGGTATCGATGACCACATTGATATCTTTTAGCGAGATATCGTTCACGCACAGGCTACTGTCACGCAGGCAGCCCAGTTTCACCGCCAGATGGAACTCTCCGGCATTCACCGCGATACCCGGCTGATCGTAACGAATGTTTTTCAGCGATAAATCGCGCCAGCCACCGGTCACCTGGCCGATTTCCAGCCCCGGAACCCAACGGTTGGCGGCCTTAAACAGCAGATGTAACCCGCTCGTCGTCCCGACGAGAAAAATAACCGTCCCCAGCACTAACAGGATAAACACCAGTACGCCGAGGCTTATCTTCTTCCATAAACTCATAATTCAGGCCCCAAACCGATGTAAAACTGTAATCCGTGCTCGTCTTTATCGCCGACCGGAACGGCCAGATCGAATTTGATTGGGCCAACCGGTGATTGCCAGCGTACCCCGACGCCGGTACCGGTTTTGAAATCACTGCGGCGGATATCGCTCACGGCCTCACCGCTGTCGACAAAGACCGCGCCCCACCATTTACCCGTCACGTTGTACTGATATTCCAGCGATCCAGTGGCCATTTTCGAGGCACCGATCAGCTTGCCGTCATCATCCTTCGGCGCGATAGATTTGTATTTATAGCCGCGGATGCTGCGGTCGCCCCCGGCGAAGAAGCGCAAATCTGGCGGTACGCGGTTAAAATCGTCGGTTTCAATCCACCCCAGGTTGCCACGGGCGACAAAACGGTGGCGGTCATATAACGTGCGGATCCAGGCGTTTTGCGCCTGCATCACGATAAACTCCACATCCGAGCCCCAGGCGGTGCTGGAGTAATCGATGGAATAACGCTGAGAATCACCCCAGGTCGGCATCAGACCGCCGCGCGAACGGGTACGGCTGATCATCACCCCAGGATAAAGCAGCATAGTGGTATTGGTCACGCTCGCCTGCGTAAAGTGGTCGAGGCTCCAGCGCAGGTTAATGGCGCGCTGCCAGCCGCTGGAGAGATCCCAGTAACGGGACACCGCAAGCGTGGTGGAGTCCGCTTCGGTATCATTTAAATCGGTGCGCTTAAAACCGCCCTGAATCAGATAATATTGCTCAAGCGGGTTTTTGAGCAGCGGAACTTTGTAGCTGAAATCAAGCTGTTGTTCCGGCGCAGAGACGCTGGCAGTAGTGGTAAAGCTGTGGCCATAGGAGTTTATCCACGGCTTTTTCCATGTGGCTTTGACGCGCGGACCTACGTCGGTGGAATAGCCGATACCCGTCTCAATGGTGTTTTCAATCCGCGGTGCGACGACACCTTTTAAAGGTAGTACTTTGCTTTCTCTGGCTTTATCAAACTCCGGAGCCACCACCACGGAGTTAAACCAGCCGGTAGCCGACAGGCGACGGTTAAGTTCCGCCAGATCTTTGGTCTGGTAATAATCACCTTTTTTAAACGGCACCAGATTTTGCAGATACTCCTCGCGGATTTGCGAACCTTCGAAGGTCACATCTCCGAAACGGTAGCGCTGGCCGCTGTCATAGTCGATATCCCAGAATGCCTGATGCCGGTCAAGCGCGATGCCCAACTGGCTGTGGTTATAGTGGCTATCGAAATAGCCCTTGCGCAAGGCAACACGGGTGAGTGATTTCTTAAAACCGTCGTAATCACCGTGGTTCAGCACCGTGCCTTTTTCCGGGCGCTTTTTTAGCAATGCAATATAATCTTCATCGGTACGCGCACCGCCGCGCAGGATCACATCCGTACCGCCGATGCGTACCGGTTCCCCTGCTGAGACACGCGCAATCAACACCTGACGCCCTTTAGCCGGCGGTGGGCGAAGCTCGAACTCGATAGTGGGTTCGTAATATCCCAGCGCTTTCAAACCTTCACGGATGGCGTCATCGACACGCGCCTGAAATCGCTTGTCCGGCGTCACTTCATCGCTCTGGATGGTGGAAAGCTGAGCGCGGACATTTTTCTGCAGCGCTCCGGTCAACCCTTCCAGTTGCAATCGGACGTTTGCCGACATGGCGCTATGGCTTGCCAGCAACAAACCGGCAAAACATAAAGTACGGATTTTTGGCACGTTCTCTCCTGAATATCCCTTGTTCCCACCCCTGGAAGGAAACGTCAATACCGCTCCGCGGCTTGTAAAAAATCCAATATGTGGATTGAAAAACGGACGACACCCCAAATATTTCTTATGTTTAAATCTAGTCTGATTTACCGCGTTTATTGTGTTAAAAGAGACGCTTCGTTACAACCTTAACCGCAATTTGCGCTTATGGGAGGCCTCACCATGAGTCTGTTTGATAAGAAAAACCTTGTTACTCAATCGGATGCGTTACCCGGACGTAACACGCCAATGCCCGTTGCCACGCTACATGCTGTTAACGAGCACTCCATGACAAACGTACCGGAAGGGATGGAGACCGCTTATTTCGCAATGGGTTGCTTCTGGGGCGTCGAACGTCTGTTCTGGCAACTGGCCGGGGTCTACAGCACGGCGGCAGGTTACATGGGCGGTTATACGCCGAACCCGACCTACCGCGAAGTGTGTACCGGACAGACGGGCCATGCCGAAGCGGTTCGCGTAGTGTATGACCCGTCGGTGATCAGTTATGAGCAGCTTCTGCATGTGTTCTGGGAAAATCACGATCCGGCCCAGGGAATGCGTCAGGGCAATGACCACGGCACGCAATACCGCTCCGCCATTTATCCGCTGACGCCCGAGCAGAGCGCCGCCGCCCACGCCAGCCTCGAACGCTTCCAGGCAGCAATGCGGGCCGCGAATGATGATCGTACTATCACGACGGAAATTGTTAACGCACCGCCGTTCTACTATGCCGAAGACGATCATCAGCAGTATCTGCATAAAAACCCCTATGGATATTGCGGCATTGGTGGCATTGGCGTTTGCCTGCCGCCGCAACTGGCCTGATATTCCTTTATTACCGGTTCAGCTTCCTGAACCGGTTTTCACGTAGCACCTGACCCGCTCACCCTGGAAATTCTCGTTTTAACTTTTCGCTATTCTTTCTCCACCGGCCACGCTATTTACTCGTCATTACTGCTTTAATTTCGCATGCCTGAACTGTATTACGAGATATGAGTATCCTGTTCATTTTATTGAGAAGTTTTTTTAACTTTTTCAATTTCTTAACTTAAGTAAAATCTGTCATATATAACAATATTTTTCATAAGCGTATTTCAGATAAATTTCCATTTAAGAGTGACACCACCTGTCGCAATATGCTCTTAGTATGTGTTACACACGTTGTAAGCGTGTTTTTTAGAAAGCGATGTGAATACCACCTGGAGGGAGATTTTATATGCCTTACTTAGCAGAAAGGATAACCACTCCACACGGTCAACTACTGGGCGTTAAAATCTACCCAAGAAAAACGCTTGTCCTGAACAGCCTCGAAAAAAAAAGAACTTATCTTTTTGATTTAATGAATGCCATTGGTAATAAAGCCGACTTTTTTAAAAAGCGTGATTTGTTCTGTCTGGTCTCCATCACCGATGAAGAGATCGCAATGCTATTAACGTTTGACTTAGTGTTACAGGCAACACTGGCGCGACTTCCCTTTGTGAAATTACAAATCAACCAAACATTTGAAACAGCCATACAAGATTTAGCAAAAAGTAAAAATGGTATCTGGCTGAGTCATGTGGGGAATAAAAACGCGCCCTTTACCCAGTATTGTGAAGCCATCATTTTGGATGAAACCTTTACAAACAACGAGCTAAGTAAAAGCACATTTCCATACCTTATCCAAAATTTAAAGCGTTATTGCGACAAAGTTATTATAAAAACAGACAGTAATATTAACCGCAGAGCACTTGAAGAGGCGGGTATTTGGGCCTGTTGCGGACTTTATGCGCCAATACCGTTCAGTAAGGTGCATCAGTTAATGTAACCCCTTGTTGCGAAACGCCCTGCCCATTTGCAGTGTCATTTATTACGAAATGAATATGAATTGATATTTTTATTTGGTTTTTTATACATAAACAGTGAAAAACTCCAATACATCTTCCGGTAAGGAATGACGTCTTACGACCACAAAAAAGTCGCCTTCATATAAAAGCGACAGCCAGAACCCTCATCGCTTAACAACATTTATTGCCCAACCGGCAATATACAAATGCGCTAACTATCAAAGAAATACCCTTTGATAGGTATATATATTGATATTAATTATCGATCAATAAATGATTGATTAATAACTTTTAACGATCAATATTAGATATATCTAGGCATTAACAAGGAAAGGATATGGACCGGGTTAGCGTAATACCCATTCACAGCCTGAATGGCACAATTGTTGGATTTTCAATGGACTGTAGCGATCATCCCCCGCACAGCCATCACCTGAAGTATTGTTCTGACTTCTCTATCGAAAATGGGCTTTTGTTTTATGTTAACAACCCCAGGAATCTTACAGATACTGCAGCACAGTTTCCACACCTGACATTAATGAAACAGGAAGATCCTGCGTTATTTGGGCTATGGCGGGAAAATGTCCGCCAGGCCGTGGTGATTAATCGAGACTTCTACCATAAACAGGTGCAGAAACCCACTTTCCCTGAACTGATTAAGAACATCCGAAAATCATATTCGGATCGCGTCATTATCGACGGCGTACAAAGTACGTGGGAATTTTCAGTACTACAGGATTGCGGCATCTGGGCGGTTCAGGGCTACATGTATCGTTCAGTACCCTTAAAGAAACTGGAGTGGTTGCTTTAATCGTTACATAAGAGAACACGAGCGTAATAACGAAGAGGTCACACCCACAAAATAGAAATTACAGGCAAGATCTTCGCGCGAGTAAAAGGAAGTAATAACGTGCCATGGGAATATATAGAAACCCTCTTATTACTCCTTTTGCTCTTTCATTGACGCATTGCTCCCCCCTGCGGATTAAGGCTACATCTGAAAAACGACTAAACATTGCGCCATTCGAGCAAGAAACGAACTCACAAATGAGAAAAGCTCCCATCTACATGTAACAAACTGCTTACACTGCTGGCAGGCTGTAACACGCTTACGCTATACTAGCCGTCGAAATTGTAGGTCCACCGCTTCGGACTCACTTTCAATGTGTTTACCACAAGGATTTTTCAACTTCCCTCCGAGGATCCCGCTTATAGCTGGATAAATTATGTTAAACAGCATCTTAGTCATACTCTGTCTGATAGTCGTAAGTGCATTCTTCTCGCTATCTGAGATTTCGCTTGCCGCTTCCAGAAAAATAAAACTGAAACTGCTTGCCGATGATGGCAACGTCAATGCGCAACGCATTTTAAAAATGCAGGAAAACCCCGGCACCTTTTTTACCGTGGTGCAAATCGGCCTGAATGCCGTTGCCATCCTGGGTGGTATCGTGGGTGATGCCGCTTTCTCCCCCGCGTTCTACAGCATCTTAGTCACCGTGGTGTCGCCAGAGCTGGCAGACCGTCTGAGCTTTATTATTTCGTTCTCGCTGGTAACGGGGATGTTTATCCTGTTCGCCGACCTGACCCCGAAACGCATCGGTATGATCGCGCCTGAAGTTGTGGCTTTGCGCATTATCAACCCGATGCGCTTCTGCCTGTTTCTCTTCCGCCCGCTGGTGTGGTTTTTTAACGGCATGGCTAACATTATTTTCCGCATCTTCAAACTGCCAATGGTGCGTAAAGACGACATCACGTCTGATGATGTCTATGCCATCTTCGAGGCTGGCGCGCTGGCCGGTGTGCTGCGTAAGCAAGAGCATGAGCTGATTGAGAATGTGTTTGAGCTGGAATCGCGCACGGTACCATCGTCAATGACATCGCGCGAAAACGTAGTGTGGTTTGATCTGCATGAAGATGAGCAAAGCTTAAAACGAAAAGTCGCTGAAAACCCACACTCCAAGTTCCTCGTATGTAATGAAGACATTGACCATATCGTTGGTTACGTCGATTCAAAAGACCTGCTTATTCGCGTACTGGCCAACCAAAGCCTGGTGCTGAGCAGCGGCGTGCAAATCCGCAACACGCTTATTGTGCCGGATACGCTAACGCTCTCCGAAGCGCTGGAAAGCTTTAAAACGGCAGGCGAAGACTTTGCGGTCATCATGAACGAGTATGCGTTGGTGGTGGGGATTATCACCCTCAACGACGTAATGACCACGCTGATGGGCGACCTGGTCGGTCAGGGGCTGGAAGAGCAAATCGTCGCGCGTGATGAAAACTCATGGCTGATTGACGGCGGCACGCCGATTGATGACGTGATGCGGGTGCTGGATATCGACGAGTTCCCTCAGTCCGGCAATTACGAGACCATTGGCGGCTTTATGATGTTCATGCTGCGCAAGATCCCGAAACGTACCGACTCGGTGAAGTACTCCGGCTATAAGTTCGAAGTCGTGGACATTGATAACTACCGTATCGACCAGTTGCTGGTCACGCGGATTGATAACAAGGCTACGGTATTAACGCCAAAGTTGCCGGATGCTGAAGAGAAAAGCGAATAAGCGCGACGGCAAATCACCTGCATAAAAGGCGGCATAATTTCCGCCTTTTTTCTTGCCTGTTATACAGAGGCGCCTCTCCCCTGAAAACATCAACGGCTCCCTGACGGAGCCGTTTTTGTTGTACTGCGATTACTGCATAGCGTAGTGGGTTGGTTAAGCCATCTCAGTTTGCAGACGCATAACCTGACGGTTGACTTCGGACATCACAGTAAAGTGCTGTTTGTCCTTCACTTTCGGGATAAGGATCTTGCCTTTATCAAACTCGAAAGCGCCAACGTCCTTGATGTACAACCGTCCACGGAACAGGATTTTCACGTACTTTGCCACCTGAAGTGGGTTGTAACGTTGGAAAATTTTCATTTTTGTATCTCCTGCTAAGTAATACGCCCTTGCGGTGCCACGCTTGGCCCAACAGTGATGAGCGCAAATTTTGGTGCTCAATGAGCATAGTTCAGAAACAATATGAGACCTAGTATGTATAAGTTTATTTACCTTTTGATTACAGTTATTCAGAATTTTCTTTTCAGCGCTTACGAACAGGCAGTATAAGTCGTCGTTTTTTCGCCGTTATGTGCGTTAACCCGCAAACTGGCATCCCGTTTGCGGGAAAAGCACATTGATCGCACTTATGATTAAAAGGTTGAGTTAAGTGGTCGGATCACCTGCAAACAATAAAAGGAAACACCATGACCTTACGTAACATCCTGGCAGCCACCTGCCTGCTACTGCCGCTCCTGGCGCAAGCCCACAATTTTGAAACCAGCCAACGAGTACCGCCTGTGGGCATCGCTGACAGAGGGGAATTGATTCTCAATAACGATAAGTTTAGCTACAAAAACTGGAACAGCGCGCAGCTTCCTGGCAAAGTGCGAGTGGTGCAACATATTGCCGGTCGGACCTCTGCCAAAGAGAAAAATGCCGCGCTGATTGAAGCGATCAAGGCCGCAAATTTACCTCACGATCGTTACCAGACGACGACCGTCATCAATACAGATGATGCTATCCCCGGCTCAGCAATGTTTGTGCGCAGCAGTATTGAGAGCAACAAAAAGCTCTATCCCTGGTCACAGTTTATTGTCGACAGTGATGGCGTAGCGCGAAAGGCCTGGCAACTGGATGAAGGCAGTTCAGCCATCGTTGTGCTGGATAAAGACGGACGGGTGCAATATGTCAAAGACGGTGGGCTGACACAGGCGGAAGTGCAGCAGGTCATCGCCCTGCTGCATAAGTTACTCGACAGTCAGTAAATCGACACCCGAAAGCCGGGGTTCAGGAAAGATTCACGCGGCGTGTAATCCAGGGTTTTTCCCTGCCAGTCGTGAACATGTGCCCCGGCTGCCACGGCTACCGCATGACCTGCCGCCGTATCCCAGACGCTGGTCGGCCCAAAACGCGGATACAGTTGAGCGTGTCCCTCTGCCACCAGGCAGAATTTCAGCGATGAACCAATCGCGGTCGTCTGATGTTCGCCCAACTGCGTTAAATACTCTTTCAGTTCGTCATCCGCGTGGGAACGGCTTACCACCACCAGCGGCGGACGCGCGTCACGCACTTTAATCTGCGTCCGCGTGCCGTTTTCCTCTTTCCACGCTTTACCTTCCGCCGCGCAATACATCACCTTAAGCACCGGGGCATAAACGACGCCAAGTACCGGTTTCCCGTTTTCAATCAGGGCGATATTCACCGTGAACTCGCCGTTACGCTTTATAAACTCTTTGGTGCCGTCCAGCGGATCGACCAGCCAGTAACGCTGCCAGTGCTGACGAACGCTCCAGGAGGGGGGATCTTCTTCCGACAGAACCGGAATATCCGGCGTCAGTGCCTGTAGCCCGCCAGCAATCACCGCATGCGCGGCAATATCGGCGGCCGTTACGGGGGAATCGTCGGATTTGCTGGTTACATCCATCGGCTTATGGCCGTCGTAGACCTGCATAATGGCATCGCCCGCTTCTCGCGCGAGCTGACAAATGGCTTCTAACATCATCCACCTCTTATCTATGGCAGTGGGGTTTTTACCCTCAATAATTCACATTGCGGGAAGGCGGCAAGTGAGTGAATCCCAATGCACTTACCTCAGCAAGTGATTCGGGTGAGTGAACGCTGCCAACGCTCATGCAACATGAAGTATGACGGGTATAACTCATTGTTTTACTTATATCGCATTCAGGTCGAATCTGCCAGGTGTGATAGTTGTTGCATTTATGTGGCAAATTTCATGGCAGAATTCACAATTCTGTAAGCAACAAAATGTACATATCATTTCTTTTGTGGCTCAGATCTAAAAAGGACACCTCTGATGATTAAGTTTAGCGCAACGCTCCTTGCCACGTTGATAGCAGCCAGCGTACAAGCGGCGACGGTGGATCTCCGGATTATGGAAACCACTGATTTGCATAGCAACATGATGGACTTTGATTACTATAAAGATTCTGCGACAGAAAAATTTGGCCTGGTGCGTACCGCCAGCCTGATCAATGCCGCCAGAAAAGAAGTCAAAAATAGCGTGCTGGTGGATAACGGCGACTTAATTCAGGGCAGCCCGCTCGGTGATTATATGGCAGCCAAAGGGCTGAAAAAGGGCGACATCCACCCTGTCTATAAGGCGCTGAATACGCTGGACTACGCCGTGGGCAACCTCGGCAATCACGAATTCAACTATGGCCTGGATTATCTGCACCGGGCGCTGGAAGGGGCAAAATTCCCCTACGTGAATGCCAACATTATCGATGTCAAAACCCAAAAGCCGCTGTTTACCCCGTATCTCATTAAAGAGACCGCCGTTACCGATACCGAAGGTAAAACGCATACTCTGAAGATTGGCTATATCGGCTTTGTCCCGCCACAAATCATGGTGTGGGATAAAGCCAACCTGAGCGGCAAAGTCACGGTTAATGACATCACCGAAACGGCGAAGAAATATGTGCCAGAGATGCGCGAAAAAGGGGCCGACCTGGTGGTACTGGTTGCCCACTCCGGTCTCTCTTCTGAACCTTATCAGGCGATGGCGGAAAACTCCGTCTACTACTTAAGCGAAGTCCCCGGCGTTGACGCTATTCTGTTTGGCCATGCCCATGCGGTCTTCCCGTCGAAAGATTTCGCCGCCATTAAAGGAGCGGATATCGCCAAAGGAACCTTAAATGGCGTGCCGTCAGTGATGCCAGGAATGTGGGGCGACCACCTCGGCGTGGTGGATCTGGTATTGAATAACGATGCCGGGAAGTGGCAGGTCGCTTCGTCAAAAGCCGAAGCGCGCCCGATTTATGATGCCGCCGCCAAAAAATCGTTGGCCGCAGAAGACAGCAAACTGGTGGAAATCCTGAAACACGACCACGATGCCACCCGTCAGTTCGTCGGCAAGCCTATCGGTAAATCCGCCGACAATATGTACAGCTTCCTCTCCCTTGTACAGGATGACCCAACCGTCCAGGTCGTTAACAACGCCCAGACCGCTTATGTGAAGCACTTTATTCAGGGCGATCCGGATCTGGCGAATCTGCCGGTCTTGTCTGCCGCCGCCCCGTTCAAAGCAGGCGGACGTAAAAACGATCCGGCCAGTTTTGTCGAGGTCGAAAAAGGGCAGCTCACCTTCCGTAACGCCGCCGATCTGTATCTCTACCCCAACACACTGGTGGTCGTGAAAGCGACGGGCAAAGAAGTAAAAGAGTGGCTGGAGTGCTCCGCCGGGCAGTTTAATCAGATCGATATCAACAGCACGAAGCCTCAGTCACTCATCAACTGGGAGACCTTCCGTACCTATAACTTCGATGTGATTGATGGGGTGAAATACCAGATTGATGTAACGCAGCCTGCGCGTTATGACGGCGAGTGCCAGAGCATCAACCCGCAGGCCGAGCGTATTAAAGATCTGACCTTTAACGGCAAACCGATCGATCCCAACCAGGTGTTCCTGGTGGCAACCAATAACTACCGCGCCTATGGCGGTAAGTTTGCGGGAACGGGTGACAGCCATATCGCCTTTGCCTCGCCGGATGAAAACCGCGCGGTGCTGGCAAAATGGATAACCGACGAATCGGCAAAAGCGGGAGAAATCCACCCGGCAGCGGATAACAACTGGCGCCTGGCGCCGATTCACAGTAATACGGCGCTGGATATCCGTTTCGAAACCTCACCTTCTGAGAAGGCGGCTGCGTTTATCAAAGAGAAAGCGCAGTACCCGATGAAGAAGGTCGGTACGGACGAGGTTGGCTTTGCGCTCTATCAGGTGGATTTAAGTAAGTAAGCGGTTGACACTTATCCCTCAGGGCTGAGGCCCCCCAGTAATATTACGTTTTACAGCGATAACATTGCTCAATGAGAATAAAACAGTCACCGCGATGACAGGGTCCGGCTGAAAATCGATGAGGCGTTGGCGGCTGACCGGGGCCGCCCGCAGGGAAGCGGGCGGAGGGGATAGCCTGCAAGGACGCAGGCTGGTCCCCGCCCCGAAAGTCAGACGACATAAGCATCATGGACCGCGCCAGCGGCGATTTTCCTGGCCGGGAGCCCGGGTCGCCAGGGTGGCGGCGGTGAGCCACCCTGGCACGTTCACGGGTTCTGTCGCGACAGAAAAGCAAGGAACATAAGGTGAACGGAATGACCATCTGAGCTGCATTTTCCCCTCACCCTAACCCTCTCCCCAAAGAGGAGAGGGAACCGATCGAGCCTGCTTTTCTCCCCTTACCTTGAGTGAGAGGGGATCAAAAACGTAAACCGGACAAGGCGTTCACGCCGCCATCCGGGTTCACTCAGGCGGCGCGGTCGTCTCGCGTCGCCAGCACCTGCGGCAAATTCAGCTCAATCCAGTCGGCCAGCGCGGCCACTTTCTCGCTCACCTGCTCACCCAGCGGCGTCAGGCTATACTCCACATGCGGCGGCACCACCGGATACGAAATGCGGTTAATAAAACCGTCCATTTCGAGCGCCTGCAGCGATTGCGCCAGCATCTTTTCGCTGACACCGCCCATTTTGCGGCGTAAATCGCTGAAACGGTGGGTGCCGTGGCGCAGCGCCACCAGAATCAATACGCCCCAGCGGCTGGTCACGTGTTTAAGCACCTCACGGGAGGGGCACTCCTCAGCAAACAGATTACCGTCGCGCATCCGCTCGCTCAGGGTGGGATTTATGCCTTCCATACTTACCTTTTTGTACGTACTTACTAAAAGTTAGTTAAGGTGATAGTGTGCCACAACACAAGACAAACACGAAGAGGAATCATCATGATCGCAATTACCGGCGCTACAGGCCAACTGGGCGCACTGGCTGTTGAAGAATTACTGAAAACCGTCAACGCGAGTGAGCTCGTCGCGATTGTACGTAACCCGGCAAAAGCTGACGCACTGGCTCAGAAAGGTGTCGTCGTTCGCCAGGCCGACTACGGCGACCAGGCAGCGCTAACGGCGGCACTGTCGGGCGTAGAAAAACTGCTGCTGGTCTCCTCCAGCGAAGTGGGCCAGCGCGCCGCTCAGCATCGTAATGTGATCAATGCTGCCAAAGCGGCGGGCGTGAAATTTATCGCCTATACCAGCCTGTTGCATGCGGATAAATCTCCGCTCGGTCTGCATGTTGAGCACGTTGAAACCGAAAAAATGTTGGCCGATTCCGACATTCCTTACGCCCTGCTGCGTAATGGCTGGTATACCGAAAATTACCTGGCCAGCGCCCCGGCTGCTCTGGCTCATGGCGTCTTCATCGGCGCTGCGGGAGACGGCAAAATCGCCTCGGCCACCCGCGCAGATTACGCCGCTGCCGCCGCACGCGTTATCAGCACAGAGGGCCATGCCGGGAAAGTCTACGAACTGGCCGGTGACAGCGCCTGGACACTCAGCGAACTGGCGGCTGAATTGAGCAAACAGAGCGGTAAACCGGTGGTGTATCAGAACCTGAGCGAAGCCGATTTTGCGGGTGCGTTAAAGGGTGTTGGTCTGCCAGATGTGTTCGCTAACCTGCTGGCTGACTCGGATATCGGTGCCTCGAAAGGAGGTCTGTTCGATGACAGCCATACCCTGAGCAAGCTGATTGGTCGCCCGACCACCCCGCTCGCGGAAAGCGTCAAAGGCATCCTGTAACTGTTACAGGCTGGTTAATTTTTGTAGCACGCCGCCGGGTCATCCTTAATAATGAGAAGATGACCTGAGCGGAGGCGAAAAGTGGAAGGCGTACCGGAACAATTCTTTGACGAGAGAGACAGCGCGCGTTTTCGCCACCTGGCGCAATTGCCAGGGGTGGAGTTGTACCATGCGCATATCTCCCGTTATGCCTTCGAACCCCACACCCACGAAGCCTTTGGTATTGGCGCAATCGAAGCGGGTGCCGAACGCTTTCGCTATCGCGGTACGCAGTACGTTGCGCCTGCCAATTCCGTTGTCACCATGAACCCCGACGAACTGCATACCGGTGAGGCTGAGACCGCGGATGGCTGGCGCTATCGCATGATCTACCTTGACCCCGCGTTGCTGGAAGAGGTGACCGGTATCCGCCACTGGTGGTTTAGCGATGCTACTCGCCACGATCCCCTGCGCACAGTCAAGATTTGCCGCCTGATTCATGGCCTGTGGCACACCGAGGATTCGCTGGCGCAAAAAGGGATGCTGCTGGACCTGATCGACACCTTCACACCGCTTGCACGTCACGCGCCGGTCAGTCAGGAAGGCGCTCATCGTTTTGAGCGGGTCCGTGAGTATCTGCATGATAATTTTATGCACCCCCTGACGCTGGATGAGCTGGCGCAGGTGGTCTCGTTGAGCCCGTACCATTTTCAGCGTCAGTTCAAAGCCCATTTTCACGTAACACCCCATCAAATGCTGATGGCGATTCGTCTGTGGCGGGCGAAAGATTTCCTGACCCACGGGATGCCCGCCGCCGAAGTAGCCGCTGCCACCGGGCTGACTGACCAGTCACACCTCACCCGCGCCTTTACGCGTCGTTATGGCATTACCCCCGTGCGCTACCAGAAGCAGGTCGTCCGGCGCTAATGCGCAATCTCATACAATATTTCGTTCCCCTCCTTTCCTACACTGTGACGGCAAACAGAAACGTCAGGTGGAAGTATGATTAGTGGTGTGTTGTATGCCCTGCTCGCGGGGATGTTGTGGGGGCTTATTTTTGTTGGGCCGTTAATTGTGCCGGATTACCCGGCGGCATTGCAGTCAACCGGTCGTTATCTGGCGTTGGGGATAATTGCCCTGCCGCTGGCGTGGCTGGGCCGCCAGCGTTTACGGCAGTTAACACAAAAAGACTGGCTCACCGCGCTGGCGCTGACCATGATGGGCAATCTCATCTATTACGTCTGTCTTGCCAGCGCCATTCAGCGCACCGGAGCACCGGTTTCAACGATGATCATTGGCACCCTGCCGGTTGTTATCCCGATATGTGCAAATCTGCTCTACAGCCAGCGTGACGGTAAACGCGCCTGGACCAGCCTCGCCCCGGCACTGCTCTGTATTGCGGCGGGACTGGTCTGCGTCAACATAGCCGAACTGCACGGCGGCCTGCCAGCGTTCTCCTGGTGGCGCTATGGCTCCGGCATTGCCCTTGCGCTGGTTTCCGTCGCCTGCTGGGCGTGGTATGCGCTGCGTAACGCCCGCTGGCTGCGGGAAAACCCGGACAAGAACCCGATGATGTGGGCAACCGCGCAGGCACTGGTGACGCTCCCCGTCTCTTTACTCGGTTATGCTGCTGCCTGTCTGTGGCTGAGCGTGCAACAGCCTGATTTTGCCCAACCCTTTGGCCCGCGCCCGGCGGTGTTTCTCGGTTTGATGTTCGCGATTGCTGTGCTCTGCTCCTGGGTCGGCGCTATGTGCTGGAATGTTGCCAGTCAGCGTTTACCCACGGTCATTGTCGGGCCACTGATTGTTTTTGAAACCCTGGCGGGCCTGCTTTATACCTTCATGCTACGTCAGCAAATGCCGCCGTGGCTCACCCTCTGTGGTATCGCCCTGTTGGTTTGCGGCGTGGTCATGGCCGTACGCGCGAAGCCAGAAAAGCCTCTGGTTCAGTCAGTTTCAGACCACGGTTAATCGTGGTCTTGTTTACCCTGCCCCGAAAGGGGTATATCATCGAATAAAAGATGCATTTAAGATGCATGTTATAATTTCTGATGAGGTAACTGCTATGGCTTTCCGTGACCAACCCTTGGGTGAACTGGCGCTATCCATTCCACGTGCGTCAGCGCTGTTTCGTAAATACGATATGGATTACTGCTGCGGCGGTAAGCAGACGCTGGAGCGCGCCGCGTCCCGCAAAGAACTGGATGTTGGCATCATTGAAACCGAACTGGCAAAGCTGGCAGAGCAGCCCATCGAGAAAGACTGGCGCGTCGCCGCCCTGAGCGAAATCATCGATCACATTATCGTGCGTTACCACGACCGCCACCGCGAACAACTGCCAGAGCTTATCCTGCAGGCGACCAAAGTAGAACGCGTGCATGCCGATAAACCCAACGTGCCAAAAGGGTTAACCAAATACCTGACCATGCTGCACGACGAGCTTTCCAGCCACATGATGAAAGAAGAGCGCATCCTGTTCCCGATGATTAAAGAGGGGATGGGCAGCCAGGCGATGGGGCCAATCAGCGTGATGGAAAGCGAGCATGATGATGCAGGCGAACTGCTGGAAGTGATCAAGCACATTACCAATGGCGTGACGCCGCCGCCGGAAGCCTGCACCACCTGGAAAGCAATGTATAACGGTATCAATGAATTGATCGACGACCTGATGGAACACATCAGTCTGGAAAACAACGTTCTGTTTCCGCGTGCCCTCGCTGGAGAATAAGCAAAGGCGCCCCTGAGAGCGCCTGATTCATGGAAGTCTTTAGAGCCGCCTGCGCGGCTCTTTTTTATTTTCCCGGATGCAAGGTCTACGAATACTAGCGCATACCTGCCAGGCGTTTTTTACCCACAATCAGCCAGCCCGCACCCAGCACAATAAACCAGATTGGGGTGACGATCAGCGCCTGACGAGTGTCCTCTTCCAGCGTCAGCAACACCAGTACGAACACAAAGAACGCCATGCATACCCAGCACATCACTTTGCCAAGCGGCATTTTGTAGATGGACGCTTCATGCAGTTGCGGACGCTGTTTACGGTAGACGAGGTAAGAGCAGAGGATAATCGTCCAGACAAACATAAACAGGATGGCCGAAACGGTGGTAATCATGGTGAACGCCGCAATCGCACTTGGGTTCACGTACAGCATCACCACACCGCCCAGCAGGCAGATACAAGAGAAGGTCAGCCCTTTCGCCGGTACCGCGCGTTTAGAGAGCTTACCGAACGCTTTTGGCGCCACGCCATCTTGTGCCAGGCCGAACAGCATACGGCTGGTGGAGAACACGCCGCTGTTCGCGGAAGACGCAGCAGACGTCAGCACCACAAAGTTGATAATGCTCGCTGCGGCAGGCAGGCCCACCAGAACAAACAGTTCAACAAACGGGCTCTTATCCGGCACCACGGAACTCCATGGGGTCACGGACATAATCACAATCAACGCAAACACATAGAACATGATGATGCGGATCGGAATGGAGTTAATCGCGCGCGGCAGCGACTTTTCCGGGTCTTTGGTTTCTGCCGCTGTCGTTCCGACCAGCTCAATCCCCACAAAGGCAAAGACCGCGATCTGGAAACCGGCAAAGAAGCCGCTGATGCCTTTCGGGAACCAGCCGCCGTCATTCCACAAATGCGCTACAGAGGCTTCGACCCCGGTCGGCGATTTGAAACTGGTCAGCACCATCACCAGACCAACAACAATCAGCGCCACAATGGCGACGATTTTGATCATCGCGAACCAGAACTCCATCTCGCCGAACATTTTTACGGTGGCAAGGTTCAGGCTCAGCAGCACCAGGACAATGGTCAACGCCACTATCCAGTCGGATAATCCAGGGAACCAGAATTGTGCGTAAGCGGTGATCGCCACCACATCGGCCATCCCGGTGACTACCCAGCAGAACCAGTATGTCCAGCCGGTAAAATACCCCGCCCACGGTCCGAGCAGGTCGGCGGCGAAGTCGCTAAAAGATTTGTACTCAAGGTTCGACAGCAGCAACTCACCCATCGCACGCATGACGAAAAACAGCATGAACCCGATGATCATATAGACAAAAATGATCGACGGTCCTGCAAGGCTGATGGTTTTCCCGGAGCCCATAAACAGCCCGGTACCGATGGCACCACCGATAGCGATTAGCTGAATATGACGGTTTGTAAGATTGCGCCGTAGCGATTGTTCAGTCGAAGCCTCTTCGTCAGCCGCGACTTTTGCCTGATCTACCATGTTTATATCCTGTCTGTGTTGTTGAGGCTCTTCTGGCCTTTAATTGCATACTTCGCCCATTCGCGGACGCAACGATATTAGGTAAGAATTGGTAGGATGAATACTCTGAATTAAAAGAGATGTTAAATATTTGTTTAAAGTGAGCAGCATATCACTCAAATTAGGGGATGGAGTTCACAAAAATACACCGCAATGCGCGCATAGCAAGATAAAGTATCGAAACTAATTCATTTAATGAATGATTCACGCAACATCGTCTTCCTCCCCCCTGACGAGGAGAGGAAAACATCGGGAAGATTACAGGATTTCCAGTAATTCCACTTCAAATACCAGGGTGCTGAATGGCGGGATGGACGCGCCCGCACCACGCTCGCCGTAGGCCAGTTCGTGCGGAATCGTCAGTTCCCATTTGGAGCCAACCGGCATCAGCGTCAGCGCTTCGATCCAGCCGCCAATCACGCCGTTTACCGGGAATTCAGCCGGTTCGCCACGCGCGACGGAGCTGTCGAACACGGTACCGTCGATCAGTTTACCGGTGTAGTGAACGCGAACACGGTCAGTACGCGCCGGGATAGCGCCTTCGCCCTGAGTGATAACGCGGAACTGCAGACCAGATTCCGTGCTGTTCACACCCTCTTTCTCGCGGTTTTCGTCCAGATATTTCACGCCTTCTGCCGCCATCTCTTCAAAGCGCGCACGACGCACTGCGTCCGCACGTTCGTGGATTTCACGCAGCGCACGATGAACAACATCCACCGGCACCGCCGGTTGTTTACCTGCCAGCGCGTCAGCAATACCGGCGACCAGCGCTTCCGGCAACAGCCCCTGTAAGCCGGAGTCGCTAAGCTGCTGTCCTACCTGCAAACCAATGCCATAGCTGGCCTGCGCTTCGATCGTGTCAAACGTTGGGGTTGTCATGGGTTTTCCTTTCATCACTTTTTAAGGTAGCGCGCAGCATAACAGCCACGCCGCAGCGGGTAAAACTTTGTCGTAGTAAAGATGACAAATCGCAGAGAAACAGAAACAATACTCCCGGTAAGATAATTCTCATTATGATGTCACGAGACAATGCATCACACAGCCAATCAGGTAGTTAGCCATCTATACTCAACGAGACAGGATAAATAATGACGCGGAGCAGGAGGAAAGCCATGCCCGGGCGATTTGAACTGAAACCTACCCTGGCGAAAATCTGGCACGCCCCGGATCATTTTCGCATTCTGGACCCGCTTCCGCCGATGCACCGTCGTGGGCTGATCCTTGCGGCGTTGTTGGTTATTATCGGTTTCCTGCTGCCCACCCCGAAAGAGACGGTGATGCCTCCCGCCTCTGTCGGGCACGAAGCACAACTGAATATTCAGTCACAATCCCAGCCGCAGACACAATCGCAGCCTTCACAACCGCTGGTGACGTCACAGCCGGTGCAAAACCAACAACCTGCTCCTGTCCTTAACGAGGAACCGCAGGCCGTACAGGAGCCGATACAACAGGAGCGTCCGGTCGCCGAACACTCTGCCCCTGCTGCCTCTTCCGCTGGCGGTATTGAGCAGCAGTGGCGCACCTACCGTGTCGAACAGGGCAAAACGCTGGCCCAGGTTTTCCGTGACCACAATTTGCCGCCAACCGATGTCTATGCCATGGCAAAAGTAGAAGGTGAAGGCAAACCGCTCAGCACCCTGCAAAGCGGCCAGATGGTGAAAATTCGTCAGAACGCGAATGGCGTAGTAACCGGGTTGACGATTGAAAATGGCAGCGGCCAGTCTGTCTTGTTCACTCGCCAGCAGGACGGTAGTTTTATCCGGGCACGATAAGCCTCCTGGCCGGGTGAGCGATAACGCTACCCGGCCAGAAGTTAATCGGCTTTTCGGGAGACCTTGTTCACCCACCAGATGCCGGAGCACACCAGCACCAGCGCAATCGCGTATTTGAGTTCGAGAATATTCTCGCCCAGAAAAATAGCCGACAGTAACGCACCTGAGACCGGGATTAAGAAGTTAAACGGCGCAATCATCCCCACCCGATTGTACTTGAGCAGAATGCTCCACAGCGCAAACGCAACCGAGGAGAGCAGCGTCAGATAGCCAAGAATCGCCACCGAGGAAGGGCCATGCACGGTAAGCTCGCCGCCAAAAACATACCCGCCGACCGCGAGCACGACGCCACCAAACCCCAGTTGATAACCCGTCATTACCAACGGATCGACCGTTTGCGAGATCCGCTTACCATATAGCGTCGATGCCGAGAGGATAAACGCCGCCAGGACCACAAAGCCATCCCCCATCAAGCTAAAGCTGAACTCCATCAGGCCATTGTTGAGGTTAACCACCATGACACCAGCAAACCCCAGTACGCAGCCAAGGGTTTTGTTATAGCTCAGTTTGTCATTCTGGTAGATAAAGTGGGCCAGCAGCACGCTAAAGAAGGTGCCTGTCGCATTCATAATTGAACCTTTTACCCCAGTGGTGAAGGCCAGACCAATATAGAAGAAGACGTACTGGAGTGAGGTTTGCGTGACCCCGAGCAGTGCCAGTTGGCCACACTGATGGAAAGAGAGGCGAGCCAGCGGGCGGCGCTGCGCCAGCGCAAGCAGTAATAACAGAAGCCCTGCGAAGAAGAAGCGATAGCCAGCAAAGACGATTTTCGAAGGGATATCATCCACATCAATCTGGAAAATCTCATAACCGCTTTTAATCGCCGGGTAGGCGCTTCCCCATAATAAACAACAGAATGCTGCTCCTGCATACGCCGCATTTTTACGGGCAAAGAGCGGCGACTGGTGTATCGTTTCCATACATTCACCAATTTAAAATAACGTTTTATTTTTTAATTATTGCGGAATAGCCAGGAAATGGAAACAGATATGCGAAAACAGAGATCAGGTTGCGAGCTCGAAGGCATAAAAAGGAAAAACCAGAGGGATAAAAAGCAAAACGCCGGCACAAGGCCAGCGTTTTTACGCAACGTCAGAAGCTAATTACTCAGCAACAACGTTAACGATCAGTTTAGCGAATACTTCGCTGTGAACCTGGAAGTCCACTTCGTGCTCACCAGTGGTACGCAGAACGCCGTTCGGCAGACGAACTTCGCTCTTAGCCACTTCAACGCCAGCTGCAGTTACAGCGTCAGCGATGTCGCGGGTACCGATGGAACCGAACAGTTTACCTTCGTCGCCAGATTTGGAAGCGATGGTTACAGTGCCCAGTGCGTTGATTGCTTCAGCGCGAGCGTTAGCAGCCGCCAGAACGTCAGCCAGTTTGGCTTCCAGTTCAGCGCGACGAGCTTCGAAAAACTCAACGTTTTTCTTGGTAGCCGGAACAGCTTTACCCTGTGGAACCAGGAAGTTACGAGCGTAGCCCGCTTTAACGTTTACCTGATCACCCAGGCTGCCCAGGTTTGCTACTTTATCAAGCAGAATAACTTGCATTACCTTATCCTCTTAAAGTCGTATTAATGGACCGTGCCCGATTACTGATGACGATCAGTGTACGGCAGCAGAGACAGGTAGCGAGCGCGTTTGATAGCGCGAGCCAGCTGACGCTGGTATTTTGCACGAGTACCGGTGATACGGCTTGGGACAATCTTACCGCTTTCGGTGATGTAGTTTTTCAGCGTAGCGATATCTTTATAGTCGATCTCTTGAACGCCTTCCGCGGTGAAACGGCAGAACTTGCGACGACGGAAATAACGTGCCATATGGCTAGTCTCCAGAATCTATCAATTCAATCTGCTCGGCATGCAGAACCATTTTAGTCAGACCGTTCTTTGCCTTGTGGCAAGAGATGAACCCCTGAACGGTTACTGCGCTACCGACCGTTATACTGTGAGTAATGGCCTGGTTTTCGTGTCCGCTAATGATAACGGGCATTTGGCACCACGCCTGCCGGTGAAACCCGGCTTCCTCCTGCACAGAACGGTGCTCAAGCACGAACTGGCAGTGAGGAATTCCTGATGGGCTGACCTTTCGAAGGGGGGTCCTGCACACGGTGCCGGACAACACCAGACGGTTGGTCATCAGAAATTACTCTTCAGAATCCCCAGCATCTGCATCATCTGCGGTTTCGTTTGCGAAATCATCGCGACGCTCACGGCGCTCGTCTTTCGCTTTAACCATCGGAGATGCTTCGGTAACAGCGTGTTTAGTACGCATTACCATGCTACGGATAACGGCATCGTTGAAGCGGAAGTTTGTTTCCAGCTCATCGATAACTTCCTGCGGAGCTTCAACGTTCAGCAGAACGTAGTGTGCTTTGTGCAGTTTGTTGATCGGGTAAGCCAGCTGACGGCGGCCCCAGTCTTCCAGACGGTGGATCGTACCTTCTGCTGCAGTGATTGCACCAGTGTAACGTTCGATCATGCCCGGAACCTGTTCGCTCTGGTCAGGATGGACCATAAAAACGATTTCGTAATGACGCATCGAATTGCTCCTTACGGATTATTCAGCCTCCTGTCTGGGTCAGCCGCGGCCCATGGAGGCAAGGAACGTGATTAAAGGGCGGCTGAAAAATTGACGCGTCATAATACTTATCTCGCCCCCCAAACTCAAGCTGATTGCACAAATAATTCGCACTAAGCGCAAAGCCGCTTCACAGAGTGGGATTAAAATTAGACAAAACGGATACGGCAATTTTTTGAACGACAGCATCAGAAATGGTCGCGATACGTTTTGGCAGGAAAGCGTAGACTTTAAATACACCCCAATGACACGGGAGGAAAGATGTTCTGACGGTCACAACATAAGCAGTAATGGAGCACAATATTATGAAAAACATCGCAATCTTACTCACAGCGCTACTCCTTAGCGCCAATGCGGCAGCAGCCATCAAAATTGACGGGCGGCAAGCCAAAAACATGGATGATGTGCAGAGCTTAGGCGTTATTTACATTAATCATAACATCGCCACTGAAAGCGAAGCGGATCAAGCACTCAAAGTCGAAACTGACGCGAAGGGTGCGAAATATTATCACCCGGTCTTACTTCGGGAGCCGGGCAGCAATGGCCTTATTCATGCCAGCGCTGACATTTATCGCTAGTACGCACAGCCCAAATTACCCTTGCCATTATTTTATGCCCTCTCCCATGAGGGCTTTTTTTGCTCATCGTTAAATGATAACTATTTGCACTTTATGCTTATCAAAACGCCAGACCACTGATTTAATAGCATCTTAATAACCTGATTATCCGGAGTGATATCGTGTTTGTGCGTTTTGCAACCCTGGGCCGTATCCCGCAAGGCGTTTGGGTGCTCGGCGGAGTAAGTCTGTTAATGGATGTCTCGTCCGAGATGATCCACAGCCTGTTACCTCTCTTTATGGCGACCACATTAGGTGCCAGCGTCATTGTCATTGGCCTGATCGAAGGGATGGCAGAGGCAACTGCGCTTATCATTAAAGTATTTTCCGGCGTACTCAGCGACTATCTGGGTAAACGCAAAGGACTGGCTCTGTTGGGATATGGCATGGGTGCTCTCAGCAAACCGCTGTTTGCCCTGGCTTCCTCCTCCGGTCTGGTATTCGGCGCGCGAATGATTGACCGCGTTGGCAAAGGGATCCGTGGGGCACCTCGCGACGCGCTGGTTGCCGATGTGACGCCCTCCGACATTCGCGGTGCCGCATTTGGCCTGCGCCAGTCGCTGGACACAATCGGTGCTTTCCTTGGTCCGCTGCTGGCCGTGGCGCTGATGTTTCTGTGGGACAATGATTTCCAGTCCATCTTCTGGGTGGCAGTGATCCCTGGCACACTGGCTATCGCTCTGCTCTATTTCGGGCTTGATGAACCCAAAACGCCGATTACCAACAAGCGCACCAACCCGCTCACCCGTGAGAACCTGAAAAAACTCAGCAGCGCTTACTGGTGGGTCGTTGGACTGGGCAGCGTCTTTACCCTCGCCCGTTTTAGTGAAGCCTTTCTGGTACTACGCGCACAGCAGATGGATATTCCACTGTTCGCCATTCCGCTGGTAATGGTCGCAATGAACCTGGTGTACGGCCTGACGGCCTACCCCTTTGGTAAACTGTCCGACGGCATGAGCCACAGTAAAATGCTGCAGGCAGGCCTGCTGGTGCTGATTGCCGCCGATCTGGTACTGGCGTTAAGCCACCACTGGAGCACGTTACTGCTCGGCGTTGCCCTGTGGGGTATCCATATGGGAATGACCCAGGGCCTGCTGGCGGCCATGATCGCCCATACCGCACCAGCAGAACTGCGTGGCACCGCGTTTGGCATGTTTAACCTCATGAGCGGTATCGCCCTGCTGTTGGCCAGCGCCGGGGCCGGTATTTTGTGGGAAAGTCTGGGCGCAGCATCAACATTTTATGCCGGTGCCGTGATCTGCCTGATTACGTTAGCGGGGATGCGCTGCATACCGTCAGCCTATCGTCAGGCATAAAAAGGCTCCGGAATCAGACCAGTAACATCCCGAAGGCGTACATATTCCGGAGCATAATTTTCTGGTAGTCCGGGCGAAGCGTAGCTGATGCCGGGGAAACTCCTGCGGCGCTTCGCCTGGCCGGACTACTGGTCATTGCCCGTAATAGGCATTTGGGCCGTGCTTACGCATAAAATGTTTATTCATCAGATAATCATCAATCGGTTTTAACAACGGATTGATACCTCGGGCAATCCACGCCATCCGGGCAACCTCTTCCATCACCACCGCATTATGAACGGCGTCAGCGGCATTTTTCCCCCATGCAAACGGACCGTGTTGGTAGACCACCATTCCCGGCGTATGCAATGGGTTACTGTGGCCCAGCGTCTCGACAATCACCTTACCAGTGTTGAGTTCATACTCTTCCCGTACCTCCTCTTCAGAGAGCGCCCGGGTACAGAGAATATCGCCAAAGAAATAATCTGCATGGGTGGTGCCAAGCGCAGGAATGGCCAGCCCCGCCTGCGCCCAGGCTGTGGCATGCGTGGAATGGGTATGCACAACACCGCCAAGCTGAGGGTAGCGTCGGTACAACTCAAGGTGTGTTGCGGTATCGGAAGACGGGCGCCACTGCCCTTCCACCCTGTTGCCCTGTAAATCCACCACGACCATGTCATCTGGTTTCATGTTCTCGTAGGCAATACCGCTGGGTTTAATCACCACCAGCCCGCGTTCACGATCAATAGCGCTGACATTTCCCCAGGTAAAGGTCACTAATCCATAGCGCGGCAAATCCATATTGGCATCAAACACTTGCTGCTTAAGCTCTTGCATTATGCCGCCTCCACTAAACCCGCGTTTGCCATACGCGCTTTCACCCAGTCGCGCGCTTTTAGCACCTCTGCCGCCGGATCTTCTGCCGTCTCGCTCCACATCTCGATCAAGTACGGACCACAGTAGCCGCTCTCTTTGAGCGTGGCGAAACAGCGTTCAAAATCCACTACGCCGGTGCCAAAGGGGACGTTTTTAAAAACACCAGGGCGCGTGTCTTTGACATGAACCGCCACGATATGGCCGACGCCCGCCAGCAGTTCCATCTGCACGTCGTTATCCCAGGCTGAAAGATTGCCGATATCCGGGTAGAGCTGAAACCACGGGTTATTAAGGTAGTGCGCGTACCCCAGCGCTTTGCTGATCGAATTCATCAGCGGGTAATCCATAATTTCCATCGCCAGGGTTACCTGTGCGCGGCTGGCCATTTCCACGCTCTCTTTGAGTCCGTCACGAAAGCGGCGGCGCGTCTCATCATTCGCCTGCTGGTAGTAGACGTCATAACCAGCGAGTTGAATCACCCGGATACCGGTATCCTGCGCAAACCGGATAGCCTTGCGCATGATCTCCAGCCCCTGGTTGCGTACCGCGTCATCTTCGCTGCCCAGCGGAAAACGCCGGTGCGCGCTCAGACACATTGAAGGAACGCGAACGCCTGTTTCCGCTATCGCAGCTACCAGTGCCAGACGCTGCTCAGGGTTCCAGTCGAGGCGGGCCAGACGAGCATCGGTTTCATCTACCGACATTTCGACAAAATCGAAACCCAGCGTTTTCGCCAGCCGCAACCGTTCCAGCCAGCACTCCCCGGCAGGGAGTGCTTTTTCGTAGATACCCAGCGGGATCTGTTTTGACAACATACCCGCTCCTTAGCCCCACAGTTGAGCAATTGAGCGCTTGAACTGACGCGCCGCTTCAACCGGATCTGCGGCGTCGCGGATACTGCGCCCGGCAATAAAGACGTGAATGGGAATGCCCTTGAACAGCGGCAAATCTTCCAGCGCCAGTCCGCCGGTAACCGTCACCTTAAAGCCCATTTCGGCCAGTTTTTTCACCGCGCTGATATCCGCCTCACCCCATGCGACCCCTGCCGCCTGCGCATCACGGCTGCGGTGATAAACGACTTGTTGAATGCCTGCATCGCGCCACTGCTGCGCCTGTTGCCACGTCCAGTAGCCGGTCAGTTCAATCTGCACGTCGCCGTTAAACTCTTTCGCCACATCCAGCGCACCTTTCGCGGTGTTAATATCGGCGCAACAGATCACGGTCACCCAGTCGGCATTGGCTTCAAAGCACATTCTTGAAAGGATTTTCCCGGCATCGGCAATTTTGGCGTCGGCCAGTACGATTTTGTGAGGATACAGCGCCTTAAGATCGCGAACAGCCCGAACGCCCTCGCCAACACATAAAATGGTCCCAACCTCAATAATATCCACCTCTTCGGCAATTAAGCGGGTGGTTGCATAAGCGTGTGACAGCGTCTGGTTATCCAGGGCTACCTGTAACATCGGTAAATCAGACATGTTTTTTTGCTCCTTATACAGACGCCGCCGTGGCGCTATCAATTAAATCCAGTACCTGCTGCGCCGTGCGACAGGCGCGTAAACGGTCAAAATTTGCTTCATCTTCAAACAGATTGACGATTTGCATAATGCCGTCTTCCTGATGCGTACGCGCATCCACTGCCGCCAGAGTGATAAGGATGTCGACCGGGTCGTTGTCCTCGTGATTAAAAACCAGCGGTGTTTTGAGAGTCACCAGCGCAAAGCCATTTTTCTTCACCCCTTCTTCCGGGCGGCCATGGGGCATGGCAAGCCCCGGGGCAATCACGAAGTACGGTCCAAACCGTTCCACACCGTCCAGAATGGCCTGGTAGTAACGCGGTTCAACAACCTCAGCCTCTACCAGCAGATCCACGCCAAGCTTCACCGCCTCCTGCCACGTACTGGCCTCTGCCTGCAAGCGAATCGCATTGTTCTCCGCCAGCGAGTCACGTAATTTCATAGTGAGTCCTTATTTCACATCCTGTGCAAAATGGGCGTTGATGACTTCCATTAGCTTCGGACCAAAATCAGCGGCAGAGAGCATATTGCGTACCCCGACCACGTACTTATTACCGGAGACTTCGATTTCACTGGCGACATGGGTAGAGGCAATGATGATGTCCGCCCCGCTCAGCTCACTTTTGTATTCCCCCACCGCGCAGCTGTTCACCGTATGGTCGACCTTTTGTTGCGTCAAAAACTGGTCAACTTTCATTTTCATGATCATGGAACTACCTTGCCCACAACCACACACAGCCAGAATACGTACGGTCATAATCAAACTCCTTTTTAAACAGAGTGTTCTGTCAGTTGTTTTTCCGCGTCTTCCTCAGCACGCAGGGCGCGACCGGCAAAGAACATGTAAGCCAGCGCAATCAAAATCATCACAGCCATAAACGCGATCCCCACGGAGGCAAAGCCTTGCATCATCGGCGGTGCCAGGATGGACCAGTCAGCCATTCCCATCCATGCGCTCATTCCCGTCAGTTTTACCGCCCAAACACAGCCAAAAATTTCGATCATGCCCATCACCAGGCAAATCTTGATGGCGGCACGCCAGCCGCCGAAGTGGTTGGCAAAGACGCCGATGGTGGCGTTGGAGAAGAACATCGGGATAAAGCCAGGAATGATGAGAATGGAGGAGCCGCAGGCAATCAGGATGCCGACTGCAATCAACTGGCCGATAGTCCCCCACATAAAGCCCCAGACCACCGCGTTCGGCGCGAAGCTATAAATCGCCGCACAGTCAATTGCCAGCACAGCCCCCGGAATCAAGCGCTGAGAAATACCGTTGAAGGCTTCGGAAAGCTCGGCGACAAACATACGCACGCCCTGGACGATAATGAAAATCGCCACTGCAAACTGGAAGCCGGTTTGCAGGATATAGACCGTCCAGTGAGTTTTCCCCGCCATCGCCTGAACGATATCAAGCCCAAAAGAGAGCAGAATCGCGCCGAAGAAAACCGTCATGACAATGGCGGTAGAGACGATGTTGTCATGGAAGATATTCAGCCAGCCCGGCAGTTTCAGATCTTCAACGCTTTCCTCTTTTTTCCCAAGGTACGGCGCGATTTTGTAAGCGATCCAGGAGGCGAACTGCTGCTGGTGACCGATAGAGAAACCGCAATTATCTGTCACTTCCTGTGTTGGTTTGTACATCATATTGGAGGTAATGCCCCAATAGAGTGAAACCAGCACGGCAGCACAGATAATGGTGGTCCACATGGAGTAACCGAGAATAAAGAAGAACACCGCAATCAAACCGGCCTGCTGGAACATGATGTGCCCGGTCAGCATGATGGTGCGAATGCCAGTAATACGCCGCAGCAGGACGTAAATAATGTTTAGCGCCAGGGCCAGCAGTACCGCATAACCCACCCAACTGTACGCGTCGCCCATACGTTCGATGGTCGCCATCATTGACGCGTAGGTGTCAGAAATCGCACCGTTGATGCCGTACACGTCAGACATTTTGGCAACCACCGGTTTAAACGTGCTGGTCAGGATCCCCGACCCCGCCTGCAGCAACATAAAGCCGATGATCGTTTTGATCGTGCCTTTAACGATAACGCTGACACTTTTTCTCAACAGGATATAGCCAATACAGGTCACGATCCCCAGCAGCAACGGGGCATTGGTCATCACCTGATTAAAAAAGACAGTGAAGACGTTGTAGAGAATCTCCATAACTCGCTCCAGTAAGAAAGTGGCTGCATTTGTGCAATGCAGCACAAGGTGAAAACACTCTACCAATCATAAATAATCACAAAAAGATTGTTTTTGATTAATTGTGATGCATCACGCAATTTATTTCCCCATTCTCATTAGACATACATATCCAGTACAAGAACCCGCAAAACAATTTATTAAATTCATATAGTTAATAAAAATAGCAAAGAAATCAGCATGCAAAACGTATCGTAGCAACACAATCACAATGCGATTTAACACGCCAAACCCTGTTGCGATCATGATGAAACTGTGAAAATATAAATCACAAGTTATCACAATATGATTTATTTTGATTAAACAGGTAAGGAGCGACACCATGAGTAAGATTGAAACCATTACCCGGGAATCATGGATTTTGAGCACTTTTCCCGAGTGGGGAAGCTGGCTTAATGAGGAAATTGAGCAGGAACGTGTCGCTCCCGGCACCTTTGCTATGTGGTGGCTGGGCTGTACCGGTATCTGGCTGAAATCAGAAGGAGGTACCAATGTATGCGTCGATTTCTGGTGCGGTACGGGCAAGCAGAGCCACGGTAACCCATTGATGAAAAAAGGGCATCAGATGCAACGCATGGCAGGTGTTGAAAAACTGCAGCCAAACCTGCGCACCACGCCGTTTGTGCTGGATCCGTTCGCTATTCGTCAGGTCGATGCCATCCTCGCCACTCACGATCACAACGATCATATTGATGTAAACGTCGCTGCTGCCGTCATGAAGAACTGTGCCGATGATGTCCCCTTCATCGGTCCACAGACCTGCGTCGATTTATGGATTGGCTGGGGTGTACCAAAGTCACGCTGTATCGTCGTCAAACCGGGTGATGTTGTTCGCGTAAAAGATATTGAAATTCATGCACTTGATGCGTTCGATCGCACCGCGTTGATTACCCTGCCTGCAGAGCAAAAAGCGGCTGGCGTACTGCCTGACGGCATGGATCAGCGTGCAGTTAACTACCTCTTTAAAACCCCCGGCGGTACGCTATACCACAGCGGTGACTCGCACTATTCCAACTACTATGCGAAACATGGCAATGAGTACCAAATCGATGTGGCATTGGGTTCCTACGGCGAGAACCCGCGCGGCATTACCGACAAAATGACCAGCGCCGACATACTGCGTATGGCGGAAGCGCTAAATACAAAAGTCGTGATCCCATTCCACCACGATATCTGGTCTAATTTTCAGGCCGATCCACAAGAGATTCGTGTTCTGTGGAACATGAAAAAAGACCGCTTACAGTATGGCTTTAAGCCTTATATCTGGCAGGTGGGCGGGAAATTTACCTGGCCTGTGGATAAAGATAATTTCGAGTATCACTACCCACGTGGTTTTGATGATTGCTTTACTATCGAGCCCGATTTACCGTTTAAATCCTTCCTCTAAAGCCGGAGCGGGTGCCGTGTGCACCCGCTTTTATCATCAGTATCGTGCACTTATCTTTAGTAATTTCAGGCTATTTCAAATATCATCTTTTCACATCATTAATCATCGGAATAGCTCATGACGGAAGCGCAACGACATCAAATACTGCTGGATCAACTGTCGCAGACGGGCTTTATTACGGTTGAAGAAGTGATCGCCAGCCTGGGCGTTTCTCCTGCAACCGCACGTCGCGATATCAACAAGCTGGATGAAAGTGGCAAACTTAAGAAGGTGCGTAACGGCGCCGAAGCCATCAGCCAGCAGCGTCCGCGCTGGTCGCCGATGAATATCCATGAGGCACTGCATCACGATGAAAAAGTACGTATCGCCAGAGCCGCATCACAGCTCGTTAGCGCGGGTGAAAGCGTAGTGATCAACTGTGGATCAACTGCCTTCCTGTTGGGCCGTGAAATCTGCGGTAAACCGGTACAAATCATCACTAACTACCTACCGCTCGCCAATTATCTCATCGAACAAGAACACGAAAGCGTGGTCATCATGGGTGGACAGTACAACAAGACGCAGTCCATCACCCTGAGCCCGCAAAGCAGTGAAAATAGCCTCTATGCCGGTCACTGGATGTTTACCAGCGGCAAAGGGCTGACGGCAGAAGGTCTTTATAAAACCGACATGCTGACGGCCATGGCCGAACAGAAAATGCTGAACATGGTGGGAAAACTGGTCGTTCTGGTGGATAGCAGCAAAGTCGGTGAGCGTGCGGGTATGCTGTTCAGTAACGCCGATCAAATCGATTTGGTGATCACCGGAAAACAGGCCAACCCCGAAATCCTCAAAAAACTTGAGGATCAGGGAGTTAAAGTGATGCGCGTTTAGTTAAAGATGCTCGGTGAAAAAGCGGACGGTGGCCGTCAGGGCGGTGGGTGTTATGCGATGTTTTACGCCTGCTTCCCACAGGCAGGTTAACTGCTCGTCCAGACGTGCAGCCGTCAACGCCTGCTGCAGACGTAATGTTTCCGCTGCGGGTACAACGTCGTCCTCCTCCCCATGCCAGAGAAAAAGCGGGCGGTTGGCAAGCTGTGCTAATTGCCCACTGATATCCCATTTTGCTAACGGCGCGACAATCGCGTCGAACGCCGTCTGCTCTTCCGGTGTTGTCACCTCAAGCGGCGGAAAAAGGGAATTCGCCAGGGTGGAGAAATAGCCAGAACCCATCAGGCAGGCAACGCTTCTGACCTCCGGAAACTGCGTCATAATACCGAGCGCCGTCATGCCGCCCATCGATGCGCCCCCCACACCCAGCCGCTGATTGTCGATCAATCCCTGCTGATACAGCGCCGCTTTCAGCGCCGCAAACTCCGTAAAATTACCCTGCAAAATTTGCCAGAAACGCTGTAGCCGCCGCGTTTCATCACCGTCAAACCGGGCACCATGCTCCGGCGCGTCAGGCATAACGACCCGAAACCCGGCCTGAGCCAGCGCCACGGCAAAATAGCTATATACCAGCTTGGAGGAGGTAAATCCGTGGTAAAAAACAATACAGGGTAATGGCTGTGCCTCTTTTCCCGCCGGGAACGCGTGTAATGCTTCAATCCCGGCAAAATGCCGTACATCGAGTTCTATCATTGGCCTCTCCTTGATCTATAGTGCTGGTATGCCATCACGCCTTCGAAGGTGCAAGTCAACGTTCACATATCAAGTGTTAGCATTGTGATAAAGATGCTGCGCCGATCGCATTTTCATTCGAAACTTATGTTGGCAATAGCAAAATTGGGAACATTCCCCTCTTGCCTGTTTATTATGGAACTACACTATGGCTATCAGGAAACATGAAAACATGATGCGCTGGTTTCTCCCCCTTGTTATGGCGCTGTTTTTGAGTGGATGTAGCGTGCTGGAAGGTAAACCACAGCCCGCCCCGCCCGTCAGCGATCATCCGCAGGAGATAAGTCGTAATCAGACGCAAAACCTGCATGAAATGGGTGCATTTAGCGTATCGGTGCTGGGTTCGCCTATGGACGTTGAAGATGAAATAAAAGCCAGAGCTACCGCTGAAAAAGCGGATTACTACGTCATTCTGATGATGGATGACACGGTCATTCCAGGCCGCTGGTATGCAAGGGCTATGTTGTATCGTCATTAAGTAAACGTCTGGGTTTAAGGAAGATTTACACTGCTTTGCGTCCTTTTATGTTTGCCTGTGCACAATGGAATGTATGGAATTTTCGCGCGATGGAGTGCCCTGGAAAAAATCGGGGTAACGTGGAATGGAGCTGATATGAAACGATCTCTTGCCTTAAACTCACTGTTGCTTTCTACAGGCTTAGCCAGCATAACAGCGCAGCCAGCAGAGTTCGCGAGCGCTGACTGCGTCACCGGGCTGAATGAAATTGGCCTGATTTCTGTCAACAACGTTTCCGGAAGCCCACAGGATGTGGAGCGTGTCATCGCGCTGAAGGCAGACGAACAGGGTGCATCCTGGTACCGTATTATTCAGATGCAGGAAGAACAACGGGCAGATAACTGGCGGGTGCAGGCCATACTTTATGCCTGACATGCCATATACCCGAAAAAGCCACTTTTAAAGAGTGGCTTTTTTGTTTACTTCATCGTTAACAAAGAGTTGCGAAAACAATACATTTTAGTAACATTTAGTTACATTGACACGTTAAATGTTATCGAATTATTGCCGTTGAAGGTGCTGACATTCTTTTCAGCGGATATTTTATGAGCACCTTTTTTAGTCGCATTGGACTCGGCACCAAACTTTCTCTTTTGACGGGCACAAGCGTAGCCGTGCTTTTCCTGGTTTTCACCTTTCTGTTAAGCAATAAAGCCAGCCAACAACTGGAAACGCTGGCGGTGGAAGATCTCCATAACCAGTCCACGGGCGTCCAGGATATGGTAGAAATGTTTAACAGCAGCCTGAGCGAAGAGGTTGAAAGCTATACCCGTCTGTTCAGCAGTTTTTTGCCTCAACCTGTGACCATCGATCAGGCGCAACGCCGTGAAATTAACGGCATTAGCGTTCCCTTGCTGAAAGGGGGCGACAGTGACCTTCATGAAAACAATGCCATTGTTGATGATTTTCTTACCCGCACCGGGGCTATCGCCACACTGTTTGTGCGCAGTGGCGATGACTTTGTGCGCGTTGCTACCTCGTTACGTAAAGAGAATGGCGATCGTGCGATAGGCACGAAACTGGACAAAGCCAGCCCGGCTTTTGCTCCGGCGTTGAAAGGCGAAACCTACCGTGGGCTGGCCTTATTATTCGGTAAGCGCTACATCACGCAATACCAGCCGGTAAAAGATAGCAACGGCAATACCATAGCCATCTTATTTGTCGGCGTGGACATCACCCACTCATGGGAGATCATGCGCAGTAAGATCCTCGGACGCCAGCTTGGCGATAGCGGCCATTTCTACGTACTGGATCGTAATAATGGTAAGAACTACGGTAATTACCTGTTCCACCCCAGCGAGGAGGGTAAACGCCCGCAGTGGGATGAGCGCGATCTGAATACCGTTCTGCAACAGACTACCGGTACGCTGGAACAGCAGCGCCCCGATGGCCATCGACAAATGCTCTCATGGATAACTGTGCCCGGCTGGAACTGGACGGTGGTGGGCGAAGTCGACAAGGCGGCATTACTCAATGACGTCAACACGTTACGCAACCAGTTCCTGATAGCCGGGCTGGTCCTCTCTCTGCTGTTTGCCGCACTGTTTGTGGTGATTGTTCGCCGCTGGCTGACCCGCCCTCTTCGTGATGCCATTGGCCTGGCCAGCCGCTATGCGTCGGGCGATCTGCGGGCCAGTCTGGAAGTCAAACGTCAGGACGAAGTGGGGCAACTCATTGATGCCATCAACGGGATAGGCAATGGCTTGCATGCCATTGTTTTACAAGTGCGTGAATCGGCCAGTGATATTCATCACGGCACTAATGCGCTTGCCGCCGACAGCAGTGAAATCAGCGAGCAAATTAACAAGCAGGCCAGCAGCGTCGAGGAGACCTCAGCCAGCATGGAGCAACTTGCGGCGACCCTACAGCAGAATGCCGCCAATATGGAAGAGATGCAGTCCCTGGTGAATGAAACCGCCCGGGAAGTACAAAAGGGTGGCATAACCGTCGAAGAAGCGGTTGCCACCATGGACGCGATTCGTACCGCCTCTCAGCGAATTGCCGACATCACCCATGTGATTGAATCTATCGCCTTCCAGACCAATATCCTGGCGCTTAACGCTGCGGTTGAAGCCGCTCGCGCCGGGGAACATGGTAAAGGATTTGCCGTCGTGGCCCAGGAAGTACGAGCGCTGGCAGCCCGCAGCGCCAATGCGGTAAAAGAGATCGACGAGTTGACCAGCGATACGCTCAAAAAAGTCCATGAGGGGCATACGTTATCTAACAATACCCGGCAGGCGATGGGCTCTATCACCGCGCATATGAACCACATTAACCAGTTGGTTAACGAGATTAACAACGCCTCTCATGAGCAGTCGGCAGGGATTAATCAGGTCAATATCGCCATGACGCATATTGGTGAAGCCACGCATATTAACGCAGGACGGGTTTCGCGCAGTGAGCAAACCGCTGGCACGCTGCGCGAAAAAGGGGCACATCTGACGGAAGTGGTCCGCCTGTTCAGTCTGAAAACGGACTAACCGGCACCGCCCGTGGCACGCAGCAGCAGGTCACTTTGGACCTGCTCAGCCACAACAGACGCGCCGCGTATATCCAGCATCATCCGACACCAGGCTTGTGCTATTGACGGGGGAGCAAACTGCAACAATTGCGCCCCCGTCGCTAGCAGATACAGTTGCCGGGTAATCTCCCGCCCTTGCGCCTCAAGAGGTTTACGCAACTGTTGCTGTAACTGACGCCATGCACGATCAAAATGCCTGTCCTGACCTTTGACCGCACCAAACGCATCGTGCAACAACTCACTGATGCCCTGCTGTTTAGCCAGCACGCGTAAGACATCAAGACACATAATATTGCCGGAGCCCTCCCAGATACTGTTCACCGGCATTTCCCGGTAAAGCCGTGGAAGCTCGCTCTCCTCGCAATAGCCAATGCCGCCCAGCACTTCCATGGCTTCGGCAACAAAGGGCATACCCGCTTTGCAGACCGCGAATTTCGCAACGGGGGTAAACAGCCGCGCCCAAAGCGTCTCTTCCGGCTTAGTGCGACCATCCCAGGCACGGGCAAGGCGAAATAAAAACGCCGTCTGCCCTTCCAGTTGCAACGCCATCCGGCTAAGGACTTCCCGCATCATTGGCTGGTCGACGAGATTTTTTCCGAATGCCTGACGCTGATGAGCATGGTACAGGGCCACGGAAAATGCCCGGCGCATCAGACCGTGGCTCCCCAACGCACAGTCAAAACGGGTCAGACCGCCCATTTTGAGGATTTGACGCACGCCGTCGCCCTCTTCTCCTACCAGCCAGCCGCTGGCCTCGCAAAATTCTGCTTCGCTGCTGGCATTTGAGCGGTTACCCAGCTTGTCTTTCAGACGTTCGAGCCGCACACCGTTGCGCTGTCCGTCAGGTAAAAAACGCGGCACAAAAAAGCAGGAGAGTCCGCCTTCCGCCTGCGCCAGAACCAGATGCGCATCGCTCTGCGGCACCGAGAAAAACCATTTGTGCCCCACCAGCCGGTAGCTGTCACCGCTGCGTTGCGCCCGCGTGGTATTACTGAGCACGTCCGAGCCGCCCTGTTTTTCCGTCATCCCCATGCCAATCAGCAAACCGCGCTTTTGGTTGCCTGGCGCGAGATGCGGGTCGTAACGGTCGCTCATCAGCGGTTTGAGCCAATCCTGGAAAGGTGCAGAAAGCGAATGCTGCAATAGCGGCGTGGCGGCAAAAGTCATGGTAACCGGGCATAACGAACCGGCTTCCACCTGTGCATGGAGCACAAACCGCGCGGCGCGGGCAACAAACGAGCCGCTGCGCGCGTCCTCTTCCCATGCCAGGTTATGAACACGGTTGGCGCACAGGCCTTGCATCAGTAAGTGCCATGCCGGGTGAAACCGTACATCATCGAGTCGTGCCCCCGTCGGGTCATAACGCAGCAGCTCAGGGGGATTAACGTTGGCCAGCCTGCCGAGCTCCAGCGATTCTGCCGTACCCAATTGCTGGCCGATACTGGCCAGTAAATCAGTATCCCAGGCTGCGCCTTCACGGATAACAGCGTCATACAGGGCTCGGTCAGAAAGGAAAAGATTGCTGTTATTCAGGGGGATGGGTTGATTAAAAACGGTATGCGTTTGCCAGTGCATCTGTTTGCCCTCCATCAATGGCATCGGCAATAAGTATGGGCAGATGGCAGGCGTTCCGCCCGCGATAGCGGTCACAAAACGGTGCGTATGGGCGCTTTCTGTTTGCGTTACCCGCACTTAGCGGCGAGGCTTAACGATATGAAACCAGGAACGGTGACGCCCATGACAACAACACATGCACAAAAAAGAGCGCTGGTCGCAGGCTCAATCGGTAATTTCATCGAATGGTACGAGTTTGCGGTCTATGGTTTTCTTGCCACGGTGATTGCGAAGAACTTTTTTACCCTCGCAGGTGAATCTGCTATCACCAGTCTGATCCTGACCTATGCCGCCTTTGCCGTCGCCTTTTTCTTCCGTCCGTTGGGTGCGGTGGTGTTTGGCCGCATGGGTGACCGGATAGGCCGTAAGCCAACGCTGATCATTGTCCTCGTACTGATGACCCTGGCGACAGCGGCCATTGGCGTGGTGCCGGTATATGCCAGTATCGGCGTCGCCGCACCGCTGCTTATTACCGGCCTGCGCATTTTGCAGGGTCTGTTTGCCGGTGGGGAATATGGCGGGGCCGTCTCGCTGATGACCGAGTTTGCCCCAAAGGGTAAGCGTGGATTGTACGGTGCGTGGCAGTCATTAACCGTCGCCCTCGGTCTGCTGGCAGGGGCCGGGGTCGTAGCATTGTTGTCAGCATTACTTAGTCCGGAGGCCCTTCATGACTGGGGCTGGCGTATTCCCTTTTTCATCGCCATTCCAATGGGCGGAGTTGCGCTCTGGCTTCGCGTTCATATGGAAGAGACACCCAGTTTTGTACATCAGCAAGCGCAGGCCGCGCCTCCTCAGGCGGCCAGTTTCGCCAGTACGCTAAAAGCCATTATCACCGGGATTGGCCGTCTGATGGTCTGGTCAGCGGCGGGTTATACCTATCTGGTGATTATGCCGACCTACCTTCAGTCGGCGCTGCACACTGGCTTTAACCAGGCATTGCTGATTGCGGTGATTTCAAATGCCGGGTTCGCCCTGACGATTATCCCCTCCGGCATGCTGAGCGATAGGATTGGTCGACGCACCGTGATGGTCACCGCCGCAGTGCTGCTGCTTATCCTGGCGTTGCCGCTGCTGAAAGTGTTACAGGCGGAATCAAGCACGATATTTATCAAAGCGATGGTGGTGTTTATTGCTGGTGGACTGGTGGGGATGCTGGCAGGGCCTGGGCCCGCCATGCTGGCGGAGATGTTCCCGACCAGGGTTCGTTATACCGGCCTGGGGCTTGCCTATTCGCTGTCGAATGCGATTTTCTCAGGCTGTGCGGGGTTAATCATTACCGGACTGATTAAGCAGACGGGGAATCTGGATATTCCGGCATATTACGTGATGGCAACGGCGGTGGTGAGTGTGATTGCGCTGATGACGCTCAGGAAGGATGATCATCAGCGTTCACTGGAGGAGTAGTGCGGTCTGATGCCCTCACCTTGCTGGCAGTCGTGCGGTCTGGTGCCCTCACCCCGGCCCTCTCCCACAGGGAGAGGGAGCAAACATCAAAAACAGCAACTAACGTTGCCGTTTTGCTTTTACCTCCACAGGGAGAGGGAGCAAACACTAAAAACAGCAACCAACGTTGCCGTTTTGCTTTTACCTCCACAGGGAGAGGGAGCAAACACTAAAAACAGCAACCAACGTTGCCGTTTTGCTTTTACCTCCACGGGGAGAGGGAGCAAACACTAAAAAGGCAACTTACGTTGCCTTTTGCGGTTTATTTTGTGCGCTGACGTACAGCTTCAAACAGGCAGATACCGGTGGCGACCGACACGTTCAGCGACGACACGCTACCCGCCATCGGAATGCTGATGAGCTCGTCGCAATGCTCGCGCGTCAGACGACGCATCCCCTCACCTTCCGCACCCATCACCAGTGCCATCGGGCCGGTCATTTTGCTCTGGAACAGGGTGTGGTCAGCTTCACCCGCGGTGCCAACAATCCAGATATTCTCTTCCTGCAGCAACCGCATAGTACGCGCCAGGTTGGTCACGCGGATCAGCGGGACGTTTTCCGCCGCACCGCAGGCCACTTTTTTGGCGGTCGCGTTTAACTGGGCAGATTTGTCTTTCGGCACGATGATAGCGTGAACGCCCGCCGCATCGGCGCTACGCAGGCAGGCCCCCAGATTGTGTGGATCGGTGACGCCATCGAGGATCAAGAAGAAAGGCTGATCGAGACTGGCGATCAGATCCGGCAGATCGTTTTCCTGGTACTGACGACCCGGTTTCACGCGAGCGATGATGCCCTGATGGACCGCGCCTTCGCTTTTCTCATCCAGATATTGACGGTTAGCGACCTGAATCACGACACCCTGCGCTTCCAGCGCATGGATCAGGGGCATCAGGCGTTTGTCTTCGCGACCCTTAAGAATAAAGACTTCCTGAAAACGCTCCGGAGCGCGTTCCAGCAGGGCCTGCACCGCATGGATGCCGTAAATCATTTCACTCATCAATGGTACTCATTTGAGGCGATATCGCCGGGTTAAAGAAGCTGTGAGACATTCACATCGCCCCATTATAACCGACATAGCCTTCAAATCGACTGCTGAACGTTCAACCGTTCACCACCGCGCGTCTGGCCTCGTGAGTCACCGGGTATTCAGGCAGCCGCGCACTCAGTAAATAGCGCGTGTAGTCCTGCGTCGGCTGGGTGAAGATGCGCTCGCTCTCCCCCTGCTCCACAAGCTTACCGCGGTACATCACCCCCACATGGTCAGCAATATGGCGCACCACGTTTAAGTCGTGGGAGATAAACAGATAGGCCAGCCCGTATTCCCGCTGGAGTGACATCAGCAGGTTAAGGATTTGCGACTGAATGGAAACGTCCAGTGCGGAGACGGGCTCATCGCAGATAATGAGTTTCGGTTTAAGAATCAACGCCCTGGCAATGCCGATTCGCTGGCGCTGACCGCCTGAGAATTCATGTGGGTAGCGGGCGGCATCCTGCGGGCGTAGCCCCACATGCTCCAGCATTTCCGCGACCTGTGCTTTGCGATTTTTGACACCGTGGATGATAAGCGGCTCCTCCAGGCTGTAGCCAATGCTGCGCTTTGGGTCGAGGGAGGAGAGCGGGTCCTGAAATATCATCTGCATCTCCCGACGCACCCGCTGCCACTGCGTGGCACTTTGCCCCAGCAGTGACTGCCCCTCAAAGTGCACCTCACCACCTGAGGCTGGCGTCAGCCCCAGAATCAACCGTCCGGTGGTACTTTTACCGCTGCCCGATTCCCCCACCAGCGCCCAGGTTTCCCCGGCGTTAATCGAGAAACTGACGTTGTCCACCGCCAGCACCGTCTGCCCACGTCGGTGAAAGGTTCTGGATAAGTTGTTCACCTGCAAAAGTGCCGTCATCCCGGTAATCCCTCCGTTTCGTCTGCGCGCCAGCAGCGAACGTTGTGATGTTCACCGTTTACCTTTCGCAACGCTGGCGGTTGTGCCCGACAACGCGGCTGCGCCAGCGGGCAGCGATCGGCATAGGTACAGCCGGCCGGTAAATAATGCAGCGAGGGAACCTGGCCGCGAATTTCTGCCAGCGGGGTTTTTGGCTGATGCTCCACCGATGGACGAGCCGCCAGCAGCGCCCGCGTGTAAGGATGGCGCGGGCTGGCAAAAAGCGTGTGTACGTCGGTCTCTTCGACAACCTGACCGGCATAGAGCACCACTACACGCTGGCACAACCGCGCCACTACGCTGAGATCGTGGGTAATAAACACGATACCCATGCCCGTCTGCTGTTTGATGTCATCCAGCAAGTCGAGGATTTGTGCCTGAATAGTGGCATCCAGCGCGGTGGTGGGCTCGTCAGCAATCAGCAGCGCCGGGGAGGTGGCAATCGCCATCGCGATCATCACCCGCTGGCGCATCCCGCCGGAGAGCTCATGGGGCCAGGCGCTGGCACAACGAGCAGGGTCGGGTATGCCGACCTGTTCGAGCAAGCTGAGGATTTTTTCCTGCCGCTGGCGACGCGTCAGCGTGGTATGTAAGCGTAAACTTTCCGCAATTTGATAGCCGACGGTCATCACCGGATTGAGGCTGGCAAGCGGGTCCTGGAAAATCATTGCCATATCGCGACCGCTGCGCTGCCGTCGCGCCCTGGCGGAGAGCGTATGTAACGCCTGGCCTGCCAGCATCACCTCTCCTTCAATCCGCGTGGTGCGGGGTGAGAGTAGCCCCATCAGGGCCTGGGCGGTGACGCTTTTACCACAGCCTGACTCGCCAATAATGCCCAGCGTTTCATGGGCATTAACCTCAAAAGAGACGCCGCGCACGGGGGATATCACCCCCTGACGGGTGGCGAAATTGACTTCAAGGTGCCTGACCTGTAGCAATGTCTCAGCCATGACGCCCTCCCTGTTTCAGCAAGCGCAGTACGCGGCGCGGCAGTGGTTTCAGGCCAGGGTCGGCGCTGTCGCGCAGATCGTCGCCGATAATATTCAACCCCAGAATCAGCAGCACAATGGCCACGCCGGGGAAGAAGGTCATCCACCAGGCGGTAAAGATCACCGCTTTTCCCTCCAGCAGAAGGTTACCCAGGCTGGGCATCGGCGGGGGCACGCCGGAACCGAGAAAACTGAGCGCCGCCTCGGTGAGAATAGCGACCGAGAAGACCCAGCTCACCTGCACGATAAACGGCGACACCACATTCGGCAGCAGATGCAGCCAGATAATGCGTGAGGCCGATGCCCCCTGCGCCCGCAGCGCTTCAATAAAGTTTTTCTCTTTGATGACCATTGCCGCACCGCGAATCACGCGGGCAATCGACGGCACGTAGACCAGCGATAACGCCAGCACCACGTTGCTGATTTTTGGCCCCAGCACGCCAACAATCGCAATCGCCAGCAGCAGCGACGGGAAGGCAAAGAGTCCGTCGCAGACGCGCATCAGAATGCGATCCACCGGGCGATACCAGGCGCACAGCAGACCGATGGCCAGGCCTGTTACACCTGCAATCACCGCCACCGCCGCACCCACTGACAGCGACACGCGCACCGCCAGTGCGACACGCACAAAGAGATCGCGACCAAAGTTGTCGGTTCCGAACCAATGTTGTAACGAAGGCGGCTTCAGGCGGCTGAGCGGGTCAATGCTGTAAGGGTCGTAGGGGCTGAGGGCGCTGGCGAAAAACGACAGCAGCACGATCGCCAGCAACAGCGCGGGCCAGATCCAGATTCCGGGATTTTTTCCGATCATCAGCGGCTTTCCCCCTCAACGGACAAGCGTGGATCGGCAAGGTAGCTCAGCAGATCCACCGCCAGATTAACCAGCACATAGCACACGGTAATCAACAGTACTACGCCCTGAATCACCGTCACGTCGCGCCGTTCTATCGAGTCAACAATCAGTGAGCCAACGCCGGGAATGCCGAACACGCTTTCAATAACAATCGTGCCCGTCACCAGCGAGGCGAAGGACTCCCCACAAATAGTCAGAATCGGGATCAGCGCATTACGCAGCGTATGACGCAGTAGCACCAGCCGTTCCGGCACCCCTTTCGCCCGCGCCGTGCTGATAAAATGCTCCTGCATCACATCCAGCATCACCGCCCGGGTCATACGGGCAATCAGTGCTGCAATGCGCAACCCCAGCGCGAACGCCGGCAAGGTGAGATACCAGACGTTAAGCCACAGCGAGTCGTTGGTAGAGCGGTACCCCACCACCGGGAACCAGCGCAACTGGACGGCAAAAAAGAAGATCAGAAACAGCCCCAGCAGAAAGCCGGGGACTGACATGCCTAAAGTGGCGAGCGCACGAATGGCTTTATCGATGACACCGCCATGTTGCCAGGCACTCACTACACCGCCGAGTAGTCCGAGCACCAGCGCGATAGCCTGGGCATAAAGCGCCAGCGCCAACGTCGGGGTCAGATGCTGTAAAAAGAGGGTCATCACGCTGGTATTAAGAAACAGCGAATGACCGAGGTCGCCCGTTAAGATGCCAGCAAACCAACTGACAAACTGCACCAGCAGCGGCCTGTCCAGCCCCATCTGTTGGCGCATCGCGGCAATGTCAGCCGGGCTGGCATCGTTACCGAGGATAACCAGCGCCGGATCGCCCGGCGCCAGATGAATCAAACAGAACACCACCACCGAGACCACCAGCAGTACCGGCAGCAGCGCCAGCAGGCGGTGAAAGAGGTATCGTTTCATCGCCTTCTCCCGTCAGGGCTGAGTGACGCTCAGGTTCCACAGAATCGGCCCGCTCAGATCCTGATAACCTTTAACGTTGTTTTTGATGGCGACCGCATCCGGCGTGGTGCGTCCCAGCACAATCACCGGCAGGTACTGCCAGAGCAGGACGTTGAGTTTATCCACCAGCGGACGCGTCTCTTTCAGAGTTGCGGCCTGTTTGATGGCATCCAGCACGCCGTCAATTTCCGGGCTATCGCTTAATCCCGGGAATTTCGCCCGCGAGTCGAGGAACGGATACTGATGCAGCACCTGGCGCATGGTGAACTCCAGCGCACAGAGATCGAAGTTTTTCGGATCCTGGCGGCGCTGCAGCACCGTCGGCCAGTCGTAAACATCAAGACGGGATTTCACGCCAATCTGTTTGAGTACCTGCTGGGCGACGATCGCCAGGTTATACAGCTCGGCATACTCTTTGGTGGCGATAATCACCACCTCTTCGCCTTTATAGCCCGACTCTTGTACCAGCTTGCGTGCCTCATCCAGCTTATGCTGATTCCAGTAAGGCTTACCGGCATCGCTGTACCAGTCCACCTGATCCGGGAAGCCCAGCGACGGTCCCTCTTTAAAGAAGCGCGGATCGCTATAGCCCGCCAGCAGGGTCTGATGCACATCCAGCGCCAGGTTAAACGCCTGGCGCAGCTTGACGTTGGCAAACGGCCCCTGATTTTTATTAAACAGATAAGTGATAAGCGAACCACCGCTTTGCGGCTGGAACAACGAAATATCCGGAGCGCTGGCGAGGGTATCGATATTGTCCTTCGGCAACTGGAATACCAGGTCATACTCCCCGGTCATCGCCCCCGCCAGGCGGGTCGATTCGTCGGTGATATAGCGGAACCAGATGTCTTTGACGTCTGCTTTTTTCTGCCCGGACAGCCCGCTGGCCGCTTCGGTACGCGACACATACTGGTCGTAACGGGTCAGATGCAGATAATCTCCGGCTTTAAATTCCGCCAGCTTGTAGGGGCCGGTGCCAATCAGTTCAGTGACCGGTTTTTTGCTGCTGTTCGCTTCATCAATAATGCGTTTCGGCATGATGGCAGCGATATTTTTCACGTCCGCCAGCACGTTGAGAGTAATGAGCGACGGCGCGGGCAGGGTAAAAGTGACGGTCTTGTCGTCGACTTTGCTGAACTGTACGCCCGGCAGGTTGGCCTTGCCCTGCGTCGACACAGTGAGCCAGCGGTTCATGGACGCCACCACGTCATCGGCGGTGAGCAGTTGCCCGTCATGGAAGTGGACGCCATCACGCAATACGAAGGTGTAGGTTTTGCGATCGTCGCTTAGGGTGTAGCTCTGCACCAGCTCCGGCACCGGCTCGTAGCGGGCGTTAATGGTAAACAGCGTCTCGAAGATATGGCGGTCCACATCCGAAGTGGCGTTGTTGGTGGTGAGATACGGGTCCAGCGTTCCCGGACGGTTACCGTAAGCGATATTGAGCGTGGCGTTCCGGTTTACGGTTTCTGCCTGCGCATTCCCCAGAGGTAAAACCGCCGCCAGCATCAGCGCGGCGGCAGAAAACAGCATTTTCATTATATTGTGGCTCCAGTCGAATATCAGGCAGCCTGGGTCGCAGTGCTGCGCCCGGCGAATTCATCTTTGGTTTCCTGCAACAGCGCCGCATCGGTCAGTAAACGCAGGCCGGTACGCGCCAGCACCTGCGCGCCGGTGACCAGGGCTTCGTAGCCTTTTACCGAGTTCGCTGCTTCACGGAATGCCACGGTGTGACCGATAAGATCGTCCGGGCCGATTTTGATATAGGGGTGTCCTGTTGGAACGGCATGGCTGATATCGCCCGCGTCCGTTGAACCCAGCCCCTCTTTCTCTTTCAGCTCGACCTCTTCCCCGGCGGCGGTAAACTCTTCCAGTAGCACGTTATTAAGCGTGTGGTTGATATTGAAATCACGCGGGCCAACCTGGTGCTCAATTTTCACCGTGGTGCCGGTTGCCAGGGCAACGCCTTCGGCAATGGCGCGGATGCGCGGCTCAAGCGCCAACACCTCTTCGCGGGTATGGGCGCGAATGTAGTAGTGGGCGGAAGCGTATTCCGGGATCACGTTCGGAGCCTGACCGCCGTTAGTGATAATGCCGTGGACGCGAATCCCGTCCGGCAACTGCTGGCGCAGCACGCTGATACCGTTGTAGAGCAGGACCAGCGCATCCAGCGCGTTCACCCCTTTGTGCGGCGAGCTACCCGCATGGGAAGGTTTACCGTAGAAATGGAAATAGAGATGATTGTTGGCCAGCGACGGGCCGGAAAGGCGGGTTTTGCCTGCCGGGTGTACCATCAGTGCGACATCAACATCATCAAGGAAGCCATGCTCAACAAAGCGGGCTTTCACATTGCCGTTCGGGCCGCCTTTACCGCGCAGTCCGCCCTCTTCCGCCGGAGTGCCGAGCACCACCACTTTACCGCCGGTCTGATCCAGCACCTGACTTAAGGCTACCGCCGCCGCAATGCTGGTGACGCCAATGATGTTGTGCCCGCAGGCGTGACCAATGTCGATCAGCGCATCGTATTCCGCCAGATACGCAATGGTTGGCCCCGGTTTGCCGCTCTCTTTGACGGCGTAGAAGGCGGTCTCGTGCCCGGCCACGTTGGAGGTCACGGTAAAACCATGCTTCTCCAGCAGTTGGGTCAGCACCCCGTTGGCGTAATACTCGTTATTCCCGGTTTCGGGATGGGCATGAATATCTTTGGCTATCGCCACATACTCGTCGCGGTGCTGATGAATGCTCTCTTCCAGACGGTCTCGTAATTCGCTCGTGCTCATTGCTTCCACCTCAGTGATGACAGTTGATTCATTCCCGACACCGGGAACAGGGAGTTAACCTAAATGACGTTTCGCCTCCTGGCGGACGCGGTGTAAAATGTGCTGCTTGATTTCGCCGTAACGCGGGTGCTCCGCCAGCGTTTCAATGTCGCGCTCGCGGCCAAAGGGCAGGACAATCTCTTCGACGATTTTTCCCGGTTTGGCCGACATCACCAGAATGCGGTCGGCCAGAAACAGTGCTTCTTCCACATCGTGGGTGACGAACAACAGCGTGGTGCCGGTCGTCAGCCAGGCTTCACGCAGCAGCTCCTGCATCATCAGACGGGTTTGTGCATCCAGTGCGCCAAAGGGTTCATCCAGCAGCAGCACTTCTGGCCCCGGCAGCCAGGCACGGGCCAGCGCCACACGCTGCTTCATACCCCCGGAAAGCTGCCACGGCGCATGCTGCTCAAAACCTTTCAGGCCAACGCGATTCAGCCAGTCCTGCGCCCGTGCATTGACCTCTTCTTTTTGATAACGGCCCAGACGTGGGCCAAAGGTGACGTTATCCAGCACCGACAACCACGGGAACAGGTTCGGCTGCTGGAAGATCATGCCGCGCTCCGGCCCCGGCTGCCGCACCGGTTTTCCGCTCGCGAGTACGCGGCCGCTGTCCGGTTTGGTAAACCCGGCGACCAGGTTGAGAATGGTGGATTTGCCGCAGCCCGACGGGCCTAACAGCACGACAAACTCCCCTTTATCGAGGGTGAGATCTATCCCCTCCAGCACCGTAAACGGCTGCGGTTTAGCCGCAAAAGAGAGGGAGACATTTTCAAGCGCGATGGCACTCATTATTCTTTCCCCGCCCACGGGACAAACAGACGTTGTAGCCCCAGCAGTAATAAATCCAACAGATACCCCGTCCCGCCCAAGAGCAGGATGCCGAGCATGACGATATCGGTACGTAAATAAGAGCTGGCGTTGATGACCATCCAGCCGAGGCCTGAACTGGCGGCGACCATCTCAGCGGCAATCAACGAGGTCCAGCCAATACCAATAGAGAGCCTGACGGTGGTAAAGAGATCCGGCAGGGCATCCGGCAGCACCACGCGCAGGAAAATCTGCCCTTTGGTGGCGCCCAGCGTTTGCGCGACCCGTATGCGTGCCCGCCCAATCCGCTCCACCGCCGCCGACGCCCCCACCACCACACTCAGGAAGGTGGCGATAAAGATCAGGAAGAATTTCGACGCTTCCCCTATCCCCAGCCAGACCACGGCCAGCGGGATTAGCGCGATTTTCGGTAACGGACGCAGGAACTGCACAAACGGGTTAAGCACCGCGGACAAACCGGGTGACAGCCCCATCAGCAGTCCGAGCGGGATACCCAGCACAATCGCGACCGCAAAGGCGCTCAGCGCACGGGCCAGGCTCACCGCCACGTGCTGCCAGAGTGGGACCTGGCGGTAACCGTCCGCCAGCAGCTCTTCAGCCGTCAGGCCAATATCGGTGAGTGACGGCAGTAACAGCGGGTCCACCCATTGCCGGGTGGCCGCCAGTTGCCAGAGCGCGAAGAAAACCGCCACCGAAAACACGCTGATGGCGATATGCTGACCTACTTTCATTTTGCCGCCGCTTCCCGGATGTAACGGGAATCAATCGCCGTGTCCCAATTGTCCGGGATATCCTGCTTACGAATTTCGCCAATGCCTGCGAGGAAGTTAGAGGTTTTGGTCAGCGCCTTGCCAATGCCGCTATGGGTGGTGTCGGTGCCGTTACCCAGCCAGGCCGCAGTGCCCTGCTCAGTAAGCGTTGGGTACTCCAGCCCGCCCAGCGTATTGGCGGCGGTGGTGACCGGTGCACCCACTTCTTTCGCAACGATGGCGGCAGCACTCTCCGGGTCTTTCTTAAACTCGTCGACTTTCTGCTGATGCACGCGCAGGAAGGCGCTCACTGTTTCCGGGTACTGTTCGGCAAAGGCCTTACGTACCACGTAGTTGTTGTAAATCAGGTAGCCATCTTTCTGCAGATCTTTGGTGGCAAAGACCTGATGACCGCCGGAGGATTCCAGCTCCTGCGCAAAGGGGGCCCAGACGTAACCTGCGTCAATATCGCCGCGTTTCCACGCTGCCACCATCTCTGCCGGGCGTAAAGGCAACAGCGTTATTTTGCTGCGATCGAGTTTATTGACGCTAATTGCCGCTTCCAGCGCATAAGCCGCCGTGGAATTTGGCGGATAGGCCACGCGTTTCCCTTCAATATCTTTAATCGTGTTGATGCCGTCTTTGCCAATTAAACGTTCATAGCTGGCAATGACGCCTGAAACACCAATAATTTCCACTGGCAATTTACGGACAATACCCGCCGTTGCCGGACTGGAGCCGAAATTGGCAATATCAATCGCATTGCTGGCGAAATAATTAAGGGCATCGGCACCGGAGGCAAATTGCACCCATTTCACCTGGCTGTGTAAGGCTTTATCTAAAGAGCCGTCGGCTTTGGCGAGCATTAATACCTGCGAGCCGCCGCTATAAGCCACACGGACTTCTGGAGGATTGGCGGCCATACCGATATTGGCCCACAGGCTGCCTGCTGCGAGTAATATGCCGAGCGTTTTTTTCATTTCTTTTTCCTTGAGGTAAATGCGAGTCATCTTTCCCGCGAAGCAGGGGAAAATAGTCAATTAAAGCGTGTTGTTTTATGCCAGTTGCGTGAGGCGATAGTCCTGCCAGAGGCGGGAACATCGTTCGGCCAGCGATTGTGCGGGGTCGTGCGTAAGTGACAGAAACGGCGCTTCCACCGCACGCAGAGCCACCGGGACTTCCGTGCAGGCCAGCACCAGTTGCTGCGCGCCACGCGCCATCAGCGCCAGCGCCTGCAATGAGAGCAGTTCGCCACCCTCGGCCAGTTTGCCGCGCTTCACCGCATAGCAGCCGGGCACAAACCACTCAGCCAGCTCGTCTTCGGTAGGCGTAATGGATTCAATGCCCTGCGCTGCCAGACGCTGCTGAAACCAGCCGGCGTCCAGCGTCCCTTTGGTGGCAATGATGCCGACACGTTCGGGCTTTTTCGCCGCCGTTAACAGCGCATCCAGGGTAGCATCCACGATATGCAGAATGGGCGCATCACTGGCGGCACTCAGTTGCGGATACCAGTGGTGCGCGGTGTTGCAAGGAATAGCGATATGGCTCGCCCCCGCCTGATTCAGTTTTTCAATGCCCTCAAGCAGTTGAGGCAACGGCGACGGACCAGCCCCGGCCAGCGCCTTTTGCCGGTCGGCGATTTGCGGCACATTCCACACTACCGACGGCAGGTGGTGTTGATCGCTCTGCGCCGGTGTGGCGTCGAGCAATTTGTGCTGAAAGTCGAGCGTGGCGAGCGGCCCCATGCCGCCCAGCACACCAAGCAAGAAGGGCTTAGCCATGACGGGCATGCGCCTCCAGCACCTGGCGATAGCCAAACAGACCAACGGAACCACCGGTGTGGATAAACACCACGTTCTCATTCTTGCGGAAATGGCCTTTACGAATCAGATCGATAAGCCCGGCAGCCCCTTTCCCGGAATAGACCGGGTCGAGAAGAATGCCTTCATGGCGGGCAAAGAGGGTCAGCGCCTCCAGCATACTCTCGGTCGGCAGACCGTAGCCGTCACCGACGTAATCGCTGTTCGCCACCACCGCCTCACGCGGTAGCTCACCCGGCACACCCAGCAGCGCCAGGGTGCGCGAGGCCAGATTCCAGACGTTCTCTTCCTGCTTCGCCTTCGGTGCGCGAACGCTAATCCCCAGCACAGGCACCTGGCTGTTGGTGGCGGTAAACCCGGCGACCAGCCCGGCTTGTGTACCTGTACTGCCGGTAGCGTGCACGACATGATCAATACGCAAACGTAACTGTGAAGACTGGTACAGCAACTCTTCGGCACAGGCGACATAACCCAGCGCACCAATGGGGTTAGAGCCACCGCCAGGGATGATGTAGGGGTTATGGCCCTGCTCACGTAGCGTCGCGGCATACTCTTCCATTGCCTGCTGCATATCGGTGCCGCCCGGCAGATGGGCAACGATTTCGCCGCCCAGCAGATCATCCAGCAGGACATTCCCGGAGCGTTGATAGTCTTCGCCAAAGTCGGTAACGCGTTTTTCCAGCAGCACTTTTGCGGCCAGCCCAAGTTTCGCCGCGCCGGCAATGGTCTGGCGCACATGGTTAGACTGGGTCGCCCCCTGGGTAATGATCACATCGGCTTTTTTCTCCAGCGCATCGGCCAGCAGAAATTCCAGCTTACGGGTTTTATTGCCGCCGCTGGCAAGCCCTGTCGCATCATCGCGCTTGATCCATATTTTCGGACCACCGAGTAATGCAGAGAGATTATTCAGAGGCTCCAGGGGAGTGGGAAAATGGCCGAGCGAAAGTCGGGGAAAGCGCGCCAGATGCATAACGACTCCTTGCTAAATAAGCGAATAACAGATGGGAGTCACTATACACATCAGAATCTGAGCGCTAATCACCAATAATAAATATCGATTCTCACAATTTAGCTAAGTCAGAGAAATAACCGTCCGGAGGGCTATTTCTATTACACGCGGGAATATATTACGTTAAAAAAGAATAACCCCTCTGCATAGAGAGGGGTTATCAGGCGGTATTTCAGCGCTATTTATTCAGCGTCTTTCTTTTTTGACGCACGCTTCGCTTTAGTCGCTGCGGCAATTTTTTGCGTCTTCGCGGACGGCTTTTTCACGCTTTTTTCTTTCTTCGGTTTCGCGGGGCTTTTCGCTTTACGGAATGCGCTGTCGGGTTCGAAATTAACTTTCTTACCGGTCTGACGACGTTTTCCCGACGGCTTAGCGCCGTTACCTTTCTTCGCATTTTCACGTGCGGTTTTACCCACATTACGCGGCCCGCGTTCGCTGGAAATCAACGAGAAGTCGATTTTACGCTCGTCCATATTGACCGCTTCCACACGCACTTCCACTTTGTCGCCCAGACGGTAAGTCTGGCCGCCCGATTCGCCAATCAGACGCTGGCCCACCTGGTCGAAGCGATAGTAGTCGTTATCGAGCGTGGAGACGTGCACCAGACCATCGATAAACAGATCGGTCAGGCGTACAAAGAAGCCAAAGCCGGTGACGCTGGCAATCACGCCAGGGAAGGTATTGCCCACCTGGTCCTGCATAAAGTCGCATTTCAGCCAGTCAGAGACTTCACGGGTCGCTTCATCCGCGCGACGTTCAGTCATTGAGCAGTGCTGGCCCAGTTGCAGCATCTCTTCCATAGAGTAGTGCCAGCCGCCGGTTTCGGTGCTGTTGCCGGTATGGCCCTCATCTTTCGCCAGCAGATATTTGATGGCACGGTGCAGCGACAGGTCAGGATAACGGCGGATCGGCGAGGTAAAGTGTGCATAAGATTGCAGCGCCAGGCCGAAGTGGCCGCGGTTTTCCGGATCGTAGACCGCCTGCTTCATGGATCGCAGCAGCATGGTTTGCAGCATCTCATGATCGGGACGATCGGCGATGGACTCAAGCAGTGCTGCATAATCCGCAGGCTCAGGCTTGTTACCGCCCGGTAGCTCCAGGCCCAACTCCGCCAGAACGGTACGGAAAGAAGTGATCGCTTCAGTCGTTGGCTTGTCATGGATACGGAACAGCGCGGGCTCATTCTCTTTCTCAACGAAGCGCGCCGCCGAGATATTTGCGAGGATCATGCACTCTTCAATCAATTTATGGGCATCATTACGCTGAGTTTGCTCAATGCGCTCAATACGACGCTCGGCGTTGAAGATGAACTTCGCCTCTTCGCTCTCAAAGGAGATGCCGCCACGTTCGGCACGGGAGGCATCAAGAACTTTATAGAGGTTGTGCAGCTCTTCGATGTGCTTAACCAGCGGCGCATACTGCTCGCGCAGATCCTGATCGCCCTGCAGTATATGCCAGACCTTGTTGTAGGTCAGACGGGCATGGGAGCTCATTACCGCTTCGTAGAAGGTATAACTCGTCAGACGACCCTTTGCCGAAATGGTCATTTCACAGACCATACACAGACGGTCAACCTGCGGGTTGAGTGAACACAGGCCGTTGGAGAGCACCTCCGGCAGCATCGGCACAACCTGGGATGGGAAATAGACCGAGGTTCCACGAGCACGCGCCTCATCATCCAGCGGCGTGCCCGGACGGACGTAATAGCTGACATCGGCAATAGCAACCCACAGGCGCCAGCCGCCGCCGCGTTTTTTCTCACAATAAACGGCGTCGTCGAAGTCGCGGGCATCTTCACCATCGATGGTGACCAGTGGCAGGGAACGCAGGTCTATGCGGCCCACTTTGGCCTCTTCCGGCACCTGCTCTTTCAGCCCTGAAACCTGTTTTTCAACCGCAGGCGGCCAGACGTACGGAATTTCATGGGTACGCAGCGCCATATCGACAGCCATGCCGGTGCCCATATTGTCGCCCAGTACTTCGACAATTTTACCGATGGCTTTAGTGCGACGGGTCGGGCGCTGGGTCAGTTCAACCACCACCACAAAGCCCATGCGCGCGCCCATGATCTCTTCTGGCGGGATCAGTATGTCGAAACTCAGACGGCTGTCATCCGGCACCACAAAGCCGACGCCCGCGTCGGTAAAGTAACGGCCAACAATCTGACCGGTTTTCGGTACCAGGATGCGCACAACACGCGCTTCACGACGACCTTTACGGTCGGCACCCAGCGGCTGGGCCAGAATCTGATCGCCGTGAATACACATTTTCATCTGTTCGCTGGAGAGGTACAGATCGTCTTTGCGGCCTTCTACGCGCAAGAAGCCGTAGCCATCGCGGTGACCGATAACCGTTCCTTTCAGCAAATCAAGGCGTTCTGGCAGGGCGTAACACTGACGGCGGGTAAAGACCAGTTGTCCGTCGCGCTCCATGGCGCGCAGGCGGCGGCGCAGTGCTTCGTTTTGCTCTTCGCCTTCGATATTGAGTTCAATTGCCAGCTCTTCACGGCTGGCCGGTTTTTCGCGTTTTGTTAAATGTTCGAGGATAAATTCGCGGCTGGGGATGGGGTTTGTGTATTTTTCAGCTTCGCGTTCCTGGAAAGGATCGTGTGACATAGCGGTTCCTCCGTTGTCATCTCTGGTGAAAGTCCCGTTATCTTTCAGGCTACCTCTTTGTTGGCTTCTTTCACTCACCCCGTCACTTATCGATATAAGCGCCGGGGGAATTCGTTCAGTTGCCACCGCGATGTAACGCGAAATACTCAGGGCTTTTATCCTTCCACCAGCAGTAATTTGTAAAGCGGTTGATTCTCTTCAACCAAATCGGCCAGCGTGTAGTTGTCCAACTCCTTGAGGAAACTTTGCACAGCCTTAGAAAGCGCCCGCTTAAGGCGGCAGGCGGAAGTAATATGGCAAAACTCACTGCTACAGTTAACCAGCGCCAGCGGTTCCAGATCACGCACGACATCGCCAATGCAGATATCTTTCGCCGCCCGACCAAGGCGTATCCCGCCGTTTTTTCCTCTGACGGCAGCAACGTAACCTTCACGACTAAGTTGATTGATTATTTTGACCATATGATTACGGGACACACCATAAATTTCAGTGACCTCGGTAATGCTGGTCATCTTTCCTTCCGGCAAGGAAGCCATGTAAATCAATGCGCGTAATCCGTAATCCGTAAAACTTGTTAACTGCACATCTACCTCAGTAAAAGGGAGAAAGGTGAGATACCTACAGGTATTGACTCTATTGATGATAAACCAGCCAACAGTGATGCCGCTAATTTATTTGAACTGAAGGGGAAAAAAGCAGGAAGAGAGGGGCCTGCAAGGCAAGCCCCCTGGATCATTACGCGTCGAATGGGTCGCGCAGGATCATGGTTTCTGTGCGGTCCGGACCGGTAGAGATAATATCGATCGGCACGCCAGTCAGTTCTTCAATGCGTTTGATGTAATTCAACGCCGCCTGCGGTAACCCGCTACGCTCTTTCACGCCAAAGGTCGATTCAGACCAGCCCGGCATTGTTTCATAAATCGGCTCAATACCTTCCCAGTTGTCTGCCGCCAGCGGAGTCGTCGTCACTTCACGACCATCCGGCATACGGTAAGCAACACAGATCTTCACTTCTTTCAGGCCGTCCAGGACGTCCAGCTTGGTCAGGCAGAAGCCAGACAGGGAGTTGATCTGCACAGCACGACGAACGGCAACGGAGTCCAGCCAACCGGTACGACGACGACGACCAGTGGTAGCGCCGTATTCGTTACCCTGTTTGCACAGGAACTCGCCGATATCATCGAACAGTTCTGTCGGGAACGGACCCGCACCCACGCGGGTGGAGTAGGCTTTGATGATACCCAGTACGTAATCCACATAACGCGGACCCAGGCCAGAACCTGTTGCCACGCCACCTGCAGTGGTGTTAGAGGAGGTGACGTACGGATAGGTACCGTGGTCGATATCCAGCAGCGTACCCTGCGCACCTTCGAACATCACGAAGTCGCCGCGCTTACGCGCCTGATCCAGCAGATCGGAAACATCAACCACCATCGCGGTGAGGATGTCGGCAATCGCCATGACATCGTCCAGCACTTTCTGGTAGTCAACCGCTTCAACTTTATAGAAATTCACCAACTGGAAGTTGTGATATTCCATCACTTCTTTCAGTTTGTCAGCAAAGGTCGCTTTATCGAACAGGTCGCCAACACGCAGACCGCGGCGAGCAACTTTATCTTCATAAGCTGGCCCGATACCACGACCGGTGGTGCCGATAGCTTTCGCACCGCGCGCTTTCTCACGTGCTACATCGAGCGCAACGTGATAATCAAGGATCAGCGGGCATGCTTCGGAGAGCAGCAGACGTTCACGAACCGGGATACCACGGTCTTCCAGTTCTTTCATCTCTTTCATCAGAGCAGCAGGAGACAGCACAACACCGTTACCGATGATGCTGGTCACATTGTCACGAAGAATGCCCGATGGAATAAGATGGAGGACGGTTTTTTCACCGTTGATTACGAGAGTATGGCCTGCGTTGTGACCGCCCTGGTAGCGAACAACATATTTAGCCCGTTCAGTCAGAAGATCAACAATCTTCCCTTTACCTTCGTCACCCCATTGGGTGCCCAGTACGACGACGTTGTTACCCATTTTTTCAAAATCACCGTTTGCTTAAAAATGGATTCTACCATCGCTTTTTCAGATATACAGCACTTTTTGTACCCAAAATGAGGCAAATCCGACCGTTTTTTGATCAGCCAATCGTTTTCCTCAACATGTAGTAGATAACGATACCGGCGACCACAAGACCCCCTCCGAAACGACGCAGCAGGTTGTCTGGCAATGTACTCATCGTGGCAATCATGCGACGCCAGGCTCGGGGATAAAGCATCGGACCGAGCCCTTCAAACACCAACACGAGCGCCAGTGCCAGCCAGATTGTTGCGTTCATTTTTTATCCTTATAAAAAGAAAACCACCGCCCTGATGGGCCGGTGGTTTTTACTTATAAAATCGAGACGTCAGTTTAACGTGTCGCGGAAGTCGGTGTCTTCATGTAACGGAAGAAATCGCTATCCGGGCTGAGAACCATCACATCCTGGTTGCTCTGGAAACTGCTTTCGTAAGCACGCAGGCTACGGATAAAGGCGTAGAAGTCAGGATCCTGACTAAAGGCGTCAGCAAACAGTTTCGCCGCTTCGGCATCGCCCTCACCACGCAGGATACGGCCCTGACGCTCAGATTCCGCCAGTGTCTTCGTGACTTCATAATCGGCCGCTGCGCGCAGTTTTTCAGCCTCTTCCTGACCCTGAGAACGGTGGCGACGGGCAACCGCTTCACGCTCAGCGCGCATACGGTTGAAGATCGCTTCCGACACTTCGGTTGGCAGGTTGATCTGCTTGATACGCACATCAACGACTTCAATACCCAGCGCCGCCATACTGTTCGGGTTCACCACCGGCACTTTACCGTTGGTTTCAGCCTGAACGCGCTCCGCCGCTTTAGCGATTTCGTTATCCGCCGCTGGCGTTGTCACTTCGTCTACCGTACCCGCAGAACCGGAGTTCAGCGCGTCACGCACTTCCAGCGTCAGGCGGCCACGAGAGTCGGTCACGATATCTTTGACATCCAGGCGACCAATTTCAGAACGCAGACGGTCCGAGAACTTACGTTTCAACAGTACTTCCGCCTGAGAGACGTCACCGCCTCCCGTCGCCAGGAAGTAACGGCTGAAATCGCTGATCCGCCACTTGATGTACGAGTCGACAATCAGGTCTTTCTTCTCTTTGGTCACGAAACGATCGGCCTGGTTATCCATCGTCTGGATACGCGCGTCCATCATTTTAACTGACTGAATAAAAGGCACTTTAAAATGCAGACCAGGCTCATAAATTACCGGCTTTTTATCGCCGTCACGCACCACGCTGCTGAACTGGAATTTGATCCCGCGTTCACCCTCTTTTACGACAAAAATAGAGGTGTAGAGCACTACCAGCGCGATGATGATAATCGCGATAACTGACTTACGCATCGTTATTCCCCCTGACGCTGATAGTCGTTACGCTGCGCGTTAGCGCGGCGTTGGTCCATAATGTCGCCCTGACTGATAGACGATGAATTGCTCGCACCGCTGTTACCGGAAGAGGACGCAGGCGGCAGGCGCAGAAGGTTGTTCGCGCCACTGCTATCGCTCTTTGCCGCAGGTGCATTCCCGCCTTTCAGCATCTGATCAAGCGGCAGAACCATCAGGTTGCCACCTTTATCGTTGACCAGCACTTTACGGGTGTGGCTCAGCACTTTTTCCATGGTCTCGATATAGAGACGCTCACGGGTAATTTCCGGTGCGGCTTTATACTCAGGCAGAATCTTCGCAAAGCGAGCCACTTCACCCTGGGCTTCCAGAATGGTTTGGGTCTTGTACGCACGCGCTTCTTCCAGGATACGCTGCGCCTGACCGTTTGCACGAGGCTGCACTTCGTTGGTGTACGCTTCCGCTTCACGGATGAATTGCTGCTCGTTTTCACGTGCGGCAATCGCATCATCAAAGGCGGCTTTGACCTCTTCTGGCGGACGCGCCGCCTGGAAGTTGACGTCCAGCAGGGTGATACCCATGTTGTACGGTCTGATGGTCTCTTCCAGCTCACGCTGGGTATCGCTACGGATAACGGTACGGCCTTCAGTCAGAATGCGGTCCATGCCGTATTTACCAATAACGCCACGCAGCGCGCTGTCTGTCGCCTGGCGCAGGCTGTCATCCGCGCTGGTTACGCTATAAAGGTAACGTTCAGGATCGGTCACGCGGTACTGCACGTTCATTTCGACGCGCACGACGTTTTCATCAGACGTTAACATCACGCCGGACGCCGCCAGCTCGCGAACGGATTCGACGTTTACCGCCGTCACGTTATCGATAAAGGTCGGTTTCCAGTTCAGACCTGGCTCTACCAGATGACTGAATTTGCCGAAACGGGTCACAACGCCACGTTCCGCTTCTTTAATGGTGTAGAACCCACTGGCAGCCCAGATAATCACGGCAGCAGCCGCGACGATGCTGACGATGCGGCCGCCAACGTGGCCACGCGGGCCGGAAGGTTGTTGGCTTGCGCCACCTGAACCGGTGCCTTTGCCACCGCCCAGGCCGCCGAGTTTTTTGCTCAGCTTACGGAAGATATCATCCAGATCAGGTGGCCCCTGATCGCGACCGCCTTTGTTTCCATTTCCCTCAGAGTTGCCGCCTGGTTTGCTGCTTCCCCACGGGTCGCGGTCTTGTCCGTTGTTACCGGGCTGATTCCACGCCATGTATGTGCTCCATATTTGTTATGCGGTTTTACCCTTCATGCTTTGGGCTGCCTCTTTGTTGGCGGCCTTGATTTGCCGCCACGATGCAACCCAAATTATTTTAGGTACCCCCAAAGGGGAAAATCCTTCTGGCCAACCGGTCAGACGACGTAGTCTTCCAGTGCCGGTTCTTGTTTACAGAGGCGACGCCAGTCCACAATCGGCATACGCACCTGTATGCCCAGACTCCCGTCTTCCTCCATCCACTCTTTTTCGATGGCCTGAAGCTGATAAAAACGACTTCTCAGACGACCTTCTTTTGCCGGCAAACGCAACGTATGCTGCGCAACCTCGCCAGACAGCCGCTCTGTTAAAGCCTGGAATAACAGTGGTACGCCGACTCCGGTCTGAGCGGAAAGCCACACCCGAATCGGTTTATTTTCATCATCACGGTCGATACGCGGCTCAAAATCATCCAGCATATCGATCTTATTCATCACCAGCAGCGTCGGGATTTCATGTGCGTCGATCTCTTCAAGCACAATGTTCACCGCCTCAATGTTGTCAGCGACACGCACATCGGCAGCGTCTATGACATGCAATAGCAGCGTCGCCTGCCGGGTTTCCTGCAACGTCGCTTTAAACGCCGCCACCAGGTCATGTGGCAAATGGCGAATAAACCCAACGGTATCCGCCAGTACGGTTTCACCTACGTCAGCAACATCAATACGACGCAGGGTCGGGTCCAGTGTGGCGAACAGTTGATCCGCCGCGTACACCTGGGCCTCGGTTATCTGATTAAACAGGGAGGATTTGCCGGCGTTGGTATAACCCACCAGCGACACCGTTGGAATATCCGCTTTCATGCGCGAGCGGCGTCCCTGTTCACGCTGCTTTTCCACTTTCTCAAGCCGCGAGAGGATTTGCATAATACGATTACGCAGTAAACGACGGTCGGTTTCGAGCTGGGTTTCACCCGGGCCACGCAAACCAATCCCGCCCTTCTGTCTTTCAAGGTGGGTCCAGCCACGCACTAAACGCGTCGCTAAATGGCGCAACTGCGCCAGCTCAACCTGCAGCTTACCTTCATGGGTACGCGCACGCTGGGCGAAAATATCTAATATCAGACCTGTACGGTCGATAACCCGGCATTCACATAACGCTTCAAGATTACGTTCCTGGGCCGGACTCAATGCGTGATCAAATAAAACAACAGAAGCCCCTGTCGCTTTTACGGCTTCCGCAATTTCGACAGCCTTACCTTCACCTACAAAATACTTAGGGTGCGGTGCTTTACGGCTACCAGTAATCACCTGCATTGCTTCGACACCGGCGGAAGAGACCAGAGATTCAAACTCCTGGAGATCTTCCATATCTTTGTCTTGCGAAAAATAGATGTGTACCAGCACCGCCTGCTCACCGGCTTCATAACGGTCAAACAAGCGTAAACTCTCCTAAAATACCAGCGGGGAACTCAGAATCCTGGCTCCCCGACATGGAAAAACAGCCATCAACCTTATTCGGTTTCTTCGCTGTCCTGCTGCGCAGAGGACTGAGCATTGCTACCGTGATGGTAGTTACTGCCAGTGCCGCCGCCCGCGTTATTGCTATGATGAGAAACCGGGCGAGACGGAACAACAGTAGAAATAGCATGCTTGTAGACCATCTGGCTGACCGTGTTTTTCAACAGGATCACGAACTGATCGAAAGACTCAATTTGCCCTTGCAGCTTAATACCATTCACCAAATAAATTGAAACTGGAACACGTTCCCGACGCAGTGCGTTCAGGAACGGATCTTGTAAAGATTGCCCCTTAGCCATTCTATCTTTTCCTTATATGCTTGTTTTGTACTTAGAACCCGGGAGTTCTGAAAACTGCGTAAAATTTTGCGCACGATACAACTTGATTGTACACATTCAATTCGCGATCGCACCAATAACCTGTAACACTTCGTTGTATGACTCTTGCGGCTTTTCACTGTCTAACCAGTGAACGCCATCCCAGCCACGCAACCAGGTTATTTGCCGCTTAGCTAACTGCCTCGTGGCGCAAACACCTCTGTAAACCATTTCGTCGTAGGATATTTCGCCTTCAAGATACGACCACATCTGGCGATAACCCACACAACGAACGGAAGGCATATCCGTATGCAAATCTCCGCGAGCAAAAAGCGCCCGCACTTCTGCTTCAAAACCCGAAGCTAACATCTGATGAAAACGCTGCTCAATTCGCTGATGGAGCAGTTCACGGCTCGCCGGGGCGATGGCGAACTGATGCACCTGATACGGCAGAGTATCTCCAGACGTTTGCGTCAGATCTGTTAAAGTTTTACCCGAAATGAAAAAAACTTCCAGTGCCCGGGAAAGCCTTTGCGGATCATTTGGATGGATTCGCGCTGCGGCTACAGGATCAATAGTCTGTAGCTGCTGATGCAACGCGTCCCATCCACGCTCTGCTGCTTGTCTTTCAATCTCTGCTCGTACCGCTGGATCCGCTGATGGCAAAGGGGACAACCCTTCCAGCAGTGCCTTAAAATAAAGCATCGTGCCGCCAACCAGCAGCGGAATGCGCCCTTCTGCGGTAATCTCCGCCATGGCTGCCAGCGCATCGCGGCGAAAATCGGCTGCGGAATACGCCTGCGCCGGGTCGAGAATATCCAACAACCAGTGCGGAGCGGCGCGTAATTCAGCGGCAGTCGGCTTCGCCGTACCGATATCCATCCCTTGATAGATAAGGGCTGAATCTACGCTTATCAACTCAACTGGCAAAACTTTACGTAACTCAATGGCTAATGCCGTTTTGCCAGAGGCCGTCGGCCCCATCAAAAAAATAGCCTTAGGCAGGCCAGCCTTGCTTACATCACTCATGTTTCAGGGCATTCATCGCCATAGATAAATCAACAGGTTGTAACAAACCATCTGGCGGGGTCTTAACCAGATGCGGACAAAGACGCTCGACGTCGGTAAGCAGGCTAATGGCCTGCGCCATATTCCACTGGGTATGTTCGCTCGCCAGATGACGAGCCAGCCAGTGGGAAACATTCACCACATCAATCTCTGTCTGCTGCGCCAGGTAGCCTATCAGTTCAGGAATCAAGATTTGTAAATTTTGTTGGCGTAAGGGTAAAGGCACGGCGCGAATCGTAACGTGTTGACCATCCGGCACAAATTCGATACCCATTTCAGCCAGTACCGGTTGCGCGCGTTTTAACGCGGCATTTTCTTGTGAGGACACTTTCAGACGCACGGGAATGAGCAGCGGCTGTCCGCACACCGGCCCGCCGGTCGGCGACAATTGCGCCTGCCTCAGCCAGCGTTCTGCCACGGGCAACGCCAGTAACGCGACCTGGCCGCCGCGCTCAAGCAAAGCAAAGGCAGGCGCGACAACCGTCAGCACCCGACCAAAACTCTGGCTGTGCGCGTCCAGAACGGGAGCGGCTTCTTTTACGACATCCGCTTTACGCTCCGCCGCCGGGGTTTCCAGCAACTGGCGGTACAGCGCACCTTGCTGCTTCTGATAACCCGGCTGTGCGTTTGGCCATGAAGGCGCACGCGCGGAACCTGCCGAAGCAGCTCCTGATGAAGCAGACGCTCGCGGCGTAGGCTCGCGCATCACAGAGGGTTCTGCGAAGTGATTGCGCCCGGCGGCGATGCGGTTTTCCGGTATCGGACGCGGCGCAGGTTCGTCTTCCAACGGCAAGGCGGTTGCTGTCTGCTGTTGCAGCACGCTCAGCACACCCTGGTAGATAAAATCATGCACCAGCCTTGACTGGTGAAAACGCACCTCATGTTTTGCCGGGTGCACGTTCACATCAACCTGGTGCGGGTCTATCTCTAAATAGAGGACAAAGGCAGGCTGCTGATCGGCCCCAAGCTTGTCTTCACAGGCCTGGCGAATCGCGTGGTTAATCAGGCGATCGCGCATCATGCGGCCATTGACGTAGCAATACTGGATTTCAGCAAACGCGGATGTGGTCGCCGTGGGCTCAGCCACCCAGCCACGTAGCGCCAGATCGCCATGCTGCCATTCGATTTCCAGCGCCTGTTCCAGAAATGCAGTACCGCAAATAGCCCCCAGTCGACGTTCTTTTTGCCCGTTCTGAGTCACCGCACGGTACTGACGCATCATCTTACCGTTATGGCTTAGGTTGATGGTGACATCAAAACGCGCCAGCGCGATGCGTCTTACGACTTCATCAATATGGCCGAATTCGGTTTTTTCAGTGCGCATGAATTTGCGCCGCGCCGGGGTGTTATAGAAGAGGTCCAGCACTTCCAGGGTGGTGCCAACAGGATGGGCGGCAGGCTTAACGGTCACGTCCATATCGCGGCCTTCCGCATAAGCCTGCCAGGCCTCCTGCTGTTCGGCGGTGCGCGAGGTGAGCGTCAAACGCGAGACAGAGCTGATACTGGCCAGCGCTTCACCGCGAAAACCCAGACTGATGATGGCTTCAAGATCGTCAAGCGAGGCAATTTTACTGGTGGCATGACGTGCCAGCGCCAGCGCCAGCTCATCTTTTTTAATGCCGCCGCCATTATCGCGAATGCGGATAAGCTTCGCCCCGCCGCGTTCAATATCGATATCGATGCGGGTCGCGCCCGCATCCAGACTGTTTTCCACCAGTTCCTTCACCACCGACGCAGGGCGTTCCACCACTTCGCCTGCGGCGATTTGGTTCGCAAGCTGTGGCGGCAAAACCTGAATCGGCATGAAGTCTCCTTAATTAAGCAATCCGCTGGCGGGCGCTGCGGCGTTAGCCATTTGTCCACTGCCCCCCTGCGGCGCAGATTGCAGAGGGTGTGCAAGGAAATAGTTGCGCAGCCCCGTGTAGATTGCTTCCGCAAGCTGCTGCTGGTATTCATCGCTGCCCAGCATACGCTCTTCGCTGTTGTTACTGATAAACCCGGTTTCAACCAGCACTGACGGGATATCCGGCGAACGAAGTACACCAAGGCTTGCGTGTTCCGGATGTCGCTTATGCAGCGCGCCAATACGCGCAAGCTGAGTGATCATACTGCTGGCGACATCATAACCGACACGCTGAGAATGGCCGAATTGTAAATCCAGCACCGCCTGGCTCAGGTAGGGGTCAGACTGACTGTTCGCCAGCACATCGCCCGCACCGCCCAACAGTTCGGACTGTTTCTCATGCTGCTCAAGCCAGCCCGCCATTTCACTGTTGGCGCGACGGTTAGAAAGCACCCAGACGGACGCGCCGGTAGCATCGCGATTCGGTGCGGCATCCGCATGAATCGACACCAGGAAGTTTGCGTTTTGTTTACGCGCCACGTCCGAACGCCCCATCACCGAGATAAAATAATCGCCATCGCGGGTCATTACGGCTTTGAACATTGGGTCGTCATTCAGCAAAGTACGCAGTTTACGCGCCACGGAGATAGTGACGTTTTTCTCCTGAGTACCGCCAGGGCCAATCGCACCAGGATCCTGCCCGCCGTGCCCGGCATCGATAGCAATAATGACTTTACTGTCCCCGGAAGCCGGACGCGCTTGTGCCGCAGGACGAACCGCCGTATTGCTGCTGGTGACGCTAGTGATGCGATCGTTGCTGCCACTAAAAGGATTACGACCGGGTTGGGTCTGCACCGGTTGCGGCGTGACGGCAGGCGTCTCAACGCGTTTCGCTACCACTTTTGGCGGCGGAGGCGGTGGCGGCACATCGGCATCAATGGTAAACACCACGGTATAGCCTGAGCCGCTTTGCTGTTTCACCGCGCGCGTTTTACCGTTTTGCGTTAAATCGACCACCAATCGCAGCGACTGGTTATCCTTCGGCGTGCCCGAACGAATGCTTCTGACCAAATTGTTACCGCTGAACTGGAGCGGCAACCCCTGAATTACACCGGTTTGTTTGATATCCAGCGCAACGCTTCGCTTCCCTTCCTGAGAAAAGGCATATTCCGGGTCGCCCATAAAACTGAACGTGATACGGGCCTGGTTATCCCCATTGGAAACCTGAATATCTGACAAACTCGCCGCACCGACCTGCATGCTGAATAAAATCAGTGCGGTCATTAGCCAACTTTTAACGCGATAAATCATCCCGTCATCCCTTAGATTAACCGGCCAAACGAGCCAGCAATGCATCGCCAGATGAGGATACAGCAGTAATGCGCGCCTCACGCCCCTGCGCCTGGTAATCAATATGAATTTCGACATCCGGGTCAGGCAGCACACCCGCACCTTGTTGCGGCCACTCGACCAGGCAAATAGCGTCGTTGGCAAAATAATCGCGGATCCCCATAAATTCCAGCTCCTCAGGATCCGTAAGGCGATACAGGTCGAAGTGGTACACATTCAGCTTATCGAGTGTGTAGGGTTCAACCAGCGTATAGGTCGGGCTTTTAACATTCCCGTTGTGACCCAGAGCCTGCAGAAAGCCCCGGCTGAAAGTGGTTTTACCCGCACCCAGGTCGCCGTACAGGTAAATCACTGTCGCGCCATTGCAAGCCTGCGCCATGCGTTGCCCCAACGTAAGGGTCGCTTGCTCATCAGGTAAAGGAATTACTCGATTCATCATCTTCTGTTTCAATAACGTCCGGGTTAACTACACGCACCAGCGTGGAAAAAAGATCGGTTGCCAGCATGCCCCGCATCCCTTGTCGCGCCGCCAGCACATCTGCTGCGACACCATGGGCGAGACAGCCTGCGCAGGCCGCGTCATACAGTTCAAGCTTCTGCCCCAGCATTGCGCCGATAATGCCAGACAGCACATCTCCCATGCCGCCGCTGGCCATCCCCGCATTGCCGGCATCAATAATACTGACCTTGCCGTCAGCGCCCGCCACCACCGTACCCGCCCCTTTCAGAACGACAACGCCTGCGTATCGTTGTAGCAGACGTTGCGCAGAAAGTAAGCGATCACTTTCAATTTCTGCAACAGAACAGCCAAGCAGGCGTGCAGCCTCGCCGGGGTGTGGCGTCAGGATGCGATTGTGACGTTTATCGGGATTGATTGCCAGAAGGTTCAGCGCATCGGCGTCCCAGAGCATCGGTTTGCGGAAATTCTCAACTTTCTGCAGGGCTTTTTTGCCCCACTCTTGCTGACCAAGCCCCGGCCCAATGACCACCACATCGGCCCACTCCAGACTCTCTTCAAGGCTCTGTGGCGTGAGTTGATGTACCATCAGTTCCGGGCGGGCCGTAATGACAGGCGCAATATTTTCGCTACGCGTAAGCACACGCACCAGCCCCGCCCCCGCCCGCAGCGCCGCTTCGCCCGCCATGCGGATAGCGCCAGCGGTGCCATGATCGCCGCCAATGATGACCAGCCGACCATGGGAGCCTTTATGTGAAGTGGGACGGCGCGGCCTAAACCAGTGGGGAAGGAACGTCGCATCAACGCGGGTCAGTAAAGTTTGCTGCCCGGCCAGCCAGTTTTCCAGCCCCAGAGCATGATGATGGAGCACACCGACGACATCACGGGCCTTCCCGGTCAGCAATCCCGGTTTCAGGGCGATAAAAGTCACGGTATGCGCGGCCTCAATGACCGCACCGGGCGTTGTACCGGTCTGGGCCACTAAACCAGAAGGAATATCCAGCGCCAGGATCGGAGCCGGATGTGCATTGGCCTGGGCTATCAGGGAGGCGCCAGGTTCTCTTGGTGCGCTGTTAAGCCCTGTGCCCAGCAAACCATCAATAATCAGATCGACGCCTTCCGGCCAGATGATATCAGCGGCATGGATGACACCTCCCGCGTTCAGCCAGGCTTCTCGCGCCGCCTGCGCCTCTTCCGGCAGCGGCTTGCTCCCCTCAACAGCCAACAGGGTCACCTCAATGCCTGCGGCCGTAGCCAGACGTGCGACAACGTAACCATCGCCGCCATTGTTGCCATGGCCACACAGCACGAGCCAGTGTCGCGTTGTGGGGTAGTATGCCCGTGCGACGTTGAACGCGGCTTCACCCGCACGCTGCATCAGTTCAAACAGCGTAATCCCAAGGCTATCTGCCGCCTCCTTTTCCGCCCGCCGCAGTTCATCCGCAGGCCAGATTGAGTGTGGTATACTTGCTGCGTATTTCTTCATTGTATGGTCCGTCATGTCAGAACCCCTCGATCTCAATCAATTAGCGCACAGCATCAAACAGTGGGGCACTGAACTGGGTTTTCAGCAGGTCGGTATCGCTGACACCGACCTTTCCGCCAGCGAACCTAAGCTGCAGGCATGGCTGGACAAACAATATCATGGCGAAATGGAGTGGATGGCGCGACACGGCATGATGCGCGCCCGTCCACACGAGCTTCTGCCCGGCACCTTGCGGGTTATCAGCGTAAGAATGAACTATCTCCCCGCAAATGCCGCCTTCGCCAGCACACTTAAAAACCCGGCGCTGGGCTATGTCAGCCGCTACGCGCTGGGACGCGATTATCATAAACTGCTACGTAACCGATTAAAGCAACTCGGTGAAAAGATCCAGCAGCATTGTGCTTCGCTGAATTTTAGACCGTTTGTGGATTCTGCGCCCATCCTTGAACGCCCGTTAGCCGAAAAAGCCGGGCTTGGTTGGGTAGGTAAGCACTCACTTATTCTTAATCGCCAGGCCGGGTCATTCTTCTTCCTCGGCGAGTTACTCATTGATTTGCCCCTGCCTGTCGACCAGCCCGTTGAAGAAGATTGTGGTCGCTGCGTGGCCTGCCTCACCATTTGCCCGACGGGGGCGATTGTCGAGCCCTATACGGTCGATGCACGCCGCTGCATCTCTTATCTCACCATTGAACTGGAAGGGGCGATTCCGGAGGAATTCCGCCCGTTAATCGGTAACCGCATCTATGGCTGCGACGACTGCCAGCTTATTTGCCCGTGGAACCGTTTCTCGCAATTAACCGATGAAGCAGATTTCAGCCCGCGTAAGGCGCTGCATTCGCCGGAACTGATTGAATTGTTTGCATGGAGCGAGAGCTGGTTTTTGAAAGTAACGGAAGGCTCGGCGATTCGCCGTATCGGTCATCTACGCTGGCTGCGTAATATTGCCGTCGCGCTGGGTAACGCGCCCTGGAATGAAGCCAATATACATGCGCTGGAACAACGCCGGGGTGAGCACCCACTTCTTGATGAACATATAGAATGGGCCATTGCGCAACAGGTAGAAAAACGAAATGCCTGCGTGGTGGAAGTACAGACGCCGAAGAAACAACGCCTTGTGAGGGTCATCGAAAAGGGGTTGATACGTGACGCCTGAGCCATCCACAGCTTGTGAATAAAATTAAAAACGCATTGCGTTTCAATGCCCACAAAATCGTCAAGTGATCCCACTAACAATTTAAGATGAATTTTTTATTAAATAATTCAGTAAGTTAAATTGATACTATTCACCAGGCGAAGCGATTGGATTTTCAAATGAAGGCAGGCGTTCTGTGGATAAGTCTGTTTACAAGAATATGTAAGGACGAAAAAAATCGTCCGCAGCATGTGCTTTCCGCTGTGGATAATTTAATGGAGTAAAAATTTGGAGCGGGAAACGAGACTCGAACTCGCGACCCCGACCTTGGCAAGGTCGTGCTCTACCAACTGAGCTATTCCCGCTTGGGTGGTGCGTATCTTTCGATACTTTTCAAATTTTGGAGCGGGAAACGAGACTCGAACTCGCGACCCCGACCTTGGCAAGGTCGTGCTCTACCAACTGAGCTATTCCCGCATAATCTCTGGTTTCACGTTGCAACAGCTTGGCTACACGTACATACCTGCGATTGATGGTGCATTCAAATTTTGGAGCGGGAAACGAGACTCGAACTCGCGACCCCGACCTTGGCAAGGTCGTGCTCTACCAACTGAGCTATTCCCGCAAACATCATTTTTCTTGCTGTCGTAATTTCACATTTCTGTGTCGTCACGGGAGGCGCATTATACGAGAATTCCTTTCTCCTGCAAGCCCCCCGAAAACGATTTTTTAAATTTTTCGTTCAAGTGCTCGATTATTCGTCATCTTGCCTGTTTTTGCACCGGACGGACTACCTTACTCTCTTTTTCATCCATCCGGGCACTCTTTTTACAGCTTAATAAAATGTTCGCGATAGTAAGAAAGCTCGGCCACAGACTCGCGGATATCATCCATTGCCTGATGCGTGCCCTGTTTTTTGAAGCCGTCGAGAATTTCCGGTTTCCAGCGACGCGCTAACTCTTTTAAGGTGCTTACGTCCAGATAACGATAGTGGAAGTAAGCTTCCAGCTCCGGCATGTACTTAAACAGAAAACGGCGGTCCTGACCGATACTGTTGCCACAAATTGGTGACTTGCCCGCTGGCACCCACTCTTTCAGAAATTCGATGGTCGCCAGCTCTGCCGCGCGATCATCAAACTGACTTGCCTTGACGCGCTCCACCAGACCGCTGCCAGTGTGGGTACGTACGTTCCAGTCATCCATCAACGCCAGTTGAGCGTCAGACTGATGAACCGCAATGGTCGGCCCCTCCGCCAGGATATTCAGATTCGCGTCGGTAACCAGGGTCGCGATTTCAATAATACGATCGCGTTCCGGATTCAGCCCGGTCATCTCCAGATCGATCCAAATCAGGTTGTTTTCATTTGCACTCATGCTATTTTCCACCCTTCTCGCGTCATATTCAGCGTGACTATATTCATCTAAAATAGCGTGTATCATAAAGGTTTTGCCCATCCGGGGCGACCAGGAGCCAGTACGATTGAGTAAAAATAAACTCTCCAAAGGACAGCAACGCCGCGTCAACGCGAATCATCAGCGCCGGTTAAAAACGTCTGTGGAGAAAGCCGACTACGATGACAACCTGTTTGGCGAGCCGTCTGAGGGCATAGTGATCAGCCGCTTCGGCATGCACGCGGACGTTGAAGCCGCGGATGGCACCGTACACCGTTGCAATATTCGTCGTACCATTCGTTCACTGGTCACCGGCGACCGCGTCGTCTGGCGTCCGGGCAAAGAGGCGGCGGAAGGGGTGACGGTAAAAGGCATTGTCGAAGCCGTACACGATCGCACGTCTGTACTGACCCGTCCTGACTTTTACGATGGCGTAAAACCGATCGCGGCAAATATCGATCAGATCGTGATCGTTTCAGCCATTTTGCCGGAACTCTCGCTCAATATTATCGATCGTTATCTGGTGGCCTGTGAAGCGCTGGAGGTTGAACCGCTGATCGTGCTGAACAAGATCGATCTGCTGGACGATGAAGGCATGGCCTTCGTAAATGAGCAGATGGATATCTACCGCAAAATCGGTTATCGCGTATTGATGGTATCCAGCCACACCCAGAACGGGCTGCAGCCTCTTGAAGACGCGTTAACTCACCGTATCAGTATCTTCGCCGGGCAGTCTGGCGTGGGCAAATCCAGCCTGTTGAACGCCCTGCTCGGTCTGCATGAAGACCAAATCCTGACAAATGATGTCTCTGATAACTCCGGTCTGGGCCAGCACACTACGACAGCCGCCCGTCTTTATCACTTCCCGCACGGCGGCGATGTGATTGATTCTCCCGGGGTGCGTGAATTTGGACTCTGGCATCTGGAGCCGGAACAAATTACTAACGGCTTTGTCGAATTCCATGACTATATCGGCCACTGTAAATATCGTGACTGTAAACACGCCAGCGACCCAGGCTGCGCCATCCGCGAAGCCGTCGACAAGGGCGAAATCGCCGGGACACGGTTCGAAAATTATCACCGTATTCTTGAGAGCATGTCACAAGTAAAAACGCGTAAAAGCTTTTCTGAATCCGATGACTGACAACTAAGCTAAGCGTCGTTAGAATCGTCCCCTTTTTTGCAAAGACCTGGCGATAGCGCCGGGTCAGGAACGACAAAAACAATGGCCTGGAGGCTACCTTGTTAAACTCATTTAAACTTTCGCTTCAATACATTCTGCCGAAACTGTGGCTCACTCGCCTGGCGGGCTGGGGCGCAAGCAAACGCGCGGGTTGGCTGACCAAACTGGTTATTGATCTGTTCGTCAAATACTACAAGGTCAATATGCAGGAGGCGCAAAAGCCGGACACCGCCAGCTATCGCACCTTCAACGACTTCTTCGTGCGCCCGTTGCGTGACGATGTTCGCCCTCTGAACACCGATCCGAACATCCTGGTGATGCCCGCAGACGGCGTGATAAGCCAGCTTGGTAAAATCGAAAACGACAAAATCCTGCAGGCGAAAGGCCACGATTACAGCCTGGAAGCCCTGCTGGCAGGCAACTACCTGATGGCAGACCTGTTCCGTAATGGCTCTTTTGCTACCACGTACCTGTCACCGCGTGATTATCACCGCGTGCATATGCCGTGCAACGGTATCCTGCGGGAAATGATTTATGTACCGGGCGACCTGTTTTCGGTTAACCACCTGACTGCGCAGAACGTGCCGAACTTGTTTGCCCGTAACGAGCGCGTCATTTGCTTGTTCGATACTGAATTTGGCCCGATGGCGCAAATTCTGGTCGGAGCAACGATTGTCGGCAGTATTGAGACAGTCTGGGCCGGTACGATCACTCCGCCGCGCGAAGGCATCATCAAACGCTGGACCTTTCCTGCAGGCGAGAGCGATGGTGCAGTTGCACTGCTGAAAGGCCAGGAGATGGGCCGCTTCAAACTGGGTTCAACGGTGATTAACCTGTTCGCGCCGGGTAAAGTGAACCTGGCAGAACACCTGCAAAGCCTTTCTGTGACCAAAATCGGCGAGCCGCTGGCCGTCTCCACCGAAACGCTGGTGACACCGGAAGTTGAACCGACGCCTTTGCCCGCAGAAGAAATTGCCGCCGAGCTGGATGCCAGCCCGCTGGTAGACGACAAGAAAGACGAAGTCTAACGAAGAAGGTAAGCTGTAGTGCGCCTGATTATCATTTTTCTGATGGCCTGGTGCCTCAGCCTGGGGGCCAACGCAGCAACGGCCCCCGATGCCAAACAAATCTCGCAAGAACTGGAGCAGGCCAAAGCGGCAAAAGCCACGCCCGATCAGGCTGAAACCGTCGAAGTGCTCCAGGGCGCGCTGAACGCGCTTGAAGAGCGTAAAGGCTCGCTTGAGCGCGCCCAGCAATATCAAGACGTTATCGATAACTTCCCCAAACTTTCCCGCACGCTACGCTCGCAGCTAGATAACCTGCGCGATGAGCCAAAATCGGTGCCTGCCAATATAAGCACCGACGCGCTAAACCAGGAAATTCTGCAAGTCAGCAGCCAGTTGCTGGAAAAAACCCGCCAGGCACAGCAAGAGCAGGAGCGCGCCAGGGAAATTAACGATTCCCTGAGCCAGCTTCCGCAACAGCAAACGGATGCTCGCCGCCAGGTTAATGAAGTTGAACGCCGCATCGGCGCGCAAACCAGTAATACGCCGCTCGCGCAGGCGCAAAATCTGAGTGCCCAGGCAGAGTCTGCAAAACTGAGGGCACTGGTCGATGAACTGGAACTGGCACAGCTATCGGCAAATAACCGCCAGGAGCTGTCACGGATGCGCTCAGAGCTGGCCCAAAAGCAGGCACAGCAACTGGATGCTTACCTGCAGGCGCTGCGTAATCAGCTCAACAGCCAGCGTCAGCGCGAAGCCGAGCAGGCGCTGGAGAGTACCGAACAACTGGCGGAAAACAGTGATAACCTACCGCCCGGTATCATCGAACAGTTTAAGATCAACCGTGAGCTGTCGCAGGCGCTGAACCAACAGGCGCAGCGCATGGATCTGGTCGCCTCACAACAGCGTCAGGCGACAAATCAGATGTTGCAGGTCCGTCAGGCACTGAACACCCTGCGCGAGCAGTCACAGTGGCTGGGCGCGTCCAATATGTTGGGTGAAGCGTTGCGCGCTCAGGTGGCCCGCTTGCCGGAAATGCCTAAGCCCCAGCAGCTCGATACAGAAATGGCGCAGCTTCGCGTGCACCGCATGCGCTATGAAGACCTGGTGAACAAGCAGCCTCAGTTGCGACAGATTCGCCAGGCTGACGGCCAGCAACTGACGGCGGAGCAGAGCCGTATACTCGATGCCCAGTTGCGCACGCAGCGTGAGTTGCTCTCGTCGCTACTACAGGGTGGCGATACCCTGATTCTGGAACTGACAAAGCTTAAAGTTTCCAATAGCCAGCTTGAGGATGCGCTGCGCGAGGTGAATGAAGCCACGCACCGCTACCTTTTCTGGACGGCGGACGTCAGTCCAATGAGCCTGAGCTGGCCGGTTGAAATCGTGCAGGATCTGCGGCGCCTCATCTCGCTGGATACCTTTAGCCAACTCGGCAAAGCCAGCGCAATGATGCTCACCAGCAAAGAGACGCTGTTCCCGCTTTTTGGCGCGCTCATCCTCGTAGGTTTCAGCCTCTATTCGCGTAAGCACTTCACCCGTTTCCTTGAGCGTTCCAGCGCCAAAGTTGGCAAAGTCACTCAGGATCATTTCTGGCTGACAATGCGTACGGTGTTCTGGTCGATTCTGGTCGCCCTTCCGCTTCCCGTATTGTGGGCAACGCTGGGTTACGGCTTACAGGAAGCCTGGCCGTATCCCCTGGCCGTAGCGATTGGCGACGGCGTCACCGCGACCGTTCCGCTACTGTGGGTTGTGATGATTTGCGCCACTTTCGCCCGCCCAACCGGATTATTTGTCGCCCATTTCGGCTGGCCGCGTCATCGCGTGGCGCGTGGAATGCGCAACTACCTGATGAGCATTGGTTTTATCGTGCCATTGATTATGGCGCTGATCATGTTCGATAACCTCAATGACCGGGAGTTTTCCGGGTCGCTGGGCAGGCTCTGTTTTATTCTGATTTGTGGTGCGCTGGCGGTCGTCACACTCAGCCTTAAACGCGCCGGGATCCCGCTCTATGTCGATAAGACCGGTTCGGGTGATAACATGCCGAACCGCCTGCTATGGAACCTACTGTTAAGCGCCCCGCTGATTGCGATTCTCGCTGCTGCGGTGGGCTATCTGGCCACCTCGCAGGCCCTGCTGGCGCGTCTGGAAACCTCCGTCGCCATCTGGTTCCTGCTGTTAGTGGTCTATCACATTATCCGCCGCTGGATGCTGATCCAACGCCGCCGTCTGGCGTTCGATCGTGCCCGCCATCGTCGCGCTGAGATCCTCGCCCAACGCGCGAAAGGCGAAGATGAGACGCCGCACTCCACCAGTACCGAAGGATCGGTCGAGATAGATGAGAAAGAGCTCGATCTGGATGCCATCAGCGTGCAATCGCTGCGCCTGGTGCGCTCGATCCTGATGCTTATCGCGCTGCTCTCCGTCATTGTGCTGTGGTCAGAAATCCACTCAGCTTTCGGCTTCCTGGAGAACATTTCCCTGTGGGATGTCACCTCCACGGTGCAAGGAGTGGAAAGCCTTGAGCCCATCACTCTCGGCGCGGTGTTGATTGCCATTCTGGTGTTTATCATCACCACGCAACTGGTGCGTAACTTTCCGGCGCTGCTTGAGCTTGCCCTGTTGCAGCATCTGGATCTTACCCCAGGCACCGGTTATGCCATCACCACCATCACCAAATATCTGCTAATGCTGTTTGGCGGGCTGGTTGGATTCTCCATGATCGGGATCGAATGGGCTAAATTGCAGTGGCTGGTTGCCGCGCTTGGCGTCGGTCTGGGCTTTGGCCTGCAGGAGATCTTCGCTAACTTTATTTCCGGCCTGATCATTCTGTTTGAAAAGCCGATCCGTATTGGTGATACCGTGACGATCCGCGATCTGACCGGTAGTGTCACGAAGATCAATACCCGCGCCACGACGATCAGCGACTGGGATCGCAAAGAGATCATCGTGCCCAATAAGGCCTTTATTACCGAGCAGTTTATCAACTGGTCACTGTCGGACTCGGTGACGCGTGTGGTGCTGACGGTTCCGGCACCCGCCGATGCCAACAGCGAAGAGGTAACGCAGATCCTTTATACCGCCGCAGAACGTTGTACGTTTGTGATTGATAACCCTGCCCCGGAAGTGTTCCTGGTTGACCTCCAGCAAGGGATTCAGCTATTTGAACTGCGTATCTACGCCGCCGAGATGGGGCACCGTATGCCGCTGCGCCACGAGATTCATCAATTGATTCTGGCAGGCTTCCGCGAACATGGCATCGATCTGCCGTTCCCACCGTTCCAGATGCGGCTTGAAAGTCTGGACGGCAAGCGCACGGCGCGCACGCTGACATCGGCAGGGAGAGGGAATCGTCCGGCGGGAAGTGTGTAATCTTTCCCCGATGCGCTTATCGGGGCTACTCTGACAGCCTCTCCCACTGGGAGAGGCTTCGATGATCAACGCCATCAGACCGTTGCCCGGATAAGGCGTAGCCGCATCCGGGATGGTGAAGCCGAAAAATCAGGAGCGATCGACGGTAAACGCCATTACCTCAGCAAGGCTTTCCGCCCCCAGCGCCAGCATCACCAGGCGATCAACGCCCAGCGCCACACCGGAGCAATCCGGCATACCGGCCTTCAGCGCCTCCAGCAGATTTGTATCCACCGGTTGCTGCGGCAGACCACGTGCGGCACGCTTACGATTATCCTGCTCAAAACGCTGCTGCTGTTCACGGGCATCGGTCAGTTCATGGAAACCATTTGCCAGTTCAATACCTTTGAAGTAGACCTCAAAGCGTTCCGCCACGCGGTGATCTTCGGTGCTGATTTGCGCCAGCGCGGCCTGACTTGCCGGGAAGTGGTAGACAAACGCCGGACGGTCTTTGCCGATATGTGGCTCAACGCCCATGGTGAATAGCAGTTGCAGCAAGGTATCGCGGTCTTCTTCAGTGTCTGCGATATTGCTTAAATCAAGCTTTGCCGCCACTTCACGCAGTTGAGTTTTATCCGCAGAAAGCGGATCGATTTCCAGGTAGCGCTGGAAAGCCTGCTGATAAGAGAGTGATTCCGCTGCCGGACACTCCAGCACCTGTTGCAGAAGGTCATCCACTTCATTCATCAAACGATACATATCGTAGTGCGGACGGTACCACTCCAGCATGGTGAACTCAGGATTATGATGACGCCCCATTTCCTCATTACGGAAGCTACGGCACAGTTGGAAAACCGGGCCACATCCTGCCGCCAGAAGACGCTTCATGTGGTATTCCGGGCTGGTCATCAGATAAAGATTCATCCCTTGCGAATGGCCGGGACCAACGAAACGGGTCTCAAACGGGAACAGATGAATATCGGTTACCGTGGCCTGGCTCATACAAGGCGTTTCCACCTCTAACACGCCGCGATCGGCGAAGAAACGCCGAACTTCCGCCATAATTGCTGCGCGTTTTAATAAGTTAGGGATGGATGCGCTCGGCTGCCAGGTTGCCGTCTCGCTCATGGTACGTTCTCCGAATTCAAACAAGGGCACGAAGTCTACCCGTATCGGCTCAGAGAGACAAATTTTGAGCGGAATAAGGTTCAGCGACGGGAGGTAAAATCACTAAAGGTTGGGGGTTTTGTAATTAAATTAATCAAAATCAATGATGTTTTGGGCCATTCATACGTTAAAAAAATCGAACAGGTCAAATTTCCCTCACCATCCTAAGATTATAATGCATACCAATAAAGGAGCAGTGGAATCGTATTCGAGGCCCTGGCTGGTCAGATCAGAAAGGGTTGCGAAATAACAATAATCAGGAGGAATGTCGTGCAAACTTTTCAAGCCGATCTTGCTGTAATTGGCGCGGGTGGCGCGGGTTTACGTGCCGCCATAGCAGCCGCCCAGGCAAATCCAAATGCTAAAATCGCCCTTATTTCAAAAGTTTATCCCATGCGCAGCCACACCGTGGCCGCAGAAGGCGGTTCCGCAGCCGTTGCACAGGATCATGATAGCTTCGAGTACCATTTTCACGACACTGTAGCCGGTGGCGACTGGCTGTGCGAGCAGGATGTCGTTGACTACTTTGTCCGTCATTGCCCCACCGAAATGACGCAGCTTGAACTCTGGGGCTGCCCGTGGAGCCGCCGCCCCGATGGTTCCGTCAACGTTCGCCGCTTTGGCGGTATGAAGATCGAACGCACCTGGTTTGCCGCAGATAAAACCGGCTTCCATATGCTACATACCCTCTTCCAGGCATCACTCCAGTTCCCGCAAATTCAGCGCTTCGACGAGCACTTCGTGCTGGATATTCTGGTCGACGATGGCCAGGTGCGTGGGTTGGTCGCGATGAACATGATGGAAGGCACGCTGGTGCAGATTCGTGCCAACGCGGTCGTTATGGCGACAGGCGGTGCGGGTCGCGTTTACCGTTACAACACCAATGGCGGTATCGTCACAGGCGACGGAATGGGCATGGCGCTTGCTCATGGCGTACCGCTGCGTGATATGGAGTTTGTCCAGTATCACCCCACCGGGCTGCCGGGTTCCGGTATTTTGATGACGGAAGGCTGCCGTGGCGAAGGCGGTATCCTGGTCAACAAAAACGGCTACCGTTATCTGCAGGATTACGGCATGGGGCCAGAAACCCCACTGGGCGAACCGAAGAACAAATATATGGAGCTGGGGCCGCGCGACAAAGTGTCGCAGGCGTTCTGGCATGAATGGCGTAAAGGCAACACCATTTCGACCCCGCGCGGCGATGTCGTCCATCTCGACTTGCGCCATCTGGGTGAGAAAAAACTGCTGGAGCGTCTGCCGTTTATTTGCGAACTGGCAAAAGCCTACGTTGGCGTGGATCCAGTAAAAGAACCGATTCCTGTACGCCCCACCGCGCACTACACCATGGGCGGTATCGAAACCGATCAGCAGTGCGAAACCCGTATCAAAGGGCTGTTTGCTGTGGGTGAGTGTTCATCTGTTGGTCTGCATGGCGCAAACCGTCTTGGCTCAAACTCGCTGGCAGAGCTGGTGGTGTTTGGTCGTCTGGCAGGTGAACAAGCAATGGCGCGCGCCGCCTCCGCGACAGCAGCCAGCGACGCTGCGCTGAACGCACAGGCCGCTGACGTTGAGCAACGCCTGAAAAATCTGGTTAATCAGGAAGGCACGGAAAACTGGGCGAAAATTCGCGACGAAATGGGTGAGTCAATGGAAGAGGGCTGCGGTATCTACCGTACGCCAGAGCTGATGCAAAAAACCGTTGATAAACTGGCGGAGCTGCAAGAGCGTTTCAAACGCGTGCGCATCACCGATACTTCCAGCGTGTTCAATACCGACATCCTTTATACCATCGAACTGGGGCACGGCCTGAACGTCGCCGAATGTATGGCTCATTCCGCGCTGGCACGTAAAGAGTCGCGCGGGGCGCATCAACGTCTGGATGAGGGCTGCACGGAGCGCGATGACGTCAACTTCCTCAAGCACACCCTGGCGTACCGGGACGCAGACGGTACTACCCGTCTCGATTACAGCGACGTGAAGATAACGACGCTGCCGCCTGCGAAACGTGTTTACGGTGGCGAAGCGGAAGCCGCTGAGAAGAAGGAGTCGACCCATGGCTGAGATGCAAACCCTGAAAGTTGAGGTGGTGCGATATAACCCGGAAGTGGATACCGCTCCGCACAGCGCCTTTTATGATGTGCCTTACGATGAGCAAACGTCGCTGCTGGACGCGCTGGGTTATATAAAGGATAACCTGGCGCCGGACCTCAGTTATCGCTGGTCCTGCCGTATGGCGATTTGCGGCTCCTGCGGCATGATGGTCAACAAAGTGCCGAAGCTGGCCTGTAAAACGTTTTTACGTGATTACACGAAAGGGCTAAAAATCGAGGCGCTGGCCAACTTCCCTATCGAGCGCGATTTAGTGGTCGACATGACCCACTTTATCGAAAGCCTGGAGGCCATTAAGCCGTACATCATTGGCAATTCGCGGACACCGGAGCAGGGGCCGAACAAGCAAACCCCGGCGCAGATGGCGAAATACCATCAGTTCTCCGGCTGTATCAACTGTGGCTTGTGCTATGCGGCATGTCCGCAGTTTGGACTCAATCCGGAGTTTATTGGCCCGGCGGCCATCACGCTGGCGCACCGCTACAACCTGGATAACCGCGACCACGGGAAACAGCAGCGTATGCCGCAGTTGAACAGTCCAAATGGCGTCTGGAGCTGTACCTTTGTGGGCTACTGCTCGGAAGTGTGCCCGAAACATGTCGACCCGGCGGCCGCTATCCAGCAGGGCAAAGTGGAAAGCTCGAAAGACTTTCTTATCGCCACTCTGAAACCACGCTAAGGAGCGCATCATGACGACTAAACGCAAACCCTATGTCCGGCCAATGCCGTCGACCTGGTGGAAATCGCTGCCGTTTTATCGCTTCTATATGCTGCGTGAAGGAACAGCGTTACCGGCGGTATGGTTCAGCATCATTTTGATCTGCGGACTTTTTTCCTTAAAACATGGCCCGGAATCCTGGGAAGGATTTGTTACCTTCCTGCGAAACCCAATAGTGGTGATCCTGAACCTGATTGCCCTGGCGGCAGCGTTGCTGCACACCAAAACCTGGTTTGAACTGGCGCCAAAAGCGTCAAATATCATCATCAAAAGCGAAAAGCTTAAACCCGAGCCGGTTATCAGGGGGCTGTGGGTCGTGACCGTGCTGGCGACGGTGGTCATTCTTTTCGTTGCACTGTTCTGGTAAGGAGGCCAAAGGTGATCAATCCAAACCCAAAACGTTCCGATGAACCCGTCTTCTGGGGGCTGTTCGGCGCAGGCGGCATGTGGAGTGCGATTATCGCACCGGTGATGATTCTGCTGGTTGGCGTGCTGCTACCGCTGGGTCTCTACCCCGGTGAAGCGCTCGGCTACGAACGTGTGCTGGCATTCGCCCAAAGCTTCATTGGCCGTGCATTTTTATTCCTGATGATTGTTCTGCCGCTATGGTGCGGGCTGCACCGTCTGCACCATGCCATGCATGATATTAAAATCCATATCCCCAGCGGGAAATGGGTCTTCTATGGCCTCGCCGCTATTCTGACAGTGGTCACCCTGATCGGGGTCATCTTCCTTTAATTCACCTCGCTCTCCCGCTCTGGCGGGAGAGCATTTTTCCCGCCAGCTTCTACACTTAAGTAAAAAACTGGAAGGAAAAAATCATGCGTTTGTTGCCGATTATCGCAACGGCTGCTGCTGCATTTTTGGTTGTAGCCTGTAGCTCTCCTACTCCCCCTTCTGGCGTCACCGTGGTGGATAACTTCGATGCGCAACGTTACCTTGGCCGCTGGTATGAAATTGCCCGCTTTGACCACCGCTTCGAACGTGGCCTGGAAAAGGTGACCGCGACCTATAGCACAATGGATGACGGCGGCATTCAGGTCATCAATAAAGGATACAATCCGGAACGCGGCATGTGGCAACAATCGGTCGGGAAGGCGTACTTTACCGGTGATACGCGTAAGGCCGCACTTAAGGTCTCGTTCTTCGGTCCTTTCTATGGCGGCTATAACGTCATTGCGCTGGACAAAGATTACCGATATGCGCTGGTATGCGGGCCGGATCGGGACTATCTGTGGATTTTGTCACGCACACCGACGCTTCCGGATGCGGTGAAAAAACAGCTCGTTGATATCGCAGCCCGCGAAGGTTTTGCGGTAGAAAAACTTCTGTGGATAAATCAGACCCTTTAAGGCGTACTGAGCTTAAGGCCGATAATCCCCGCGACAATCAGTGCCAGGCTTAGCAGGCGCGCGGGATTGGCCGATTCACCGAATAACACAATCCCCGTGATAGCTGCCCCCACGGCGCCAATGCCTGTCCAGACGGCATACGCCGTTCCTGTGGGCAGGCTTTTCATCGCCCATGACAACATCACGATGCTAACGATCATCGCCGTTACGGTAATCACGCTGGGTACAAGGCGGGTAAAACCGTGCGTGTATTTCAGGCCAATAGCCCAAACGACTTCAAGAAGACCAGCGATAAAAAGAATTATCCATGACATAGGTGGCTCCAGTGCGGGGCCGTCCCCATTGAGTGTTGCGCAATCGGGTCGTCCCGACAGGCTGGTTGAGAGAGATAAATTTTGACCTGGTTACAAACGGAATGCAATTTTTGCCGAATTGCGCAGATTTAAGTGACTTAAAGCAAGAAATAGCTACAGATAGCAACGCAGTTCGCGCATTTATTCCCCATAAGTACCCCCTATGATGAAGTGCTGCCAGCAACGGGAAGCCGTGCGTCAATATTCATACTGCGAAGAAAAATATGTTCAAAATTCTCTTGATTGACCGTTGTTACTTCACCCGTACGGGGCTGGAAAGCTGGCTCAATCAGACTGATTTTTTCCCGGCTTCATTCCTTGTGACTTCGCTGAATAACCTGATGCTGGCAAAAGAGCATATTGTGCAATGGCAGCCGGACTTGATCATTGCCGATCTTTACGGCTTTAAGAATGATCTCCACCATATTCAGCAACTTTCCTCCCTGTTCACCGCCTGCGGTAAAGATAACCACCTTATCCTTTTGCAGTCAGGGGAAGATGCACAACTGAAGGCGTATTGTGCCCAGTATCAGGTACAGGCAACGCTGCAAAAAAGCGAGCCGATGGAAACGCTGGCCAAAGTCATTGATCATGCCGTTCTGTCCCGCCCCGTGAGAACCGGGCCACAGATAGCCACCCCGCTGCTCACACGCCAGGAAGAAAAAGTGCTGTCGTTATGGATGGAAGGCCGCAGCAATCAGTCCATTGCGTCCAAAATGAGCATAAATGGTAAGACGGTGTATACCTACAAGCGCAATATTCGGATGAAGTTGGGAATGGGTAACCGCTTTACACCGTTCCTTTCGCTCCCCGAAGCCCCGGACAACTTGCAAGACAACCTGAATTAACGGTACGGCACTGGCCGTACCGCGTACTGGCAGGAATTACTGCTGCGCTTTTGTCGCTGCGCCAGAAATAGCGCTACCACCCTCAGAGATATCCTGACCGACACCACGCGTGGTGTTACAAGCAGTCAGCGCTGAGGAAAGAACCAGTACAGTAAAGATCGCAGCAAATGTCTTCTTAACCATAATATCTTCCTTATGTAGCCAATATTGTTTGTGCATAGCCACTTAAGAATAGACAAGATTGCGCAACCTGGCGGAATATCGGCGATTTTTAGGACGACAGGAAGAAATTAGCTGGCAGCGTGCGAGATAGAGTTGCCGAGATGTTTGATGTCTTCACCAAAGCCACGCGCGGTATTACAGCCCGCCAGCAAAGTAGTGGTGAGAAGAAAGAGTGCTACAAGACTGAGAAGACGTTTCATCATTCCTGCCCTGGAAAAGCAAAGGTGCAATAAGGTGAGCGCACCAACATTTCACAATAGACAAATCATTCAGGCTGCATTGTGGCGACAAGCAAGAAATCCCAGCAAACTATTTAACGGGTTAACTGGGGTTTCTCTAAGCACAGCCAACAAAGAGGCAGCCTAAAAGATAAAGTGAATTACTTCACGCGGGATACATATTCGCCGGAACGCGTATCCACTTTAATCACTTCACCGATCTGTACGAACAGCGGAACTTTAACCACTGCGCCAGTGCTCAGCGTAGCCGGCTTACCACCGGTACCCGCGGTATCACCTTTCAGACCTGGATCGGTTTCAATGATTTCCAGTTCAACAAAGTTCGGCGGAGTCACAGCGATCGGACGGCCATCCCACAGCGTCACGATGCACTCAGCCTGATCCAGCAGCCATTTCGCGCTGTCACCAACGGTTTTCGCATCGGCAGCCAACTGCTCGAAGGTTTCGTTGTTCATGAAATGGTAGAATTCACCGTCGTTGTAGAGGTAAGTCAGGTTCATATCGATAACATCTGCGCCTTCGGCAGAGTCAGTAGATTTGAAGGTTTTTTCTACACGGGTGCCAGTCAGCAGGCGGCGCAGTTTAACGCGTGCAAATGCCTGACCTTTGCCTGGTTTAACGAATTCGCTGGCTTCAACTGCATAAGGTTCGCCGTCGAGCATGATTTTAAGACCGGCACGAAAATCGTTGCTATAGTAAGTCGCCATAAAGGCCCTCTAAAAATGTTAACTGGTAGCTAAGCCACAAAATGGCGCATATTGTAACCCTAAATACCCCATCCAGAGAAGATTGGTTAGTGCAACTTGCCGATGTAATAACCGATCCAGATGAACTCTTGCGTGTTTTAAATATAGACACTGACGAAAATTTAACCGCCGGACGCGAAGCAAAACGCCTGTTCCCGCTGCGCGTGCCCCGTGCTTTTGCCGCGAGAATGAAAAAAGGCGACCCCAACGATCCGCTTTTACGTCAGGTCCTGACGGCGAGAGAAGAGTTTGTTGCCGCCCCAGGATACAGCACCGATCCGCTGGAAGAGCAGGAAAGTGTGGTGCCTGGCTTGCTGCATAAGTACCGTAACCGTGCACTGCTGCTGGTTAAAGGTGGCTGCGCGGTAAACTGCCGCTACTGCTTCCGCCGCCACTTCCCGTATGCGGAAAATCAGGGCAATAAACGCAACTGGCAGGTTGCGCTGGATTATATTGCCCAGCAACCGGAACTTGATGAGATCATTTTCTCCGGTGGCGATCCGCTGATGGCGAAAGATCATGAACTGGACTGGCTGATCGCGCAGCTTGAAGCCATTCCACATATCAAGCGCTTGCGTATTCACAGCCGGCTGCCGATTGTCATTCCTGCGCGGATCACTGACACACTCGTCTCCCGCCTTGCAGGTTCTTCTCTGCAGATTCTGCTGGTGAACCATATCAACCATGCCCAGGAAATCGATGACGACTTTCGCGCGTCCATGGCAAAACTGCGTCATGCAGGTGTAACACTGCTTAATCAGAGCGTGTTGTTGCGCGGCGTTAATGATAATGCCCGCACGCTTGCAGACCTCAGTAACGCGTTGTTTGATGCTGGCGTGATGCCCTACTACCTGCATGTGCTGGATAAAGTTCAGGGCGCGGCCCATTTCATGGTCAGCGATGATGAAGCGCGGGAAATTATGCGGGAGTTGTTGACGCTGATCTCAGGCTATATGGTGCCGAAACTGGCCCGGGAAATTGGCGGTGAGCCCAGCAAAACGCCGCTGGATTTGCAGTTACGGCAACAATAGAAGCTAACCGTTCAAACAGAAAAGCGGTGCAGGAATGCATCGCTTTTCTGTATCTAAGAAAACGATAGTGTTTTCTCATCCAGGCTCTATTTTTTAGCATATCTGATTGTTCACTGCATTTATTATGGTATTTTAATCCTCTTTTTAAGAGTATAGCAGAGAATATATTCACCAATTCTATTGTTCAGTTGGATATATAGTTTTTAACAATGGTTATGGAGAACCATAATGGAAATGAATATTACGGGTGTCAACGCAGGCGTAATACGTAACAATGACGAGTTTCTCGCCGTCGCGCTAAAACTAAACATTAAAAAGAGTGACACGAAGCTGCTTTTCTTTCCGGCTTTAACTTTACGCGATCTTTTTGTCGCCATGGAATATCATCTCTCTAAGCAAAAAGAACTGGACGGTACTCAACGGGATGATTTCATCGCAGCGCAAACTGCGGTAACCAAAGCAATGCACGCCCATATTCCTGAGTTAAAAAGGGAAGAACTGGTAAATGCAGATATAAATTATCGCGTAAACGCCATTGATAATTTCACCTACGATGAAGGGAAACTCATTTTCACGTTGCAGTTACATAATAATGAAAAGTTCACCTTCGAAGTTCATGAGCTGCAAATAGAGTTACTTACCCATGTTTTAATTCATGCCATTAATAACGCTGGTATGCGCGACCTGGCATTGCGTATCTCTTCGTTACTGGATTTTCTTCCACTATATGATGTTGATTGCCAGCCTGACGGTAAGATGATTTACGATACCTATACCCAGCCAGAGTGGAAAACGGCATTGTTTGATCACTATTTAATTCTTCTGTACCACTATTATGCCGGGACAAAGAAAAAATCCACTTTCTGCGGTACGGTGATCAAAACCAGAAGCCTTCCCGATACTCCTGAAACCCAGGCGATCGCCAAAAGACTGTTGGCTTTCAGCCCACGGCTGGGAAAACTCGCCAGTAAAGCCTGTCAGGTACACATTCAGGCTATTAACGTGCAACAGGGTGAACCGCTTAATCTGGATAGATGCATGCATACGCTGAACCAGATACGCCATCAGGTCACGGTGAAACCATCGGTAAAAAAAGCCAAAAAATAATATAGCGAAAACGCTGCCACGATATTCCGTGGCAGCGTTGGAATTACCGGCACCTGAACAAAAGGTGCGACGCTATTACAGTAAGGCCCTGCTTTAGAACGTCTCCCAACCTGCATCATGGCCTGCAGCCGCAGACACAGGGGACATTTTTAGAGGACGTTTAGGGGCTTTAGGCGCGGCGGCCGCCGTTTGTACCCCGGGTAAACGGAATACATCAACCAGTTGTTGCAGCTTGACCGCCTGATCTTCCAGACTTCCCGCAGCAGCAGACGATTCCTGAACCAGAGCGGCGTTCTGCTGTGTTGTCGTGTCCATTTCAGACATGGCCTGAGCAATCTGCGCAATACCCCGATTTTGCTCGTCAGACGCTGCGGCAATTTCCTGCATCAAATCTTTAACCTGGGTGACGGAGTGAACAATCCCACTCATACTTTCACCCGCCAGATCGACCTGTTTTGCGCCTTCTTCTACAAAATGGACTGACTCGCCGATGAGCGCTTCAATCTCTTTTGCAGCCTGTGAGCTGCGCTGAGCTAATGAGCGAACCTCTCCGGCAACAACGGCAAACCCACGCCCCTGGTCGCCCGCACGGGCAGCCTCAACGGCGGCATTAAGCGCCAGAATATTGGTCTGGAATGCGATACCGTTAATAACCGTGGTAATTTCAGAGATGCGGCGTGAGCTTTCAATAATATCTTTCATCCGGCTCACGGCATTACTCACAACAGTGCCACCCTGACTTGCCGTATCGGATGCGGTAACAGCCAGTAAACTCGCCTGCTGGGCGTTTTGCGCATTCTGTTTTACCGTCGAGCTCAGCTCTTCCATACTGGCCGCAGTTTCAACAACGGCGGCAGATTGTTGTTCAGTACGCGCTGACAGCTCATCATTGCCTAAAGAAATTTCGTTTGCCGCAGTATTTACCGAAGCAGAAGCATTTCTCACCATACTGAGGGATTCCGCCACCCGCTCAACGAGATGGTTAAATGCCGTGATGGCATGGCCAATTTCATCCTGGCGGCCGGCCGGCAGATTTTTGCTCAGATCAAGGTCTTCACTGATCTGCACCATGCCATCTCTCATGGCATTTAAACGGCGACGAATATTTAAAACCGTAAGCAGACCAAACAGCCCAAGAAGAATGGTTGCAGCCAGCGTTGCGCTCACTGATAAAATCAGCGCTTTGCTAATAAGCGATTTACTGGCCGCATTCGCCTGTACAACTAAAGAGGTGTTGTAGTCAATCTGGTCATTAAAATCAGCAAGTAATGCAGCAATTTTTTCTGCGATTAATCCGCCTTTTTGCATGCTTTGGATAATCGCCTTGCGATCATTCGATTCTGATATTTTAAAATATTGGTCCATTGCTCCGCGGAACGCCTGTAAATCCGCCAGTGTTTTATTGCTCAGTTCTACGTCACGCGGGTCAGAAGCTAATTCTTTAAGATAGTATTGATGTTTTGCAAGGAGCTCATCATAAATTTTGTTGGCATTTTGTTTAATGACATCCATTTGCGCCTGGTCTTCGGTTAAACCATGCAAATAAAGTTGCGAACGAACACCTGTAGCCTGAATCATTTCCTTATTCATTGTCGTCAGGCTGGGAAGAATATTTTCCTGGAAATAATTAGTGTCCTCACTAATTTTTGATAAAGAAATCATTGCAATGATATTCGTGCCAATCAAGCTAATGATAAGTAGAGAAAAAGCGAGTAATAACCGTTTGGTGATGTTCATCATACCTCTCCAATTTAACTTTAGTATCTTTGATATATCATGATGAACAACCCACCATGAGGGAGAGTCCTTTCACACTTCGGTTTTATTTATCGGAACGCTTTATTAAAACTTTAGCGTTAGGTTAACTTTTACTTTATGAATTGATAAAAAGATGTGAAAACTCTCACACAAGCGAAAGCTTAAGAAATCTTAATATACGTGGGAAAAGAAAATAAAAGACGTTAAATTTTAATTTATACCCCAATAAAAAACACCATTAAAAGTCAAATGGTTACTATTAAAACGTGAGTTTAGAAAAATAATATGAATAATAAAACATACAAACAACATCAGGATCACTGCTCCCATTTATAAATGGGAGCAATGCAGTTTACGTTACTGCGGGCATTTATAAACCTGACCGGTCATTTCGCTGGCTGTCGGCACGAAGCTGGACATAAAGCCTTGTGTCGGGCTGGAGACGCTGAACAGCACGTTGCCGCCCATTTGCGCAGCCTGGTTACGCAGGTCGTTAGCCGCACCGCGCATTGAACCACCCTCTTCGCCATGCTGGCCAGAAAGCCAGTTGCTTTGTTTACCCGTTGCGGTGCCCAGATACTGACAATTTGCTGCAGGTTTATCTTCTACGAAGCGAACATTCTGCCCGCCCGAAGACAGCTCATTACCGGCGCTACAGCCTGCCAGTAACAACGTTGCGCCGACAATCCCTGCTAAATATTTAACGTGCATGTTATTCCCCACAATCAATGAGCTGGACGTCTTGCGTCCGTGTCTGAATCTTATACTAAAAAGATGACCAAAAGAAAAACCCCCGGCCATTTCTGCCCGGGGGTTTCTCATTTTTAGCGAGATGCTTATTTAATCGAATAGTTCAGGTTGCAGGCAGGCGGCAAGTCCATTCATCCCCGGGAGCTTACATAAGTAAGTGACTGGGGGGAATGAGCGCAGCCAACGCACCTGCGGCTTGAAGTATGAAGATTAAATTACATCATACCGCCCATACCGCCCATGCCGCCCATACCACCAGCAGCACCTAAGTCAGGCGCGTCGCCTTTCGGCAGGTCGGTCACCATGCACTCGGTGGTGATCATCAGGCCGGCTACAGATGCCGCGTACTGCAGCGCAGAACGGGTCACTTTAGTCGGATCCAGGATACCCATCTCGATCATGTTGCCGTATTCTTCGGTAGATGCGTTGTAACCGTAGTTACCGTCGCCCGCTTTCACGGTGTTAGCCACAACAGACGGCTCTTCACCGCAGTTCAGCACGATCTGACGCAGCGGAGCTTCCATTGCGCGCAGCGCAACTTTGATACCCACGTTCTGGTCTTCGTTCTGACCTTTCAGGCCAGCGATTTTGCTTGCTACGCGGATCAGCGCAACACCACCACCCGCAACCACGCCTTCTTCTACCGCAGCACGGGTCGCGTGCAGGGCATCTTCAACACGTGCTTTTTTCTCTTTCATTTCAACTTCGGTAGCAGCACCGACTTTGATAACCGCAACGCCGCCAGCCAGTTTGGCTACGCGCTCTTGCAGTTTTTCACGGTCGTAATCGGAAGTCGCTTCTTCGATCTGCTGACGAATCTGACCAACACGGCCCTGAATTGCCGCTTCGTCGCCCACGCCATCAATGATGGTAGTGGTGTCTTTGTTGATCACAACGCGTTTCGCCTGGCCCAGGTCTTCCAGCGTCGCTTTTTCCAGCTCCATACCGATCTCTTCGGAGATCACGGTACCGCCAGTCAGGGTAGCGATGTCCTGCAGCATAGCTTTACGACGGTCGCCGAAGCCCGGTGCTTTAACCGCAGCCACTTTCACGATGCCACGCATGGTGTTGACAACCAGGGTCGCCAGCGCTTCGCCTTCAACGTCTTCTGCGATGATAACCAGCGGTTTGCCTGCTTTCGCAACGGCTTCCAGAACCGGCAGCATTTCGCGGATGTTGGAGATTTTCTTGTCAGCCAGCAGGATGAACGGGCTTTCCAGTTCTACTGCGCCAGTTTCCGGCTTGTTGATGAAGTAAGGGGACAGGTAACCGCGGTCAAACTGCATACCTTCAACCACGTCCAGTTCGTCCTGCAGACCGGTACCGTCTTCAACGGTGATCACGCCTTCTTTACCGACTTTGTCCATCGCTTCTGCGATCAGTTTACCTACGGTTTCGTCGGAGTTAGCGGAGATAGTACCAACCTGAGCAATCGCTTTAGAGTCAGAGCACGGTACGGACAGTGCTTTCAGCTCTTCAACAGCGGCCAGAACGGCTTTGTCGATACCGCGTTTCAGGTCCATCGGGTTCATGCCTGCAGCAACAGCTTTCAGGCCTTCGGTGATGATAGCCTGCGCCAGTACGGTAGCGGTGGTGGTACCGTCGCCTGCAGCGTCGTTCGCTTTAGAGGCCACTTCTTTCACCATCTGAGCACCCATGTTTTCGAACTTGTCTTCCAGTTCGATTTCACGTGCTACAGAAACACCATCTTTAGTGATGGTCGGCGCGCCGAAGGATTTATCCAGCACTACGTTACGGCCTTTCGGGCCCAGGGTCACTTTAACTGCGTCTGCCAGTACGTTTACGCCGCGCAGCATTTTCACACGAGCGTCGTTACCGAATTTTACGTCTTTAGCTGCCATTTTAATCTTTCCCTTAAATTCGTATGTTCAGTGTCGTTCGCGGATTACGCTTCAACAATTGCCAGAATGTCGCTTTCGGACATGATCAACACTTCTTCATTGTCGATCTTCTCAGCTTTAACACCGTAACCATCATTGAAAATCACGATGTCGCCCACTTTCACGTCCAGTGGCTGCACTGTACCGTTTTCCAGGATGCGGCCCTTACCGACAGCGATGATTTCGCCACGAGTTGATTTGCCTGCTGCAGAACCGGTCAGAACGATGCCGCCAGCGGATTTAGATTCAACTTCTTTACGTTTGACGATCACACGATCATGTAACGGACGAATACTCATTGATAGCTCTCCTTTGAGAAAGTCATTATCAGTTATGGGTGACGCCGGCCCGCAATCGGTTCTCCGGCTGGTGACCAGAGAGATGGGGATGGGTTTTTCCCCCTTCAAGGGGGGACTTTAAAAAAAATTCGCACAAAGCCCCAGGTCGGCAAGAAAAGGAAAACGCAATCCGTGAGAAGAGGCAGGCGCACCAACAGCCATAAGTAAAATTGATTGTGATAGCATTATCCCACTTTACTTTGCGATGACGTGCGGGATACGGGCCATGAGTGGACTGAAACAGGAGCTGGGGCTGGCTCAGGGAATTGGGTTACTTTCAACATCGTTACTGGGCACAGGGGTTTTTGCCGTTCCGGCGCTGGCTGCGCTGGCGGCAGGTGACAGCAGCCTGTGGGCCTGGCCTGTGCTCATTCTGCTGGTCTTTCCGGTCGCTATCGTCTTCGCTGTTCTTGGTCGTCAGTTTCCCAGCGCGGGCGGCGTCGCCCACTTTGTCGGCATGGCGTTTGGCTCACGACTGGAGCGCGTCACCGGCTGGCTGTTTCTGTCAGTGATCCCGGTGGGGTTGCCCGCGGCGCTGCATATCGCCGCCGGTTTCTGGCAGGGTATGTTTGGCTGGCAGGGCGCGCAACTGCTGATAGCCGAGCTTGCCACCCTGGCATTTATCTGGCTCATCGGGACGCGCGGTGCGGGTTCCAGCGCTAACCTGCAATCCATCATTGCCGGGCTTATCGTTGCATTGATCATCGCCATCTGGTGGCGTGGTGGGCTCTCCTTTAGCGCCCTGTCTTTTCCGGCTCCGGCCGAGGTTCCCCTCTCCGGCATGACCGCCTCGCTGGCGGTGATGTTCTGGTGCTTCGTCGGCCTGGAAGCCTTTGCCCATCTGGCCTCGGAGTTTAAGCATCCTGAACGCGACTTCCCCCGCGCACTGATGATTGGCCTGATTCTGGCCGGCTCAGTCTACTGGGCCTGTACCGTGGTGGTGCTGCATTTCCCGCTCTGGCATAGCGCAGGGGCCGCGGCGTCCTTACCGATCATCGTCGTTGAGCTGTTCGGCAAGCAGGCGCAGTGGATTGCCTGCATCATCGGTTATCTGGCCTGTTTTGCCAGTCTTAATATCTATATTCAGAGCTTCGCCCGGCTGGTCTGGTCGCAGGCACAATACAAGCCGCAAAGCCCGCTGGCGCGTTTGTCCTCCCGACAAATCCCGCTTAACGCGCTGAATGCCGTCCTGATTTGCTGCGTTATCTGTACGCTGGGTATCTACGCATTTGCCATTAATCTCGACACGCTCATCATTTATGCCAACGGCATTTTCATTCTGATTTATTTGCTATGCATGCTGGCAGGGTGCCGCCTGTTGAAAGGGCGTTATAAAGTGCTGGCCTGGGTGGGCAGCATTCTGTGCTTACTGCTGCTGGCCATTCCTGGCTGGAAGAGTCTGTATGCGATTGTGATGCTGGCAGGTCTGTGGGCATTTTTACCCAGGCGTGGCGTGGCGGTTCAGCGGTCGTAAACCCGGAAGACGGCTTCGCCTTCCGGGCTACAAATGTTTAGCGATCGTCTTTGTTATCCAGGCGGTCGCGCTGATCATCTTTGCGCTGGTACTCCCCTTCAAACGTATTACCAGGCCCGGTGCTAAAGCCGCCGCCCGGCATACGGGAAAAACGTAAATGCGGCATCAGCTTAAGCGTCAGATGTTTTTGTACCGGCGGCAACAGCAGCAGTAAGCCGAGGAAATCGGTAAAGAACCCCGGCAGCACCAGCAGTAAACCTGCAATAATCAGCGACACGCTTTTAATCATCTCGGCCGCCGGGCTTTCCCCTGTCGCCAGCTTTTGCTGCATCAACAGAAAGTTTTTGAAGCCCTGGTTACGCACCAGAGACATCCCGATAACCGAAGTAAAAATGACCAGGATAAGCGTCATCAGCACGCCAAACACATGCGCTACCTGAATGAAAATCGATATCTCGATGTAGACGTATAAAAAAACAGCAATCAGCGGTATCCAGCGCACTGGTTTCTCCTCAGTGAACAGACGCCACTGGCGCCTGTCGGTAAATTTTTGCGATTCGCATAGTTACTGAGATGGTGACAACCGCCGGAAAATTCAATTTTCCGCGGAAACTATTTTTTCCAGCGCTGCGATAGCGGTGATTCATTTCACAGATTAATGATTCTGATAAAGCGGCTAAGATAATAAGTGATCCAGATTACGGCTTTTCGCTCGGATCAGCATATGATCGCAGATATCTGGCCGATTAAGGGGATAATCGTCGGCCCGAAATCACACATAACCACATATATACTGTGTGTTTGGTGTATTCATTCGTAGCTTGATAAAGAAGGTTCACATGTTAAACAACATTCGTATCGAAGAAGATTTGTTGGGCACAAGGGAAGTTCCAGCGGATGCCTATTATGGTGTACATACTCTTAGAGCGATTGAGAACTTCTACATTAGTAACAGCAAAATCAGCGACATCCCGGAGTTTGTCCGGGGAATGGTAATGGTGAAAAAAGCGGCTGCTCTGGCCAACAAGGAGCTGCAAACCATTCCTAAGAGCATTGCGAACACCATCGTGGCGGCATGTGATGAAGTCCTGAATAACGGCAAATGCATGGACCAGTTCCCGGTCGACGTCTATCAGGGCGGCGCAGGGACATCAGTAAACATGAACACCAACGAAGTACTGGCCAACATCGGTCTGGAGCTCATGGGCCACCAGAAAGGCGAATACCAGTACCTCAACCCGAACGACCACGTTAACAAATGCCAGTCCACCAACGACGCCTACCCGACCGGTTTTCGTATCGCGGTATATACCTCCATCCTCAAGCTGGTCGATGCCATCACTCAGTTAGGTGAAGGTTTTGAACACAAAGCGGATGAGTTCCGTGACATCCTGAAAATGGGCCGTACGCAGTTGCAAGACGCCGTTCCGATGACGCTGGGACAAGAGTTTCACGCCTTCAACGTACTGCTGAATGAAGAGACGAAAAACCTGCTGCGCACTTCCGAGCTGCTGCTGGAAGTGAACCTCGGCGCAACGGCTATCGGCACACGTCTGAATACCCCGGATGGCTACCAGCAACTGGCGGTGCAAAAACTGGCGGAAGTGAGCAACCTGCCTGTAGTACCGGCAGAAGACCTGATTGAAGCGACCTCCGACTGCGGTGCTTACGTGATGGTACACAGTGCGCTGAAACGCCTGGCCGTCAAAATGTCCAAAATCTGTAATGACCTGCGACTGCTCTCTTCGGGTCCACGTGCGGGTCTGAACGAAATCAACCTGCCGGAACTGCAGGCAGGCTCGTCCATCATGCCGGCTAAAGTGAACCCGGTCGTGCCGGAAGTGGTGAACCAGGTGTGCTTCAAAGTCATCGGTAACGACACCACCGTAACCATGGCGTCCGAAGCGGGCCAGTTACAGTTGAACGTGATGGAGCCGGTGATTGGCCAGGCCATGTTTGAGTCCATCCACATTCTGACCAACGCCTGCTACAACCTGCTGGAAAAATGCGTCAGCGGTATCACGGCTAACAAGTCTGTATGTGAAGGCTATGTCTATAACTCGATTGGTATTGTGACCTACCTCAACCCGTTTATTGGCCACCATAACGGTGACATCGTCGGCAAAATCTGCGCCGAAACGGGCAAGAGTGTGCGCGAGGTCGTGCTGGAGCGCGGTCTGCTGACGGAAGCGGAGCTGGATGACATTTTCTCCGCCCAGAACCTGATGCATCCGGCCTATAAGGCGAAGCGTTATACCGATGAAAGCGAACAGTAACACTGACGGCTAAAGCCACAAGGCACGTCAGCTCTGACGTGCCTTTTTTTTAGCCTGCAGTAAAAAAAATCATTCTCATTTCATCAACAAGGAAGGCAATTATGTTTGCTGCAGAACTTGTACTCGTCCTGCTTGCTATTTACCTGGGGGCCAGACTCGGCGGTATCGGCATCGGTTTTGCCGGTGGTTTCGGGGTGCTTGTACTGACACTCTTTTTTCAAATCAAACCCGGCGCTATACCCTTCGATGTGATTGAAATCATCATGGCGGTTATCGCCTCTATTGCCGCGATGCAGGTGGCAGGGGGCATGGATTACCTGGTGAGTCTTGCGGAGCGTATGCTGCGCCGTCATCCTAAATACATTACTTTTCTCGCCCCGCTGGTCACCTGGTTTATGACCATCCTGGCGGGTACTGGCCATACGGCGTTTTCTACGCTGCCGGTCATTACCGAAGTGGCGAAAGAGCAAGGGATTCGACCTTCCCGTCCACTCTCCATTGCCGTCGTGGCTTCGCAAATCGCTATTACCGCCTCCCCCATCTCTGCGGCTGTCGTCTTTTTTGCCGGCATCCTGGAACCGCTCGGTGTGAGTTATCTTACGCTGCTGGCGGTCTGTATTCCCGTTACGCTGATTGCCGTTATGCTGACGGCTATTGTGTGTAACTTCCTCGGCGCTGAGTTGAAAGATGATCCGGTTTACCAGGAGCGTCTGGCAAGAGGGGAAGTCAAACTGCGCGGCAGCAAAGTTTTCGAGATGAAACCGCATGCCAAACGCTCCGTGCTGCTGTTCCTGGTTGGGATTATCGCCGTCATGCTGTACGCCACGGCAATCAGTCCGAACGTAGGTCTTATCACGAACCCGGTATTGCCACGTAACGAAGCGATTGTGGTGTTCATGTTAACCATCGCCACGCTGATTTGCCTGACCTGTAAAATCAACACGGGCGATATTCTCAACGCCAGTACCTTCAAATCCGGTATGAGCGCCTGTATTTGCGTCCTGGGCGTGGCCTGGCTGGGCGATACCTTTGTGAAAAACCACATTCAGGATATCCAGACTGTGGCCGGCAACCTGCTCAACAGCTACCCGTGGCTGCTGGCAGTGGTGCTGTTTTTCGCCTCTACCCTGCTTTACTCTCAGGCAGCAACCGCGAAAGCGCTGATGCCTGCGGCACTGATGCTGGGTGTCAGCCCGCTGACCGCCGTGGCATCGTTTGCTGCGGTATCTGCATTGTTTGTCCTGCCAACCTACCCAACGCTGCTTGCGGCAGTGGAAATGGACGATACGGGTTCAACGCGTATCGGCAACTATGTGTTTAACCATGCCTTTTTGGTTCCGGGCGTCATCGCCATCACCCTGTGCGTAATACTCGGTTTCGTAATTGGCGGTATTCTGTTGTAAAAGTGGTTAAAAACGGGCCGCACTGCGGCCCGTTTTTCGTGTGCGTGATATAGTCCCCTTTTCGCTGCGAAGAGGTTAACGATGAACACGCCTGATACTGTTGTTGTGCTCTGTACCGCCCCGGATGAAGCGACGGCCCAGGAGCTGGCCGCCAAAGCGCTGGCCGATAAGCTGGCTGGCTGCGTGACCCTCCTCCCCGGTGCCACCTCTATGTACTACTGGGAGGGGAAGCTGGAACAGGAATATGAAGTACAGTTGTTGCTCAAAACCGACGTTGCACACCTTGAAGATCTCTTCGCCTGCATAAAATCGCATCACCCTTATCAGACCCCAGAATTACTCGCTATACCGGTTACTCACGGAGATTTTGATTACCTCTCATGGCTCAACGCATCCTTACGCTGATTCTGCTGTTATGCAGCACACCGGCCCTTGCCGGGTTATTTGACGCCCCCGGACGGTCCAGTTTTGTTCCGGCCGATCAGGCCTTTATGTTTGATTTCCAGCAACAGGAAAATGAACTCAAGCTGAACTGGCAGGTGAAAGAGGGCTATTACCTCTATCGCCAGCAAATCAAACTCACTGCGCAGCAGGCGGAGATCACCCCGCCACAACTGCCTTTCGGCGAGCCGCATAACGATGAGTTTTATGGCAAGAGCGAGATTTATCGCCAACAGTTGCACCTGCCGGTGACCATCACCGAGGCGGCCAAAGGCGCGACCCTGACGGTGATCTACCAGGGCTGTGCGGACGCCGGGTTCTGTTACCCGCCGGAAACCAAAGTGATTCCGTTGAGTGAGGTGAAAACCACTGCCCAATCCATCCCCCCTCGCCCCTCCGGGGAGAGGGCCGTGGTGAGGGACAATGACGATACGGCTCCAGCCGCGCTACCCTTCTCCGCCCTCTGGGCGCTGCTGATTGGCATTGGCGTGGCCTTCACCCCCTGCGTCTTACCGATGTACCCGCTGATCTCAGGCATCGTGCTGGGGGGCAAACAACGTCTTTCAACGCCCCGCGCGCTGCTGCTGGCATTTATCTATGTGCAGGGCATGGCGCTGACCTATACCGCGCTGGGCCTGGTCGTGGCGGCGGCCGGTCTCCAGTTCCAGGCAGCACTCCAGCATCCGTACGTGCTGATTGGCCTGTCGGTGGTCTTTCTTGTGCTGGCGCTGTCGATGTTTGGCCTGTTCACCCTGCAATTGCCCTCCTCGCTGCAAACCCGCTTAACGCTGATGAGCAACCGCCAACAAGGTGGTTCTGCAGGCGGTGTGTTTGCTATGGGGGCGATTGCCGGGCTGATTTGTTCCCCCTGCACCACGGCGCCGCTGAGCGCCATCCTGCTCTATATCGCCCAAAGCGGTAATCTGTGGCTTGGCGGCGGCACGCTGTATCTGTACGCCCTGGGGATGGGATTGCCGCTGATTCTGGTTACCGTCTTTGGCAATCGCCTGCTGCCGAAAAGCGGCCCGTGGATGGCGCAGGTCAAAATCGCCTTTGGCTTTGTGATCCTGGCGTTACCCGTTTTCCTGCTCGAGCGAGTATTGGGTGATAACTGGGGTTTACGCTTATGGTCGCTGCTCGGCGTCGCCTTTTTCGCCTGGGCCTTTATTGCCAGCCTCGGCGCAACTCGTCCGGTAATGCGCATTGTGCAAATCGTCCTGTTAGGTGCGGCGCTGGTTTGCGCTCGTCCCTTGCAGGACTGGGCCTTTGGTCAGCCAGCGGCGCAAAACCAGGCGCACCTGCCGTTTACTACCATCAAAACCGTGGATGACCTTAATCAGGCGCTGGCACAGGCCAAAGGTCGCCCGGTGATGCTGGATCTTTACGCCGACTGGTGCGTGGCGTGCAAAGAGTTTGAGAAGTACACCTTTAGCGATACGCGGGTTCAGGCAGCATTAAAAAATTCCGTGTTATTACAGGTGGATGTCACAGCCAATAACGCACAGGATCAAGCGCTGCTGCACCATTTACAGGTTCTGGGCTTACCCACCATTGTGTTTTTTGATGCACAAGGCCACGAGCAACCGGCACAGCGGGTCACGGGGTTTATGGATGCACCTGCCTTTACGACACATTTGCGCAATCACACACCGTAAACAACACTTGGTTGGGGACGCAGGCTTCTGACAACGGAGGAACTTACCGTGCAACGTGAAGATGTTTTAAGTCAGACACTTCAATTATTTGAATTAAGAGGGATTGCTGACACCACGCCGGAAATGGTCGCAGAGCGCATTGACTACCCGTTAGAGGAGTTTTTGCGTTTCTGGCCGGATAAAGAAGCGCTGTTTTACGATGCGCTACGCTATCTCAGCCAGCAGGTTGATATCTGGCGCAGGCAGTTATTACTCGATGAAGAGCTGACAAAAGAGCAAAAATTGCTGGCGCGTTATGGGGCGTTGACGGATTGCGTTAGTAACAATCGCTATCCGGGCTGCCTGTTTATCGCCGCCTGCACCTTTTACCCCGACCCGGACCATCCGATACACCAACTGGCGGATCAGCAAAAGCAGGCGGCCTTTGACTTCACCCATGACCTGTTAACCCAACTGGAGGTGGACGACCCGACAATGGTCGCGAAACAGATGGAGCTGGTGCTGGAGGGTTGTCTAAGCAGGATGCTGGTCAATCGCAGCCAGACTGACGTCGATACCGCCCGACAACTGGCAGAAGATATTCTTCGTTTTGCATGTTGTCGCACGGGCGGTGCATTAACCTGATCAGTGCATAAACCCGGCCCATGCGGAAATCAGCAGGCAAAGCGCCATCGCCCGTTGAAACCAAATCAGCGATGCCGCACTGCGAAAGAGTCGGTTTACCGCTTTGCCCAGTAGTGTCCACGCGCCCAGGCAGAGCACCGAAATGAGCAGGAAGCTCAGTGACAAAAATGACACTTCGCGCACGGGATGCGCGCCGTTCGGGGCAAACAGACTGACCACGGCCAGCGCCATCATCCAGGTTTTGGGATTAATTAGCTGCAACATGGCCGCCGCTTTGCCGCTAAAGGGTTCACCACTCTTCTCGTTCAGATCCGCTGCCGGTGCGGTAAAGAGCTGCCAGCTCATCCAGCTTAGCCATAATGCACCGGCCCAACTCATCCCCTCACGTAGCAATGGATACCCTCGCAATATCTCTCCTGCCCCCGCCCCGGAGATAAACACAATAAGACTTGCTGCCACACATGCCCCGAGCACCGCAGGTAGCGTGGCTCTGATGCCATAGCGTTGGCTGCTGGCAAGGATCAGAATATTGGTCGGGCCGGGCGTTATCGACGCCACAAAGGCAAACAACATAAATGGCAGGTAGCTGTAGAGCATGTTCACAGTCGGGACTCCTTATTCTCCGTCCTGTGACTTTGGCGTTATTTACGGATGTCGTCTGGAAGATTTGTGCAAAGTTTCCGGTAGTGGGCTGGCGATAGCCGATATGCCCGCTGGAACCAGCGTCCCAGGTGGCTTTGATCGGCAAAGCCCAGCGCAGCCGCCACGTCCGCCGGTTGTTCGCCGCGCGCCAGCTTGCTTCGGGCATTGGCCAGCCGCAGTTGAATAAGCCAGGCATGGGGGGAGAGATGAAATTCGCGCTTAAAACAACGGGTCAGGGTAAACCGGTCGGTACCCGTTTCGCGGGCCAGATCGGACAGGCCGATGTTTTCCCCCATATGCGCATGCAAATAGTCCCGTGCGCGATGGGCCACCGCTGCGCTTTGCAGATGCGACGGCAGGCGCTTGCGCCACTGGCTGTGCCGGGTAAGCTGCCCGAGCAGATCATCCATGGTGCTTTGCTGCACAATGCGCATCTCTTCGCTGTGCAGTGAATGAAAGGTCCGGGCAATCGCGCCAGCAAGCAGTGGCTCGCGCGCCATCGTGCGGGAAAAATGCAGCGAATAACTGGAAGGGACGGACTCGTACAACCCCCGGAGGGTGGAACTGAGCCACGCTTCATCGAGGTAGAATGTCAGGTAGGTGAAACCGCCTTCAACCGGCGCGTCACCATCGTGAATTTCACCAGGCTCGAGTAAGAAAGCATCTCCCGGCGTACTGCGATGACGTTCACGACGGCAATGAAATTCCTGCGTTCCGCTGAGGGTGATACCCACCAGATAGCTGTCGTGCCAGTGCGGATCGTACGCATGGCCCTCAAAGTGGGCGCGAATTGTTTCGATGCCGGTGTCCGCATGTTGCCGCAGTTCCAGCCAGTCATTAGCCATATTGCCTCCGAAATCCCCGGGAACAGCATTACTCTCCCGTGCGGAAAAATCTGGAAGATTTGTGCAATACGCCGTTTTGTGGCGCAGAATCACTCAGACTGCCGCAAACTTGAGCAACTGAACAGCATTTTTTGAAATAGAGTTGACGCATTACATTGATTAGGGTTTAATGCGCCCCGTTGCCCGGATAGCTCAGTCGGTAGAGCAGGGGATTGAAAATCCCCGTGTCCTTGGTTCGATTCCGAGTCCGGGCACCACTTATTCAGAGAACCCAGCCTATGGCTGGGTTTTTGCTTTTCTACGACCGGACTCCCCATCGAACTCCGTTCGATTATTCACCGCAAGCGGCTCACCCCTTCGGGGCCAGCGCGACAAGCGCGCTGTTCAACGCCTCCGGCGTTAGTCCGAGTCCGGGCTCCACTTATTCAGAGAACCCGCCCACAAGGCGGGTTTTTGCTTTTCTACGACCGGACTCTCCATCGAACTCCGTTCGATTATTCGCCGCAAGCGGCTCACCCCTCCGGGGCCAGCGCGACAAGCGCGCTGTTCAACGCCTCCGGCGTTAGTCCGGATCCGGGCACCACTTATTCAGAGAACCCAGCCTATGGCTGGGTTTTTGCTTTTCTACGACCGGACTCTCCATCGAACTCCGTTCGTTTTGTAGATACGGTGAATGTCTTCCACCTTTTTTAGCCACGGCTGACTCGTTTTCCCGCATGACAACCACAGCGACAACTTTATAACCCGCTGGCACAGAGCGTGCATTTCGCCATGAACGTAAGGTGAACGGAACCCACCTCCCGAGCCGCATATTTCCCTCCTGGCTGGAGCTCCCCACAAGCAGCACCTATACTGCGGTCATGCTTTAACCATTCCCCCAAAGCTTATGACAACCCAAACGCTTACCCGTCAATGGCGTCTGCCTGGCGCCATCGTAGCAGTGATGTTATTGCTGGCCGCCGCCTTCACGCTGCATGCGCACTGGAATGCCTTTATCCAGTGGTGCCTGGCAACCCAGATTACGCTGCATCGTTATCTGGTGATGTACCTGCTGCAACTGAATAACCATCAGTATGCCGGGGGACTGTGGCTACTGACCGGTTCGTTCTTTTATGGCGTGTTACATGCGGTTGGGCCGGGTCACGGAAAATTTATCGTCACAACCTATCTCAGCGCCAACCTGGAGAGCCAAACCGCCGCCCGCGTCATCCCGTTTCTTGGCAGCCTGATGCAAGGCGTGAGCGCCATTCTTTTTGTCTTTGTCCTCGCGGTAGGTTTTAACCTCGCCTCAGGCGATCTCAGTGAGAGTCGCTGGTACGTAGAGAAAATCAGCGCGTTTATGGTGGGTGGGTTTGGCGTCTGGCTCATCGTCAAAGCGATAAAAACCATCAGACCGCAAAAAATGAAAATCACTGCCATGAGGCCTCTGCCTCACCGGCATTCTGACGACTGCGGCTGCGGAAACCACGGTGTGGGAATCAGTACGCAGGGCGACTGGAAAACACGTCTGGGCGTCATACTCGCCATTGGCGCACGCCCCTGTAGCGGCGCAATCATGATTTTGCTCTTTTCTAACGCGCTGGGCATTGTGAGCTGGGGGATCGCAGCCGTAATGACAATGGCATTCGGTACCGCATTGTCGATTATGGGTCTGTCACTGGCAGTGCGTTATGCCCGCAACCGGACGGCTGCCTTTTTTGGTGCGGAGAGCGGCAGCATACCATGGCTGGTACCGGCACTGAATATCGTCGGCGGCCTGGCGCTGATTTTGTTCGCCGTGGTGTTGTTCTTAACCGTCGTTCCGGTCAGTCCTGGCGGTGATTATATTGCGGCGGGCTGCTGATAAAAAAAAGCCCGGTACGTGAACCGGGCTTTGTCTGTTACTCGTTAATCCGTGGGTGCTGGTCGACAAGGCGTGAGCGTTTCGCCTGTAGCTCAGCAATTTCCGCATCAATATCTTCGATTTTCTGTTCAATATTATCGTGGTGCTCGCGCAGGATCTCTTTTGCCTCCTGGATATCGGAGGCCGCAGGCGTCGCACCTTTTAATGGGCGGTTCGCCGTCTCCTTCATCGTAAGCCCAGTGATCAGGCCTATCACCGCAACAACCATCAGATAATAAGCTGGCATCATCAAGTTCTGAGTACTTTCAACCAGCCAGGCGGCCAGTGTCGGGGTCAGACCAGCTACCAGCACCGAAATGTTAAAGGCACTCGCCAGTGCGCTATAACGAATATGCGTCGGGAACATTGCCGGCAATGTCGATGCCATCACGCCAATGAAACAGTTGAGAATCACGGCCAGCATCAGCAATCCCGCGAAAATCAGCCCCGTCACGTTGCTGTTGATCAAGATAAATGCCGGAATGGACAGCGCAAACAGCGCCACACTCCCCAGAATAATAAACGGACGGCGGCCAAAACGGTCGCTGAGTAAGCCCATCACAGGCTGAACAAACAGCATACCGACCATAATCGCGATAATAATCAGCACGCCGTGGTCTTCTGAATAGTTCAGGTTATGCGACAGATAGCTCGGCATGTACGTCAACAACATGTAATAGGTAACGTTGGTCGCAATCACCATACCGATACAGATCAGCAAACTACGCCAGTGCTTTGTCGCAATCTCTTTGAAGGAGACTTTCGGGCCGTTTTGCAGCCCTTCGCGATCGCCCTGCTCCAGTTTATCCACGTGCTGCTGGAACGCCGGAGTCTCTTCCAGCGCATGGCGCAAATACAGACCGATTATCCCCAGTGGCAACGCCAGGAAGAAGGGAATACGCCAGCCCCAACTGAGGAAGTTTTCTTCACCAACGACGGTGGAGATAAGCACAACGACGCCCGCACCGATAACGAAGCCCGCTATCGAACCAAAATCAAGCCAACTGCCCAGAAAACCGCGTCGACGGTCCGGAGAGTATTCCGCTACGAAAATCGATGCCCCGGTGTATTCCCCGCCCACTGAGAACCCCTGTGCCATTTTGCACAGCAAAAGCAGGATAGGCGCCCAAATACCAATAGAGGCATACGAGGGAATAAGCCCAATACAGAATGTACTGACGGACATAATCACAATGGTGATAGCGAGAATTTTCTGCCGCCCATATTTATCGCCAAGCATTCCGAAAAACAAACCACCCAGCGGGCGAATCAGGAACGGAACGGAGAAGGTCGCCAGCGCGGCAATCATTTGCACACTGGGGTTGGCATCAGGAAAAAACACTTTACCCAGTGCGTAAGCTACGAACCCATATACGCCAAAATCAAACCATTCCATCGCGTTACCGAGTGAAGCGGCTGTTATTGCTTTTCGCAACTTACCGTCATCAATGATGGTTACATCGCGCAGCGTAATAGGTTTAACTTTCTTCCTTTTTAACATGATGTCCTCTTTTGACTTTCGCCCTGAACCGCGCATTTGATATGCCATAACAGCATTGCGCGTATTAAGCCGTACATGTCGACTTACCTTGTTCAAGCGTAGCAGGTTTACTTACACTGGCTGGTTACAGCCTGTACAACCGAACCTGTTGACGCCTGGCAGAGCGTTGTTTAACCGCCTTTTACCCTAACAGGGTTTAAAAACGTGATCAACTTCACACAAAATATCCCTGTGATAACACCCACAATTCTGGCAATCCATACCTCTTTCTCTCGGAACTGCGTTTTACTTAACGAGAAAAAACGTTTTTAACTTATAGAATGTCCGCGGTCGCTATTTATACCGATATGCCATACCCTCCGTGATTATTATTCTGCTAGCTGTATCCATTCACCTTTTTACAGAAACTATGTAACGCAAAGTTATTTAATTGTTCACATATAAATCTTTACACGGAATATGTGATGAAGATAACTAAAACAGTGTTTTATTTTCATTGAATCAATATTCCAATGATCGCATCATACGTCCAGACACAAAACAGACAAGGATAGCGAGGGTGCTCTCCGGAAAGGAATAACAGCTCCGGACATTGAACAAATTCAAACCAGGAAGGTTTAACTCATTGAATAGCATGTTTTTATTTTCTCGGTCATTGCACATGATGAGATATGAGGATTCATAATGAAAATCAAAGCCACCATTGAACGCATCCCCGGTGGGATGATGTTAATACCTTTGCTGCTTGGGGCAATTTTAAATACGCTGGCACCTAACACAGGCGCTTATTTCGGTTCTTTCACCAAGGGTATGATCACAGGTACGGTACCTATTCTTGCCGTTTGGTTTTTCTGTATCGGCGCGTCAATTGATTTACGCGCCACCGGGACCGTCTTACGCAAATCCGGCACGCTGGTGCTGACAAAAATCGCCGTTGCCTGGGTAGTGGCAATGATCGCCGCCACCTTTATCCCGGAAGGTGGTATTCAAACCGGTTTCTTCGCCGGTATCTCCGTACTGGCTATAGTTTCCGCGATGGACATGACCAACGGCGGCCTGTATGCCAGCCTGATGAACCAGTACGGCACCAAAGAAGAATCGGGCGCATTCGTGCTGATGTCACTGGAATCCGGTCCACTGATGACCATGGTCATTCTGGGATCTGCGGGCCTGGCATCCTTCGAACCACACCACTTTATCGGAGCTGTACTGCCGTTCCTGATTGGCTTTGCGCTGGGCAACCTCGACCACGACCTGCGCGCGTTCTTTAGTAAAGCCACACCAGTACTGATCCCGTTCTTCGGGTTCGCGCTGGGTAATACCATCAACCTGAAAGTGATCCTCGATACCGGTCTGTTGGGTATCGTCCTGGGTGTCGCGGTTATCATCATCACCGGTATTCCACTGATTATTGCCGACAAAGTCATTGGTGGCGGTAACGGTACGGCAGGTGTCGCCGCCTCATCGGCAGCCGGGGCTGCGGTAGCAAACCCGGTGATCATTGCCCAAATCAACCCGGCGTTTGAACCGGTAGCCGCCTCCGCAACGGCGCTGGTGGCAGCAAGCGTGATTGTAACGGCGATTCTGGTGCCTATCATCACCGCACTGTACGCCAGACGGTTTGGCGAAGTGCCTGAGACGACAAAAGCGGCAGACAACCCCGCCGCATCGCTCAATCATTAAAAAAAGCCCCCGACGTGAAACGCCGGGGGCTTCTCTTTACCTGTTTCTCGCTATGTCCTGCAATTAGCCATCAACATTGGTTAATTGCAGGACACACCTTTTTACTCACCGAAAATCTCGTCCACCATGGCAGTGGCTAAGCGCGATGCCGAACAGAGCCTTGGCATACCTAACGCGACTGTCTGCCAGCTTTGGGTCACCGACCAGCAAATGGGGTGACGATCCGCATCGCACCAGTCACCAAGCCAGCCCAGCAGATCTTTATAATCCATCAGGCCCGGTGTCGCAGGCGTTGTCAGCCACTGGTGATAAAAATGGCGAGTGGCAGGCGCAGCATTAATACCCTGCGCCAGAAAATCAGAGGCCATCGCACGCAGGTTATCTTTCAGCATGGAAGCCACCTCGCTACTCGCCAGGCGGCAGGCGTCGCCAAAAGCGCCCCAGCGTAACTCTTCCAGCGCAACATAGCAGCGCCCCGCCATCGACCAGCCGTTGTAATTCCCCGCCCGCCAGCGGGTAAAAATTTGTTCGCTGTGATTTCCCGCCTGTACCGTTAAGCCACGCTGGCCGAGCGCTTTCTCTTTCCAGTTCGCTCGCTGGCTAAAGTGCTCAATTAACTCATCATATTGCTGCTGGTTGCCCGGTGTGTTGGCGGGACGGCGCTGCTCAGCCTGCTGTAATGAGACCAGACGCTGGGTGATACGCGTCAGCGCAAGATGGCCGGGATCGAGCATACTGGCGAGTTTTTCCGCAAGCCCCAGACGCAACGAGTCATTCTCATTTAATACGCCGGACATAGCCCACGGACGCAGTTGGGTCTGCGCCATCACTTCCTGGGTCAGTCTTTCACGAAACAACTGCTGTTGGGGCACAATCTGACTCTGGCGAGGCGCATCTGCCCCCTGCACTAAATCCACAATGAACTTCGGATGAATGCACTCAAGCGTTCGCCCAGGCCCTTCCAGTAGTCGATTTTTCATAATTACTCTGCTGCGAATAGTGTTTGGATATCATCGCGTAAAAGACGTGCATCTTCCTGAATCCAGTTAGCTGTTTTGATGCAGTGTCGCAGGTGCTGCCGCAATGCTAACACTGACGACTCGTTTTGCTGACGAATCGCCAAACTGTCACGCAAACTATCTTGTAGCCCCGCCAGGCTCAGCGAGAACTCGGCAAAGAAGGTTGCCATTCCCGCCGTAACAGAAACATCGACCTGCGCAGCCAAAGCTTTACGAATTTGTTCACAAAAATGAGCAACATGCTGGATGAGCTTGGTATGCAATGACGCCACATCAATGACATAACGGGTACGGGTCACCACGTAATCATCCCATCCCCAGCTCGGATTATTTAACCAACGAGAAACCGTTTCCCGTACGCTTCCGCTACGCGGCACCTGCCCTGCCGGGGTGTCTTCCGGCGCGATCGCGTTGGTAAAGAGCTGGCGGGTATTAAAATTGAGTGCGCTTGCCTGGAAGGCCGGGAAACTGATACGCGCCCGGAAACCCGCGTGGCTGAGCTCTTCTTTAATGCGCATCTCGATCGGGCGCATCGCATCATTGAGTGAGCGGGTCAGGGTATTTTCCAGTTGGTCAAAACGCATCGCCAGTTCGCGACCGATCTTCTCCTGCGCGGTGACAAAAATCGCTTCGCAGGAGGAGCGCATTTTGCTCAGCACAATCTGCGCCTGTCCCTCATCTTCCAGCACCAGTTGGCCTGGCGAAACTCCCACATCAAGACGCAGGTCGGCCTGACTTTCGTTGGCCATTTCCATGATCCTGCCATCACTAAACCAGGCATTAATGGCTCCAACGATTTCCACTTGTTGGCTATTAATGAAGAGGTCCGCCGCCGCCAGCGCTTCATCCACCTCATGATTAATCTCATCGCTGACGCGCTCCTGACAGCTTTTCAGTAGCGTCATATCTTCTTCAAGGCGGCTGATATTGTGCTCAAGGTTCTCAAACGCAACCGTCAGCCCTTGATAGCGGAAATCAAGATATTCCCGGGCGCTCTGGGCGTAGTTAAGCAGCTTATGCGACGCCGAACGCAGGGCATACAGCGACGCGTTGGCATGTGCAGCATGCAACAGCTTGCGAATAGGTTGCTCAAATAGCGAATCTTCCCACAACAGATCGGCGGCGTGATGGATATGTTCAACATCATCCAGGTCAGCCATTCTCCAGCGTCGGCCCAGCGCCGCTTCGGCAAAGTCCTGCACCCAACGCTGCTCTTGCGGGTCGGGTAATTTCCCCTGTTGTTTGATTTCATGGCGGGCGCGGTTCGCCAGATAGCCCCACATCGAGGAGACGGGGAAAATCTGCGTCGGATTAATGTAGCCTTTCATTAATGTCCCGGCGATCAGCGCCCGCACCTGTTCTTCGTCATCACTGTTACGGTCTTTCTGATCGAATTTATTAACCAGCGCATACAGCGGAACGGAGCGCCCAACGGCGGAAATCGCGTGGCGCACCTCTTCATCAGAGATCGACTTAAGCTGGGTGTAATCCATTACCGCCAGAACCGCAGACGCTCGCGCCAGTTGCTCATTGAGCATTTTGTGCAGATGCGGCTGCCCAGCTTCGTTTGGCCCTGGGGTGTCGAGCAGCGTCAACTGGCCCAGATCATTTTCAAGGCCTGCCAGGTGAACAAACTCAACTTCAATAACCGGGATATTCTCTATGGAGGCGTAAGCGGAGAAGGGAAAATCAACATCCAGCGCTTTCGACAGGCGCACCAGATCGTTAAGGCTCTTTAAACAATGGAAAATGGGCTGCGCGCCCAGATAATGTTTGTCGAACGCATCCCCTTGTGCGATGCGTTCGAGCAGGGCACTCATGTCTTTATCAATTTCGAGTTTTTGCGCCAGCTTTTCACGGTCATAGGTATAAAGCCGCATCTGGAGTTGCTGGGTCAACGTATCGATTGGCCCTACATGGGCGAAATGCAGTACAGGCTCTTTCTGGCCCGGCGTGTGGCGAATTAATGTCGGCAGCGCCGTCATCGGACGGTTACGATTAGGCAAAACCTCAGTACCCACAATCGCATTGATCGTGGTCGATTTACCCGCTTTCATCGTCCCGACAATCGCTAACACCATCTCCAGCCGGGTGATTTTCCGTAATTCGTTGTGCAGAGTGGCTTGCTGCGTCTCGATGCCGCGAGCACTAAAATGTAATGGCAGTACATTTGCGTTATCTGCTTTGCCGGAAGCCGTCTCATCAAGCGTTGCAATTGGCAGTGCTTTGAGCGCCTGCAGATTCTGCAAGGAGAGCTGTAACAATCTCTCTGCTTCCTGGCTTAATTCGAAAATTGTCTGTGTGTGCATGATAAAAGTCTTTCCTTAACGCAAATTTCTTACTTTTATTAAGCCGTGATGTTTTATTTGTGAAGTTTCGGCTTTTATAATTACGTGTGGAAAATATCTTATAGAAGATAAATGCCTGATGAAAATCAGGAAAAATGCATTTTCTCGGTAGAGACTGACAGAGCACGCCGTCCCGGACATAAAATGGCTGGGAGATAGAGAGCGTAGCTCATTTTCAAGAACGACCAGGATATATCGTCATTTATTTACCCCCCCAATTTGCGAGGTAATTAACTGTCTTCGGTAGAAGACCCTGCTGATATGACAGTATGCTAATTATTAACACCGGTTGCGTCACCTCACCTTATCTGAATTGGCAATGGGTAGCAATTTCCCGTCGAAAATATTCTAAATAACATACATAAGGGTTTACCCCTACTCAGTTGGGGCTAGCATCGCTTAAGCTAATGACAGGATATGTCACCTGTATCACCTTTTTTATCTTTTTCTGAAAAAAAGAATAGCAACAGTAATTATACGGACATGCTGTATAATCGCGGACTTTTCTGGCATAAACCGCCTTTTTCGCTGGCCTGTTTCCAGCATCATACGTACTTTTTGAGGATACCCCCATGCAACTGCCAAACTGCCCGAAATGCAATTCCGAATACGCTTATGAAGATAATGGCATGTTCATCTGCCCGGAATGCGCCCATGAATGGAATGACAACGAAGCTGCTGCCGAAAGCGATGAACTGATTGTCAAAGATGCCAACGGCAATTTACTGGTCGATGGCGACAGCGTCACTGTCATTAAAGATCTGAAAGTAAAAGGGAGTTCTTCCATGCTGAAAATCGGCACGAAAGTGAAGAATATCCGTCTGGTCGAAGGCGATCATAACATTGACTGCAAAATCGACGGATTTGGCCCAATGAAGTTGAAATCCGAGTTCGTTAAAAAGAACTGATAGCCCTCTTTCGCGCCTGCGGATTAGAACTGGTCTTCCAGTCGGCGTTCTTCGTCGTCCAGTTGGCGACGCTCCTGATCGAGCTGGCGCTGCCGGTCATCTAACTGGCGGCGGCGGTCTTCAAGCTGTCTGCGCCGGTCTTCATAGCGTCTGCTCTGCTCGTCACTTCGACGGCGATCGTCATCATACTGCCGATCATCGTCATCACGGCTATCGCTGGGGTGATACGCATCATTAATTGCCCGCTGAATATTGCCGATGGCGTCATCGACAATATCAGCACGGGCGATGTGGCTGGTAAGAGAGAGTGCGCTGATAAACAGCAGGGTTGCGTAACGTTTCATAAAGCCAGTCTCAACAGTGGGCTGGCTTTACGTTAATCAAGCGCTGTTCTCACGAGTAGCGGAGGAATCTCAAACTACGCCGGGTAACAGTTTACAAACCGTAGCGGTCAATAATCTGCCGATGACGCTGTTCATCCAGCCCGCCTTTAATGGCAACGCCAAGCCAGTGCACCGGATGCGGCCAGTCCCGTGTGAGCGTGAGCAACATACTGTCCACTTCCTGCGGCAGCATCGAAAGCGGCGTAGCCAGATTAAAGTACACGCCAGGCAGCGGCTCTTCAGGATTTTCGCGGTCGGTTATTTCATAGTCGCCTTCGCTACTCACCCATACTTGCCCACCCAACTCGCGAACTTTATTCTCAAACTGACCAAACAGCTCCTCGCCCGGATAAACGCCATCAACAAACCATGATGGGGCATATTCACCCTCTTCAATGATTTCGACAGCGTCATAAAGACCGATAAAATACTCCCGCTCGGCTTCATCTTCCGGAGGGGTATTGAGCAGTTCGACATCAAATACTACGCTGTCGCCTAAATGCTGCTGCGCTTTCGGCCAGGCTGGCTGGAAGACTCTGGCCGTCGCAGGCCCGGTACGCTGGGCAAGGTAGTAAACGTAGTCGTGCTCTTCCCGGAAACGTAGCCGTACCGCTCCCCAGTTTTCTTCAATGGGGCCATCTTCGCTGTCGAATTTCATCCCCAACTTCGTTCCGGCCTCACGCACCAGCGCCCACTCCTGCTGAATACTCGCCGCGGTGATCAGATCCCACAGAACATTGTTTGTCTCTTGTTCTTGTTCCTCAAGCATCGCAATAGCGCGCTGAAGACGAGGGATAGCCCGCTCGCTGGCGCGTAGTTTCATTGCCGCGCGGCTCGCCATTAACAGCGGTGCGATCTTAGTGCTGCCTTCTGGCGTCGCGAGCATCGACTCACTCAGGGATTCCAGCGCCGCCCAATCCTCATTGCCAAAGGCTACCTGCATTTCGAACCAGTACGCGACATGGGGGAGCGTCTCGTGATAGTCCTTAGCGAGGGTTAAAACCTCATCGAAGCGCCGCGTACGCAATAGCACACCCAGCAACTCGAACAGAAGAGGAGATTCAGTGTGTGGATGGCGCGACCGCCAGGTTTGCAGCAGCGCGATGGCTTCATCAGCAGCATGGCACGCCTCCAGGGCGGATGACGCCAGCGCAACCAGTTGTTCATTATCTGGCAACTGCATGGCCGCCAGTTTCAGCCACTCCGCTTCCTGTTCAGGGTCACGCGCCTCATTTTGTTTACTGCGCTCGTCAAGCCAGTCATACAATTCATGGGCAGGAACCGGGAGCAGCACCTCTTTTTCCATGCCAGCAATCTCACGTTCAAGATCGGCCAGAACACGGTCAGCCCCCATCTGTTTACGTAAACGTGGCAAACAGGCTTTTGCCTGCCCTAACGCCCGGTGGGCAATCCAGGTCGCATTACGCGCCAGCGCCAGACGAATATGTACAATTGCGGTATCTATTGCAGCCCGCCAGGCCTGCCGGGCGATACGCTGTTCAAGGATTTGCTGTAATGAGACGCCCGTCTGCCAGTTGTTGTAAGAGGCATCGTGGCGGCAAAGCTGGTCGATGATCCTTACCCAGCGGACGACGCCGCGCGTTTGCAGTTGTTTCCAGTGGATAAGGCTGTTGCAGGCGTCATCCAGCCGCCCCATACAGGCATAGGCCTCAGCGCGGATCATCATTCGGGTAAGCCGTATCTGTTCGGCGCTGCCTTCCAGTTCGTCCGGCTCGCAGAGGGGTTCAATCACCGCCAGCGCTTCTTCATAGCGCCCCAAATAGATCAATGCTTCGGCTTCGTTTTCCAGCAGGCCAGTGACATCAGGTTCCCCTGCATCACGTACTTTCTTTATCTGCCCCCGAATGTAATCCAGCGCCTGCTGCTTCTCGCCTTTATCGACCATGGCACAGAATTGCTCGTCCGATAAGCACTGGAAGCAGCTCCATAACGGCGTAATCCGTCCCATCGTTTCCTGACACACGGCAATACGTTCATCCGCCCAGCCCGGACCGTCGATATTGCCGTAGCAATCGCTGAGATCCTGAGTCACGCAAACGGATTGCGGGCAATCAATCGCATCCGGCTGATGGGCACGCTCAAAGAAGGTCACCGCATCTCCCAGCGCTGTCTCGCCTTCGCCCATCCCCAGCCGGTGGCGCATCTCCCAGTGGCCGATAAAGACCTCAAGCCAGGGATTGCCGGCCGTTTTCTTAAATGATCGCGCTTCCGGCAGTAACGCTTCGCTCACATCGGGCTTAACGTCACAAATGGCGTTAATCAATTTATTCAAATGATCGGTAATATAGGGTTGGCCTGCAGCGTGAAGATCCCTTTCATATTGGTTATACCATTGCCATATATCCATTTTATTGCTCCCCTTTATTTGCAAGAAACTGCGTCATTATTATCTGGTTAATATTATCCAACGCCTGATGAAAATCATTGGGTCCCGAACGTTGTAACTGAAAAGATAAGATGACCTTCATGCTTTTCAATAACTGACAGGCAACGTCAGTGTTTTTCCCGTTTTGCCAGGAAGCAGAAAGCGCCTTGATGGCCGGATTATTAAAATTAATATAGAGCTGTTTATCGGACTGCTCGCTGATCCGTTGAGTAAACTGCCGTGCCAGCATCAGCGCCGCAGTACTCATGCGTCGGTCGGCGTCATCCTGTTCCAGCCGCTGTTTTAATTCCACCTCGCGATTCGGTACCACCACAAAGGGGAGCACCGCGGGCTCAAATCGTGAAATAACGCACTCTTCATCATCGGCCAGTTGTTCACGCCACCACTGTTCTTCCTGCTGGCTAATTTCATGACAGGAGAATAATGACTGGTTGCCACCCGTGGTGCCAATTTCAATTAACCGCGCTGAATAGAGTGTGGCCCAACGGCGAAGAAACGGTATAACGGCATAACGATGCCCCAGCGCGACGGGGCGCCCGGAGAGGCGAAATAACATCTCTTCGAAAGAACTCTCTTCTCCCGGCATCACCAGTAGCGTATTTTGCTGGCGCAGACTGCGAACCGGAATTTCGCCTTTCGAAGTCGGAATGAGCAAATCATCTTTGAGCAGATCAAATAGCCTTTCGTCGCAGATCGCTGCACCTAGCAGCGCTTCATTATGACGAAGCAGCACACGCCGCCAGATAGCCGGCTGGTTTTTCGCCAGTTCACCCAGCCCTTTAATTAACCCTTCGGCTAATGCATGCTGGGTGGCGAAATAGGCGTCATCACGTTGTAAATCTTCCCGATTCGCCGTGGGTGTCAGGACGCTGGACTCCACGACGCCGCCAACAAAACCGGCCCACAGCGGCAGCAAGTCGTGTGCCTGATCGTCAAGCAGCATGCCACGCAAAAAGAGCGACAAATTACGGTTATCGCTGGTGCCATAAGTCGCGCCATCCTGGATCCAGAGAATGCCGACCACATCGCTTTTGCCAGAAGGGGTGATATCGATGGTGCAAATAGGGGTAAAAGTACGTTCAAAACGGCTGGCAAACTCAATGTTCTGCTTCTGCCGAAGCCCCGGATGGAGTACGACCGCCGAGTCTGAGTCACGGCGCCAGGGTGGCGAAAGATGGTTGACCGCCGTCTCCGATTGCCCCACAAACAGCGGTTCGCGCATCAACACGCAGTAGCGGCCAAGCAGCGTTTCCAGCAGCGGATTATCCGCCAGGTAGCTGAACTCATCTTTAAGGTTGAGCGTGACCGTAAAGCCAGGTTCCCTGGGCAGGGCAGATTCGATGCGATACGTCTCGCCGTTATCGGAACGATAAACCCAACCTTCCTGCGGCGTTTTCCAGGACGTGGTATGGACAACAACCTGTTGTGCCAGCACGAAAGAAGATAAGAAACCCAGACCGAACATACCGATGAGGCCGGTATCATCATCCTCCTGGCGCAATTGCCGCGTATAACCGATGCCGACTGTTGCCAGGAATTCATGGATTTCTTGTTTTGTCAGGCCCGCACCCGAGTCATAAATGGTAATCGTTTTATTCTGCGGGTTGCCGGTAACCCGAATTTCAGGCGTGAAGGAAGAATCAACCTCCTCCAGTCTGCGCCGGACTATCGCATCATGCGCATTCTGTACAAGCTCACGCAACGCAACCATGGGCGTGGAGTAAAGATGTTTACTTAACACCTGCATAAGGCCATGCAGATTTACCGCTGTATCATGCTGCTCAATAGCGACGATCTTATTATCCATAATTTTTTCAGATCTCTGGTTTTTCAATTACATTGCAAACAGGTAAGTATAGGTGCAGCTACAAAAAAATCGCGGCTACATATTATTATTTTCAGCCAGGAAGAATAAATCGATAAAATCTTAAAGGATATTGATTAATAGAATATGAATTATTTCGGCTGATACTTTTCCCTGTTATGTGACGCAACATATCTGAGTAAAATGACAAGTTCATTAATTGCTATCGCACGCCATAACGAAATGGAATAGAATTTCGCTGTTTGCTCTCTCCGTATTATCGCGGCTGCTGAACCCGATCAATCGAAGAGAGAAAAAACAATGGAAACACCCCGTAGCCGGGACTGGCGCCGTGCCCAAAAGCGGCGCAATAAATCCCGAGATGTTCACACCGCGCTTTTACGTTTTCGTGGCGAAAAAAACTGGAAGATGCTGTATCTGCGTTCTGAAAAAGTAACGCGGGCCGCACAACTGGGGATTGAGTATCCACGCGTAACCCGTCAACAAAGGACGAGGCGCGGCCTGGAAGAGTATCTGTTTGCCAATGAACGTCCTTTTCATATGTAGTCGTAATCAGTGGCGCAGCCCCACGGCGGAACAGGTGTTCCGCCGTTATCCCGGGCTTAACGTCCGTTCTGCGGGGACCAGTCGCAATGCCAAAAAAACGGTCTGCGCCGAAGGGTTGCAGTGGGCAGATGTTATCTGTGTGATGGAGCAGAAACATAAAAACCGCTTAATGGCCGACTATCGTCGTATCATCGACAATAAACCGCTTCACGTTCTCGATATCCCCGATGACTACCGCTACATGGACCCTGCGTTGATCGCGCTGCTCGAAGAGATCGTTCCCCCGGTACTTGGCCTCGCCACATAGTCCCAGAGTTCAGGGGCGCATCAATGGCCGCTACGCCGCAATCCGTCGCAGCGCCTGTGCCAGTTGCACGCGGGTAAAGGGTTTTCGCAACAGTTCAACATCCGGTAGCGCAGGGTTATGCGCCGGGCGTAAATCCTGGCCGCTAATCAGTAACAGCGGCAAATGCGGGTAGTGCTGACGGGCGAAATTAATCACTTCCGCGCCACTCATCTGCCCCGGCAGCATCAGGTCGCTGATCAGCATGCCGATGTCCTCCGATGCCGCCAGCAGCGCCAGCGCCTGTTCACCGCACTCCGCCTCCAGCGTTAAATACCCCAACCCATGTAACTGTTCGCAGAGGGTCTGTCGTACATCCGCTTCATCTTCCAACACCAGGATTAACTTATCAGTACGGTCAGCTTCCTGTGTGAGCGCCTGCTCGACCGGGCTAACGACCTGTACCGATGCGCGTGGAAGCTGTAAACGCACCGTGGTTCCCTGACCTGGCGCGCTATCAATAGCCACCCGTCCACCGGACTGGCGCACAAAGCCGTATACCATCGACAGCCCCAGGCCGCTGCCGCTGCCGGTCTGCTTGGTGGTGAAGAACGGCTCGAAGACGCGGGCCTTCACCTCTTCGGACATGCCGCAACCTCTGTCGATCACTTCCAGTACCACCATATCCTGCCTGCGTCCGTCGCTGCGCGTCACACGCTGGTTCCAGGTACGGATCTTGATCGTCCCTTTCTGCCCTTCCATCGCATCCCGCGCGTTCATCACCAGATTGATAATGGCGTTTTCCAGTTGTCCAACGTCAATCCATGCAGGCCAGGCAGGTTGCTGAGCCTCAATCTCCAGCGTCAACGTGGCAGGAAGAGAATGACGCATCAGCTCGCTTAAATTCTCCAGCAGCGGCTGCATCTCTACTGCATGGGGGTGCAGAGATTGCTTACGCGAGAAGGCCAGCAAACGCTGGGTCAGCATCGCCCCACGCTCAGCCGCTTTTAGCGCGCGAGAGATACGCGGGGCATCCGGCGATTGCGGGTTCACCAGTTCCAGGCTACCGATAATGACCGCCAGTAAATTATTGAAATCGTGTGCCAGCCCACCGGTAAGCTGACCGACGGCTTTCATTTTCTGGCTGTGCAACAGCGCCTCTTCCAGCCCCTTACGTTCCGTTCTGTCCAGTACGACGTTGACCATTCCGCGCCCCGGCACCGGGCTAAATCGCAGCTCAATAGTGCGGTTATCCGCCAGACGAAGCTCCTGCGGTTTTGGCATGGGTCGCGCCAGGTTCTCCTGCACATGGTCCGGCAGCTCACTCACCTGACGCAGCAGGCTCTGATAGTGCTGCCCGCGTTGCAGCGCCTCGACAGAGAGGCCAAGCAGCAACGGATACTGCGGGTTCCACACCACCAGGCAGCCCTGACTATCGAACAGCGCAAAGCCATCACGCATGGCATGGAAGGTGGTCTCCAGTTGGGTGCTTTTCTCTTTGAGCAACTTAGAGGTGTGCTCAAGCGAGGCGGTATTGCGGGCGAAGACGTTAAAGGCGCGCGCCAGTTCGCCCAGTTCATCACGTCGTTGCAGCGCTGGTACAGGAACATCCGGCTCACCGCGCGCCAGACGGGACATCGCACGGGAAATCGCCGTTAAATTCGACCCCAGATTGCGGTAGATATACCAGCCAGCAAACCCGGTAATCACCAGCGCCAGCAGAGCAAAGGCGCTGATAAAGATAATGATCGAGCGCATTTCACTGTGACTTTGCGCGGTCCGTTGCTCAGAAGCCTGCGCCACCTGGGCAACGTACTGATTGATATCGGTATTGAGAATGGCGACCAGCGCTTTGATATGAAACATAAACCAGCTTATCGCCAGATCGCTCTCATCCAGTTGCGCCGCCAGCGGGCCGAGCTTTGCCAGCTCATCGTTGAAATCCTGCAAAATGCCATTCACCACCGGGTTGTCGGTGCGCTCTGGCAACTGTGTGCGGATCTCCGTCAGTTGCTGGATCGTCGGGCGTGGCGAGGGGGTACGGATGGCAGCGGCCAGCAGCCTGTCCATTTCGCCGAGTAAACGGGGATCGCCAATGGCAATGCCATCGCGCAGGTTAATCTCCTGCAAATGGCGCAGATAACTTTGATTCTGATACAGCGAACTGAGTAGCGCATTACGTTCAAGATGGCGGCGCTGACCACGCTCCAGCATCTGCGTCACACTCTGTTCCAGTTCATTGCTGCGCCAGGTAATGCGCTCCACCAGTTGCGGTTCCAGTTGGGCCAGCGGGGCACGGGCGAGTTGTTCCAGCGATTTTTGCAGCGCCATTTGGGTCGCCTTGAGCCGTTCCGCTTCGCTCTTATATTCCAGCGCCCCCACTACCTGCGAAAGGCGCACCGCCGCCGTGGCGACATTTGCCGTATCACGCGCAAGGTTCATGCTGCCAGTCATGTCATCCAGCGTCTGCTGCTGCACCTGCTCCTGGATTTGGCTGGCATGGCGAAATCCCAATACCGCAACGCCGCAAACCATCAGGGTCACGGCCATCACCAGCAAGTTGAAGAACAGTAACCGCCCGCGCGCGCTGGCGAAAAACGAGTTGTGCCGATAGGGCATAGCGGGCTCCGTTGTCTGTGTTCCCCTCACCCTAACCCTCTCCCCGGAGGGGCGAGGGGACTGTTCGGTGCGGGCTGGGGTGAGGGTGAAGGAAGTTATGTTGCGTAACTGTGATCTTCGTTAACTATTCAGCAATATGACAAATATGAACGCCCAATGTCATTCTGCATTTATTTCATCGTGGTGGACTGCAAGTATTGATAACCCTTGCAGGAGTAAGCCATGAGCAAGACGCCGGTTCTGGAGATGCGCAATATTGCCAAAGCGTTTGGCAAGTTTTACGCGCTCAAAGGCGTGGATCTGACGGTATATCCTGGCGAAATCCACGCACTGATGGGGGAAAACGGCGCGGGTAAAAGCACCCTGATGAAGATCCTCGCGGGGGCATACACCGCCACCAGCGGCGAGATATTAATTGACGGACAGTCATTTAATATCAAAGGGCCAAAAGACGCGCTGGCGGCGGGCATCACACTGATCTATCAGGAGATGCAGTTAGCCCCCAATCTGACCGTCGCCGAAAATATCTTTCTGGGCAGTGAGATTTCCCGCGGTGGGCTAATTCAGCGCCGGGACATGGTCGCTCAGGCGCAAAGCGTGATTGACCGCCTCGGCGCTCAGTTCAAAGCCAGCGACCTGGTGATGAAACTGACCATCGCCGAACAGCAACAGGTCGAAATCGCCCGCGCCCTGCATCGTAACAGCCGTATTCTGGTGATGGATGAACCCACCGCCGCCCTCTCCTCTCGTGAAACACACCGCCTGTTTGAACTGATCATGCGTCTGCGCGACGAAGGGATGGCAATCATCTATATCAGCCACCGCATGGCAGAAGTGTATGAGCTTTCCGACCGGGTTAGCGTCCTGCGTGATGGTCAGTATGTGGGCAGCCTGACCCGCGACAAACTCAACGCCTCAGAACTGGTACGCATGATGGTGGGCCGCCCGCTCAGCGATCTCTTCAATAAAGAACGCGATATTCCACGGGGCGATGTCCGTCTGAACATTCATCACCTCACCGACGGCAAAAAAATCCAGCCGGTCAGCCTGCAGGTACGCGCCGGAGAGATCGTCGGCCTTGCCGGACTGGTGGGCGCAGGTCGTTCAGAGCTCGCACAACTGATTTTTGGCGTGCGTAAAGCTACCGGCGGGGTGATTGAAATCGATGGCGAACCGGTGGTTATCCACTCCCCGCGAGCCGCCATTGATTTAGGCATCGGCTTCCTCACCGAAAACCGCAAAGAACAAGGGTTGTTTCTGGAGCTGGCCGCGCAGGAAAACATCACGATGGCGACCATTGAGCGCGATGCCAGTTACGGCCTGCTCGACCGCAAGAAAGCGCAATCCATCTCCGATGACGCCATCAAGTTACTCAATATCCGCGTGCCCCACTCTCAGGTGCGGGCGGGTGGTCTTTCCGGCGGCAATCAGCAAAAACTGCTGATCTCCCGCTGGGTCGCCATCGGGCCGCGCATCCTGATTCTCGATGAGCCCACACGCGGCGTCGATGTCGGGGCCAAGAGCGAAATCTATCGCATCATGAGCCAGATGGCGCGTAAAGGGGTGGCTATTCTGATGATTTCCAGCGAGTTACCGGAGGTGGTCGGTATGAGCGACCGCGTATATGTGATGCATGAAGGCAGTATCGCCGGTGAACTGGAAGGCGAACGTATTACCCAGGAAAACATTATGACGCTGGCGACCGGCGTGAACGAATCCCATCATCAGGCGGTGCACCATGACTGAATCGAAAGAGACCTCTGCCACCACGCCACAACAGGTGGCGAAATCGGCCTCGGCGAAAAAAATGCTGATGGGCGATCTGATGCAAACAGTCGGCATCTTGCCAATCTTGATCCTGATTGTCGCAGTATTTGGCTTTATCGCACCAAACTTTTTTACAGAAAGCAACCTGCTGAATATCACCCGCCAGGCGTCGATCAACATCGTGCTGGCGGCAGGGATGACCTTTATCATTTTGACCGGCGGCATTGACCTGTCAGTCGGGTCCATCCTCGGCACCACGGCGGTGGCGGCGATGGTGGTGTCGCTGATCCCGGAACTGGCTTTCCTTTCCGTACCCGCCGCGCTGATGCTCGGTCTGGTGCTGGGGTTGTTTAACGGCGTACTGGTCGCGTTCGCCGGGCTTCCCCCCTTTATCGTTACGCTTGGCACCTATACGGCGCTGCGCGGCGCGGCTTACCTGCTGGCGGACGGCACCACGGTTATTAACTCCAGTATCGGGTTTGAGTGGATTGGCAATAACTATCTCGGGCCGATCCCCTGGCTGGTGGTGATTGCGCTGGCGGTGATTGTGGTCTGCTGGTTCATCCTGCGTCGTACCACCCTGGGCGTGCACATTTATGCCGTCGGCGGCAACATGCAGGCGGCGCGTCTTACCGGTATCAAAGTGTGGCTGGTACTGCTGTTTGTCTACGGCATGAGCGGCCTGCTGTCTGGCCTTGGCGGGGTGATGAGCGCGTCTCGTCTGTACAGCGCCAACGGTAACCTTGGTATGGGCTACGAGCTTGACGCCATCGCGGCGGTCATCCTCGGCGGCACCAGTTTCGTCGGCGGCATCGGCACCATCACCGGTACGCTGGTCGGGGCGCTGATTATCGCCACCCTGAACAATGGCATGACATTGATGGGCGTTTCTTACTTCTGGCAACTGGTGATCAAAGGGGCGGTGATCATCATTGCAGTGCTGATAGACAAATACCGTACCCGACATCATCAAAGTGCATAACAACAAGATTTCCCTGAAAACCCTACGTGAGGAAAGAATATGCGTTTGAAGCCGTTAGTCACCGCGCTCTGTGCTGGCGCACTGCTTGCCACAGCGCCATTTGCGCAGGCAAAAGAACTGAAATCGATCGGGGTAACGGTAGGCGACCTTGCCAACCCGTTCTTCGTGCAAATCACCAAAGGGGCGGAGCTGGAAGCACGTAAACTGGCGGGCGATAAGGTGAAAGTAACGCTGGTTTCCAGCGGCTACGACCTTGGCCAACAGGTGGCGCAAATCGATAACTTTATCGCCGCCAAAGTGGACATGATTATCCTCAACGCCGCGGATTCGAAAGGCATTGGGCCTGCGGTCAAACGCGCGAAAGATGCCGGTATCGTCGTGGTCGCCGTTGACGTTGCGGCGGAAGGGGCAGATGCCACCATTACCTCGGATAACACCCAGGCCGGGGAGATGGCCTGTAAGTACATTACCGACCGTTTGAAAGGTAAAGGCAATGTAGTCATCATCAACGGACCGCCGGTCTCTGCGGTACAGAACCGTGTGGAAGGCTGCCAGACCGAATTCAAGCGCCACCCGGATATCAAAGTGCTGTCGTCTAACCAGAACGCCAAAGGCAGCCGCGAAGGGGGTCTGGAAGTGATGACCTCTCTGCTGGCCGCGAATCCGAAGATCGACGGTGTGTTTGCGATTAACGATCCAACGGCGATCGGCGCCGATCTGGCTGCTAAACAGGCACAACGTAACGAGTTCTTTATCGTTGGCGTGGACGGCAGCCCGGACGGTGAAGAGGCGCTGAAACGCGAGAACTCGCTGTTTGTCGCGACCCCGGCGCAAGATCCCCAGGTAATGGCGGCCAAAGCGGTGGAAATCGGCTATGACATTCTGCAGGGGAAACCCGCGCCGAAAGAGCCTGTGCTGATCCCGGTGACGATGATCGACAAGAAAAACGTCAGTACCTATAAGGGCTGGACGGTTAAATAAGTGCGATTTTTTCCCCTCACCCCTGCCCTCTCCCCATAGGGGAGAGGGAGTAAACCATCCCCTATGGGGAGAGGGAGCAAACCATCCCCTCGCCCCTGTGGGGAGAGGGTTAGGGTGAGGGGCACAACGCGCTCAAATGCCATCAGGAGATAGTCATGAAACGCTCCGAAATCAATGAAATCCTCGGCCATACCCGGCAATTCTTTTCCATGCATGACGTCCACTTGCCGCCCTTCGCCAGTTTTCCCCCAACCAAATGGCATCAACTTGATCACGATAGCTGGCGCGAAGTCTTCGACTTAAAGCTGGGTTGGGATGTCACCGCTTTCGGCGGTGATAATTTTTACACCCAGGGACTCACCCTTTTCACCCTGCGCAATGGTTCGCCAAATGGCACCCCTTACGCCAAATGCTATGCGGAAAAAATCATGCACGTGCGCGACGGGCAGGTCACACCCATGCATTTTCACTGGCGCAAACGCGAAGACATTATTAACCGTGGCGGCGGCAATCTGATTATCGAGCTGTGGAACGCCGGCGCGCATGAAGAGACGACGTATACCAACGTGAGCGTGGTTATCGACGGTTGTCTCCAGACACATTCAGCGGGCAGCCAGTTACGCCTCTCACCAGGGGAAAGCATTTGCCTGCCGCCCGGTCTGTACCACAGCTTTTGGGGCGAATCCGGTTTCGGCGATGTGCTGGTCGGCGAAGTGTCGTCGGTCAACGATGACGAACATGACAACCATTTCCTGCACCCGGTAGATCGCTTTAACGACATTCTGGAAGACGAACCCGCGCAGCTAGTGCTGTGTAACGAATATGGTCTGTTTCTGAGCTAAGGAGAATACGATGGCTTTGATTTCGCTTGCCCAGGGTTTGGCGCACGCCCGTGAACATCACTACGCGCTGGGCGCGTTCAACGTGCTCGACTCCCACTTTTTACGCGCGCTGTATGCTGCGGCGAGACAGGAGCGTTCGCCTTTCATCATCAATATCGCCGAGGTGCACTTCAAATATGTCTCCCTCGAATCTCTGGTGGAAGCGGTAAAATACGAAGCCGCCCACCATGACATTCCGGTGGTGCTTAACCTCGATCACGGCCTGCATTTTGAATCCGTGGTGCGCGCCTTAAGGCTGGGTTTTACCTCGGTGATGTTTGATGGCTCTACGCTGGAATATGAAGAGAATATTCGCCAGACGCGGGAAGTGGTGAAGATGTGCCATGCGGTGGGCGTCTCGGTGGAAGCTGAACTCGGGGCCGTTGGCGGCGATGAAGGTGGCGCATTGTATGGTCATGCGGATGAAGCCTGGTTTACCGACCCCGCCAAAGCGCGTGATTTTGTCGACCGTACCGGTATCGACACCCTCGCCGTCGCCATTGGTAACGCCCATGGTAAATACAAAGGGGAACCGAAGCTCGACTTTGCTCGCCTGGAGGCGATTCGCCAGCAAACCGGCCTGCCGCTGGTGCTCCACGGTGGTTCTGGCATCAGTGACGCGGATTTCCGGCGCGCTATCGGGCTTGGCATCCATAAAATCAATTTCTATACCGGGATGTCGCAAGCGGCGCTGGACACCATTGAAGCACGCATGGCCAACCGCCAGCCTCTCTACGACGAATTCGCCCAGCTCTTGCTGAGCGTGGAAGAGGCCATCACCGACACCGTTGCCGGGCAGATGCGCGTCTTTGGCAGCGCGGGGCAACTCTGATGGAAAGAAAAGGAGTTATCGCCGCCGGAAACATGCTGGTCGATCATGTACACCAGATTGTGCAATGGCCGGAGCGTGGCTGGCTAGCGGAGATCACGCAAAGCGAGCGTTCTACCGGTGGAGCGCCGCTCAATGTCCTGCTGACGCTGGCCAAAATGCGCACGGGCATGCCGCTTCAGGCAGTGGGGCTGGTGGGTGAAGACAGCGACGGGGATTACATTATGGCGATGCTCGACCAGTATCATGTCAATCGCCAGCATGTGCAGCGCACCAATTCTGCCCCGACTTCCATGTCGCAGGTCATGACCGATCCAACCGGCCAACGCACCTTCTTCCACTCCCCCGGCGCAAACCGTCTTCTGGATCTCCCGGCATTCGACAGCCTGGACCAGACCATGAAAATCTTCCATCTCGGCTATCTGTTGCTGCTCGACAGCCTTGACCTGCCGGATGAGGAGTTTGGTACCCGCAGCGCCCGCCTGCTGGCACAGATGCGCGAGCAGGGTTACGAAACGTCGCTCGATCTGGTCTCCCGCAAGGGCGATCCGCGTTATCAGCCGCTGGTGATGCCCTGCCTGCCGCATCTGGATTATCTGGTCATCAACGAGATGGAAGCGGGAGAATTTAGCGGGCTGGAGATGCGCCTGCCTGACGATTCGCCGCATATTGCCAACATCGCCACGGCCGCCTCGCAGTTGCTCGCCGCCGGGGTACGCCAGCGCGTGGTGATCCACTGCCCGGAGGGGGCATGGGGGGAGGAACCTGGCCGCGAGGGTCAGTGGATAGCCACCCAGATGCTCACGCAGGAGGAGATCATCGGTAGCGTCGGTGCGGGAGATGCGTTTTGCGCCGGGCTGCTCTACGGTTGCCACGAACACTGGCCGCTGGCGCAAAGCATTCAACTGGCCCACGCCTGCGCCCGAGCAAGCCTGCTTTGCGCGAACGCCATCGACGGGGCGAAATCGCTGGAAGAATTAAAACAAGAGATCGACGGCGCGCCATAGCGCCGCTACGCCGCCTGTTCGCTGTGTACGACATCCGCCGCAAAAACATAGCCCAGCCCGCGTATTGTTTTGATTAACGCGGGTTGATGCGGGTTGATCTCAATTTTGCGGCGCAGGCGCATGATCAATACATCGATAGTGCGGTCAAACACCTCAATGCTTTCACTGTGGGTCAATTCCAGCAGTTGCTCACGGCTGAGTACACGACGCGCGTTTTGAACCAGTGCCAGCAGCAGGCTATATTCCCCCTGGGTTAAATCAACGGTTTGCCGACGGGGGTCGCTAAGCTGGCAGCGTGCGGGATCAAGATGCCAGCCATTAAAGGCATACCCGGCCATTTTCATCGTCTGCACATCCGCCGCCAGCGCGCCCGTGCGGCGCATCACCGCCTTCACGCGCGCCACCAGCACCCGTGGGGTAAAGGGTTTGCCAATATAGTCATCAGCCCCCATTTCCAGCCCCACTACCACATCCGATTCACTGCCCAGCCCCGTGAGCATAATCACCGGCAGATCAGGGCGTTGTTTCTGCAGTTGGGTAAGCACCATCAGGCCGTTGATGTCCGGCAGAACCATATCGAGCAACACCAGCGCAATCTCAGGATGCCTTGCTGTCGCGGCAATCGCATCCAGCCCGTTATGACACACGTATACCGTAAAGACGTGCTCGCTCAACACATCCCTGAGCAGTTCGCAGACCGCCACATCGTCATCCACTACCAGAATCGCAGGTTTCATTGTCCGCATCCGTCAGGAAAAGTGACTCGTTGCTTTATTTTATTTGGCAGAACCATAAAGGCGGTGAATTAATGCTGTTTTTATAATCGCGGTCACATCCCCTCGCCTTCGTCACGTCAAATTTGACGATGGCCTGCCCTTCGTCAGTATTTTGACCAAAATTCGGACGTAAAATCAGGCAATACCCACAAAAGAAGCATGGCATAGAAGATGCATAATGGGTCGAGTGAGCGCGCAAAGCGCGATCTTTCTTAACTGGAGCGATAGCGATGAAAAAAGTCGTCACGGTTTGTCCGTATTGCGCCTCAGGTTGCAAGATTAACCTGGTGGTGGATAACGGAAAAATCGTTCGGGCGGAGGCTGCGCAAGGAAAAACCAACCAGGGTACCCTGTGTCTGAAAGGCTACTATGGCTGGGATTTTATTAACGATACACAGATCCTTACGCCTCGTCTGAAAACCCCAATGATCCGTCGCCAGCGTGGCGGCAAACTGGAAGCCGTCTCCTGGGATGAAGCCCTGGATTACGTTGCCACTCGCCTGAGCGCCATTAAAGAGAAGTATGGCCCGGATGCGATTCAGACAACCGGCTCGTCCCGCGGTACGGGGAACGAAACCAACTACATAATGCAAAAATTTGCGCGCGCCGTTATTGGTACCAATAACGTGGACTGCTGCGCACGCGTCTGACACGGCCCATCGGTTGCAGGTCTGCACCAGTCGGTCGGCAATGGCGCAATGAGTAATGCCATTAACGAAATCGATAACACGGATCTCGTGTTTATCTTTGGCTATAACCCGGCGGATTCGCACCCTATCGTCGCTAACCACGTGATTCGGGCGAAACAGAACGGGGCAAAAATCATCGTCTGCGATCCGCGCAAAATCGAAACCGCGCGTATTGCTGATATGCACGTTGCGTTGAAAAACGGCTCGAACATCGCGCTGTTAAACGCACTCGGGCATGTGATTATTGAAGAAAACCTGTACGACCAGGCGTTCGTGGCCTCGCGTACCCAGGGTTTTGAAGAGTACAAAAAAATCGTCGAAGGCTATACGCCGGAGTCGGTGGAAGAGATCACGGGCGTGTGCGCTGCGGATATCCGTAAAGCCGCCCGCATGTATGCCGGTGCGAAAAATGCCAGCATCCTGTGGGGCATGGGCGTAACCCAGTTCTATCAGGGCGTAGAGACGGTACGTTCACTGACCAGTCTCGCCATGCTGACGGGCAACCTGGGCAAACCGCATGTGGGGGTGAACCCGGTACGTGGGCAGAACAACGTCCAGGGCGCCTGCGATATGGGTGCGCTGCCGGATACCTTCCCAGGCTACCAGTTCGTCAAAGAACAGGCTCACCGCGATAAATTTGCGAAAGCCTGGGGCGTGGCCGAGCTGCCCGCGCATACCGGCTATCGCATCAGCGAACTGCCGCACCGCGCGGCGCATGGTGAAGTGCGCGCCGCGTACATCATGGGGGAAGATCCGCTGCAGACCGATGCAGAACTCTCCGCCGTGCGTAAAGCGTTTGAGGATCTGGAACTGGTCATTGTGCAGGATATCTTTATGACCAAAACCGCGTCGGCGGCGGACGTCATATTGCCATCCACCTCCTGGGGTGAGCACGAAGGTGTGTACACAGCGGCTGACCGTGGCTTCCAGCGCTTCTTTAAAGCGGTAGAACCGAAGTGGGATCTGAAAACGGACTGGCAGATTATCAGTGAGATTGCCACCCGTATGGGCTACCCGATGCATTACAACAACACGCAGGAAATCTGGGACGAATTGCGTCATCTCTGCCCGGATTTCTACGGTGCCACCTATGAGAAAATGGGTGAGCTGGGCTACATTCAGTGGCCGTGTCGCGATACATCGGATGCCGATCAGGGGACGTCGTATCTCTTCAAAGAGAAGTTCGACACCGATACCGGGCTGGCGAAGTTCTTCACCTGCGACTGGGTCGCGCCAATCGACAAACTCAACGACGAGTTCCCGATGGTGCTCTCTACCGTGCGTGAAGTGGGCCACTACTCTTGTCGTTCGATGACCGGCAACTGTGCGGCGCTGTCGGCGCTGGCAGATGAACCCGGCTACGCGCAAATCAACACCGCCGATGCCGCACGCCTCGGTATTGAAGATGAAGCGCTGGTGTGGGTGAACTCGCGTAAAGGCCGGATTATCACCCGTGCGCAGGTCAGTGAACGCCCGAATAAAGGCGCGGTGTACATGACCTACCAGTGGTGGATTGGTGCCTGTAACGAGCTGGTGACGGAGAATCTGAGTCCGATTACCAAAACGCCAGAGTACAAGTACTGCGCGGTGAATGTAGAACGTATTCCCGACCAGCGTGCTGCCGAGCAGTATGTGATCGACGAGTACAACAAACTGAAATCGCGTCTGCGCGAAAGCGCACTGGGCTAATAGCGGCCTACAAAAAAACGGGGTGTGATTATCGCACCCCGTTTTATTTTGTTACTTATGACATAACCATTAAATGATTATGGTTTTAAATTAAGCAGCCTTGAAATAACAGGCAAAATATTCTCTTCAAACGCAGCGCGTTCAGGTTCGCGTTTTTCACTTAAAAAATCGTCAGAAATGGCAATATTACCGCCGCCGTGCTCACTCTTACGGCTCAGGGCATAATGAAATGTCCGCATCTCGCCGACGCGCGAAATGGAGTAGATCTCATTAAAGCGGCTGAGATCTTTTTCCGGCAGAAAGGGAGCTTTCTTCGTTATTCGCCCGGTGGCGACATCAAAAATAAGCACTTCCGCATTCTTTAGGGTGTAGATAAGCCCGTACCCCGTCAGAACGGCACCGAAAAGCAGAAACACGATGACGGATTGCAGTGTCCTGTCGTTCATTTGCGTCCAAATAAACGTGCCGACCAGCAGGGCAATACCGGCCGCGACAAATACCAGTGCACTACCGACCTTCCACGGGCGATAGACCAGGCGCCGGTCGGTCAACTCCACCAGCAAAGGGGCTGGCATCAGGCATCTCCTCGCGGGCTGATACCCAGAAAGGCTTCCGTCTCTTCCATCATAGCCTGCGGCGCTTTCTGGCCGGGGCCAAACTGCCTTATCGGCATTTTCGAGGTTTTACCGTCAACGTTAAAGACCACATTGACAATACTGTTACGAATAAGGCCAAAAAAGCGGTACTGGCGAATCAACTCAAGCCCGGTGAAATTATCCAACGACTGGTTGTATGTCGTTTTGCCGCCGCCGTTCTGGATATAAAAAATGCGTTTATCTAAATCAAATACCATCTTGATGCGCAGCGTCGCCAGCATCACGCCGGCAATGGCAAATAAAACAAGCGCGACAATAATACCGCGCAGTGATGATTCATGTTTGAAATAGGCATAAACACCCATCGCAGCAAACGCGATCGCCAGGGCTATTTTCAATCCCTTTTGATTTTTAACAATATAGCGATTGCCTTCATGTAGATAAAAGTCTGACATTCCTGAACTCTCCGTATCATCAGGGTAACGTTAAACGCGTGCTAATATCCGCGACAGACGTATTATGGCTACAATTACTTAATCTGCTATAAAAAAATCGCCCCGCAATTTAGGAGGCGACAGTCAGCGTGCATATATTATATGGCCCGATAAGGGAGATTACGCCGCGACCAGCTCAATGCGATTGCCGTCCGGGTCGGCAATCACCGCTTCATAAAACCCATCGCCGGTCCATCTCGCCGGGCTTAGTAAACACCCGTTAGCCTGTGCTTTTTGCGCCATCGCGTCCACCTCACTGACATTGCCAACGGTAATCGCGATATGCGCCCAGCCGACAAACTCCGGATTAACCGGCGCATCATCAAGCTCAGGCAAGGCCATCAGTTCAATGGTCGGCCCCTCGCTCAGGGAAATGAAGTGCGAGGCGAAGCCAGGACGGTTTTTACTGAGATAGCGTTCGTTGCTCTGCCCGCCGAACACTTCCTGCCAGAAAGCGACCTGCGCATCCAGGTTGCGCGTCCAGAGCGCGACGTGTGCAATTTTCATCTTTTATCTCCACAGTGGTTATGCCCGGTAGCCGCATTGACAAGGCGGTTAACAATGCTGGATTATGCTCATTATTGCTCGATGGCATTTCAATAAAGAGGCTTTATGCTCGATTATGCAGCTTTTCCGCAACAGCGACAAGCACGTATTCGCCAGCTTTTGCAGGAAAACGGACGCGTTGTCTGTGCAGAACTCGCCAACCAGATGCAGGTGTCTGAACATACGATTCGCAGGGATTTACAAGAACTTAGTAATTCAGGCGTGTGCAAAAAGGTCTATGGAGGCGCGGTACTACAGTTGCCGGAGGCCGGGAATTTTCACAGTCGCAAAGTAAAAAATAGTGCAGAAAAGGACAAGATCGCGCAGCAATGCGCAGCGCTGGTGAAGCCAGACACCTGTATTTTCATTGATGCCGGTACGACGAATCTGGCCATCGCCAGAGCCCTGCCTGCGGATATCCGCATCACAGCGGTGACGAACTCACCCGAAATCGCCGTCGAACTTATGAAACGCTCGCACAGCGAAGTGATCCTTCTGGGCGGACAGATTCATCAGGCCACGGGAGGATGCGTCGGTAGCGGTGCCGTTGCACAGATTCAGGAGATGTTATTCGATCAGGTGTTTATTGGCGGTTGCGCTATGGACCCGGAAATTGGGCTGACGGGGTTTGATTTTGCCGACTGCGAATTTAAAAAAGCGGTGCTGAAACAGAGTAACCAGACGGTTGTTGCCCTGACGGCAGATAAACTGCCCGGCGTGGCGCGCTATGTTGTGGCACGGCCTCAGGCGCTTGACGTGATAATCGTTGAAGCGAATATCAGCGATGCACTGCGTACCGTATTAAAGGAACAACAGATTACCGTTATCACGGCCTGAAACAAGAAGCGCCGCCTCCCGGACGGAAGGCGGCGTGACGATTACAGATCGGCCGTCTTGTCGAACTTGCCGAGCATTTCACGCTCGTAAGCCGCGGCTTTTTTACGGTCAAACTTATGTTCCCACTTGGCGATAACCAGTACCGCCAGCGCATTACCCACGACGTTCAGGGCAGTACGCGCCATATCAAGGATACGGTCAACACCGGCGATAAAGGCCAGACCTTCCAGCGGAATGCCTACACTGCCCAGCGTTGCCAGCAACACCACGAACGAAACGCCCGGCACACCGGCAATACCTTTAGAGGTAACCATCAGCGTCAGCACCAGAATGATCTCCTGGCCCAGCGACAGGTCGATACCGTAAAGCTGTGCAATAAAGATGGCAGCAATACTCTGGTACAGCGTAGAACCGTCGAGGTTAAAGGAGTAACCGGTCGGTACCACGAAGCTGGTGATGGACGCTGGCGCGCCATAGGCTTCCATCTTCTCAATGATACGCGGCAGCACGCTTTCGGAGCTTGCAGTGGAGTAGGCCAGGATCAGCTCATCTTTCAAAATGCGGATGAGCGTCCAGATACTGAGTTTGCACATCCGCGCCACCAGTCCCAGCACCACCAGCGCAAAGAACAGCACCGCAAAGTAAACCAGCACTACCAGTTTCGCCAGCGGCCACAGGGACGCAAAACCGAAGTTCGCGACCGTTACGGAGATCAGCGCAAATACGCCGACCGGCGCGTAACGCATCACCATATGGGTTACTTTGAACATGGTTTCAGAGACAGAACGGAACACCGTAACCAGCGGTTCGCGGTGCGTGGCAGGCAGTGAAGAGAGCCCCAGGCCAAACAGTACCGAGAAGAAAATAATCGGCAGCATTTCGCCCTTCGCCATCGAAGACACGATGTTGGTCGGCACCAGAGACAAAATCGTGTTCATCAAGCCATGCGCGTGGCTTTGCACTTCTGCCGTGGTGCTCTGATATTTCGAAATATCCACCGCCGCGAGTTGTGACATATCAATGCCCGACCCCGGCTGGAAGACATTCGCCAGCGTAATACCCAGCACAATGGCCACCGTGGTGATCACTTCGAAATAAATAATGGTCTTGGCGCCAATACGCCCCAATTGTTTCGCATCACCCACACCGGCAATACCCACCACCAGCGTGGAGATAACAATCGGCACAACAATCATTTTGATCAAATGAATAAAGATATCGCCTGCCGGAGACAGAAGATTCGCAATCAGCCATTCGCGGCTGTCGCTGTGATAATGCAAGTAACTGCCCAGAAGAATACCCAGCACCAGGGCCAGCAAAATCTGCCAGGCCAGGCTGACTTTCAAATTTTTCATAACTCGAGACATCCTCAATGAAGCGACCTTCCCGGTGGGGAACGACTCATACGGAAAGGGTATGGTTAGCGTCACACGCTCTTGCGGGGTTTTTTAACGCGCATTATCAGTACCATTTGCAGGGTGTAGGGCGCAACCCTTTACAAGAAGGGGGATTGACTGAATTTATGCATAAAAACGCTTTTTTATGCCATTTATCATACATAACCATTTGTTATGAAAAAACTTTTTTTCAGCCATTTTTAGATAATTAATTCCGGCAATTATTTTCCTTCAAAGATTCATTTGTTCAGTTTTCATACTGTTCAGTCAATGCGTGATCTATAGCGCAAATAATAAACAAACCAGGCAAAGCCCCTATAATTAACGTTTATTTGACATATTATTAACATCCTACAAGGAGAGCAAAAGCCATGAGCCAAATCCATAAACACGATATTCCCGCAAATATTGCGGAACGTTGCCTGATCAATCCGGAGCAGTACGAGGCTAAATATCAGCAATCCATTACCGACCCTGATACCTTCTGGGGCGAACAAGGCAAAATCCTTGACTGGATTAAACCCTATCAGAAAGTGAAAAACACCTCCTTCGCCCCGGGTAATGTCTCCATTAAATGGTACGAAGATGGCACGCTGAACCTTGCGGCCAACTGCCTTGACCGCCATCTTGTCGAACGTGGCGACCAAACCGCCATCATTTGGGAAGGCGACGACGCCAGCCAAAGTAAACATATTACCTATCGCCAGTTGCATACAGATGTCTGCCGTTTTGCCAATGTACTGACAGATCTGGGCATTAAAAAAGGCGACGTGGTGGCTATCTATATGCCCATGGTTCCGGAAGCCGCAGTCGCGATGCTGGCCTGTGCGCGTATCGGTGCCGTCCACTCGGTCATTTTCGGTGGCTTCTCGCCGGAAGCCGTTGCCGGACGCATTGTGGATTCCAGCTCCCGGCTGGTGATCACCGCCGATGAAGGCGTACGTGCCGGGCGTAATATCCCGTTGAAAAAGAACGTCGATGATGCGCTGAAAAATCCGAATGTAAAAACCGTTGAGCATGTCGTGGTACTTAAACGTACCGGCGGCAACATCGACTGGCACGAAGGCCGCGACCTGTGGTGGGATGCGCTCACCGCCAATGCCAGCCCGCAACACCAGCCGGTTGAAGTCAATGCCGAAGACCCGCTGTTTATCCTCTATACCTCCGGTTCTACAGGCAAGCCTAAAGGCGTACTGCACACCACCGGCGGCTATCTGGTTTATGCAGCCACCACCTTTAAGTATGTCTTCGATTATCACGACGGCGACGTCTACTGGTGCACAGCCGATGTCGGCTGGGTCACCGGCCACAGCTACCTGCTGTACGGACCGCTGGCCTGCGGCGCGATTACCCTGATGTTCGAAGGGGTGCCGAACTGGCCGACGCCAGCGCGTATGAGCCAGGTTGTGGACAAACACAAGGTCAATATTCTCTATACCGCGCCTACGGCTATCCGCGCACTGATGGCGGAAGGTGACAAAGCAATTGACGGTACGGACCGCTCTTCGCTGCGCATTCTCGGTTCCGTCGGCGAGCCCATCAACCCGGAAGCCTGGGAGTGGTACTGGAAGAAAATCGGCAACGAAAAATGCCCGGTCATGGACACCTGGTGGCAGACCGAAACCGGGGGCTTTATGATCACCCCGTTACCGGGTGCAATACAGCTCAAAGCGGGTTCCGCGACCCGTCCGTTCTTTGGCGTGCAGCCTGCGCTGGTGGATAACGAAGGTCATCCGCAGGAAGGGGCCACCGAGGGCAACCTGGTGATTACCGACTCCTGGCCGGGCCAGGCGCGTACCCTGTTTGGCGACCACGAGCGTTTTGAGCAGACCTACTTCTCAACCTTCAAGAACATGTACTTTAGTGGCGATGGCGCGCGCCGCGATGAAGATGGTTATTACTGGATAACCGGCCGCGTGGACGACGTGCTGAACGTTTCCGGCCACCGTCTGGGGACCGCGGAGATTGAATCGGCGCTGGTCTCTCATCCGAAAATCGCCGAAGCCGCGGTGGTGGGCATTCCACACAATATTAAAGGCCAGGCCATCTACGCTTACGTCACCCTGAACCACGGTGAAGAGCCGACCCCCGCGCTCTATACCGAGGTGCGCAACTGGGTACGTAAAGAGATTGGCCCGCTGGCAACGCCGGATGTCCTGCACTGGACCGACTCTCTGCCCAAAACCCGTTCCGGCAAAATCATGCGCCGTATTCTGCGCAAAATTGCCGCCGGGGATACCAGCAATTTCGGCGATACCTCGACCCTCGCGGATCCGGGTGTCGTGGAGAAACTGCTCGAAGAGAAGCAGGCCATCACCATGCCATCGTAACCTCGCATTCCCCCTCTCCCCGTGGGAGAGGGTCGGGGTGAGGGCATCGCAAACCACCCCCTCACCCTAACCCTCTCCCTCAAGGGAGAGGGAATAACAACAAACCCTACCTTACCTCTGGAGAGTTCTGTGATGAATGACACCATTTATCAACGGATAGAAAACAATGCGCATTACAGGGAGCTCGTCGAAAAGCGGCAACGGTTTGCCTTCATTCTTTCCATCATCATGCTGATTATCTATGTCGGTTTTATTCTGCTGATCGCCTTTGCGCCAGGCTGGCTCGGTACGCCGATCTCTGCGGGCAGCAGCGTCACGCGGGGTATTCCGATTGGCATTGGTGTGATTGTGATTTCGTTTTTGCTGACCGGCGTGTACGTCTGGCGGGCAAATGGCGAGTTTGATCGTCTGACAAAAACCGTTCTGCAAGAGGTAAAAGCATCATGAAGCGTGTTCTGACGGCGCTCGCCGCCACACTGCCTTTTACGGCCAACGCCGCCGATGCCATTACCGGCGCGGTCCAACGCCAGCCAACCAACTGGCAGGCGATCATCATGTTCCTGATCTTCGTGGCGCTGACGCTCTATATCACTTACTGGGCGTCAAAACGCGTGCGTTCACGTAACGATTACTACACGGCAGGCGGTAATATTACGGGCTTCCAGAATGGCCTGGCGATTGCTGGTGACTTTATGTCAGCCGCGTCGTTCCTCGGCATTTCCGCGCTGGTTTACACCTCCGGCTACGACGGGCTGATTTACTCGCTGGGCTTCCTCGTCGGCTGGCCAATTATTCTGTTCCTGATTGCCGAACGTCTGCGTAATCTGGGGCGTTACACCTTTGCCGACGTCGCCTCGTATCGCCTCAAACAGGGGCCGATTCGCACCCTCTCCGCCTGCGGTTCGCTGGTGGTGGTAGCGCTCTATCTGATAGCCCAGATGGTCGGGGCAGGTAAGCTTATTCAGTTACTGTTCGGCCTCAACTACCACGTTGCGGTCGTGCTGGTCGGCGTGCTGATGGTGCTCTATGTTCTCTTCGGCGGTATGCTCGCCACCACCTGGGTACAGATCATCAAAGCCGTGTTGCTGCTATTCGGCGCAAGCTTTATGGCCTTTATGGTGATGAAGCATGTCGGCTTTAGCTTCAATAGCCTGTTTAGCGAAGCGATGGCGGTTCACCCGAAAGGGGAAGCCATTATGCGTCCGGGCGGTCTGGTTAAAGATCCGATCTCCGCACTGTCGCTGGGCCTGGGGCTGATGTTTGGTACGGCAGGTTTGCCGCATATTCTGATGCGTTTCTTCACGGTGTCAGATGCGCGTGAAGCCCGTAAGAGCGTGTTCTACGCCACGGGTTTTATGGGTTATTTCTACATTCTGACCTTTATCATTGGCTTCGGCGCCATCATGCTGGTTGGGGCGAACCCGGCCTTTAAAGATGCGGCGGGCGCGCTGATTGGCGGCAATAACATGGCGGCGGTGCATCTGGCGGATGCGGTCGGTGGCAACCTGTTCCTCGGCTTTATCTCCGCTGTGGCTTTCGCCACCATCCTGGCGGTGGTTGCCGGGCTGACGCTTGCGGGCGCCTCGGCGGTCTCTCATGACCTGTACGCTAACGTCATTCGTAAAGACGCCACCGAACGTCAGGAGCTGAAAGTCTCGAAAATCACCGTACTGGTGCTCGGTGTGGTCGCCATCCTGCTGGGTATTCTGTTTGAGAAGCAGAATATTGCCTTTATGGTGGGACTGGCGTTCTCCATCGCGGCGAGCTGCAACTTCCCCATCATTCTGCTCTCCATGTACTGGTCAAAGCTGACCACCCGTGGCGCAATGATTGGCGGCTGGCTGGGCCTGCTGACGGCGGTGATTCTGATGGTCCTCGGCCCGACCATTTGGGTACAAATCCTCGGCCACGCGCAGGCGATTTTCCCATATGAATACCCGGCGCTGTTCTCTATCGCCGTAGCCTTTATCGGTATCTGGATTTTCTCGATTACCGACAACACGCAAGAAGGTATTCGCGAGCGTGAGCAGTTCCGTGCGCAGTTCATCCGTTCACAAACGGGTGTCGGCATCGCACAGGGCCGCGCGCACTAAGCCCCTCTGCCCCGGTCAGCCATGACCGGGGCAATATCACAGTTTTTCCCGCCACAGGTGACAGACATCACCTTCTTTGCCGCCCAAAAGCCGATCCCTGTCACAAACATTTCCCCTGCTTTGCAAGCAACATCACGCTTTTGCATCTCCTGCTCCTTCCCGACACGCAGGTCGTCGACGGGTACACGACAGCCCGACGGCGCCCCTTTATGCTTATTTCACAGCGACGCCTCCAGAGTATCGGCAAAGGCCGCCAGACGCTGGGGGCTCAGTAGCAACGGCAGAAAGAGCGGGCTACCGGGTGGCGGGTTGTTCACCCAGGCGGCAAGCGTATCGGCGTAGCGCAGCAGAGATTGCTGATGCTTTTCGAGCGCTCTGGCAGGCAGGGCGTCGTCGCCATAATGATCGCGCCACAGCACATCGGTAACGACCTCTGTGACCCGGCTGAACATCTGGCTATAGATATCCGCATTGCGCCAGGCGGCCATTAACGTTTCCATCGAATCATCCGGGCAGGTGATTCGCGGCAACAGCTCACGCAGGGTTTGTACGGCATTGGCCGCCAGGAAACAGGCATTTTGCTTTTCCAGCGCAATAAGCTGGCGCTGTTCGCCGCCCAGGTCACGATCGTCCGGTGGCATCAGCGGCTGATATGCCTGCAGCCAGTTGGCGCTGCGCGTGTCCATATGCAGCAATTGTTGCGCCTGCGCCAGGCTTTCCGGGATCTGGCTTTGGTAATGCAGGCGTCGCCCCAGCAGATTAGGGGTTTTACACAGCCAGTCGTAGCTGGAATGGAATAACGCGGCAAGACGGGTTTTATCCTGCGGCTGACGAAAGCGCAGCCCATGCAGTTCGACCCAGTCGTCAAAAACGTGGCCCTGCGTCTGATTGGCCGCCGCCAGGCCCAGCAGATTGATGGCATTGACCGAATCCATGACGCGGCTGTCCGGTAGCCACTGCCAGCTTACCCGGCAGGTAATGGCTTCTACGCTGTTGTCCGTCGCGCCGATGGCCCAGCTCAGCCGTCCGCTGATTTCATCGGCAAGCCAGCACGGCAGCGCTGTCCAGCCGTAACCGATGCCAAAGAGATCGTATTCGATCCATTTTTTATGATCCGGCAGGGTGACGATATGCGGGTGATTGGCAAAACCGGGGTGGTAATCGAGTTCCGTGGCTTTGATCGAGGCGCGAACGTCATGAGGCAGCGTTGCCAGTACGCCCGACAACTGCTGGCGCGGCCAGGAGTCATCAATAAAGTCGCGCAGGATCAGTTTTTTTCCGGCGCCGCGCAATTGCCGCCAGACCTGACGCAGACTTTTTTGCCACTCTACCGTCTGAAAAGACGGGGTCGTCAGACTAAGGATGATACCGCTCAGATGGGGTAATTCGTTTAATAACGGCGCCAGCGTTGTGGAATAAAAGTGGTTCCAGAAATCCGGCGTGCTTTTATCGTCGAAAGCAAGCTCCGGGAATTTACGCTTAATAATATCGTCAGCGGGCGCGGCCTCCCCCTGCAACCAAAAAGACAAATTATTCGCCGCCAGATACTGGTTCACCCGTTTTAAATAGTGCAACGCGTAGTGCTGTTGATGAATGAGATTTTCCACATTCAATTTCTGACTCAATGGCGAGGGCGTTGCCAGCAGTGAAAATAACTCCTGCTGATGAAGAATGATGCCTGTAAAGCCGTGTTGCTTAGCGCTTTCAACACCTTGCATCAACCATGGCCAGTGCCAGATAAAGGTGCTGTTGAGTTCCATTAATTGATGGGCAATACGTTTCATGACTTCATCCAGGTCATTTACTCTCACAGATAATAATTGAGGATAGTATGAAAAAATATGCCCTGGTCGGCACAGGTGGGCGCGCCGGATTATATATTTCTGCGATCGGCGGTCAGTGGAAAGACAATGCGCAACTGGTGGCGTTTTGCGATACCAACCAAACGCGAATGAATTACGCCAATACATTATTAAAAAACGAAGGCGCTGCTCCGGTATCCACCTGGAAAGCCGCGCAATTCGAGGCGATGATCCGCGAGACGCGTCCGGACATTATTATCGTCACCACCATGGACCGCACCCATGACGACTATATCGTACGGGCGCTGAAAGCGGGCTGCGATGTGATCACTGAAAAGCCGATGACCATTGATGAAAAACGGGCGCTCCGTATTCTCGATGCCATTGAAGAGACCGGGCACACCGTTCGCGTGGCGTTTAATTACCGCTATGCGCCGCACCACAGCAAAGTGCGCGAACTGCTGATGAACGGCACCATTGGCGAGGTTTACTCCGTCCACTTCGAATGGCTGCTCAACACCGAGCACGGCGCCGATTATTTTCGCCGCTGGCACCGGGAAAAACGCAACAGCGGCGGTTTGCTGGTCCACAAATCCACCCACCACTTCGACTTAATGAACTTCTGGCTCGATAGCTACCCGGAGCGCGTCTACGCCGAAGGCAGCCTGCGTTTTTACGGCAAAGAGAACGCGGAAAAACGGGGCGTGGCCGGGTTCTATCCACGCGCCCACGGCTATGCGATGGCCAAAGAAGACCCGTTTGCGCTGCACATGGCGGACAATCCGCAGCTTAAGGCGCTCTATCTGGACGCGGAGCATGAAGATCACTACTGGCGCGATCAGAGCGTATTCAGTGATGGCATCACCATCGAAGATACCCTTTCGGTGCTGGTGAAATACCAGAACCAGTGCCAGCTCAGCTATTCGCTGAATACGTATTTGCCATGGGAAGGGCTGAATGTGGTGTTTAACGGCAGCGAAGGCCGACTGGAGATGAAAATCGTCGAAAAATCGTATGTGAACGCCGGGGGCGAGCGCGCAAACGAGGGAAGTCTGGAGTCCTGCAATATTACTGTCTTCCCGATGTTTGCCGCCCCCCGGGAGGCCAGTTTTACCCTCGGCGAAGGCGGCCACGGCGGCGGTGATAACGCGATGCTTGCCGATCTGTTCGGCACGCCGGGTAACGATCCGCTCAGACGTGCCGCCGATCACCGCGCCGGGGCAATGTCGATCCTGACGGGCATCGCGGGCAATATTTCCATGCAACAGCAGCGCCCGGTCAATTTCCGTGAGTTCGAACTGGTATCGCGTTTGAAAAAAGAGGGCTAAAACAGTAGCCGCGCCACCAGCGGCGCGGCCAATACCGTCACCACGCCGGAGAGCATCATCACCAGGCTGGCGACGACGCCTTCCTGCTGGCCCAGCTCGTAGGAGCGGGCGGTTCCCGCGCCGTGAGACGCCGCACCAAACCCCGCGCCTTTTGCCATTCCTTCGCGAATGGAGAGGCGCAAAAAGAGCACATCCCCCACCGCCATGCCGAATACCCCGGTAATCACCACAAACAAAGCGACCAGATCCGGCTGTCCGCCCAATGGCCCTGCCGCCGCCAGCGCAAACGGCGTCGTCACCGAACGCACCGCCAGGCTGCGCTGAATGTCATCCGGCAGGGTAAAGAGACGCGCCAGCCAGACCGAACTGGTTACGGCGACCACCGTTGCGGTGATAACGCCTGCGGAAAGCGACATCCAGTGGCGACGAATCACCGCAAGGTTGTCATACACCGGTACGGCAAAGGCGATAGTCGCCGGGCCTAACAGCCAAAGCAGCCAGTGAGATTCACCGATATAACGCTGCCAGGAGATATGCCCGAACACCAGGATCAGTACCAGTAATATCGGGGTGAAGACTAACGGCATTAACGGGAGTTTATGGAACCGGCGGTACAGGCGCTTATTGAGAAAATAGATAACCAGCGTCATGACCAGGCAGAGCACGCTCAGGGCAAAATCATTCATGATTCAGCCTGCTGATTTCGAAGCGATAAACCTTATCAACCACCCAGGCTGTGGCCCCCAGCACCATCAGGGTACTCAGGGCAATCACGGCAAAAATACGCCAGCCTTCCACCATCAAAAGCTGAGTGTAATTCACCACGGCGACGACGGCAGGCACAAAGAACAGTAACATTTCGGCCAGTAGCCAGCGCGCACCGGCCCTCACCCAGCTAAGGGGAACCACGCGACAGACAATCAGCGCCAGCATCAGGATCATGCCAACCAGGTTAGCGGGAAGGGGAAGATGCAGCCACTGCACCAGATATTGCGCCACGATAAACAGCCCGGCATAGATAACAACCTGAACCGGCACCTGCAGTCGACGCACAATGGCAGGCGTAATACGACCTAACGCCATATCCATAGATAATTCTCGCGGAAATGAGACAGAGAGCACAGTATAGGGAGCCGCTACTCCATACTGAAATGAATTAAACTCATCGCAGGCATAGTTTAAAGGAATAATTATGGACATCAGAACGCTGCGCTATTTTGTGGAAGTGGTGCGTCAGCAAAGTTTCACTCGCGCAGCGGAACGGTTGTTCGTCACCCAGCCGACAATCAGTAAAATGTTGAAAAATCTTGAAGATGAGTTGAACTGCACGCTACTCATTCGCGATGGACGCAAATTACTTCTCACCGATACCGGGCGCGTGGTGTTCGAGCGCGGGCTGGCTATCCTTGCTGAGTTTCGCCAGCTTGAGGCAGAACTTGGTGATATCAACCATTTAAATAAAGGGCTGCTGCGCCTCGGCATCCCCCCAATGGTCGGAATGCTGATGGCCGGGCCGATAGGCCTGTTTCGCCAGCGCTATCCCGGCGTTGAGCTGAAAATCTCCGAGTTTGGCGGCCTGACGGTCCAGCAGGCGGTCACCAATGGCGAACTGGACCTGGCGATGACCGCCCTGCCTGTCGAGGAGGATAGCGGCCTTTCTACCCTGCCGCTATTCAGCCATCCGCTCTGTGTGCTGGTGCCGCGCTCCGGCGACTGGCTCAACATTCAGTCCATCACACCTGAACAGTTGGCCGGGCACCCGCTGCTCATCTATAACGAAGATTTCGCCCTCAGCCGCCAGCTTATGCAGCTCTTTAACGACCACGGCGTGAAACCGCGGATTGCCGTGCGTAGCGGGCAGTGGGATTTCCTGGCTGCGATGGTACAGGCCGGCGTAGGGATCGCGATTTTACCGGAGCCCATTTGCCAGCGCCTGGATAAACAGACGCTGCGCTGGGTTCCGCTGGAGAGTGATTTACGCTGGCATCTGGGGATGATTTGGCGTGAAGGAAGCTATCTTTCCCGCAGTGCACAAGCCTGGCTGCAATGCTGTGAAGGGTTCTGGGTGAATATGGATATTGCGGATGTGCCGCTGGGCGAAGGAAAGAAGTAATCAGACCTGGAATGCCCCGATAAGTGAATGCTATAGCCACAGCGAGCATAATCCATTGTCTTCTCCCCTTTGGGGCAAGGAGAATATGCGGCTCAGGAGGTGAACGGAATGACCATCAGAGCCGCATTTTCCCCCTCACCCTAACCCTCTCCCCAAAGAGGAAAGGGGACCGTTCGTGCTCGCATTTTGTGGGGATAAGGGAGAGGAAACTTACTTTTTCTCGATTAACAGCGCTTCCATCAAATCAAGATCGTGCAGCATCTTCTGTAACGTCTCATTGCTGATTTGCCGTGTCGCGCGCAGATGGTAAAGCTCGGCGCGTTCCGCACGCAGGGCCGCCAGGCGGAAACGGCGTTCAAGGTTCTCTTCCAGCAGCGAGCTTTCGGCGTTATTACGCCCATCCGCACGACGACGTAGATTACCAATCACCCTGGAACTCACTTCGGTGAGCAATTGGTTGTCGATATTCTCTTCGGCATCGGCTGCCATACGCTCTTCCATTTTCTGAATCGCGACAATCGCTACCTCGGCAATGATCGCCCGCGCCTGTCGTTCTTCATTGTACTGCTGGGAATGGTCACGCACTTCAATATGCTGCAACAGAGACGGCAGCGCCACAACGCCAACAAACAGCGAGAACAAAATCACCCCGGCGGCAAGGAACACCAGCTCATAACGTGCCGGAAAACCGATGCCATCAGGTAAAAACAGCGGAATAGACAGCACACCGGCCAGCGTAATCGCACCGCGCACACCTGCGAAGGTGGCAATCAGCAGTTCACGCGTACTCCAGGAACCAAACTCCATCGGTTTTTTGTGCAAAAAGCGCAGGCTGAATCTTTTCATCGTCCACAGCCAGCCAAAACGCACCAGCATCAGCGCGCAGTAAATCAGCACGATGTCGGTAAACAGCATCCAGGTTTCCACATTCGGATCGGCTTCTGCTGCTGCCAGCGAAGATTCGAGAATGCCCGGCAGTTGCAGGCCTAACAACAGGAACACCATGCCGTTAAAGACAAACTCCAGCATCGCCCAGGTGCTGTTGGCACGCAAACGCATAGCGAGCGGCGCAGTGCGCATCACGCCGGAGCGGGTAATCGTCATACCGGCGGCCACCGCGGCGAGGATACCGGAAAAGCCAATGTGTTCCGCAATCAGATAAGAAGCGAACGGCAGCAGGAACAGCAGCACGATTTGTGTAGCGGGCTCATCGCCACCCCAGCGACTCAGAAAACGCAGTGAACGACCGTACAGCCAGCTCACCACGAACCCGGCGAAAATACCGCCAATCGCCACTTTCAAAAATTCAACCGTCGCGCCGCCAATGGTAAACACCATCGTACCCATCGCTACCGACACGGCGAATTTGAGCGAGACCAGACCGGATGCGTCGTTCATCAACGCTTCGCCCTGTAAAATCCCCATGATTTTCTTCGGAATACGCCCTTCCCCCACAATGCCAGACAGCGCCACCGCATCGGTGGGCGACAGCACTGCCGCCAGGGCAAAAGCAGGCACCAGCGGAATGCCCGGTACCAGCCAGTAAATCAGAAAACCGATCCCGACGACGGTGACTACCACCAGCGCCAGCGCCAGGCCAAAGATCTCCCGGCCATGTTCAAGAAATTCACGCGTGGGCGTTTTCCAGCCATCGGCAAACAGTAATGGCGGAATAAACAGGACGAGGAACAGCTCCGGATCGAACTCCACATGCAACCCAAACGTGGGGAAAGCCAGCAGCGCACCAATGGCGATTTGCATAAGTGGAAGTGGGATTTGAAATGGCATTACTCGCGTGACCACGCCCGAGAGCGAAACCACTAAGGTCATGATGAGGATGGTAAAAAAGATTTCCATGCGTTCCCTGTTTGCGATGTTCTTATTAAGGCGTCATGCCTTGATGATAGAACATTCAGCTTAACGCAAAGGAAACAGGATGTGCGCAAAAAATGAAAACGGGCGGCCTGAGCCACCCGTTTTACACATGAGACAAGGGAATTAGATTGCCCAGCCGCCTGCGTAGAAGATAACCAGCGCCACGGCGATAACCACGGTACCGATATTCAGTTTACGGAAATCACCTGAGACCACGCGGCCAATTACCAGAGAGGCAAAGCCGATCATGATGCCGGTAACAATGTTACAGGTCAGCACGATGAATACTGCGGTGATAAGACCGGACATCGCATCAACAAAGTCGGCAAAGTCGATTTTCGCCACGTTGCTCAGCATCAGCAGACCTACGTACATCAGCGCTGGCGCAGTCGCATACGCCGGAACCAGGTAAGAGAGCGGAGAGAGGAACAGAATCAGCAGGAACAGCACGCCAACGGTGATCGCTGTCAGGCCGGTTTTACCGCCTGCCGCTGTACCTGCCGCAGACTCGATGTATACCGCCGCAGGCGCCGCGCCCACCAGACCGGAGAACACGCTGCTCAGGGAGTCGGTAGTCAGCGCTTTGCCGCCATCGATAATCTGGCCGTCTTTATCCAGCAGGTTCGCCTGACCGGCTACCGCACGGATAGTACCGGTCGCATCAAACACCGCCGTCATCACCAGCGCCAGTACGCTTGGCAGCACGACCGGATTCAGCGCGCCAACGATATCCAGGCTGCCGATCAGGGAGTTGCCTTTGTCATCGCTCAGCGATGGCATAGCGAAAATACCGGAGAAGTGCACGCTCGGGTCGAAGATGAGTCCGACAATAGAAACACCGATGATGGTCAGCAGGATGCCGCCCGGTACTTTCAGTTTTTCCAGACCGATGATGACCGCCAGGCCAATCAGCGACATGATCACCGGGAAGCTGGCGAAATGACCCAGCGTGACGGGCAGGCCGTCCAGCGGATTCTTGATAACCAGACCCACGCCGTTCGCCGCGATCAGCAGCAGGAACAGACCGATACCGATACCGGTGCCATGCGCAACACCTTGCGGCAGGTTGCGCAGGATCCAGCTACGAATGCCTGTTGCGGAAATGACGGTAAACAGCACACCCATCAGGAACACGGCACCCAGAGCGACCGGAACGCTGATATGTTGCCCCAGCACCAGGCTAAACGCGGTGAACGCGGTCAGGGAGATAGCGCAACCGATAGCCAGTGGCAGGTTTGCCCACAGGCCCATGACGATCGAACCTACACCGGCAACCAGACAGGTAGCGACGAACACCGCCGCTGGCGGGAAGCCCGCTTTACCGAGCATGCCAGGCACAACGATAACGGAATAGACCATCGCCAGAAACGTGGTTAAACCAGCAACGATTTCCTGACGAACAGTACTGCCGCGAGTAGAAATTTTAAATAAGGCGTCAAGCGAACCGCCGGTACGCGCAGAAGGCGTAGACATAGGAAACATCCCCTGAGAGTTTTTATCTTTCGTTGATATGCGAGGCGGACAGTGTCCACTGCCTGTTAAACGTCGTCTCCCTGAGCTGCGATGTGACGAAGGGGTGTCACAAAAAGCAAACGATTAACTCCGCGCATACAAAACGGTTGGTCAAAAAAGGCAAACGATTATCCAGCGTTTAGATACCGCTTTTCAACTGAACTTTGCCGCTTTTTGCTAATTTTCGCTTATGACGACGAAGAATTGACCGACCGATGCGCAAACGTTATCGTCCCTGCGCAACTTTGCAACATTTCACGATCAATATTACGTACCGGGGAGATCCAAAGGGCCGCCCTGCTCAATCGCCCGTTGCCAGGCCGGGCGCATTTCAACTCTCTTTTTCCATGACTGGGTATGCGGAAGATCGGCAATGCCGCCGCGTGACAGTAACGCGAAAATCGGAAAACTCATCTGAATGTCGGCCATGCTTAACTGCTCTCCGGCAAACCAGGGCTTCGCGGCAAGTTGCGACTCGATATAACGCGCGTGGGTTTCAATTTGCTTGTTTAGCCAGGCTTTCTGGATGCCCTGACCAAGCATTTTTCCTATCGTTCGCACACCAAACGGTACGGGTGGTTTACCTAGACTGGCAAAAACCAGCTTCATCAATAATAAAGGCATCAGCGATCCTTCGGCGTAGTGCAGCCAAAAGCGATACTGCTGACGCATCTCTCTATCTTCAGGCTTAAGCAGGCTGTTTGTATCGTAGGTCTCCTGCAGGTATTCCAGAATTGCGCCGGATTCAGCGAGGATCAGACCGTCGTCTTCCAGTACCGGTGATTTGCCCAGCGGGTGCACTTTCTTAAGTGACGCAGGGGCCAGCATGGTTTTTTCACGTTGATAATGAATGAGTTGATACGGTAAACCCAGTTCTTCCAGCGCCCACAGAATGCGCTGAGAACGAGACTGGTTCAGGTGGTGAACTTTAAGCATGGCAGGCTCCCGCTGAGTTATTCGAATTAACTATAGAAAAGCTTGCTCTTTGGATGAAAAATTTCCTAAAAAAAAGCGTCATGATGTGGCGAAATTTTCGCCATTGCCTAGACTAAAAGTGTCAGCACAATCCGGAACCTCCAACATGATGAGGGGTGCTGATGTCGGGGGAAACCCTCCCATAACAGAATGGGATAGAGAGAAAGACAAAGACCGGACCGACTAAAGCGCCCCAGTTGGGCGCTTTAGTTTTTTGTATTGCTGTAGCCCCGGTAAGCGCCACCGCCACCGGGGGAATATGTCTCTTTGGCTAATCGCCTTCCAGCAGCCTTGCCCCTGTCCCCTGAGCGCCTAACTGGTCTCCTGGGTTTCGCAGCGGGCAATCACTATGCGACAGACAACCACAGCCAATACACCCATCCAAATCATCACGTAACGCCACCAACGTGTGAATACGTCTGTCCAGTTCCTCGCGCCACTGCGACGAAAGGTGCTTCCACTCTTTCGCGCTCAGCGTATGTCCTTCCGGCAATACACCAAACGCATCGCCGATGGTCGACAGAGGGATACCAATACGCTGGGCGATTTTAATGATCGCCACATAGCGCAGCACATCGCGCGTATAGCGCCGCTGGTTACCGGCATTACGGGTACTTTTTATAAGCCCTTTGCTTTCATAAAAATGCAGTGCGGAAACGGCCACCCCGCTGCGTTTCGCCACTTCACCCGGTGTGAGCAGCGCCTTGAGACGTGGTGTTCTCTTTTCCATAAAACCTCTTTACCTCAAGTTAACTTGAGGAATTATACTCCACCGCAGACAAAACGACGAATCGAGAAAGAGGCAGCTCTATGTCCCATCAGCAAATTATTCAGACCCTTACGGAATGGATTGATGAACATATCGACCAACCGTTGAACATTGATGTAGTCGCCAGAAAGTCAGGTTATTCAAAATGGTATTTGCAGAGAATGTTTCGTACCGTGATGCATCAGACGCTGGGAGATTACATTCGTCAGCGCCGTCTGTTACTGGCTGCGGAAGCACTGCGTACTACGCGGCGTCCCATTTTTGATATTGCGATGGATCTGGGTTACGTTTCGCAACAAACGTTTTCACGCGTGTTTCGTCGGGAATTTGATCGGACTCCCAGCGACTATCGCCACCAGGCGTAAGTGTCGCCGGGATGATTACTTTAGCGAAGGTGGCTGCGCGACCCAGGCTTTAAATTCCTGCGGCGGCAGAGCCTTCGCAAAATGCCAGCCCTGACAGTACTGCACACCGCGCTTAAGTAACCAGGTTACCTGTTCTGCTGTTTCCACCCCTTCCGCGATAATTTTCAGACGCAGACTGTGCGCCATCTCAATGATGTGTTCGGCGATCAGGTGGCTGGTACTGTTGGTCGTCAGCGTATCGATAAAGGATTTATCAATCTTTAAAATATCGACGTTGAGGGAGTACAGATTGTGCAAGTTCGAGTAACCGGTTCCGAAGTCATCAATCGCCACTTCGTAACCCGCATGGCGAAACGCCTGAATGACCGGCGTGGTTTTAGGAACATCAATAAACCCACGTTCGGTTACTTCGATTTTAATTTGTTCCGCGCGAACAGAATGTTCCCTGGTTTTATTGGTAATAAGTGCAATCAGGCGGGAAGAATGGAAATCGACGGCTGACAGATTAATCGAAATATAAAGATGCGGCCATGCCGCTAAGAATTCTCCTAGATCATTAAAGACTTCATCAACGACATAATCGGTAACCCGCTCAATCATTCCTTCTTTCTCTGCCAGCGGAATGAATTCCGCCGGGCTCATTACCGGACCATTAAAACCCGGCCAGCGCAATAATGCTTCTGCGCCTACGCATTGGCCGTTTTTGATATCAATAATGGGCTGGTAATGAAGTTCAAGCTGGTGTTTGGTTAATGCTCTGTGCAGCATTCGTCGTGGAGAGTTAAACTCCTGCCGTGTTCGCGACCACATCAATAAAATAATAATGCTACAAATCATGCCTAACGGCAGTGTTAATGTCGCCTGATGATAAAGATACTGAAAATAAGTGTCGCTGGAGGTCGAAACAATGATTGCAATTGGACGTTTATCAGAATGGTCTATTGTGTAAAAGCGACCATTCTCTTGAAAAGTAAGATCATTTTTACGGACGAGCTTATCCAGCGTTTGTAGATCGGCCTGATCACTGACGGAAAAAAAGAGACCCGTTACCGTATCGTAAATACCATAAGCCAGCGTGCTGTCGTCTGACATCACCTCGCTGTAGGAAAGCGGATTAACTACCGCGACATAATTTCCTTTCTGCATATAGACCATTTTATATCCGGGATAAAATGGCGTATCACGATAGTAATAAATAGAGATGGCTGGCTTTTTTTTATACTCGGGAGGCGAAATAGCATACGATTGCGTAGGGTAAAAAGCTGTCGAGCATAAAAACTGTTCGCCGCGCGCGTATATTAAATCGGCAACATACAGGCTACCGCGAATGATATTGAGCATGTAGTTACGATGCTCAGGGGAACAAACCTGACCTTGATATTTTTCAGCGGAGCTTCGGGCCAGGTCGACTTGTCCGATAACCCGTTCAGTTTTATCTAAAGCAAGTTGCGCAAAAGAACGAAGATGTATACCTGTTTCTTTTACTGCACGGATGTGAGCAAACCATAGCGACAGCATCACCGGTAGGAGCACTACCATGATGATCCCGACGACTCTCAGCATCTTACGCTGCGCGCTATGATTCATTTCCGCCTATATCCCTGCATTTAGTGTGCCTGTAATGAAGGCAGGATGCTTTGATAAACAGGTGATTACGTTGCATGAATCATACGACATTAGCAACTTACTTTTTTCATTAAAAACCTAATATTTGGTTATGACGATAATATTTGCCCGTAAGGCAAACTAAAAGTATGCGTTGTGTTTATATTAAGGAAAATATTTATCCAGTCGCCAGTCAGGGTTTTTAGTTTACGCAACAGACAATAGTTGATTAAGTCAAACTCTCCGCAGGATAAAAAAAAGACAGGCCGATCGGGTATTTTTTCATCTATTGCGTAGCCTTCCGGAAGGGAGCCGGGAATATTTATAAAATTGCTTCTGCAATCACAGTTCGGCTACGTCCGGTACGCTTCGCGTCGTACAGTGCATCGTCCGCAAGCGTAAGCAAAACTGAAGTATCGGACACCCCTCCGGTGACAAACACAACACCTGCGCTAAAGGATAAGGTGATCTTTTCATCCCCGTTAAAAAGCGGTTTATCGACCAGCGCAGCGCGAATCTTTTGGCTAAAACGCAGCGCAGTCTGACTGTCAGTTTGCGGTAATAAAATCAGAAATTCCTCTCCTCCCAGACGACCTAACGCGTATTCCGGCGTGCTGAGCTCACGGATTTTCTCGCAAAAATGATGCAGTGCCGCATCTCCCGTAAGGTGGCCCCAGCGATCGTTGATGTTTTTAAAATGGTCCAGATCCAACATGAGGATACTGAAATGACTTTCGGGATCTCCCGGCTCACAGGCGGCAAGCGCCTCTCTGAACTGCCGTAATATAGAGAACCTGTTAAAGCACCCCGTCAGATCATCGGTCGTCGCTTTCACCGCCAGTTGCTGCTCAGCCTTCTTACGTTCGGTAATATCCAGCCCAATACTGAGAATGGATTTATCCGGAAGCAAAATATTTGACCACAATACGGTTAATACTTCGCCCGTGCGCCTTACCGGATGCCATTCATACATATCCACTGCAGGCGAAGCGCTGACAGAAGCCCGGACCTTATGACGGACCTCATCATCAGGGAAAAACAATGCTAATGGATCAGGTTCACAGTTTAACTCCTCAATTGACCAACCAAACAGCCGTTCGCACTCCCCATTCCATAATATACAGCGGTTGTTTTTATCGAATGAATTCATTAATACAGGGGCGCGGTCAAATAAGACTTTATATTGCGCGACAATGCGATGCATTTCTCTGGTCATGCGTTCTTTAGCAATAATACCGGCGAGATAATCTTTTAATTTCTCGACAAGAATGATCACCACACTTTTAATGATACTCATTGAAAATAACGGCTGCGGAAACGCCAGAAAGAAATATCCTTCTACTCCATGAGCACTTGAAATTAATTTGCAAAGAATACCACCGTGAAATTTATCAGCAGCATGGTGAGTAGGCGAAAATAATATTGTGCCAACCTGTCGTCGCCAACAAATAACACGCCACGCATGTTGGTTGCGCCGCAATTGCGACTGTTCCAGAAAGGTTTGCGCATCGCCCAGGGTGCATGGAATCTGCCCCGCGCTCTCATGCTGGAAATCTCCATCCTGTTCTACCACAACCCAAGAAAGCGTTGAACCTACGGCACTATTAATTGCCTGTAAAATTTCTTTTAGCGTGCGTTGTGCACTGAAGCATGGCATCAACTTCGCCAGGATAGTAAGCGCCACCGCGCCATCATCCACAGGAATGGCGGTATTTTCTTTTTTCATTTTTTTTCAGTCACAGATGATTAAACACCGGACCATACCCACAATGAGCTGTACAGGAAAAAAACGAAAAACTAAATTCAGAAGACCAACGCTGATTTACAAAAAATGCAGCGAAATGCGTTTAAAAGACGCCAGTTGAGGATATATCCATGCAGATCAGAAATCTTAAAAAGACATCCAGATATATATAGCTATTCGATCAAGAATAATCGACTTTCCAAAAAGTGCCAACCCAGGCAAAATATGCAAAAAATCATAAAGTTACTATCTTTATGAATTTATTAACATTCTTATTCTTCATAGCAAAACGCTATCATCACGTCCGGGTAATCCCTACGCCCTCTAACAAAATGCCCCTTTGCACAGAAAATTTTGCTCATTTGCACACTGGCGAATAAAAGAACAAATGTGATATAGTTCACACATTCTTGAGACAGGGAACACTGTTTCAATGTAGAACGTTACTTCTGCAGATTTTCTGCGCCTGCACACATCGCTCAGGCTCATGGCGTCACCCACCTGTGCCTGAAAGTTTTCTTTCGAGGATCGTTTTCATGGCTACATTAACCACCAGTGTCGTTCTTCTTCGTTGGCAGATACTGAGTGCAGTGCTGATGTTTATGGCCAGCACATTGAACATTCGCTTTCGTAAAGCAGATTATATTGGTCTGGCTGTGATAAGCAGCGGCCTTGGTCTGGTAGCAGCCTGCTGGTTCGCAACGGGCCTGCTGGGCATTACGATGGTCGATGTCCATGCCGTCTGGCACAACGTCATCAATATCATGACGGAGATGTCAGAGAAATCTTCCCCCGAATGGCCGATGGTGATTACCTGACAGCAATCCCTTCTTTAGTAAAAAGCTCCCGCGTGGAGCTTTTTTATTGTCAAAGTTCCGCTGACACGAAAAGTGACAAATAACGCCTGCAAATAACAAAAAACCCCGCAGTGCGGGGTTTTGTCGATACGTTTCCCATAACGGGTCGCGCTGATAAGGCCGATGGCCTGCACTCAGAACGGAATATCGTCGTCAAAGTCCATCGGCGGTTCGTTAGACGGTGCCGGCGAAGACTGCTGTGGGCGAGATTGCGCGCCGCCGCTGAACTGGTTACCGCCCTGCGGCTGCTGAGGTTGGCCCCAGCCGCCCTGCTGGCCCTGACCGCCGCCCATATTGCCGCCAGCCGGAGCACCGCCACCCTGACGGCCACCAAGCATCTGCATGGTACCGCCCACGTTAACCACGACTTCGGTAGTGTATTTCTCGGCGCCGGACTGATCGGTCCATTTGCGGGTACGCAGTTGACCTTCAATATAGACCTGAGAACCTTTACGCAGGTACTCACCGGCCACTTCTGCCAGTTTGCCGAACAGCACAACGCGGTGCCATTCAGTCTGCTCTTTCATTTCACCGGTCGCTTTATCACGCCAGGATTCGGAAGTCGCCAGCGTAATGTTGGCCACTGCACCACCACTCGGCATATAGCGTACTTCCGGGTCCTGGCCCAGATTACCGACGAGAATCACCTTGTTTACGCCTCTGCTGGCCATGATCGTGTCTCCTGAAAACATTTCTAAATAGTGTAAGCGCGGGAGTGTACCATTTCCATGCGACATGTTCATAGCTGCGAAGGATCTTCCAGAGTTGTCGCGCGGACTCAACATTGTTGCACATCCCCTCTGAATTTGCATTCCAATACTGTATATCCAGCCAGGTTAAATTGTGTCATAATTAGCCGTTTCTGACCGCCGGTTGTCCTTCCAATCGACCAGGCATGCCGAGTTATTACCGGGAAAGGTGAATGGATAAGATCGAAGTACGGGGCGCGCGCACCCATAATCTCAAAAACATCAACCTCGTCATTCCACGCGACAAACTGATTGTCGTTACCGGTCTGTCGGGTTCGGGTAAATCGTCACTGGCTTTCGACACTCTGTATGCCGAAGGGCAGCGTCGCTACGTTGAGTCTCTTTCCGCTTATGCCCGTCAGTTTCTTTCGCTGATGGAAAAGCCTGACGTTGACCACATTGAAGGGCTCTCTCCTGCTATTTCTATCGAGCAGAAGTCGACCTCGCATAACCCGCGTTCCACCGTCGGGACCATTACCGAAATTCATGACTATCTGCGTCTATTGTTTGCCCGTGTAGGTGAACCGCGCTGCCCGGACCATGACGTTCCGCTGGCGGCACAGACCGTGAGCCAGATGGTCGACAATGTGCTGGCGCAGCCGGAAGGCAAACGTCTGATGCTGCTGGCGCCGGTAATAAAAGAACGTAAAGGCGAACACACCAAAACGCTGGAAAACCTGGCAAGCCAGGGTTATATCCGCGCGCGTATTGACGGTGAAGTCTGCGACCTTTCCGATCCGCCGAAGCTGGAGCTGCAAAAGAAACACACCATTGAAGTCGTGATTGACCGCTTCAAAGTGCGCGAGGATCTGGCGCAACGTCTGGCAGAGTCCTTCGAAACGGCGCTGGAGCTTTCCGGTGGCACGGCAGTGGTCGCCGACATGGACGATCCCAAAGCCGAAGAGCTGCTTTTCTCGGCCAATTTCGCCTGCCCGATTTGCGGCTACAGCATGCGCGAGCTGGAACCGCGCCTGTTCTCGTTCAACAACCCGGCAGGCGCCTGCCCGACCTGTGACGGGCTCGGCGTGCAGCAGTATTTCGACCCTGACCGCGTGATTCAGAACCCCGAGCTATCGCTGGCGGGTGGCGCAATTCGCGGCTGGGATCGCCGTAACTTCTACTATTTCCAGATGCTGAAATCGCTGGCGGACCACTACAAATTTGATGTGGAAGCACCGTGGGACAGCCTCAGCCCAACCGTGCATAAAGTGGTGCTGTTCGGATCCGGCAAAGAGAGTATTGAATTCAAGTACATGAACGATCGTGGCGATACCTCCGTGCGCCGCCATCCGTTCGAAGGCGTGCTGCACAATATGGAACGTCGCTATAAAGAGACGGAATCCAGCGCGGTACGCGAAGAGCTGGCGAAATTTATCAGCAACCGTCCCTGCGCCACTTGCGACGGTACGCGCCTGCGCCGCGAAGCCCGCCATGTTTTCGTTGAAAATACGCCGCTGCCGACCATCTCGGACATGAGCATCGGTCACGCTATGGACTTCTTCAATAATCTGAAGCTGTCCGGCCAGCGCGCAAAAATCGCTGAAAAAGTACTCAAAGAGATTGGCGATCGCCTGAAATTCCTGGTGAACGTCGGCCTGAATTACCTGACGCTTTCCCGTTCCGCGGAAACCCTTTCCGGCGGCGAGGCGCAGCGTATCCGTCTGGCAAGCCAGATTGGCGCAGGTCTGGTGGGCGTCATGTATGTGTTGGATGAACCGTCAATCGGCCTGCATCAGCGTGATAACGAACGTCTGCTCGGTACGCTGATCCACCTGCGTAATCTCGGTAACACGGTCATCGTGGTCGAACATGATGAAGATGCCATTCGCGCCGCAGATCACGTGATCGATATTGGCCCCGGCGCAGGGGTGCATGGTGGTCAGGTCGTCGCCGAAGGCCCGCTGGAGGCGATTATGGCAGTGCCTGAATCCCTCACCGGGCAGTATATGAGCGGCAAACGCCAGATCGCCGTCCCGAAAAATCGCGTTAAAGCCGATCCGGAAAAAGTGCTTAAACTGACCGGGGCACGCGGCAATAACCTGAAAGACGTGACGCTGACGCTACCGGTAGGGCTGTTCACCTGTATTACCGGTGTTTCCGGTTCGGGTAAATCCACCCTGATTAACGACACGCTGTTCCCGATCGCTCAGCGCCAGTTAAACGGTGCCACCATCGCCGAACCCGCGCCTTATCGTGATATTCAGGGGCTGGAGCATTTCGACAAAGTGATCGATATCGACCAGAGCCCGATTGGCCGTACGCCACGTTCCAACCCGGCGACCTATACCGGCGTTTTCACTCCGGTTCGTGAACTGTTTGCCGGCGTGCCGGAATCCCGTTCGCGCGGCTACACTCCAGGGCGTTTCAGTTTTAACGTCCGTGGTGGACGCTGCGAAGCCTGTCAGGGTGATGGCGTAATCAAAGTTGAGATGCACTTCCTGCCGGATATCTACGTGCCGTGCGACCAGTGCAAAGGCAAGCGCTATAACCGCGAAACGCTGGAGATTAAATACAAAGGCAAAACCATCCATGAAGTGCTGGATATGACCATCGAAGAAGCCCGTGAATTCTTTGATGCCGTCCCGGCGCTGGCGCGCAAGCTGCAAACATTGATGGACGTGGGCCTGACGTACATCCGTCTGGGTCAGTCAGCCACCACGCTTTCCGGCGGTGAGGCGCAGCGCGTGAAGCTGGCGCGCGAGCTGTCGAAACGTGGCACCGGCCAAACGCTCTATATTCTGGATGAACCGACCACCGGCCTGCACTTTGCCGATATTCAGCAACTGCTGGACGTTCTGCACCAGTTGCGTGACCAGGGCAATACCATCGTGGTCATTGAGCATAACCTGGACGTCATCAAAACCGCAGACTGGATTGTCGATCTCGGTCCGGAAGGCGGCAGCGGAGGCGGGGAAATTCTCGTTTCCGGCACACCAGAAACCGTCGCCGAGTGTGAAGCCTCACACACGGCGCGATTCCTGAAACCGATGCTGAAATAATCTTCCGGGCTGAATTACGCCCTGGATGATGCGGAGTAAAGCTGTTGCCTGATCTGTTCAGGCAACAGTTCTATCGCCTGTTTGTATGAGGCGTCCACAAGGTAGTAAATCTGTGAATCCGGTAGCGAACCGTCGAGATAGACGGTGCTCCAGTGCGCTTTGTTCAGGTGTTTGCTTGGGCGCACGTCGCTATGCTGCTGACGCAGTAGTTCAGCCAGTTCCGGGCTGGTTTTCAAGGACGCAGCCGGGCGGCCTTCCACCTCTTTCACCATCGCAAACAGCACGTCAGACACTTTTATCTGCGTGGCCTTCCAGTCGCTGTGTACGCTCTGCTCTGCACCCGGCTTCGCCATGCAATACTGCAATAACTCCGAAATTGTCATCTTTATTCCCCTTGTAGCGTCGCGATGATTTTTCGCGAACCGCCGTGGATACGATGCTCTCCCAGCCAAATCCCCTGCCACGTCCCAAGCTGAACGCGCCCGCTGGCGACAGGAAGTAATAACGACACACCCAGCATGGAAGACTTGATATGCGAAGGCATATCGTCCGCGCCTTCGTAGTCATGCTCGTAGTGGGCGTTATCCGGCACCGCTCGCAGAAAATGCTGCTCCATATCGTGACGTACGGTGGGGTCACAGTTTTCATTGAGGGTGAGAGAAGCGGAAGTATGCTGGAGGAGCAGATGCAACAAGCCTGTTCTGATGCGGGACAGATCATGGATCTGCCCCAGCACCTCATCAGTGATCAGATGAAAACCCCGGGGTTTTGCCCCGAGAACAAGAGTCTGTTGATACCACATCTGCTGCTTCCTTTTAAAAGACGAATCTTTTTAAGTGTGCAGCAAGTCGGCGAAAGGTAAAACCCGACAGAACAGATTTGCTTAAAAAAACAACAATTCAATCTTAATATTCGGAATTTACGATCACCTCTTCACCAAACGCCCCGGCTTGTGGCAGCGGGCGGTAGGTTGAATTCGAAGCGCGCAGGATACGTATCGGGCGGGCTTCACTCGCTTTCGCCGCCGTAATGTCTTCATCCGAATCGCCGTAAAAGATTTTGATTTGCTTGTCGGCCAGCCACTGCGTCTTGCTGTTCTGCCCGTCTTTCACGCCGGCAAAAATCACCGGATTCATATTCGCCGCCGGAATCAAAAAATCGTCCTGCAAGGTTTTGGTCACGCTTTCCGTCGCCGTCTGCGTGCGTCCGGTAATGAAGTAAATGCTGTCGCCGCGTTTCACATGCAGCGCGATCAGCGCCCGTGCGATCTCTTTAGGAATACTGAACTCATCCCAGCCGTTGTTCATTTTTTCCCAGAACTCTGGGTTCTGGAGATAGGCTTCACTGTCCGGGGAGTACATTTTTTTACCGCGCCAAAAGCCGGGGCTGGAAAACAGGACCGTATCGTCGATATCAAACCCGACGGCCATCGGAGGGCGGTCCACCAGGCTGTGTTCGATCTGTGCGACGGAGACCCAGTGAATGGGCGCTTGTTCGGCCAGTTTGGCAACGTTGGTGCCAGTGCTATCCGGAGTCGGCGTAGAAGCCTGAGCAAAGAAAGCACCGGTGAGCGAAAACGATAAGCAGAGGGCTAATGTGAACTTTCGCATGTTTATCCCTAAATTTTCAGTCCGTTATTGTCAGATAGCGTGCTAAGCATCAAAAAGCTCTCTGACCATACCCTCAGGGACGGGTGAAAGAAAGGCGTTTCTGCGGTTTCATCATCATAAACCGGAATATTTGTAGCAGGATCGCGCCATTTTCCTCCCTGACGGGAGGAAAATATGCGTCGTTTACATTACAGCAGCAAATGCCTGAGCAACGCGATGCACATTGCGGCTATTAAGCCCGGCAACGCACATACGCCCGCTGGCAATGAGGTAGACACCAAACTCTTCACGCAGACGATCAACTTGTGCAGCGCTCAGACCGGTGTAGCTGAACATGCCGCGCTGTTTAAGCAGATAGTCAAAATTTCGCCCCGGAACGGCCTCTTTCAGCACGTTCACCAGTTCCTGACGCATAGCCAGTATGCGCGTACGCATTGTCTCGACCTCTGCCAGCCATGAGGCTTTCAGCGCCGTATCGCCGAGCACCGTCGCAACAACCTGCGCACCGAAATTCGGCGGACTGGAGTAGTTACGACGCACCGTCGCTTTCAACTGCCCCAGGACGCGAGAGGCCGTTTCCGCATCTTCGCAGACAATGGAGAGACCGCCTACGCGCTCGCCATAGAGTGAGAAAATTTTGGAGAACGAGTTGCTGACCAGCGCTGGTAAACCCGCATTAGCAATCGCCCGGATCGCATAGGCGTCTTCTTCCATACCGCCGCCAAAGCCCTGGTAGGCAATGTCGAGGAAAGGAATCAGGTTGCGGGCTTTCAGCACGTTTACCACCTCATCCCACTGCGCATTCGTTAAATCTGAACCGGTTGGGTTGTGGCAGCACGGATGCAGCAGAACGATGCTCTTCTCCGGCAGGGTAGCGAGTTTTTCCAGCAGCGCGGTAAAGCGCACGCCATTGGTTTCACTGTCGAACCAGGGATAGGTGCTGACCTTAAAGCCCGCGCCTTCAAAAATGGCGACATGGTTTTCCCAGGTGGGATCGCTGACCCACACACCGGACTCCGGGAAGTAGCGTTTCAGGAAATCAGCACCCACTTTGAGCGCACCGGAGCCGCCCAGTGTCTGGATCGTTGCAACGCGTTTTTGCGCCACCACCGGATGTTCCGCACCAAACAATAGCGGCACAATGGTGTGGCGATAAGTAGTCAGACCTTCCATCGGCAGATAGAGAGACGCACCCTGCGGCTGGGCATTGAGGCGGGCTTCCGCTTCGGCAACAGCCTGTAGCTGCGGGATGATGCCATCTTCGTTGTAATACAACCCGATGCTGAGGTTAACTTTGTCGCTGCGCGGGTCTTCTTTAAAACGCTCCATCAGGCTAAGGATGGGGTCGCCAGCGTAGGCGTCAACTTTTTGAAACACGAGGTGGTTCTCCAGGTTTACAGTAGGAAGGATAAGACACAATAAACCGGAAGCGAGAGAAGGTCGAGCGGGATGTGTGTACTGAGTTCGGGCAATGTCGTCTGATGCCCTCACCCCGGCCCTCTCCCACAGGGAGAGGGAGAAAACCAAACGCCAGCGCGGGCAAAATCATATCCCGGATAAGGCGCTTGCGCCGCATCCGGGGAGAGTCGACGCTGCGTTAATCGACGTATTTCAGGGCAGCGCGCGATGTCAGGCGCGTAATTAATTCATAGGCACTGATCCCGGTGGCTTCCGCAATGCGCTCGACGGGTAAACCTTCCCCCCAAAACACTACCGGATCTCCGGCGGTATCTTGCGCATCCGGGCCCAAATCGACGCAAATCATATCCATCGCCACCCGACCAACAATCGGGACTTCGCGACCGTTAACCAGCACAGGCGTACCAGACGGCACCGAACGCGGATAACCATCGCCATAGCCCATCGCCACCACCCCAAGGCGCGTGTCGCGCTCACTCACCCAGGTTCCGCCATAACCGACCGCATCCCCCGCTTTATGCTCGCGCACGGCAATCAGGCTGGAGGTCAACGTCATCGCGGGCTGGAAGCCAAAATCTTCCCCCCACGGGTGGCGATCAAGCGGCGAAACACCATACAGAATGATGCCGGGGCGCACCCAGTCAAAATGGGCCTGCGGCCACAGCAGCGTGCCACCGGATGCAGCAAGAGAACGCTGCCCCGGTTTGCCGTCGCTAAAGGTGGTGAAAATATCGAGCTGACGTTCTGTCACACCACAGTCCGGCTCATCGGCACGGGCAAAGTGGCTGACAATATTCACCGGCTGGCGCACATTTTTGCACTGGCTCAGACGCTGGTAAAACGCCTCGGCCTCAGACGGGTGAAAGCCCAGACGGTGCATACCGGTATCAAGCTTCATCCACACGGTAACAGGCTCATCCAGATGCGCCACTTCCAGCGCCGTGAGTTGTTCCACGCTATGCACCACCGTATCAAGATGGTGAGCAGACACCAGAGGGAGCTCGTCAGCGGTAAAAAACCCTTCGAGCAACAGGATGCGATGGGTAATGCCCCCCTCACGCAGGCGAAGGGCCTCTTCGAGACGGGCGACGCCGAAAGCATCGGCATCGGGGAGCGTTCGCGCGGTCTCAAGAAGACCGTGTCCGTAGGCGTTCGCTTTCACAATCGCAACCAGGCGGCTGGCGGGAGCCAGTTCGCGCAGACGTTGAAGGTTGTGTCGCAGAGCGCGGCGGTTGACTACAACAGTTGCCGCTTGCATTTGAATTCCTTGCCTTTAAGAAAAATAAACCATCCTCTAAATCATTTGAGTTGCAGCAAGGCGGCAAGGCCATGCATCTCCGGGGACGTAGCCAACACCGCTGCAGCTCAAAGGATGACGAGGATTATTCGTCGTCGTATTGTGGACCCGCATAATTATCAAAACGGGACCACTGTCCGTTAAAGGTCAAACGTACCGTACCGATCGGGCCGTTACGTTGCTTACCAATAATGATTTCAGCGATCCCTTTTAAGTCGCTGTTTTCGTGATAAACCTCATCACGATAAATAAACATGATCAAGTCGGCGTCCTGCTCGATAGAGCCGGACTCACGCAGGTCGGAGTTGACCGGGCGTTTATCCGCACGCTGTTCCAGTGAGCGGTTAAGCTGCGACAGCGCAACAACCGGCACCTGCAACTCTTTCGCCAGTGCTTTCAGAGAGCGGGAAATCTCCGCGATCTCCAGAGTACGGTTGTCGGACAGCGACGGCACGCGCATCAGTTGCAGGTAGTCGATCATGATAAGCCCGATCCCACCATGCTCACGGGCAACACGTCGGGCACGGGAACGCACCTCGGTCGGCGTCAGGCCGGACGAGTCATCAATATAGATATTGCGTTTTTCCAGCAGGATGCCCATGGTGCCGGAAATACGGGCCCAGTCCTCGTCATCAAGCTGACCGGTACGAATGCGCGTCTGGTCCACACGTGACAGGGAGGCCAGAGAACGCATCATAATCTGCTCTGAGGGCATCTCAAGACTGAAGACGAGAACCGGTTTATCTTGCAACATCGCCGCGTTTTCAACGAGGTTCATCGCAAAGGTGGTTTTCCCCATGGATGGACGCGCGGCGACAATGATCAGATCTGATGGCTGCAGACCCGCCGTTTTCTTGTTGAGGTCATCGTAGCCCGTATTCACGCCAGTAACGCCGTCGTGAGGCTGCTGGAACAGCAGCTCAATACGCGCAACGGTCGCCTCAAGCACATCCGCGATGTTTTTCGGGCCTTCGTCTTTATTGGCGCGGCTTTCCGCAATTTTGAAAACCCGTGACTCAGCAAGGTCGAGCAGGTCTTCACTGGTGCGCCCCTGAGGGTCGAAACCCGCATTGGCGATCTCATTGGCAACGGAGATCATCTCGCGCACAACGGCACGTTCACGCACGATGTCTGCGTAAGCGCTGATGTTCGCCGCACTTGGCGTGTTTTTGGACAGTTCAGCCAGATAAGCAAAGCCGCCGACGATATCCAACTGCCCTTGCAGTTCCAGCGATTCTGCCAGCGTAATCAGGTCAATGGGTTTACCCATCTCCTGTAGACGGTGCATCTCAGTAAAGATATGGCGATGCGGGCGGGTGTAGAAGTCATCCGCCACAACGCGCTCGGCAACATCGTCCCAGCGCTCGTTATCCAGCATTAAACCGCCCAACACCGACTGTTCCGCTTCAATGGAATGGGGCGGCACTTTCATCCCCTCGACCTGAAAATCGCGGGGTTCAGTCTGTTTGTTGAAGGGTTTATTTCCTGCCATAGTGAATGGAGTTACCAACGTAATGAATGGTTCGAAAGATTATCATTCGGGAGGAAGCATGGCGACAAGAATTGAATTTCACAAGCATGGTGGCCCTGAGGTATTGCAAGCTGTCGAGTTTAATCCCACCGATCCGGCGGAAAATGAAGTCCAGGTCGAAAACAAAGCCATAGGGATTAATTATATCGACACCTATATTCGCAGTGGGCTGTATCCACCCCCGTCATTGCCGAGCGGTCTGGGGACCGAGGCGGCTGGCGTGGTCAGTAAAGTGGGTTCTGGCGTCAAACATGTCAAAGCGGGCGATCGCGTGGTGTACGCCCAATCCGGGCTTGGTGCCTACAGCTCCGTGCACAATGTCCTGGCAGACAAAGTCGCTATTCTGCCCAATGCCATCTCGTTCGAGCAGGCGGCTGCCTCCTTCCTGAAAGGGCTCACTGTCTTTTATCTGCTGCGCAAAACGTACGAAATTAAACCTGATGAAGCATTCCTGTTCCATGCGGCGGCGGGTGGCGTAGGGCTGATTGCCTGCCAGTGGGCGAAGGCGCTGGGGGCAAAATTGATCGGTACTGTCGGCTCCGCGCAGAAAGCACAGCGGGCCTTACAGGCTGGCGCATGGCAGGTGATTAACTATCGCGAAGAAAACATTGTTGAGCGCGTAAAAGAGATAACCAACGGGAAAAAAGTCCGCGTCGTGTATGACTCGGTGGGTAAAGACACCTGGGAAGACTCCCTCGATTGCCTGCAGCGCCGTGGCCTGATGGTGAGCTTTGGTAACGCCTCCGGACCGGTATCAGGCGTCAACCTGGGTATTCTCAACCAGAAAGGTTCGCTGTATGCGACCCGCCCTTCCCTCAACGGCTACGTAACAAATCGCGAAGAGCTTGAAGAGGCCAGCAATGAACTGTTCTCGCTGATTGCCAGCGGCGTGATCAAAGTGGAAGTGGCGCAATCGCAGAAATTTGCCCTCACCGACGCACGACGCGCACACGAGGTTCTGGAAAGCCGCGCAACGCAAGGGTCGAGCCTGTTGATTCCGTAAACGTTGCAGGCAGGCGGCGGCCTGGGTGCTTACTCAAGTCAGTGAACGGGATGAATGAGCGCAGGTAATGTATCTACGGCCTGAAGTGTGGCGTCGGTAGAAAGAATTAGGGCTTCCCGAAGGAAGCCCATTCTTTTTTTAGTTCGGCTGTATGTAGGGTACAGCTCGATGAATTCGTTAACGCGGCGATAGTGACAGATTTGATAAGTAAATCCTATTCGGTTCTTAGCAAAGCGCCCGGAAAAGTGTCGAGGTTGTGATCAAGTACTCAATACTTTAGTAACGCCAACGGTTATTGCGCTGATATTGAGGAATTTTTGGCGTTTTGACTGCCCGGATAATCCACACCACCGCAACCGCCAGTAACAGCCAGGGCAACAGCTTGATCATCAACGCAAAAAGGCCGCCCAAAAACATCACTGCGGTTGCCACCAGCAGTGCAGCCAGAATACCCAGCAATGAAACACCGGTGGCAAGTAGCACAACAAAAAAGCCGATAACAAACAGTAATTCCAACATGGCGTCTCCTGGTAAACAGATAATGGCATCGGGACGATGACTTACCAAATGCATTACAAGAAGCGTGCCACTTTTAGTTTATTGATTTATAAAAGAAAAAGCCCCGCATAGTGATGCAGAGCCTGGTGAATTTGACCATTTTTTAGCGAAATTATTCGCGGTTTGCCACAAGACTCAGCGCGTGTTCCAGCACTGAGACGTCGGCCCCGGCTTTATGTGCGTTTTCGCTCAGATAGCGACGCCACTGGCGCGCCCCTGGGATCCCCTGGAACAGGCCCAGCATATGGCGGGTAATATGTCCGAGGTAGGTCCCCTGCTGCAGTTCACGCTCAATATAGGGATACATTGCCCGAACCACTGCTACAGGATCCGCATCCACCGCATCCGCGCCGAATATTTCCCGATCAACACGCGCCAGAATGCCCGGATTCTGATACGCCTCGCGTCCAACCATCACACCATCCATATGCTCCAGGTGGGTTTTGGCCGCCTCCAGCGAAGTGATACCGCCATTAATCGACATGGTGAGATGCGGGAAATCGCGTTTAAGCTGGTAGACACGTGGGTAGTCCAGCGGGGGGATTTCACGGTTCTCTTTCGGGCTTAAGCCGGAAAGCCAGGCTTTACGCGCATGGATGATAAACATCTCACATTCGCCCCTGCCGGAAACCGTGCTGATAAAATCGCAGAGAAATTCGTAGCTGTCCTGATCGTCAATGCCGATGCGGGTTTTCACCGTCACCGGAATGGATACCACGTCGCGCATCGCTTTGACGCAATCGGCCACCAGTTGCGCATTGCCCATCAGGCACGCGCCGAACATGCCGTTCTGCACGCGATCGGACGGGCAACCTACGTTCAGGTTGATCTCATCATAACCGCGCTGTTCTGCCAGTTTCGCGCAATGCGCAAGCTGCGCCGGGTCACTCCCCCCCAACTGCAATGCTACCGGGTGTTCTTCTTCGCTGTATGCCAGATAGTCGCCCTTGCCATGAATAATAGCTCCCGTCGTCACCATCTCTGTATAGAGCAGCGTATGGCGTGAAAGCAGGCGCAGGAAATAGCGGCAATGGCGATCCGTCCAGTCGAGCATCGGCGCAATGGAGAAACGGTGAGCAGGATAAGCAGCAGGCTGATTTTCTGGCGACATGGCGAATAAATAGGCTTTAGGTAAAAAAGGGGCGCTACTATAGCACAAAGAAAAACCGGAGGCGCAAGGCCTCCGATTGTGCATCAGAATGTCATGCTCAACTGCGCACCGGCACCCCAGGTTTTGTTCTCACCCACTAACCCCATAAAATCAACGTGCACGCGGTTAAATGGCGCAAAACCGACACCGCCGGTGAAGACGTTGCTTTCATCGCCTTTGACATCAGCGCGATAACCGGCACGAACCGCCAGCCAACTCAGAGGACGAACCTCCGCACCGACGCCAACAAACTGCGAGTTTTTCTCGCTCTTAAAGCCTTTGGTTTCCGTCAGATCACCATCAGCGCTTAGCGTCAGCAGATCGTTATGCCACGCCGCACCCGCGGTGACTAATGGGCTTATTTGGTAGGTATCTTTGTAGTTTTTAACCTCACCGGTTCTGCCATTGGTGATAAATACATCTTTGGTGTCGATGTTACGCGAGACCAGGTTTTGTCCACTCAGACCGACAGTGACGTTATCTGTTAAATCTGCCGCCAGGCCAACATCAATGTTAAAGCCCGTGTCGTCCTTGCGGTACTTACTGTTGTTCCATTGGTTTTTGTCGTAATCATAAATCGATGTGGTGTAGTTATAGATCCACGACTTTTGCAGTTTTGGCGTAACGCCCACGGAAAGCGGAACACCGCCCACGTCAAACTGGTGCGCCATGGCGATACCAAAATCCGTAATGATGGCCGCACGGCCTGATGCCGTGGAGTTAAGATTTTTTGTGATTTCGCCTGAGCCATTAGGTGAAAGTACTGCCCCCAGGGCAACGCCTGTGGCTACCGTATCACTGTTCTGGATATTGCGAAGGTAGGTGATATCGTCCTGATCAATATTCGAATTGACGCGAGCATGCGCGTAACCTTTGGTCACAAAGGCAACAGACAGCACATCGTTAGGAATCGTGACGGCGATACCGGCCCCGGCATTCGCACTCGCGGTTTTACCCTCCAGATAATCAAGCGAATCCGCCAGATCTTTTGCCGCTGACTGGAACTGATCAACAGTACTAACGGGGTTAAGCAGCACTTCCCGCAAGGTGAGGTTATTAACTATGTCCTTGTAATAATCGATCTTATTACTGATATCATCAATTTCATCACGCAGGTTGTCCTCATCAGTTATGCGCGCACCCACGGTCGGTAAGATGACCGTAACATTGTCTTCCGGTTTTGCTTTTGCCAGCAACGCCGGGTTAATGAATGCACCACTGCCGTAATTTGCGGAGGCAACACCTGTTCCCCCCATCGCATCATTACGTGCCTCTGCCCAGGTATTTGCCGCTCCGGCTTGATTTGCCACGAAAAAGGAGACAGCGATAGCGACCACCGAAAGTTTAAGATTGTTTTTCACAGTATGCGTCTCGTAATCAAATGAGTTTTATTACCCTGTTAGTTGTGACATGGACAGGGAGGCTCTATTGCTGCGAATAACATCCAAAAAATATCCTATTTCTACTGAATGTAATAAATCGTTACAGAAGATGTTGTTATATGAAGTGACCATCAATATTTATAGAAGACACATGGCGATTGCGAAAGGTGAAGGCGCGGTCGTGATCTCGGCGTTTTGTACAGAACATGGTAAAGTGGGGCCTTATATTGCCATTTCATGAGAGAACGCCTATGGATAAGTCCACTTCGCAAGAGATGCTCGCGCAGGCCGAAAAACTGTGTGTGCAACGCAATGTGCGCCTGACTCCTCAGCGCCTCGAAGTGTTACGCCTGATGAGTCTGCAGCAGGGGGCAATCAGCGCTTATGACCTGCTCGATCTTCTGCGTGAGGCAGAACCGCAAGCCAAACCTCCTACCGTCTATCGCGCGCTGGATTTCCTTTTAGAGCAAGGGTTTGTGCATAAAGTAGAGTCCACTAACAGCTACGTACTTTGTCATCTTTTCGATCAGCCGACGCACACGTCCGCGATGTTTATCTGTGACCGTTGTGGTGTGGTAAAAGAGGAGCAAGCGGAGGGCGTGGAAGACATCATGCATGCGCTGGCGGCAAAACGCGGTTTTGCGCTGCGCCATAATGTCATAGAAGCACATGGATTATGCGCTGATTGCGCGGAAGTTGAAGCGTGTCGACATCCCGGCGAATGTCATCATGACCACACAATTCAGTTGAAAAAAAAATCGCGCCAGGCGTGATTTTTCTCTTTTAAGCAGGAAAGGCAATCGAGGGTGGTACATCCATGTACCGTTCGGGCAGGGTAGCCATTGAGGGTTACACATTGGGGGGATGTGAAGGCTACCAGCGGTAATCGTTCCGCGTTTCCCAATCCACGACTTCTTTTTCTGCCTGATCTTTGGCGTAGCCGTAGCGTTCCTGAATTTTACCGACCAACTGGTCGCGTTTACCTTCAATGATGGTCATATCATCGTCGGTCAATTTACCCCACTGTTCTTTCGCTTTACCTTTGAATTGTTTCCAGTTGCCGCTGACTTCGTCTTTATTCATCGTCGTCTCCTCATCATTGGTCATGAACAGCGTTATTCCTTTCGTTACGCTCTTAATATCCTGAACGTGATAATTATTGTAGTTAAGGATAGCGGCCATGATTCTTTATTCGGAATTTTTAACCATCGGAAAGCAAATTACCGGAATAGATATGCGGAGCAAAACCGAGCGAGATCAGAGGGATAAAAAAGAGGTTAAAGCTTTGTCAGGAAAAGCAAGCAACCGTGACAGCAGGCATGCCGCCACGGCTCAGAAGGCTATTACAGCCATTCACCATTGCGGATAACGCCAACCGCCAGACCTTCAATGGTGAAGTTGTGATCGCGCAGGTCGACCACAATAGGGGAAAACTCACTGTTTTCAGGCAATAGCTGCACGGTATTACCCTGCTTTTTCAGCCGCTTGACTGTCACTTCATCGTCAATACGCGCTACAACAACCTGCCCGTTGCGAACATCCTGGGTTTTATGCACCGCCAGCAGATCGCCATCCATGATGCCGATATCTTTCATCGACATACCGCTTACGCGCAGCAGAAAATCAGCGTTAGGTTTGAAGAGAGAAGGGTCGACCTGATAGTGCCCTTCAATGTGCTGTTGCGCCAGCAAAGGTTCGCCAGCAGCGACGCGCCCGATAAGCGGCAACCCAATATCCTCTTCCTCTTCAAGCAACAGACGAATACCGCGAGACGCGCCGGATACAATCTCGATAACACCCTTACGCGCAAGCGCTTTCAAGTGTTCCTCTGCCGCGTTTGGGGAACGGAACCCCAACTGTTGCGCGATCTCCGCACGCGTCGGCGGCATACCTGTCTGGTTGATTCGATCGCGAATCAGATCGAACACCTCTTGCTGCCTGGCCGTTAAAGCTTTCATTCCGCCCCCTGGGTGTATATACAGTTATGCTGTGAGTATATACAGTTAAAGGCGATTTTGAAACCAAAATTAAGCAAAAAACGCGGACTTAACGCATTTCTGGAAGCGCTATCGAAAATAGCCCCACAGCAGAGAAACCCAGGTAAACAGTGCCAGGAGAATGGCCATCAATACCGCAGCAGACCCCATGTCTTTCGCACGCCCCGAGAGTTCGTGAAATTCAGACCCAATACGGTCAACCACGGCTTCAATCGCACTATTAAGGATTTCCACAATCATCACCAGTACGACAGAGCCAATCAGCAGAACGCGCGTAATCGCATCTACATCCAGAAAAGCCGCAATGATGATGGCAATAACGACCGCAACACCTTCCTGACGAAAAGCAGCTTCGTTAATCCACGCTGCGCGCACCCCTTTCCATGAATAGCCTGCCGCTTTAATGATGCGGGTAATTCCAGTGGTATTGTTGGCCATCAAAAACAACCTTTTTATGTAATGAACGTCAATGTCTATGTAAGCTTATAGAGGTAGAAAAGAAATTCTGCGGACTTTCTGATATTCTTGCCGCGCAATGGCATTATTAACCAGAGGCTTTACATCGTTTATGTCCGGCTGGCCACGAATTTACTACAAATTACTTAATTTACCATTAAGCGTGCTGGTAAAAAGCAAGTCTATCCCGGCGGAACCCGCCCAGGAATTAGGGCTCGATACGTCGCGCCCTATTATGTACGTTTTGCCTTATAACTCGAAGGCAGATTTGCTGACCTTGCGCGCTCAGTGTCTGGCACACGATTTGCCCGACCCCCTCGAACCGCTTGAAATCGACGGAGCGGAGCTGCCGCGTTATATCTTTATTCACGGTGGACCGCGTGTCTTTACCTGGTACACGCCGAAAGAAGAGTCGATCAAGCTATTCCATGACTATCTCGATCTGCACCGCAGCCATCCCGATTTGGATGTTCAGATGGTGCCTGTGTCGATGATGTTCGGCCGTTCTCCAGGTCGCGAAAAGGGCGAGGTCAACCCGCCGCTGCGTATGCTAAACGGTATTCAGAAATTTTTCGCGATCTCGTGGCTTGGCCGCGACAGCTTTGTGCGTTTCTCCCCGCCGGTTTCGCTGCGTCGTATGGCAACCGAGCACGGCACGGACAAAACCATTGCGCAAAAGCTGGCGCGCGTAGCGCGTATGCACTTTGCCCGTCAGCGCCTGGCCGCCGTGGGACCGCGTTTACCTGCCCGTCAGGACCTGTTTAATAAGCTGCTCTCCTCCAAAGCCATCGCTCGCGCCGTAGAAGACGAAGCGCGCAGCAAAAAAATCTCCCATGATAAAGCGCAACAAAATGCAATTGCGCTGATGGAAGAGATTGCGGCGAACTTCTCCTACGAGATGATCCGTCTGTCAGACCGTATCCTCGGCTTTACCTGGAACCGTCTGTATCAGGGCATTAATGTGCATAACGCGGAGCGTGTTCGTCAGCTCGCCCATGATGGCCATGAAATTGTCTATGTGCCCTGTCATCGCAGCCATATGGACTATTTGCTGCTCTCCTACGTGCTCTATCACCAGGGGCTGGTACCGCCGCATATTGCCGCCGGGATCAACCTGAACTTCTGGCCGGCGGGCCCCATTTTCCGTCGTCTGGGCGCGTTCTTTATTCGCCGTACCTTTAAGGGTAATAAGCTCTATTCGACCGTTTTCCGCGAGTATCTGGGCGAACTGTTTAACCGTGGCTACTCAGTGGAATACTTTGTTGAAGGCGGGCGCTCCCGTACGGGCCGTCTGTTGGATCCGAAGACCGGCACGCTTTCTATGACGATTCAGGCCATGCTGCGCGGAGGTACCCGTCCGATCACGCTGGTGCCAATCTACATTGGTTATGAGCATGTCATGGAAGTGGGGACTTACGCCAAAGAGCTGCGCGGCGCGACGAAAGAGAAAGAAGGTTTTGCCCAGATGATACGCGGTTTAAGTAAGCTGCGTAATCTCGGTCAGGGTTATGTGAACTTCGGCGAGCCTATCCCGCTGATGAACTACCTGAATCACCGGGTGCCGGAATGGCGCGAGTCTATCGATCCTATCGAAGCGGTACGTCCTGCCTGGCTGACGCCGACGGTGAACGCTATTGCTGCCGATTTGATGGTACGCATTAACAATGCCGGGGCGGCAAACGCCATGAACCTCTGCTGTACCGCGCTTCTGGCCTCTCGCCAGCGTTCTCTGACCCGTGAACAGCTCACCGAGCAGTTGAATTGCTACCTCAACCTGATGCGCAATGTGCCCTATGCCGCCGACACAACGGTACCCACCGTAAGTGCGGACGCGCTTATTGAGCATGCGTTGCAGATGAACAAGTTCGAAGTAGAGAAAGACACGATTGGCGATATCATCATTCTGCCGCGCGAGCAGGCGGTTCTGATGACGTACTACCGCAACAACATTGCGCATATGCTGATGTTGCCCTCGCTGATGGCGGCCATTATTACCCAGCATCGTCATATCTCTCAGGACGAAATGCTGCGCCATGTTGAACTGCTTTACCCGATGCTGAAAGCCGAACTGTTCTTACGTTGGGAAAAAGAAGAACTGGCAGGCGTGCTGGAAAGCCTTGCTCAGGAATTGCTGCGCCAGGGGCTGATCACTATGAAAGATGGCCAGCTCTATATCAGCCCGGCACATTCCCGTACTCTGCAACTGCTGGCGGCGGGTGCGCGCGAAACGCTGCAACGCTATGCCATCACCTTCTGGCTGCTGAGCGCCAATCCGGCAATGAACCGCAGTACGCTGGAGAAAGAGAGCCGCACGCTGGCACAGCGTCTGTCTGTTCTGCACGGCATCAATGCGCCGGAATTCTTCGATAAGGCGGTATTCAGCACCCTGGTGCTGACGCTGCGTGACGAAGGGTATATCAGCGATACCGGAGATGCCGAGCCTGAGCAGACGCTGGCGGTGTATCAACTGTTAGCTGAGCTGATTACCTCTGATGTGCGCTTGACGATTGAGAGCGCAACCCAGGCAGAGTGAATAAAGCAGCCGCATCCGGGAATAACGTCCCCGATGCGCTTTGCTTATCGGGGCTACGCTGAGCCTGGCGCTTAAGGTAGCCCCGATAAGGCAACGCCGCATCCGGGAAGAGGTGAATTACGCCAGGTAACTTGCCGCGAGACCGATAAACAGTACCAGCCCCACATAGTTATTATTCATAAACGCCTTAAAACAGGCGTCGCGATCGCGATTCGCAATCAGCTTCTGCTGATAAACAAACAGCGCCCCCGCAATAATAACCGCCCCGTAGAATTGCCAGCCTAAGCCATTGAGCGCACCGATCGCCACCATCAGCGCCAGCACCGCCACCTGTAATATGCCGATGATTAATTTATCGTGGCGTCCAAAGAGAATAGCGGTCGACTTGATACCGATTTTCAGATCATCGTCGCGATCCACCATGGCGTACTGCGTATCGTAGGCCACCGCCCACAAGATATTGGCAAGAAACATAACCCAACAACTCAGCGGTACCGACTCACTCACTGCGGCAAACGCCATCGGAATCGACCAGCCAAACGCCGCCCCCAGCACCACCTGCGGCAAATGGGTATAACGCTTCATAAACGGATAAACCCAGGCAAGCAGAAGCGCCGCAACGGAGAGCAGAATGGTCATCGTGTTAAGCGTCAACACCAGTGCAAACGCCAGCACCACCAATACCACAAACAGTACGCGCGCTTCGTTTTCCGTAACCGCCCCGCTAGGCAGCGGACGATTGGCCGTACGTTTCACATGGCCGTCAAATTTACGATCCGCATAGTCATTTACCACACAGCCTGCCGCACGCATCAACCAGACCCCTGCCACAAACACCAGCAGGATCCACAGGGGAGGAACGCCCGGCGTTGCAACCCACAGTGCCCACAGCGTTGGCCAGAGCAACAGCAACGCACCAATGGGCTTGTCCGTGCGCATGAGTCGATGAAAGGCCAGCAGCTTATTCTGCGAGAGACTCCACTCCATTTTTTTTCCTCTTAGTACAGCGGTGACGCAGGCAAAAACAGTTCGGTCAGCAGGAGAGGTTTCCCCCCCAGGCGCAAGCGGGAGCGTCTTCCCCACAGCGTGTCATAGCGACCAACTTCAATAAAATCTCGTGTCAGCGTAGATGATGTAAAGAGATAACGCCCAAGCGGCGTGGTACCCAGCTTCTGCAGCGCAAGTTCCGGCCCGGTCAGCGTAGACTCCGGCACCACGGTTCGCCCGGCAAGCCAGGGTTCGCCGTCAGCGCACAGCAGGATCTCCCGCAGCCAGTACCGCGTATCGTCAGGCAGCAAATGGCGCTCGCCATCAAGCATATCGGACGTCACAAACCCTTCCTGGATAAGCGTCACAGACACCTGTTTCCCCTGTTGCTCAAAACGTTTCGTCATGGAATCTTCCAGCAACAGCCAGTCCAGTTGCTGCGGGTCGAGCGCGGGAAGTGCGTCAAAATAGCGTAGCGCACGCAGTTGCGTAAGCGCGGGGTGTGACATGCCTTACTCTCCAATACATAACGTCACATTATTGTATCGCAGAACAGGCTGCCTCGTGCGGGGAACTTCATTCAGTTTTCATAAGCGCAACAGATATGCAACAGCGTCGTTGCGCCAGAAAAAAGGGTGCGTCAGGCGACGCACCAGTTGTTGCAAACATCAGCATTGCGGGGAGACGGTTACCCCTTGCCTTTTACACTGCTGATAAAGGTTTTCCGGGCGGATGTAGACCCGAGACGCTCAGCTTCATTCAGTAATTTCAGGGCCTTATCGATATCACCTTTTGCAGCGGCCTGTTTAATGGCCTGGTTGAAATAGCTTTCAGTGTCATTCAGCATCGGCTCACTTTTCGCGGCAGGTGCAGGCGCAGAGGTCGGCGCGGCAGCCACCGCAGCAGGTGAGGCCGCCGGTGCGCTATAAGCTGTGGCAGGCGCGGCGGTGTTACCCACCGTCACCGGTCCTGGTCCGGATGAACCAAACAACGGGCCAACCAGCACGCTGGAACCGCTGTTGGTTTTCACTTTCAGTTTCACCACGCCCTCAGTAACGTGACGGGCTATCGGATCGGGGATATCCGGTACCGCGTTACCCGTTCCTTTGGCGTAGGATTTGGCCGGGTCCATCAGTTTGGTGGTCTGGCGCAGATCGTTTTCGGTTGTGAAGACCAGCAGATAGATTTTTTGCTGGCCCAGCGCAGGCGTCAGGCGCATCACCCCTTCCAGCCTGTCGGCACTCATCACTCCCGGCTCCTGATAGGTAAAGAAGCTGCTGGGGAAGTACGCGGCAGGTGACATGTTCTGGTCAAGAACCAACACATTGGGCGCAAAAACGCTGGTTTGTTTATTCACTTCACTGCTGAGCGTGAGCGTCAGTTCACCGATGTTCGCCGGGACGCTCCAGGCGGCCACCGGGCCACTGATCCCCGCTACATTCAGGCGCTGGCCCATAGTGGCCAGTTCGGTCGTTTGTGTTTTGCTTTGATCGACAGGCGTCCAGCTCAGTTGCTGGAGTGCGGAAGCCGGAATGGCCGGCGCCGCCGTGGTATTTTGCGGGACGATGTTAACATCTGCGAAGCTAACCCCAGGCGCTGCGGCGAGTAAACCCGCGGTCAGGCACAGGGCGACGAAACTTTTTTTCATTTTCATTGTTATCACCTTCTTTACGAGAGACAACTAACGCCCGGCAATAGCGCACTGTCTCGAAGAATTGAGGGGCTTGCGCCCCTCTTGTTTCGGTACGTCAGGTGGTGAGAATTACCACCAGATTTCCATCTGGGCGCCGAAGCTCCACTCGTCGTTATCACCACGGCTGAAGGTTTTCGCGGAGGTATCGCGATACGCTACGCCAGAGGTGTAACCATTACCGTTTTCGCTGGCATAGCCCCATTTCTCATCCCACTTCGCGTAGGTTGCGAAAAGACGAATTGCCGGACGAGACCAGATGCTGTCGCCAGCCTGCCACTGTTGGGCCAGGGTGATTTTGTACTGGTTGTTGGTGTCGCTGGTGCGCTGGGATTTGACGTTGTCATAACCCAGTTCCAGCAGGGTGCTCATGATCGGTGTCCATTTGTACATAGGACGTACGCCCACGGTCCACCACTTGGTACCGTTGTTGTCGTCACGGTTGATGTCCTGGTACATACCGACATACATCAGGTCCCAGTTGTCAGCGAGGCTGATTGCCCCGTGATCCAGCACGCGCCACAGTGAACCGTTGTTGTTGATGCTGCCGCCCTGCGGAATACCTTTACCGTTAGAGGTCATGGAGTCTGTTGCGTACTGCAGTACAAACTTGTTGTAACCTTTCATCATGCTCTGGGTATGTTCAGCGGTGAACATCCAGCCATCTTTCGATGCGCCCGGCGCCAGATCATATTTGTCCGGCAGGTTGGTGTGACCGTAATCCACACCAAACTCCAGCGTACCGCCAGGGTTGACAGCCATTTGCGCTAAACGCACGTCGAAGACATCGTTCGGCACCAGATTGTCATACACGCGATTACCAAACGAGTCACGGTCAGCGAAAGTACCGGAACCACCCGCTTCAGACGAACGGGTTGCTGCTAAAGAGAATTTACCGAAGCCAACATCAACGTTTTCAAGACCTGCACCAGGACCAGAGATATCCCAGTAGTAGAAGTCGATCATGTGAACGTCATGACGTTGATAGAAGCGTTTACCTGCCCAGATGGTGGAGCCCGGCAGCGCGTCGATCAGGTTTTTACCCTGAACGTTGGCTTCACGGAACGCAGGGCTGGTCGCTTCCCAGTCATTACGCTGGGCAACGGAGTAGGCTACGTTGGTATCGAAGTAGAAGCTCTTGTCGCCTTCTTTCCATACTTCCTGGCCCAGTTTCAGTTCGGCGTAGGTTTCGCATTCGTTACCAAGACGATACTTACTTTGAGCACCGGTGGCCTGGAAGCACTGCTGCTCGCCGCCGCTGCCGGTCCAGCCAATACCCGAACGGGCATAGCCTTTAAAATCGACAGCGCCCGCCTGAGCAGACAAAATGCCCGCGGCGATGGCGATTGCCAGTGGAACTTTGCGCAGAGTAGTCATCATTCTATCTCCTGAGATCATTGCTTTTCTTTAAACACCTCACCTCTCGGGCTGCCTCTTCGTTGGCTGCAACCGCGAACGGTTTGGCGTTTTGCTTTTTTAATGGGAGACCTTAAACGCCCGGCTCTTTATGCAACCGACGACAGGCCGTACCATCCTCGCGGAACAGATGGCAGCGCTCTGGCGGCAAGCCGATAGCGAATGTGGCCCCCTCTTCTACCAACACCACGTCATTCTGGCGGTAGACCAGGTTTTGACGGATGGCGGGGATCTGGATGTGAATTTGCGTTTCGTGGCCTAGCTGTTCGACGACCTGAACTTCGCCTTCCAGGGTGACATCAGCGATGTCGCTTGGCAGCAGGTGTTCAGGACGAATACCGAGTGACATATTGCTGCCGACCTGCACATTGGCGCTGTCGACAGGCAGCCAGACCCGCTGGCGGTTAGGCAGCTCGACCTGGACTTGTTCAATGGCGGTGGCCGTTACCTTCACCGGCAGGAAATTCATTTTTGGCGAACCAATAAACCCGGCGACAAAGCGATCTGACGGATAGTGGTAAAGCTCAAGCGGTTTACCCACCTGCGCGACGCGACCGGCGTCCAGCACCACGATTTTGTCAGCGAGCGTCATCGCTTCTACCTGATCGTGGGTGACGTAAATCATCGTGCGGCCGAGGCGCTTATGCAGACGCGAAATCTCAATACGCATCTGCACACGCAGCGCGGCATCGAGGTTGGAAAGCGGTTCATCCAGCAGAAAAACGCGCGGTTCTGCCACCAGCGTACGACCAATTGCCACGCGCTGACGCTGGCCGCCAGACAAGGCTTTCGGTTTACGCTCCAACAAATGCGCCAGTTGCAGGACTTCTGCTACCTGGGTGACCCGCTGGTTGATGACCTCTTTTTTCGCCCCGGCCAGCTTTAAGCCGAATGACATGTTCTCCGCCACGGAAAGGTGCGGATAAAGTGCATAAGACTGAAACACCATGCCCACGCCGCGCTCGGCGGGTGGGATATCGTTCATACGAGCATCGCCAATAAACAAATCGCCGCTGGTAATGGTTTCCAGACCCGCAATCATGCGCAGCAGCGTCGACTTCCCACAGCCTGACGGACCGACAAACACCACGAATTCTCCTTCGTGGATGTCGAGATTGATGTCTTTTGACACCACCACATCGCCCCAGGCTTTCGTTACATTCCGCAGCTGTACGCTCGCCATGCCCCTCTCCCTTCGTTACAACCTGTCACTTACAGAAACATTCAAGATGGGCTGACTATGGGCTATTGATAACGCTGGCGAATCCTCCACCCCCTCGCTTTTTTATGGGGGAGGAGACGGGAGGATGAGAGGGACGAGTCTGCCCCGCGTTGCCGGGGGCTGAGGCGATTTTCGTGACGCAGACGGCAAAAATCGGTGTGTTTTTATGTGCGCTGACACACATAAAGAAACTTTATGTAACAGAGATCACACAAATCCACCCAGGGGCGTAGGGGTAAGGAGGATGAGAAGCGCTTGCCAACAAAGGAGACTACACCCCGTTAGACCACCAAACATATCCACGAGCACATCACCTAAAGGACGGGATATATGAAATTCAAAACAGGCGCATGCATCCTCGCATTGTCCGCACTGACGACGATGATGTTCTCCGCTTCTGCCCTCGCAAAGATTGAAGAAGGTAAGCTGGTTATCTGGATCAACGGCGACAAAGGCTATAACGGTCTGGCCGAAGTGGGTAAAAAATTCGAGAAAGATACCGGTATTAAGGTCACCGTTGAGCACCCGGACAAGCTGGAAGAGAAATTCCCGCAAGTTGCAGCGACCGGCGATGGCCCGGACATTATTTTCTGGGCTCATGACCGTTTTGGCGGCTACGCACAGTCTGGCCTGCTGGCGGAAGTGACCCCGGATAAAGCCTTCCAGGACAAGTTATTCCCGTTCACCTGGGATGCAGTGCGTTATAACGGCAAGCTGATCGCCTACCCGGTCGCCGTGGAATCCCTCTCACTGATTTACAACAAAGATCTCGTGCCGAACCCGCCAAAAACCTGGGAAGAGATCCCGGCGCTGGATAAAGAGCTGAAAGCGAAAGGTAAGAGCGCGCTGATGTTCAACCTGCAAGAGCCGTACTTCACCTGGCCGCTGATTGCCGCTGACGGCGGTTACGCCTTCAAGTTTGAAAACGGCAAATATGACGTGAAAGACGTTGGCGTGGACAGCGCTGGCGCGAAAGCGGGTCTGAGCTTCCTGGTTAAGCTCATCAAAGACAAACATATGAATGCGGATACGGATTACTCCATCGCCGAAGCCGCGTTTAACAAAGGCGAAACTGCGCTGACCATTAACGGTCCGTGGGCGTGGGGCAACATTGATAAGAGCAAAATCAACTACGGCGTGACCTCTTTGCCCACCTTTAAAGGCAAGGCGTCCAAACCGTTCGTTGGTGTGCTGAGTGCCGGTATTAACGCCGCCAGCCCGAATAAAGAACTGGCAAAAGAGTTTCTGGAAAACTACCTGCTGACCGATCAGGGTCTGGATGAAGTGAATAAAGACAAACCACTCGGCGCGGTGGCACTGAAATCCTTCCAGGACCAGTTAGCGAAAGATCCACGTATCGCGGCAACAATGGATAACGCCCAGAAAGGCGAAATCATGCCGAACATCCCGCAGATGGCCGCCTTCTGGTACGCCACCCGCACCGCCGTGATCAACGCAGTGAGTGGTCGTCAGACCGTCGATGCCGCGCTGAAAGACGCACAGGGTCGTATTACTAAGTAAGACTGTAGTCCCTTATTTCTCAGGAAGTAAGGATTGTTAAATACGTTGTTTACACGAAATCATTCGTGTTGCATCGAGGCGGCAAGGATGCAAATCCCCAGGAGCTTACAAAAGTAAGTGACTGGGGTGCGCATCCGCAGCCAACAAAGAGGCAGCGCGAATGATGAAGTGTAAAGAGGAAGCTCCCCCATGGATGTCATTAAAAAGAAGCACTGGTGGCAAAGTGACGCGCTGAAATGGTCAGTGATAGGTCTGCTGGGCTTACTGGTGGGGTACCTTGTAGTTTTAATGTATGCACAAGGGGAATATCTTTTCGCCATCACGACGCTGATTTTAAGCTCGGCTGGCCTGTACATTTTTGCGAACCGTAAAACCTACGCCTGGCGCTATGTCTATCCAGGCCTTGCCGGGATGGGGCTGTTTGTCCTGTTTCCCTTGATTTGTACCATCGCCATTGCGTTCACGAACTACAGCAGCACCCACCAGCTCACGCAAGAACGCGCGCAGCAGGTGCTGATGGACCGCTCTTATCAGGCGGGCAAAACCTATAACTTTGCGCTTTTCCCGGCGGAGGGAAGCTGGCGACTGGCGCTGACCGACGGTGAAAGCGGTAAAAACTACCTTTCTGACGCCTTTAAACTCGGTGGCGAGCAAAAAATCGTCTTAAAAGAGACGGATACCCTGCCTGCGGGCGAACGTGGCACCCTGCGTGACGTCACGCAAAACCGCACCGCGCTTAACCAGCTTACCGCCGTATTGCCAGATAACAGCAATGTTGTGATGAGCTCACTGCGTCAGTTCTCTGGTACCACGCCGCTGTACAGCATGGCGGAAGATGGCACGCTCACCAATAAGCAGAGCGGTGTGAAATACCGTCCCAATAACACTCTCGGTTTCTATCAGGCTATTAACGCTGATAACAGTTGGGGCGATGAAAAACTCAGCCCAGGCTACACCGTGACCATTGGCTGGGATAACTTCATGCGCGTCTTTACCGATGAAGGTATCCAGAAACCGTTTATTGAGATTTTCGTCTGGACGGTGGTCTTCTCGCTGTTAACCGTCGTGTTGACCGTCGCCGTCGGCATGGTACTGGCCTGTCTGGTGCAGTGGGAATCGCTGAAAGGCAAGGCCATCTACCGCGTCCTGCTGATTCTGCCTTACGCCGTGCCGTCCTTTATCTCCATTCTGATCTTCAAGGGGCTGTTTAACCAGAGCTTCGGTGAGATCAACATGATGCTTAGCGCGCTGTTTGGTATCAAACCGGCGTGGTTTAGCGACCCGACCACGGCACGTTCGATGATCATCATCGTCAACACCTGGCTCGGTTATCCGTACATGATGATTCTGTGCATGGGGCTGCTGAAAGCGATTCCGGACGATTTGTATGAAGCCTCGGCAATGGATGGCGCCGGGCCGTTCCAGAATTTCTTCCGCATCACCTTCCCGCTGCTGATCAAGCCGCTCACGCCGCTGATGATCGCCAGTTTCGCCTTTAACTTTAATAACTTCGTGTTGATTCAGTTGTTGACCAACGGTGGCCCGGACCGTATCGGCACCACCACGCCTGCGGGCTATACCGACCTGCTGGTCAGCTACACCTACCGCATTGCCTTTGAGGGTGGCGGTGGGCAAGATTTTGGCCTCGCGGCCGCTATCGCCACGCTGATTTTCTTGCTGGTTGGCGCGCTTGCCATCATCAACCTGAAAGCCACACGCATGAAATTTGATTAAGGAGGGCGATGATTATGGCAATGGTCCAGGCGAAATCGCAAAAAGTAAGGTTATTCGTTACCCATTTGTTATTGCTGGTGTTTATCGCCGCAATTATGTTCCCGCTGCTGATGGTGATCACCATCTCTCTGCGTGAAGGCAACTTCGCCACCGGGAGCCTGATTCCGGAAAGCATCTCGTGGGAACACTGGAAACTGGCGCTGGGCTTTAGCGTGGAGCACGCCGATGGCCGCGTGACGCCGCCCCCCTTCCCGGTGCTGCTGTGGTTGTGGAACTCCATCAAGATCGCAGCGATTACCGCCATCGGTGTAGTGGCGCTCTCAACTACCTGTGCGTATGCCTTTGCCCGTATGCGCTTTCCTGGCAAAGCGACGCTGTTGAAAGGGATGCTGATTTTCCAGATGTTCCCGGCGGTGCTGTCACTGGTTGCTCTGTATGCCTTGTTTGACCGTCTGGGCCAGTACATTCCGTTTATCGGCCTGAACACGCACGGCGGGGTTATTTTCGCCTATATGGGCGGCATCGCCCTGCACGTCTGGACGATTAAAGGTTATTTCGAAACGATCGACAACTCGCTGGAGGAAGCGGCAGCGCTGGATGGCGCAACGCCATGGCAGGCATTCCGTCTGGTGCTGTTGCCGTTGTCGGTACCGATTCTGGCGGTCGTGTTCATTCTGTCGTTTATCGCCGCGATCACCGAAGTGCCAGTAGCCTCGTTGCTACTGCGCGATGTCAACAGCTACACCCTGGCCGTTGGCATGCAGCAATACCTCAACCCGCAAAACTATCTGTGGGGCGACTTTGCAGCCGCTGCGGTGCTGTCAGCAATACCGATTACGGTTGTCTTCCTGCTTGCGCAGCGTTGGCTGGTTAACGGCCTCACCGCAGGCGGTGTAAAAGGTTAATTTTCATCGTCATACGCTAAATAATTCGCGTGGCAGGAAGGCGGCAAATGAGAGAGTCCCCGGGAGCTTACTGGAGTGAGTGACCGGGGTAAACGAGTGTAGCCAACGCATCTGCAACGTGAAGTATGACGAGTATATATGCCACTGTAGTCCTCATTGGAATATTGACCCGAACTCTAAATAATTCGGGTTGCAGGAAGGCGGCAAGAGAGAGCATCCCCGGAAACTTACCAAACGTAGGTGACGGGGGTAAACGAGGCCGCCGACCCCCCCTGCAAACCGATATATGGCGAGTTAACTTGTGACTGTTGTTAGGCGCTCCCCGGAGCGCCATTTTTTTATTCGCGTTTCAGACGTTTAGAGTTACACAACCACAAAGTGATCACGAGAAGCAGGATCGCGCCAGAGTAGATCAGCACGTCCATTGGCGATTTATGATCGACGATGATCAGCCGCACAATCGCGGTGATCCCAATGTAGATAAAATAACGAAGCGGGAAGTGAAAACCGGACTGAAAGTACTTCACAATCAGCGCGATAAATTCAAAGTAAAGAAAGTAGACCACCAGTCCTTCCACCAGCGCATACTTGCTGGTTTGTTCAGGCGCGAAAAGGACATCCGCCAGATGCAGCGTCTCCTTACCCAGAAAGACAACCAGAATCAGGCCAAGACTCAGCAAACCCAGATTCAACACGGTCTGGAGAACGGTGGAGATAAACTCAACGCGTGGACGAACAGTTAGCGATGGCATTGTCATACCGGCACCTCATTCTCAGTGGCGAGCTCTCTGTATAACGCAAAAATGTGATCCAGATCTAGATTTTTTGCTTATATTTTGTTCTGTATCGTGGTGACATATCGCCCTGCAAGCACAGCAACAGGGAGTAAAAACGTAATGCTTACAATCTGTAAGGCACAGGTTAACGATGCTGAACTGCTCCACGATATGGCATATGCCAGCTACACCCATCATTTCGCCCATTTGTGGCAGGAAAAAGATGAACTGGCGAATTTTCTCGCGCAAGAATACGCGCTGCCCGTTTTACAGCAGAGTCTGCAGGACGAGGGGTGCTGCTGGCTGATTGCTGCCAGCGATGGTATCCCGGTCGGCTTTGCCAAATTCAGTTGGCATGCTGCCACCGGTCCCCAGGGCCCGTCAGGAACGCTACTGCATAAACTCTATTTTCTGCCGCAGGCGACCGGTAAAGGTTATGGGGAAAGTGTTATTCAGGAGGTAACCCGTCGCGCGCGGGAACATGGCGAACGCTTCCTGTGGCTGGAAGTGTTGGATGCCAACCCGCAGGCCCGTCGATTCTATGAACGCCAGGGCTTTGAACATGTGCGGGATACCGTGTTCAGTACCGCCTCGCAGCAGAGCACGCTGCATATTCTGGGCAAAGTCATTTAAGGAGATGGGATGGGTGCGAAGATGCGGCAGGCCGCAATCCGTAACGTGATGTGCGGTGAAAATGTAGTGATCTATGACCCGGTAAATCTGTATGACTGCGAACTGGCAGAAGACGTTTTCATCGGGCCTTTTGTCGAAATCCAGGGGCATACGAAAATCGGCAAGGGCAGCAAAGTCCAGTCCCACAGTTTTATCTGCGAATATGTGACCATTGGCGAGCGTTGTTTTATTGGTCATGGCGTGATGTTCGCCAACGATATGTTTCGTGAAGGCAAACCCAACCCGGACAGGGATAGCTGGGGAAGGATCGTGGTGGGTAATGATGTGTCGATTGGCAGCGGCGCCACCATTCTGGCAGTGACCATTTGCGATGGCGTGGTGATTGGTGCGGGCAGCGTGGTCACCAAATCGATTACAGAGAAAGGGGTTTACGCGGGCAATCCGGCGAAGCTGTTGCGGCGCTTGTAGACCCCCGGCGGCGCTGCGCTTGCCGGGGCTACACGCCCAGTCGTAGATAGTGAGCGTCTTCAACCTTGTTAGTCACGGCTGACTCATTTTCCCGCATGACAACCACAGCGACAACTTTGTGCCCCCTGGCGCAGAGCATGCAGCGAGGGGGTTGAGTCCCCGCTGAAATCGGTGAGACGAAGACCCGATGACAAGGTCAGGCCGCCAGGGATGGCGGACTGAGGTTTGTCGAGACAGGACGTCGAGTCAAACCGACCGCAGGCAGCGGGGCGGGAGGCGAACGCAGTGCGAAGCACCGATTTCTTTGCGGGGCCGCGGGGATTGTAAAGGGGAACGCGGTGTTCCCCTTTACCCGTTCACGTGTCCGGTGGTGACATTTCGCCATGAACATAAGGGGAACGGAACCCTCCTCCTGAGCCGCATATTCCCCTCACCCCCCTCTCTGTCCCCGGGGAAGAGGGAGAAAACCGGTCGTAGCCCGCATAAGGCGTTTGCGCCGCATCCGGGAATTAACGGAAATTCAAACTCTTATCGCTGGTCATACTGTAAAGATCAAACTTACGTCCCAGCATCTGTCCGCCATCACGCGTCAGTGGCGTCCAGCCCACGGCCGCACGGCTGCGGGTAGCGCCAGAAGTGAAGAGATCCATTGGAATAGACACATACACCCCTTTGGTGAAATCCCCCTCTCCGTACTCTTTCGGCGACACGTTGGTGATGGTGGCATACGTCCCGACAACCACCCCGCTGTCGAAATGTTTAGCCACTTCCAGAGTGCCGCCTTTATCACCCGCCAGATATTGCCCGACGCTCGCTTTGATCAGCACATCCTGGGCGAACGGGGGTGTCCAGTAGGCCGTTAAGTGCCCGGTTTTAACGCTGTAATCCGTAAATTTCATCATGTCCTGCGCGCTACGCCAGTCACGCTGTTTCACGTAGTTGGCGTCAATACCAAAGGCCCAGTTGCTGTCAACCGGACGCCACAGCACCTCTGCCCCCGCACCACCGTACATCGTCTCCAGATAACCGGCGTACACCTGGCCATAGAAATTGTTACCCATGTACTGGAAGTAGTTGGCCTGCAGGTTGTTCACGTAGATATCGTTTTGCACATACTCACGCACGCGGGTGCGTACACGCGGCAGTTTCGAGTCTCGCGGCGGATCGGTGTAGTTAAATTTGTCGTAGTTGTTGGCAATGTTGGCGAACAGGCTGCCGGTTGTCAGCAGGTGATCGCTCAGCCACCAGTCGGCGGTCGCCATCGCCCCAAGCTGGTACATGTAGAAACTTTCCGGCCCCCCAACAGACTGGTTTAATACCGGGTCGATGTGGAAATCAAAGCTCGATTTCTCGATATACCAGCCCTGCTCCGGCTTATCCGGCACAATCGGCTCAACACGCTGTTGCACGAGCTGCGTTTCCTGGCCCAGTGGCTCACCTTCAAGATGACGTTGCAGACTGGCAACATCGGTTTCGGTGGTCACCTGCGGCATATTCAGACGGTTTTCCGTCACGCGGATCGTGCGGATACCCTCCGGTAAATCGTTCATGATGATACGATTTGCACGCACCACGCCTTCCTGGGAGTCACGGTATTTCACCTGCTCCCCGGTCACGTAGAGCGTATCGCCCTTCACCTGAATTTGTGGATTGGCAAACCCGGCGTTGTACTTCAACAAGGTCAATTGATTGGCCACGACAGAGTGCTGCAGAATGGCATCCTGGGGTTGTGGCTGATACTTCGGACGTGAGTTATCGTTGTAATTCGGACGCAACTCGTTGAAATTATTACGCAGGGTAAAACCGAACATCACCGTATTCCCACGCTCATAGCTCAGGTTCACGTCGGCCCAGTCCGTCACCCGATAAATCGCGCCAACGTTAAACTTGCTCTTTTGCGGTAGCTTACCGGCAAAATCCTGCTGATAGTTGTTGCCTTCATATTCCAGTTTCAGACGCAGCGGCTGCCACGGCGTCTGGTATTCCACCCCGCCAAAAAGCGCGGTCGGGCCGTGAAACATCTGGCTGGCATCCACAGAGCCCGCCTGGTTATAGCTGTTATCGCGATAGCAGAATTTTTGCTTATAGGTACACAGCGGATTTTTGATATTGCCAGAGGTACCCAGATATCCCCAGCCAAGCCCGAGGGAGAAATCAAAAGGTCCCCAGGCTTTGTTCGCCACAATGTACTCGCCGTCAAACAGGCCAGTACCACCGATATCGCGCGCGCCAACCGCCACCTGCGGCAACCAGTATCCCTCTTCCCATAAACGCACTTTCAGGTCGAAGGCTTTATCTTTATACGACTGCTCACCGGAGAAGGCCTCCACGCTGCTGTATTTCCGGGTACGCACATCGGTATAACGCAGTGTGGTTTCCAGCCACGGGAAAAGTTGCATCGAGCCTGAATAGTAGCGGTACTGGTCGTTGTCGCGGTAGTTAAGGCTGATCTCCCCCGCAGGCGCCATACGAGCCGTCGGGGTTTGCAACAGCCCTGCGCCACCAAAATCCGATTGCGAGGGCCCAACAGGTGCCGGATACGTTTCAGCCTGGCAGGCGGCACTCACACTCAGCGCCAGGACACTGATGACAAACGATTTTTTCATTATTCTTCCGGTATCCGATGCGTCAGTAAGCGAAGAATGTCAGCGTTCAGCACTTCGTAGCGATCGCCCCATAACGCCGGAGCGAAGCCGACAAAAATCACGCTGCCCGGCATAGGTTCAACATGGCGTCGGTTCCAGTACGCCACCGGCACTTTCTCTGTCCGGCCATTGGGATAAATCAACCAGGCGTCGCTTTTTTCCGCCCCGCTCAGCAAACTCATCTCATCGAGGTAACTCACCACGTCACGTCCTGGTGTAAAAGGCTTTTTACCCGGCTGGCTTACCAGCCCCAGCACGGTGACAGTCGCAGGCCGGGGGCCTACCCACAAGCTGTATTCGCCCTCCAGCGGAGGGTTAGCACGCGTTTTAATTCGCACATAATCCGGGTCGAGATTGATCAATTGCCGCCCCGTCACACGCAGCGCCTGAACCTGGCGACGAATGCTGTTTATCGCTGCCGCATCGTCGCCCTCTTCCTCGGCGGCCAACGCGCTAAGGCGGCCAAGTAATGCCTGCTGGCGCTGCTCTTCAAGAGCCGTGGCCTGCCGCTCGCTGATGACCGCCCCCGGCCACCAGCTTTGTGCCAGACGAGGCTGCCCCACGACATCAATCAGACGTGCCGCGTTGGTGAGTACCTTGGGTTTACTGTCGCCTGCCATGTAGACATTGACGTTGCCAGCGGCCTGCCCCAGTGAAGAGGTGAAACAGAGTAATAGCGCGGTTGCGGATAAGAGCCTCATGATTTCGCCGCCTTGATAAGCGTGGTTCTGACCGGGAACCAGTTCGCCCCCAGGTACTGTTCCGACTGACGAATTAATCCGTCTTCATCCACCCAGTAACGGTTGCGCCAGTGGGTCTGGTCCGTCGTAATCTCTTCATCAAGAATGCGCACATGCGTGGATTCGCTGCCCAGCGTGACCGAGTCAGAGCCATTCCAGTGGAAGACCGAGCGCGCCGTCGCGTAACGCACCTGTTTGTGCTCCGTCCAGCCCATTGTGCGGGTCCAGCTCGCGCCGTCGATAATTTGATTCGGATTGGCTAACGGGTCTGCCGCCAGGTTATTCACCTCCAGCAGGTTGTCGCCGTTGGTCAGGGTTTTCACAATGCGATAATGCTGTGTAACGAAAATGGCCTGATCCTGCGTTGCCCATTTCTGCAGCCCGTCTTCTGAGAAGGCGAGCACAACGAAAAGCTGCGGCCCGCCATTGAGCCGCACATACTGGCTGGCGTAGGGCATGTTTTGGATTTCGTCATCGGTTAACTGGACGCCCGGCGTGCCGAACACGCTATTCCAGAGCGAATGGCCCAGCCCTTTCGTGGTGGATGAACAGGCCTGAATCAGCAGGCAAATCAGGATGATTGCGGGTCGCTTCACGACTCTTCTCCAGAGGGGGACGAAATAACCACACCGAAGTGTGGTTATGATTAAAGTACTCGCCGTTATTGAGTACTGGTGGTCGTGGTGGTCGTGGTTCCGGTATTGGAACCATCACCGCCACCGGTTGCCGCAAGGGCAACACCTACCGCAGAACTTACGGTGCTGACGCTGGTTGCTGAGGAGCTACCCGCAGAAACTGTCGTCGCTGCCGACCCTGCCGCATCACCGACTTCAATCGGTGCCGCAAAAGCAGAACTCGCCGCAAGCGCGGTAATGGCAAAAATGCCATACAGTGCTTTTTTCATATCAATTTCCCTTCATTGAATGAATGGAGATTTGCCTGAAAATAAACAGGCGAGAACGAGTATACACAACTAAAGCAGGCTATTTGTCGAATGGGAAACGCAGCGGGAAGTTTTAAGAAAATTGGATAAAAACGATAAACTGCCGATATTAGTTTAATATAAAATCATTATATTTCATTTAGTTACAATTACATAAACAACCTGGAAGTATACGTAACATCTGAAAATAACACTGAGGAATTAACCGGATATTCTGTTTTTTCAGAATAACCTCATAATGAAGAATTATGTCGATGCCGGAACAACAAGAATTATCCGATAATAAAATGCCGACGTTATGTCGGCATTTTATTTTGCGTATTTCGCTCATCCTTATCGATGAACGATATTAACGCCAGGCTTTATAAAGATTAATCAGGCCATTCGTGGAACTGTCATGGCTGCTGACTTCTTTATCATCACCGAGTTCAGGCAGGATACGGTTAGCAAGCTGTTTGCCAAGCTCGACGCCCCATTGATCGAAGGTGAAGATGTTGAGGATTGCGCCCTGAGTAAAGATTTTGTGCTCATACAGTGCGATCAACGCCCCAAGGCTGAACGGGGTAATTTCGCGCAGCAGGATGGAGTTGGTCGGACGGTTGCCTTCGAACACTTTGAACGGCACAACGTGTTCCAGCGACTTCGGATCTTTGCCCTGGTCCGCATATTCCTGCTCAACCACGTCGCGGGATTTCCCGAACGCCAGTGCTTCGGTCTGGGCGAAGAAGTTAGACAGCAGTTTCGGATGGTGATCCGACAGCGGGTTGTGGGTAATCGCCGGAGCGATAAAATCGCAAGGAACCATTTTGGTGCCCTGGTGAATCAGTTGATAGAACGCGTGCTGGCCGTTAGTACCCGGCTCACCCCAGATGATGGGGCCCGTCTGGTAATCCACCGCGTTGCCGTTACGGTCAACGTATTTACCGTTGGATTCCATGTTGCCCTGCTGGAAGTAAGCGGCAAAGCGGTGCATGTACTGGTCGTACGGCAGAATCGCTTCGGTTTCCGCACCAAAGAAGTTGTTGTACCAGATACCGATCAGCGCCAGCAGCACCGGCAGGTTTTTCTCAGCCGGCGTGGTGGAGAAGTGCTTGTCCATCGCGTGCGCGCCGGAGAGCAGCTCAACAAAGTTGTCGAAGCCAACGGACAGGATGATAGACAGGCCGATTGCGGACCACAGAGAGTAACGGCCGCCGACCCAGTCCCAGAACTCAAACATGTTCGCCGTGTCGATACCAAACTCGCCAACCGCTTTGCCGTTGGTGGAGAGCGCCGCGAAGTGTTTCGCCACGTGCTTGTTGTCGCCAGCGGTTTTCAGGAACCAGTCGCGCGCGCTATGGGCGTTGGTCATGGTTTCCTGAGTGGTGAAGGTCTTAGACGCTACCAGGAACAGTGTGGTTTCCGGGTTTACTTTCTTGAGCACTTCGGCGATGTGGGTACCATCGACGTTAGAAACGAAGTGCATATTCAGATGGTTTTTGTACGGGCGCAGCGCTTCGGTCACCATGAACGGGCCGAGGTCGGAACCGCCGATACCGATGTTCACCACGTCAGTAATCGCTTTGCCGGTGTAGCCTTTCCAGCTACCTGAAATGATCGCTTCCGAGAACGCTTTCATTTTTTCCAGCACCGCGTTGACTTCCGGCATCACATCTTTGCCGTCAACAATAATCGGGGTATTGCTACGGTTACGCAACGCCACGTGCAGCACGGCGCGATCTTCGGTACGGTTGATTTTCTCACCGGAGAACATGGACTTGATCGCATCCGCCAGAGCGGTCTCTTTGGCCAGATCCTGCAGTTTGCTCAGGGTCTCTTCGGTGATGCGGTTTTTGGAGAAATCCACCAGCATTAAGTCATCGAAGGTCGCGGAGAATTTAGAGAAACGATCGGCATCTTTCGCGAACAGATCCGCGATAGTAACGTCTTTCATTTCATCGAAGTGTTTCTGTAATGCCTGCCAGGCAGCGGTCTGCTTTGGGTTGATGTTTTTCATTAGCAATACTCTTCTGATTTGAGAATTGTGACTGCGGTCGATTGTAGCGCCTGCGAATGAAAATTGTGATGGTTTTTGTGTCGCTGTCCAGCAGCGCTGCTAAAACGGCCTTTTTTACGCGATAAATATGTCTAACATAAGACGTTTTTCTAATCGATTCGTCTGCATGAAAAATCCGCATAATCGTAACATTGACAGCGGTGCCGCTAGCCTTTATTTATTAGGGCGCTACCCGCGCGTGCGCGGGCCAGAAGAGGCGCGTTACCCAGGTACGGTGTTGGAAGAGCCAATCTAAAGAAAACACCTGAGGGGGAGTAACGCCGAGGTGGTGAAGTGCATGGCGGCATTCATCATCGGCTACAGGGGCTGAATCCCTTGAGTTGTCACCAGAAACGTTCGCAGTCGGGCGTTTCACAAGTGGTGGAGCACTTCTGGGTGTAATCGTAGTTGTCTTTTGCTCTGCGCCTACCCCTTTTCGCTCTTCCCTTGTGCCATGGCTGAATAATTTTGTCTGACGTCACACGCCAGGCTTCCCTGACACGAGGTTATAACAATGAGTCACTCCGTTTCCCCGCTCGTCGTCGCCAAATTCGGCGGTACCAGCGTGGCAAATTTTGATGCAATGAACCACAGTGCGGACGTGGTGCTTTCCGATGCGAGCGTACGTCTGGTCGTGCTTTCCGCCTCTGCCGGTATTACCAATTTGCTGGTCGCGCTTGCCGAAGGGCTTGAGGCTAGCGAGCGTTTCGTTAAGCTCGATGCGATTCGCAAAATTCAGTTCGATATTCTGGAGCGTCTGGCGAATCCAAACGTTATTCGTGAAGAGATCGAACGTCTGCTGGAAAATATCACCACTCTGGCAGAAGCCGCTTCGCTGGCAACCTCTAATGCATTGACCGATGAGCTGGTCAGCCACGGCGAACTGATGTCCACCCTGTTGTTTGTTGAAATTCTGCGTGAACGCAATGTGCAGGCGCAGTGGTTTGACGTGCGTAAAGTGATGCGTACGAACGATCGCTTTGGCCGCGCCGAGCCCGATGTGGCAGCCCTGTCAGAACTGGCGACCCAGCAGCTCGCGCCGCGCCTGGCCGACACCATCGTTATTACGCAGGGCTTTATTGGCAGTGAAGCGAAAGGCCGCACCACCACGCTGGGACGTGGCGGTAGTGACTACACCGCCGCGCTGCTCGGCGAAGCGCTGCATGCGACCCGCGTTGATATCTGGACCGATGTCCCCGGCATTTACACCACCGACCCACGCGTGGTGCCTGCCGCCAAACGCATTGACGAGATTGCCTTTGAAGAAGCGGCTGAGATGGCGACATTCGGCGCGAAAGTTCTGCACCCGGCAACCTTGCTGCCTGCCGTTCGTAGCGATATCCCGGTGTTTGTCGGTTCCAGCAAAGATCCCAAAGCCGGCGGTACACTGGTGTGCAACAAAACCAGTAACCCGCCGCTGTTCCGCGCGCTGGCGTTACGTCGCAGGCAGACATTGTTGACGCTACACAGCCTGAATATGCTGCACTCTCGTGGCTTCCTGGCGGAGGTATTCGGCATTCTGGCGCGCCACAGCATTTCGGTTGACCTGATCACCACCTCGGAGGTGAGCGTGGCGCTGACGCTGGATACCACCGGGTCCACGTCAACCGGCGATACGTTGCTCACGCAGGGTCTGCTGACCGAGCTTTCGTCACTCTGTCGTGTGGAAGTGGAAGAGAACCTCGCGCTGATAGCGATAATTGGTAATGACCTGTCGAAAGCCTGCGGTGTTGGCAAAGAGGTCTTCGGCGTGCTGGACCCGTTCAATATCCGCATGATTTGCTACGGCGCGTCCAGCCACAACCTCTGTTTCCTGGTGCCGGGCGCCGAAGCTGAGCAGGTGGTGCAGAAGCTGCATCATAATTTGTTCGAGTAATCGCAGGCGTTGTTTCCCCGGTGGCGCTACGCTTACCGGGGCTACGGACTGCGTCTACGCCGCATCCGGGGCAACCGTAATTTACCGAAGCAACCAGCCGTAGATACTGTGAACGCCTTCAACCTTTTTAGCCATGGCTGACTCGTTTTCCCGCATGACAACCACAGCGACATCTTTGTGCCCCCCTGGCGCAGAGCGTGCAGCGAGGGGGTTGAGTCCCCGCTGAAATCGGTGAGACGAAGACCCGATGGCAAGGTCAGGCCGCCAGGGATGGCGGACTGAGGTTTGTCGAGACAGGACAAAATCGTCCGGAACGATTTTGAACAACGCAACGCGTTGGCCCGAAGGGCGAGCCCCAGGGATGGGGCGAGTAACTCG
>NZ_JBEULY010000008.1:0-246435 GCF_040578655.1 Phytobacter sp. RSE-02 | reverse complement strand
GTGGTGGTACAGCACGAAAGTGGGGATGATCGACCTGAAAAAGAGGTCGATCATCATGGGTAAAGGGTGTTAAAAAGTGTTCACCATGTCTCCGAACACCTGTCTACCATGTCTCCGGACCGTACACGGGGAGAGGGTTAGGGTGAGGGGAACAGACAGAAGAGAAACAACAGAACCTTACTTAAGCCCGCTCACCAGCGCTTTACGGTTAGCTTCCAGCGACACCACGCGGCTACACACATCTTTACCGAACTGCTGGAAATCCGCTTCCTGGTTTTTCCACTCGTTCTGGATGGCGGTCTGCAAACCGCCGAGGCTACCGAGCACGCCCTGCAGCGGGTTGCCGCCGCCTTTCAGTACCGCTTTGGCGCCCATCTCGTTAATGCTGTCCTGCAAAATACCGCCCATCGCCTGGTTCACCAGTTGTTGACCATTAGCCTGCACGTCATCAACCGCTTTATAGTGGAACGCCAGGCCATCGCTGCGATGCTCAATAATTTTGTTCATCTGCTCTTTAAGCTGGGCATCCAGCTTTGTCAGGCGGCCACGCATATTGCTGCTCTCGCCCACTTCCTTGACGATGATTTGGTCCAGCGCCACGCGACTTTTCTCTACGCGTGAGCGAGCACCTTCATCAATCCATGGCAGCGCGCTGCGCAATTCAGACTGATAATCCCTTGCCTGCTCGCGTTGTGCGGCGCTCAGCGAATACTGTTTACCGTTGAAGGTCACGTTACCTTCCGGCGTTAAGATCAGATTACCGTTCTCGCCTTTCACCTGGACGGTTTGCGGGCTTAGAATCACATCATCACGCGGGTTCACGCTACATTTGTAATCCGCATTCGCGGCAAAAGCCGTTGCCGTCAGTGCTACCGCCAGTAGCGTCTTGCGCATCATAACCACTCCTGTAGAGACAAAATGGGCCGGCAATTGCCGACCCTTTCATTCTTAGTCCCACCAAATATCGAAAAGTTCGCTGACGCTGACCTCTTCGAGTTTGTGCTCCTCAAGCCACTTACGAATCAGCGCCCGGTCCTCTTCGGTGCAATGACCAATGTTCGGTTTGCAGACCAGACCTTCCCATGCCAGGAAACCGCTACCGCCAAAGATCAGGCCGTTAGCTTCAACGGCTTCGCTGATAAACTCATCGACCAGTTTATCAATCTGTTCTTCAGTGGTGCCTTCCGGAAAACGCCATTTGACGGAAAAACCGATCTCCTGAAACTCGTCAATGTGCATCTTTTTACGCAGACGACGACTACGGTTCTTTGCCATTATTTTACCCTCTCGAACATTAAGTCCCATACGCCGTGGCCAAGACGATGACCACGTTGTTCAAATTTGGTTACCGGGCGCGAATCCGGGCGCGGCACATAATCTTTAGTCGACGACAGGTTCTGATAACCCTCAATAGAGGACATAACTTCCAGCATGTGCTCTGCGTAGGCTTCCCAGTCTGTCGCCATATGAAACACGCCGCCCAGTTTCAGCTTGCTCTTCACCAGTTCAGCAAACGGCACCTGAACGATACGGCGCTTATTATGACGTGCTTTATGCCACGGGTCAGGGAAAAAGAGCTGAACCATGTTTAATGAATTGTCAGGAATCATTTTGTGCAGCACTTCGACGGCGTCATGACACATCACGCGCAGGTTCCCGACACCCTCTTCATGTGCCGAGGAGAGGCATGCCCCTACACCCGGAGAGTGCACTTCAATACCTAAAAAGTTCTGCTCAGGACGGGTTTTCGCCATTTCCACCAGCGATGCGCCCATACCGAAGCCAATCTCCAGCGTCACCGGCCCGCTATTGCCAAACAGGGCGGCAAAATCGAGCGGCTGCTCAGCAAACTCAACGCCCATCACCGGCCAGTAATTATCAAGTGCGTGCTGTTGCCCTTTGGTCAGGCGCCCCTGGCGGCGGACAAAGCTGCGGATACGGCGCAGCGGGCGGCCATTTTCATCAAATTCTGGTGAGATGACGTCGTTATTCATAAATAAGTCTGCTTGTGAGAGTGTTCAGGAAACGGGCATTATCCAAAGTTCGATACAGTATGCAAGATGAAAGCACCGGAAAGTTCCGGTTTACACGTTCATGCCGCTGTGCTGCAATCAGCCCCCCTGTTAACGCGATGTTGGTGACCATGCAAGCGTCTCAATTTTCAGCCCAGGTTCTGGACTGGTACGACAAATACGGGCGTAAGACCCTGCCCTGGCAAATTGAAAAAACGCCTTACAAAGTATGGCTATCCGAAGTGATGTTGCAACAGACCCAGGTCGCAACTGTCATCCCTTATTTTGAGCGTTTTATGGCACGGTTTCCCACCGTCACCGACCTGGCTAATGCGCCGCTTGATGAAGTGCTGCATTTATGGACCGGACTCGGCTATTACGCCCGTGCGCGTAATCTGCACAAAGCGGCAAAACAGGTGGCCGAACTGCATGGCGGCATCTTCCCGCAAACCTTTGAAGAGGTTGCCGCACTGCCAGGTGTTGGACGTTCGACTGCCGGCGCCATTCTTTCTTTATCACTGGGTAAACACTTTGCGATCCTCGACGGCAACGTGAAGCGCGTTCTTGCGCGTTGCTACGCGGTTGCAGGCTGGCCGGGCAAGAAAGAGGTGGAGAAACGTCTGTGGGAGCTGGCTGAACAGGTGACCCCGGCCAAAGGGGTGGAACAGTTTAACCAGGCGATGATGGACTTAGGCGCCATGGTCTGTACTCGTTCAAAACCCAAATGCACGCTTTGCCCGCTGCAAACAGGCTGTATTGCCTACGCGAACCACTCATGGGCCGAGTATCCTGGCAAAAAACCCAGGCAAACGCTGCCGGAGCGCACCGCATATTTCCTGTTGATGCAACATGGCGATCAGGTCTTCCTGCAACAGCGTCCACCGGTTGGGTTATGGGGCGGCTTGTTCTGTTTCCCGCAGTTTGAAGATGAAGCGTCATTACATGACTGGCTGGCGCAACATCAGATTAAGGCCGATAATCTCAGCCAACTGATTGCGTTTCGCCACACGTTCAGCCATTTCCATCTGGATATTGTGCCTGTGTGGCTTACCGTGTCCTCGTTCAGTTCTTGCATGGATGAAGGTACAGGTCTTTGGTATAACTTAGCGCAGCCGCCGTCAGTGGGCCTGGCAGCCCCCGTGGAGCGCCTGTTACAACAATTACGCATCGGCGTGGCGATGTAACGCCGCGCAGAGTAAAGAGGACTATTTATGAGCCGCACTATTTTCTGTACCTTCCTGCAACGTGATGCAGAGGGGCAAGACTTTCAGCTCTATCCGGGGGAACTGGGTAAGCGTATTTATAATGAAATCTCCAAAGAAGCCTGGTCCCAGTGGCAGAAAAAGCAGACGATGCTGATCAACGAAAAGAAACTCAACATGATGAACGTTGAGCATCGCAAACTGCTTGAACAGGAAATGGTGAGTTACCTGTTCGAAGGCAAAGATGTGCATATTGAAGGCTATACGCCGGAAGATAAAAAATAAATGCATGGCCGCAGCGATGTTCCGCCGTCTGCGGCCTGATTCAGGGTCATTTGTACAACCAACAATACTTCCGGAATGATGAAAAAATTTTTAGCGCTAGCGATCATTGCGCCGTTGCTTATTTCTTGTTCCAGCTCAAATAAAAATGGCGAGACCTATAACGAAGCCTGGGTTAAAGATACCAACGGTTTTGACATTTTAATGGGGCAGTTCGCCCACAATATCGAGAACTTATGGGGATTTAGCGAAGTACTGATTGCCGGTCCAAAAGATTACGTCAAGTACACCGATCAGTATCAAACCCGAAGCCACATCAACTTCGACGAAGGCACCATCACCGTCGAGACCATCTCCGGCACAGACCCTACGGCACATTTACGCCAGGCCATTATCAAAACCCTGTTAATGGGTGATGATCCGGGCTCTATCGATCTCTATTCCGACGCGGATGATATCCAGATATCCAAAGAGCCGTTCCTGTATGGCCAGGTGGTGGATAACACGGGCCAGCCCATTCGCTGGATGGGGCGTGCGACCAGCTTCGCGGATTACCTGCTGAAAACGCGGCTGCAAAAACGCAGCGTCGGGTTAAAAATCATTTACAGCGTGACGTTTAATCTGGTGCCAAACCATCTGGATAAACGTGCGCATAAATATGTTGGCATGGTACATCAGGCCGCTCGTCGCTACGGCGTTGACGAATCGCTGATTCTGGCCATTATGCAGACTGAATCGTCATTTAACCCTTATGCGGTCAGCCGCTCCGACGCGCTGGGGCTGATGCAGGTGGTGCAGCATAGCGCTGGTCGTGATGTGTTCCGCGCGCAGGGCAAATCCGGTACCCCGAGTCGCAGCTATCTGTTCGATCCGGAAAGCAATATCGATACCGGCACGGCTTACCTGGCGATGCTCAATAATGTCTATCTTTCCGGGATAACCAACCCCACCTCGCGCCGTTATGCCGTCATCACCGCTTACAATGGCGGTGCGGGTAGCGTTCTGCGCGTCTTCTCCAGCGACAAAGTGCAGGCCGCGAATATCATCAACACGATGGCGCCGGGCGATGTCTATTCCACCCTGACTACACGCCACCCTTCTGCGGAGTCACGTAACTACCTTTATAAAGTGAATACCGCGCAGAAAAGCTATCGTCGCACGAAGTAAGAGGTGACTTATCCCCTTCCGTTTAGCGGGAGGGGATAAGAATTCCCTTTGAACACGGGTGTCCCCCGCATACAAATGTGACGAATGTCACTATATTCGACTGCAACCATATCAAGTTTGCATTTATATGTCGGATGTAACAATCTCGCCCCAGCTTCGATGATAGAATCGCCTCACATAACAACAGTAATTGTCTTAATTCCAACATCTATACCCTAAATAATTCGAGTTGCAGGATGGCGGCAACGCAGCGAATCCCCAGGAGCTTACTCTGGTAAGTGACTGAGATGAGTGAGAAAAGCCAACGCACATGCAGCCTGAAGTATGACAGGTATATCAGACGCCTTCGGTGAGGAAACTAACATGAATCTTAAGCTGCAGCTTAAAGTGATTATCTTCCTGCAGTTCTGCCTGTGGGGGAGCTGGCTGACTACGCTTGGCTCTTATATGTTTGTCACCCTGAAATTCCAGGGTGCGGAAATTGGCGCGGTCTATAGCTCCCTGGGTATTGCCTCGGTCTTTATGCCTGCGTTGCTGGGTATCGTGGCTGATAAGTGGCTGAGCGCGAAATGGGTTTACGCTATCTGCCATCTGGTGGGCGCTATTACCCTGTTTATCGCCGCTGGCGTGACCACACCGGGTGCGATGTTTGCGGTTATCCTGCTCAACTCGCTGGCGTATATGCCTACGCTGGGCCTGGTCAACACCATCTCCTACGCGCGCCTGCAAAACGCCGGTTATGACATCGTTACGGACTTCCCACCGATTCGTATCTGGGGCACCATCGGCTTTATCCTGGCGATGTGGGCGGTGAGCTTCTCTGGCTTCGAACTGAGCCATATGCAGCTCTATATCGGTGCCGCACTCTCCCTGGTGCTTAGCCTGTTCTCCCTGACCCTGCCGCACATGCCGGTAAGCAACACCCAGAAAAACCAGACCTGGGTGGAAATGCTGGGCTTGAACGCCTTCGCGCTGTTCAAAAACAAACGCATGGCGATTTTCTTTATCTTCTCCATGCTGCTGGGCGCGGAACTGCAGATTACCAATATGTTTGGTAACACCTTCTTGCACAGCTTCGACTCAAATCCGCTGTTTGCGAATAGCTTCATCGTGACGCACGCCTCCGTGTTGATGTCTATCTCGCAGATTTCAGAAACTGTCTTTATCCTGGCGATTCCGTTCTTCCTGGGCCGTTACGGCATCAAGAACGTCATGCTGATGAGTATCGTTGCCTGGATGCTGCGTTTCGGCCTGTTCGCTTACGGCGATCCGACCCCGTTCGGCACCGTCCTGCTGGTTCTCTCCATGATCGTTTACGGTTGTGCGTTCGACTTCTTCAACATCTCCGGTTCTGTATTCGTCGAGAAAGAAGTGAACCCGGCTATCCGCGCCAGTGCGCAGGGTATGCTGCTGATGATGACCAACGGCTTCGGCTGTATCCTTGGCGGTATGGCGAGCGGTAAAGTGGTTGAGATGTACACCGTTGCAGGCGCAACCGACTGGAAAACCGTGTGGCTGATTTTCGCCGGTTACTCTGTGGTTCTGGCCTTTGCGTTCATGGCGATGTTCAAATACAAACATGTTCCGCAAGCGGCTGGCGTCGTGCAAAAGCGTAAGCCTGACTGATTTAATGCCTGCCCGGTGCGCGTGATGCCACCGGGCTTTTTTATGTCTGGCGGTTAGTGTCTGCCGCTAGCCCAGCGTCGCCAGCACATACGAGACCGCCAGCAGATCGGCGCTGCCACCGGGGCTGAGATTGCGACTGATTAATGCCTTATCCATCTCTTGCAGGCGCGCCATGTTCCAGCCGTTTTTTAACAGCGTCTGCGCATATTCCTGCACATAGCACAGCCCGTCGATACCGCCGCGGGAGACCAGATTACTGTCGGGATTTATCGCCATTAAGCGCAGCAGCGCATGGTGAAAACGCCGTTCACCCGCCTCCTGATACCAGTACGGCAGCACATGTTGGCGTATCGTGGGAAAGCCCAGTTCCGCCTCACCGCGCGCGCCGGTCAGGCCAAACTGTTGATACTGTTTTTCACCCGCCGTTGTCGCATGCGTGCGGGAAGCCAGCTCTCGCGCCACCAGCCCTTTGCAGATCTCAGCCACCTGCTGACAGACCGATTGTGCACAGACCAGACGGTTCAGACCGCGTAAACGCCCCGCCGCAAAGCAGATCAGCCCCAGGGAAAAGATGCCGCCTTTATGGGTATTTACACCGTCGGTCGCCTCGAACATAGCCTGTTCGCAGGCCATTCCTGCCGGGCGCAATAAGCGCAACTGTTCGCTGGCGGGTTTTAAAGCATGCTCGAACCCGGCTTTTTCGAAGACGCGAAACCAGGGGGTGATGGCATCGATACTGCGTAAAAATAACGCGTGATCCATATCGCTGTGCGAACCGTTGTTCGCCATGTCCACCAGCCCCGGTTTGGGGGTGAGATTGACTTCAAGACGCAGTGCCGTGGCGGCCAGCGCCCAGACATCATAACGGGCGAGTTTAGTCGCGAGCGAACCAGCCATCGATCAGGGTCTCCACACGTGACACGACCTCTTCCATGGGATGACGGCGCGAACGGGCGCAACCGTGGGCAGGCTCATCGCAGACCAGGCAGCGTCGGGTACTGAGATCCAGCGACTGACGTCCCACCTGACCGTTTTTCGGGCATATCACATCAAAATCCCACAGTCTGCCAAGCGGATGCGTCTGTTCCAGTTCAATACACTGGGCTTTAATTTCCGCCGCGGCATGGTCAACACACCACAGAGCTTCCGCACCGGTCGGCAACCACAGTACCTGGCGATCCAGCACTGGCCAGTGATTCTGCCACAGCAGTTGATCGCACGCCTGTAGCGCCACCCCCATGGTGTTACGGTAACGGATACTGTCTTTCTGCGCGCCGGGGGTGACCAGCGTCAGGGAGATAACCGGATGGTGATAATGAGTGAGCCAGTCAGCCTGGCGCGCTGCACGGTTTTCTTTCGCCGTCAGCAGCGCTTCAAGGCTGACGCCCGCTCTTACGGGCGTCAGTAATGTCATTAGATGTTCTCCTTCACCTGACGCACAACGTCAATCACGCTGCCGTCACGATAGCGAATCACCCCGACGATACGGTCGGTGAATTCAATGGGTTTCGGTGCCCCGGTCAGCGAGATCGCACGCGCGTACAGGGCTTCGATATCCACCACTTTCAGCCCGGCATTCACCAGGCGCTCGCGGATTTCCGGGCGTGCCGGGTTCACCGCGATGCCGTGGTCGGTGACCAGCACATCAATGCTTTCGCCCGGCGTTAGCAGCGTGGTGACGCGTTTTACAACGGTCGGGATGCGGCTGCGCAGAAGCGGCGCCACAACGATGGTCAAATTCGCTGCCGCTGCAACGTCGCAGTGGCCGCCGGATGCGCCGCGCATCACGCCATCGGAACCGGTGATAACGTTGACGTTGAAGTCAACGTCGATCTCCAGCGCACTGAGGATAACCACGTCCAGTTGGTCACAGCAGGCCGCTTTACTGCCAGGGTTGGCGTAAACGTTGGTAGAGATTTCCACGTGGTTCGGGTTACGCGCCAGCGATGCTGCCGCCTCACTGTCAAAGCACTGCGTATCCAGCAGTTTTGCCACCAGACCTTTTTCGTGCAGCGACACCAGGCCACCGGTGATACCGCCCAGCGCAAAGCTTGCCTTCACGCCGAGACGTTCCATTTTCTCTTCCATAAAACGTGTACAGGCCGTTGAAGCCGCACCGGAACCCGTCTGCATGGAGAAACCATTTTTGAAATAGCCGGAATGCTCGATAACATCCGCCGCATAACGGGCAATCATCAGTTCACGCGGGTTGCTGGTCACGCGCGCCGCGCCAACGCTGATTTTCGCCGGGTCGCCTACGCTCTCGACCTGCACGATGTAATCCACCTGATCCTGTACCAGGCTGGCTGGCATGTTCGGGAACGGCACCAGTTCTTCGGTCAGCAACACCACTTTTTTAGCGAACTGCGCATCGACCATGGCATAACCCAGCGAACCACAACAGGATTTCCCCTGGGTGCCGTTAGCGTTACCAAATTCGTCGCTGCACGGTACGCCGAGGAAGGCGACATCGATATTCAGCTCTCCATCCTGCAGCAGTTTCACGCGGCCACCGTGCGAGTGGATTTGCACCGGCTCCGCCATCAGGCCGTGGGAAATCGCATCCGCCAGCTTGCCGCGCATGCCGGAGGTGTAGATACGGGTGATAACGCCGTTTTTGATATGCTCAATCAGGCTTTCGTTACAGGTCATCAGCGAGCTGGAAGCCAGCGTCAGATCTTTAAAGCCCAGTCGCGCCAGGATTTCCACCACGTTATTGATCACCCGGTCGCCTTCGCGAAACGCATGGTGGAACGAAATGGTCATGCCGTCTTTCAGGCCACTGCGGGCAATGGCATCTTCCAGGGTGGCGCACAATTTGCGGTTATGTTTGCTGTCGAGATCGGCAAGCCACGGCGTGCTGGCATGGGCGCTATCGAACGGTTTTAAATCGCGCAGATGCGGAAAGTTAACGTGGAGAAGCTCTGTCTGATTCATTGTTCTGTCCTTACCGACGCACGCCGGACGCGGCGGCACGTTCCAGCACCATTCGCGCATGATTAATAATGGGGCCGTCGATCATCTTACCGTTCAGCGACACCACGCCCAGCCCGTTGCGTTCGCCCTCTTCTGCGGCTTCGATCACTAACTTCGCGTGATCCACTTCGTGCTGCGTTGGCGCATACGCGTTGTGCAGCAGATCGATCTGGCGCGGGTTGATCAGCGACTTGCCGTTAAAGCCCATTTTGCGGATCAGATCAACTTCGCGCAGGAAACCGGCTTCGTCATTTACGTCCGACCACACCACGTCAAAGGCGTCGATCCCGGCGGCACGTGCCGCATGCAGTACGGCACAGCGGGCGTAGAACAGCTCGGTACCGTCACCGCGTTCGGTTTGCATGTCCATCACGTAGTCAAACGCCGCCAGCGCGATGCCGATCAGACGCTGAGAACTGCGCGCGATCGCCACGGCATTGATAACACCGATCGCGGATTCGATCGCCGCCATCACCTTCGTGGATCCGATTTCACGCCCGCAGGCCATTTCGATGCGTTCAAGGTGGCGTTCGAGTTCGTAAATATCTTCCGGCGTGTCGGTTTTTGGCAGACGAACCACATCCACCCCGGCGCGCACCACGGCTTCCAGATCTTTCAGGCCAAACGGGGTATTGAGCGGGTTGATACGGACGACGGTTTCGATGTCTTCGTACATCGGGTGTTGCAGCGCATGAAAGACCAGCAGACGCGCAGTGTCTTTTTCACGCAGCGCCACGGCATCTTCCAGGTCAAACATGATGGAGTCCGGGCGGTAAATAAACGAGTTGGAAAGCATGGCGGCGTTGGCGCCTGGGAGAAACAGCATGCTACGACGAAGCTTTTTCATTGCAGTTTCTCCCAGTCAATATTGTCACTGTCACTGGCGCGTAATACCGCGCTCTGTAGGCGGGCGCGGATCACACAGTCCAGCGCACCTTTATCTTCAATAATGATCAGTCCCTGGTGGACTTCCATGGCGCGCAGCGTGGTGGTCACCACATGGCGAATTTGATCGCCAAACTGCTTAATCACTTCACTGTGGATGACGATGTCCAGCTCGCCATCAGCGGGGGCTATTTTCACCATCAGGTCGCTGGACTCCATAGTCCCGGCCAGCGCCTCCCTAACAATTTTCATAATTTATTTCCTGAGTTTTTTAAGCGACTTCCGCGCTGTAGTGCGTTTCGAGATGCACGAAAGTGGTATCCGGTACTATTTCCCGAATACGGGAAAACTGGTGCGTCTTAAGCAGACGACGAACTTCCGAGGCAGAGATGGCATTGCCCGTGGCTTTGATACGCGGGATTTCCACCACCTCTACCGCGCCTGTAAGCAGGCGGTGCATAGTCTGGTTGTACTGGCGCGTAATATCGCAAAACGGCTCTGAGCCGATAAATCGATGGGTAATACCCAGCGCGGGGGCGATGTGGTCGCGAAAAATCAGCAGATCGATTTCGCTCCACGCCTGCTGCACCTTGCCGGTCTCTTTGAGGAAATAGGCCGGAAATGTCGCCCGCGAAATGATGTATTCCGATCCCTTGTGAACGGTCACGTTTGGCAGATGAGCGACCCCTGCCCGTACCATGTCCAGACGGTCGGTGAAGGGGAAAAACGACGCATCCTCCTGAACCACGAACAGATGTAAGTGATCGCAGGAATGCGCCGCTTGTTCCACCAGATGGCGGTGCCCAAGGGTGAACGGATTAGCGTTCATCACGATAGCCCCAACGCGCTTTCCTTCTACGCGATAAGGCTGCAATGAGCGGCAGTAACGGCTGATGCCAAAGGGCGTGTTTTCCATTAACACCGCGTTGTTGCCGCTCTGCGCAATAGGCCAGAATCCGCTGTGTGCAAAGCGCTCCTTGTTACAGGGGCGCGTACAGAGGAACAGATGAAAATGGCCCCGTGACAGCGCGAGGTGTTCCACCTCAGCCAGCAAACGGGCGCTAAGATTTTCTCCGCGCAGGTTTTCATCTACCGCCACACATTTGATGACATTGGCGGCCAGGCCCGCACAACCCACCAGCCGGCGTCCCGACCAGGCTTCAACGAAAGTGGTGATATCGTTGTCCATGCCTAAGCCGCTGTCCGCGAGCAGATTACGAATCTGCGTAAAACGCTGCGCGCCGCTTGTGACATCCGCAATGCGAAAATCAATGGGAGGTTGTGCTTGCATAAATCCGCCGCGTTCCTTAGTGCATGGGCGACAGCGATAAGGCTGGCGCGTCCATAATCACATTGCTGAGATGACCGATATTCTCGATCTCCACTTCGATGCGATCGCCCGCGTTCATGAACAGCGGTGGATTACGTTTTTTGCCAACGCCACCCGGTGAACCGGTGATGATCACATCGCCAGCATTCAGGCGCGTGAAGGTACTGATGTACTCGATAAGCTCCGCCACTTTGTGGATCATGCTGGCGGTGTTGTCTTCCTGCACCATGCGGCCATTCAGCCAGGTGCGGATCGCCAGACTGTGCGGATCCGGAATCTCATCCGCCGTGGTCATCCACGGACCGAACGCACCGGTCTGACGCCAGTTTTTACCGGCGGTAAACCAGGTGTGCTGCCAGTCGCGTGCAGAACCGTCCATATAGCAGCTATAACCGCCAACGTGGCTCAATGCCTCTTCACGGGAGATGTTCTCTCCACTTTTGCCGATGATCACCGCCAGTTCACCTTCGTAATCAAACTCGCTGGAGTGACGCGGTTTGAGTACCGGGGTCTGGTGGCCGGTTTGCGAATCGGCAAAACGGACGAACAGCGTCGGTGCCGGGTTGTGCTGATCAAACTCTTTACGTTTGTCGGCGTAGTTCATGCCGACGCAAAGAATTTTCCCTGGGTTATCAATCACCGGCAGAAATTCCAGCGCATCGAAGCTCAGATCCGGTTTTTCACCAGACAACTGCTGCGCTTCATTTAACGCGTTGGCAGCGAGCAACGATTTCAAATCGCTGTAACGATCGCCCAGACGGCGTCCCAGATTGATCACACCATCCGCCTTCACGATCCCGTAACTGCGGATCCCCTGATGGACAAAGCTTGCGAGTTTCATATCAGTTCCTGTAACACATGAATCAGACGAGGAAGTTGCCGAGAACCAGCAGTGATACCGAGACGTTGATCGCGCCGCCGATACGGGTAGCGATCTGTGCGAACGGCATCAGGCTCATACGGTTACCTGCAGTGAGGATGGCAACATCCCCGGTGCCACCCTGCCCGCTCTGACAGCAGGAGACGATGGCGACATCAATCGGATGCATACCGATTTTTTTACCTACGAAGAAGCCCGTGGCGACCAGCGCGGACACGGTGCTGACAATCACCAACAGGTTAGTGAGGGTGAATGCGTGTACCAGCTCCTGCCACGGGGTGATAGCCACGCCCACAGCGAAGAGGATTGGGTAAGTCACAGAGGTCTGGAAGAATTTGTAAACGACCTGAGAACCTTCGAGGATCTTCGGCGATACGCCGTGAACCAGTTTGACCAGCACCGCCATAAACAGCATGCCAACCGGCGCCGGCAGACCAATCAGTTTGTGGCCCAGCATACCCAGCATGTACAGCAGCACGGCCAGCAGCGCACCGGATGCGATAGTGGTGACGTCAGCTTTACCGCTGAATGCAGGCGTAGCAGGGGTTTTCTCATCGGTGTTATCACGATTCGGCATCAACTGACCTTCACCGGTCAGGTGTGGGAAGCGTTTACCCAGTTGGTTCAGACAGCCAGAGATAATGATGGCAGTCAGGCCGCCAAGCATTACCATCGGCAGTACGCGACCCAGCGCAACGCCCTGATCCATATGCAGAATGGTGGCGTAACCGATAGAAAGCGGAATGGCGCCTTCACCCACACCACCCGCCATGATTGGCAGAATGATAAAGAAGAAGATCTGGAACGGTTCGAGACCGAGCAGCAGCCCCACGCCCATCCCGACCAGCATGCCGACGATTTCGCCACACAGCATCGGGAAGAAAATACGCAGGAAGCCCTGAATCAGCGTGGTGCGATTCATGCTCATAATACTGCCGACAATAATGCAGCAGATATAGAGGTACAGAATGTTAGTGGATTTGTAGAACTTGGTGGTGGACTCGACAACCACATCCGGCAGCAGGCCATAATAGACCATTGCAGAAGGGATGAAGGTAGCGCAAATCGCCGCCGCACCCAGTTTACCGATAATCGGCAGGCGTTTACCGAACTCACCACAGGCGAAGCCGAAAAACGCCAGCGTTGCGACCATCACAACGATATCGCTGGGTAATTTACCGCCCAGACAATCGATGGCGATTAATGCACCAGCAAGTAAAAACAACGGCAATGGAATAATCCCGACTTTCCAGGTATCCATAATGTGCCACCATCTGTCTTTCAATGATGGTTTTTGAATCGATAGTGACTCAGAGGTAATAGAAAAAGAATCGTCAGTTGTGCTCATAATTAAGCCCCTTGGTTATTTTGCATTTGTAGCTTAAAGGGCCAGGTTTTTACGTTATGTGAGGCGCAGCATAATAAAACCGAAGTTTTAATGGCACCTATGGTTTTTATGGTTTCTTTAATTTAGTGTGATTAATGCCGTAATTATTTCCGTGGTTTTTATGGTTTTTTTAAATAAAAAAACAAGTTAATAACATTTCCAGAAAGTCTTTGTTTCTTTAGCGTCGCCAGTCAGCATCAGGTGTGCAAGGGATCACAAGTTTCCAGTAAACTCGCCACTGTCAACAGGAAAGATGTTACATTACCGTTTTTGTTGCTCTGTGCGTACCACACCATGAAAGTTTCTTTCCAGATTAAGCTCTTTATTTCGCTGGTACTGTTTTTCTCCGGTTTGTTCATCTTACTGGGTGGCTATTATTATATCGATGTCGGTCGCCAGCTTTATCAGGAAATGAGTACGCGAGCCAAAATACAAGCTGAAGAAATAGCGATAATTCCGAATTTACGCAAGTCGGTTGCTGAAAAAGATATTCCCGCGATTGCAGAATTTATGCAACAAGTAGTCGATCGCAGTGATGCCAGTTTTATTGTCATTGGCGATGATAAAGGCATTCATCTATTTCATTCGGTTTATGATGATCGGGTGGGGACTACGCTGGTCGGGGGCGATAATCAGGAAGTGTTACAGGGTAAAAGCCTGACCACTATCCGCCAGGGCGGCCTGGGTATTTCCTTACGCAGTAAAGCACCGATATTCAATGACGCAGGCAAGGTGATTGGTATTGTTTCCGTGGGTTATCTGACCAGCTATCTCGATACCATCACGCTCGGTAAGGCAATCAATATCTTTATTGCCGCAGTACTGCTGTTAGCGGCGCTGTTTATCTTCTCGTGGTTCTTTACCCGCAGTATCAAGAAGCAGATCTTTTCACTGGAGCCGCGAGAAATCGGCCTGCTGGTGCGCCAGCAAAAAGCGATGATGGAGTCGATTTACGAAGGGGTGATCGCCATCGACAGCAATCTGCGCATCGAGGTGATAAACCAGGCCGCGAGAACATTGCTCAATCTGAGCCAACCCACGCGCGAGCTGCGGGGGCAATTGATCACCGACGTGATTCCGGCCGTGCCCTTTTTCTCCCGCAGTGCGATGCTGGCGAAAGATACACATGATGAGATCTGCCGTTTTAATCACGCAACGGTTATTGCCAGCCGCGTGCGCATTATGCTGGAAGATAAGCTGCAAGGTTGGGTCATTACCTTTCGCGATCGTAATGAAATCGACAGCCTCAGCGCCCAGTTGAGCCAGGTGAAACGCTATGTCGATAACCTGCGTATCATGCGCCACGAGCAGCTTAACCGGATGACGACACTTTCCGGCCTGCTGCATATGGAACGCTACGACGAGGCGATTCGTTATCTTCAGGCCCAGTCGGAGCATGCGCAGGAGCTGCTCGACTTTATTTCGTCACGTTTTAGCTCCCCTACATTGTGCGGTTTGCTGCTGGGTAAAGCGGCCCGCGCCCGGGAAAAAGGGGTAGAGTTGGTTTTTGACCCTGGCTGCCAGATGTCGCGCCCCGCGCACCTTCTGGTGGAGGCCGAACTGATATCGATTATTGGTAACCTGCTGGATAACGCCATTGAAGCAACGCAACGCGCCGCGTTGCCGCACGAGCCCGTCGAGGTCTTGATCCTGCAAAATGAGCGCGAGCTGATTATTGAAGTGGCAGATCGCGGCATCGGGATCGACCCGTCCATTCGGGATCGCATTTTTGACCGAGGGATGACAACGAAACGCAACGGCGATCATGGCATCGGCCTGTATCTGATCTCCAGCTATGTCACGCAGGTGGGCGGCACCATTGAGGTTTCTGATAACGCGCCGCGCGGAACGATTTTCTCTTTATTTATTCCGGAAACGGGTCAGATACAACGCCCCGCTCCAACTCTGGAAGATCAGAATTATGCGACATGAACAGATAGATGTGCTGATAGTAGAAGATGAAAACGAGCTGGCGCAGCTCCATGCAGAACTGATTGGTAAGCATCCACGATTGCGGCTGGTGGGCATCGCCACATCCCTGGCAGAAGCGAAGGCGCTGCTCGCCAGTAAGCAACCACAACTGGTGTTGCTCGATAATTATCTGCCGGATGGCAAAGGGATTACGCTGATTAGCGACCCGATGATCATTCGCGCCAACTGTTCGGTTATCTTCATTACCGCCGCCAGTGACATGGATACCTGTAGCCAGGCGATTCGCAACGGCGCGTTTGATTACATTCTTAAACCGGTGTCGTGGAAACGTCTGAGCCAGTCACTGGAACGTTTTGTGCAGTTCACCGAGCAGCAACGGGTGTGGAAGATCGTCGATCAGCAGAACGTGGATTCGCTGTATCAGTTGCAGGCAAAGAACTACAAGCTGGATAACGGCAGTAAAGGGATCGAGGAGAATACGCTGTCTCGCGTACAGACCCTGTTTGCCGATGCGGGTGAGCGCTGTTTTTCCGTGGATGAAGTGGTGACGGAGACGGGGCTCAGTAAGACCACCGCCCGTCGCTACCTGGAGCACGGCGTGGAGTCCGGTTTTTTATCGGTTGAGATGCAATATGGCAAGATTGGGCATCCACGCAGGATGTACCGCCGTGCGGGCGAAGGGGTATAGGTTTCGCGGTTTTCACCTCACCTGAACGTATCCCGGATTAGTAAGCGGCATCCGGGCTATCCGCCCTCTCCCTGTGGGAGAGGGCCGGGGTGAGGGCATCAGACCGCAGAGGACTGTTTCAACACATTGCCGTATAAACGCTTAATCCCATCGGCATCTGTCTCGGAGTAGACCCCCTGCAGCTCCGGCGAGAAACCTGGCAGCAAATTGACGCCCTCTTCCAGCGCCAGGAAGTAGCGTTGTACCGCGCCGCCCCACACTTCACCAGGCACCACGCATAGCACACCAGGCGGGTACGGCAGCGCGCCTTCTGCCGCAATCCGTCCTTCCGCCTCACTGATGCGCACCAGCTCCACGTTGCCGCGAATATACTCCTGATGGGCATCCTGCGGGTTGACGGCAACCGCCGGGAAACTCGCCTTGCGAAACATCTCTTTTTGCAGATCTTTCACATCGAAGCTGACGTAAAGATCATGCATCTCCTGGCAAAGCTGGCGGAGTGTGTAGTCACGATAACGCACCGGATACTTGTTGTAGATGGTCGGCAACACATCTGCCAGCGGTGTATCGTCTTCTATGTGACGCTCAAACTGCGACAGCATGGCCACCAGATGGGCCATCTTCGCTGTGCTTTCCGCTGGGGTCAGCAGGAACAGAATAGAGTTAAGATCGCATTTTTCCGGCACAATGCCGTTCTCACGCAGGTAGTTGGCGAGGATCGTCGCCGGAATACCAAACTCAGTGTACTCACCCGTTTGCGCATCGATGCCCGGCGTGGTGAGCAGCAGCTTACAGGGATCCACAAAGTACTGATCCTGCGCGTAACCTTCAAAACCGTGCCAGCTTGCACCGGGCTCAAAGCTAAAGAAGCGACGCTCGCGAGCGATGATCTCTGTCGGATGATCCTGCCACGGTCGCCCGGCAATGACCGGCGGCACGAACGGCTGGATCATTTTGCAGTTGGCGATAATCGATTTGCGCGCTTCGATCCCCACTTCTACGCACTCGGCCCACAGGCGGCGACCACTTTCCCCCTGATGGATTTTGGCGTTCACGTCGAGTGCCGCAAATAACGGGTAGAACGGGCTGGTCGAGGCGTGCAACATAAAGGCGTTGTTGAGGCGCTTATGCGGGCAGAAACGCGCCTGGCCGCGCAGATGATTATCTTTTTTATGGATCTGCGAGGTTTGCGAGAAACCGGCCTGCTGCTTATGCACGGACTGAGTAACGAAGATCCCCGGATCGTTCTCATTGAGTTCCAGCAGCAATGGCGACGTGTCGGCCATCATCGGAATGAACTGTTCGTAGCCCACCCATGCTGAGTCAAACAAAATGTAGTCACACAAGGTGCCGATTTTGTCGATCACCTGGCGGGCGTTATAGATCGTGCCGTCATAGGTGCCGAGCTGGATCACCGCCAGACGAAACGGGCGCGGCTGGTTGGCTTTTTCCGGCGCTACTTCGCGGATCAGTTCGCGCAGGTATTTTTCATCAAAACAGTGTTCATCAATGCCACCGATAAAACCGAACGGGTTGCGGGAGGCTTCCAGATACACGGGCGTCGCCCCGGCCTGAATCAGCGCGCCATGGTGATTGGATTTGTGGTTGTTACGGTCAAACAGCACCAGATCGCCACGCGTCAGCAGCGCGTTGGTAACAACTTTATTCGCGGCAGAGGTGCCGTTCAGCACAAAGTAGGTTTTATCTGCATTGAACACTTTCGCCGCAAACTTCTGCGCATGTTTAGCGGAGCCTTCGTGAATCAGCAGATCCCCCAGCTTCACGTCGGCATTGCACATGTCGGCGCGAAAAACATTTTCACCAAAGAAATCGTAGAACTGTCGGCCCGCCGGATGCTTTTTAAAGAACTCACCGTGCTGATGACCAGGACAGGCGAAGGTGTCGTTTTTCATCTCGACATATTGACGTAGCGTATCGAAAAACGGCGGCAGCAAATTATCTTCATAATCACAAGCGGCGGTCTCAAGCTCCAGCCAGTCCTGCTCTTTGCCATTAATCACCGCCGTGACGCCGTCCGGCGTTTCTTCCAACGTCTGGTCAAATAAGAATACCGGCACGTTGAAGCCCGTCCGTTTGAGCAAGGCCAGAATGCCGCTACGGCTTTCCGCCAGCGTAATGACGACTGCCGCCACATCCGTAAAATCGGTACTGTCCAGCGTCACCATCTGGCGGTGGGTAGACAGGGTGGAGATCAGCTCGCGGCTGACGGCAATTTTCATTGTTTTCATAAGCACAGATACCCGTTTCAGGGGAAGAAAAGGCCCCGGGCAAAGCAGGCGCCTTACCCAACGAACGTGTCTGACTGGAACCCGCTCCGACCGCCAGACATCAGTAAAAGCAGATACACTCTGATTTTAATGTTGTCCTGAAGTGAGCGTACGGTAGCCTCACCGCATGGTGAGTGTAGTATGGGATAAAACTGAACGGGTGCACGTTCGCAGCATGGCGCGGCGTCTCTGTATGAGCGATAAAATCTGCGTCATTTCAGGTGTCCCCGTGAGGTTGTGAAGAAAATTCGCGCAATCATGTCATCATTTTTTCGCAGGTGCAACCAACGAAGCGAAGACCAAATGCAACATAATGCAATTGCCTTTTTAATGATTTTCATAAGTGATTATATTCAAAAGCTAAATACAATTATTACCCGCATTAATCGGGCATAATAATGTGCTTCGTTGCGTCATACTATGCAGTTGTGTTCGCAAAACCTCTGGAGAAAAAACGTGTTAACAGGACCTTATATCAACGCCGCCGCCGTTTTGCTGGGGGGAACAATTGGTGCACTGCTGAGCCACCGTTTACCGGAGCGGGTTCGCTCCTCAATGCCCTCGATCTTTGGTCTTGCCTCGCTGGGCATCGGCATTTTGCTGGTGATTAAATGCGTCAATCTGCCCGTTATGGTGCTTGCAACCCTGGTTGGCACCTTGATAGGTGAACTCTGTTATGTGGAGCGCGGTATCAGCGGCGCGGTGAACGGTTTACGTAAATTAGTACAAAAGCGCCGCTCAGCAAGCCATGCGCTGGATGCTCACGAATCGTTTATCCAAAGCCTGGTGGCGATTATCATTTTGTTTTGCGCCAGTGGCACCGGGATTTTCGGCGCCATGCGTGAGGGGATGACCGGCGACCCAAGCCTGCTTATTGCCAAAGCGTTTCTCGATTTTTTCACGGCGGTGATATTCGCGACTTCGTTAGGTTTTGCCGTCGCGTTCATCTCCGTACCGATGCTTATTATTCAACTGACGCTCGCTACCTGCGCCACGCTTATTTTACCGTTGACCACACCCGCGATGATGGGCGATTTCACCGCCGTAGGCGGCGTGCTGTTGCTGGCAACGGGCCTAAGGATTTGTGGAATTAAGATGTTTGCGGTGGCGAATATGCTGCCTGCACTGGTGCTTGCGATGCCGCTCTCTGCCCTGTGGACCGCTTTTTTTGCCTGAGTTCGCGTGCATCATCAGCAAAGTGGTGATAGATTGTGCAGTCTGCAACGATTTGAAGAAATTTCGTTGACGAGGCGAGGCGGATCGGGTTTAATGCGCCCCGTTGCCCGGATAGCTCAGTCGGTAGAGCAGGGGATTGAAAATCCCCGTGTCCTTGGTTCGATTCCGAGTCCGGGCACCACTTCTTCAGAGCCTGTTCGTTAAGGGTTGAGATCCTTAACGGGCAAGTTATAGTCCCGGATCGTTATCGTGCAGCATGAGATCAGTTCGTTCTGCATCTGAGGTTTCGGGAGTAAAATCCAGATGATGTTCCACCATCATCTGGATTTCTCACGTCCCAACTATTTCAGCTAATGGTATTTACCCTCAGATGATTCCTATGTCAATCTTCTGTAAATAAAACCACCATAATTTCTCCTCTTTTTGATCCTGTTCATCTGTATTTAACTTAAGTACTAAGTCTAAGCTGCCTCCATATCTTCCAGCATCATCCTCACCCTGTTCAGATCGGCCTCAACATATTCCAGCGTTACTGCCGGCGTTGAATGACCCAACAGCACCTGTGTCATTTTGATATTACGATCAGGCTGAGCCATCAGGTTCGTTGCAATGGTATGCCTGAATCTATGAGGGCTCACTGCAAAACCACATTCTTTTGAAAGCCTCCGAAAAAAAGCACGTAATGGAGGATGGTCCATATTGCTTGATTGGATCTTTCGGGCCCTGTCGAAACGTGAAATGTTGAATAACTGATCATTCATTTCGGCACCACGCTCTACCGATTTTTTATACAGGAACTCCAGCCGGGGTCTTAATTTTGCAGTGATGGGTACCCTGTGCTCCTTATGGTTTTTAGAGCCTTCGGGTCTCAGATTTATCCAGCCATTATGAAAATCAACATCACTGAGGCGAATATGCAGTAACTGATTCTGTCGCATACCCGTTCTGTTTAAGGTATCCATCGCCGTCAACCAGAACCATGCTGGTCTGAGCGCGTTTTTTCTACCTTCCAGCTTGCCCAAATGTTCGTCTTCCTCCTGCTGCTCCATCATGAGATAGATTTTTTTAATCTGCATATCCGACAAGGTCTTCTTTCTTTTCACATCCGGGCGAGCAACCACCCCATTGAAAGGATTCTCCCGGTATGAAAAATATCCCTGGGCTATAGCGTGGTTGAAAATCGCTCTCATATGAGCAACTTTATTATTCCAGGTTCTCTTGCTCAACGTATTATCAGCTATAACACTACGCCGCCAGGTCAGAACCAGTTTTTTATCGACATCGTTAAGAAGGATATTGCTGCCAGCAAATCCCAGAAACGATTTTACGACTTTCCTGTAACTCCATTCGGTTGCAGGGCGAAGAGTCTTACTGAAAAAATAGTCAGTCAGCACATCTTCAAATGCGTTAATTTTCATAACTACCTCTAAATCATTATATTCCTGAATTTTCAGAAACTAATTCTTTGGTGATAACCATATGCTGTCTTTAGGACAACTCCCTTGCTTGAATATAATGCCGGGTAGAATCATATAGCCGGACATTTTGGTAAACCGCCCGGTTTTATCCGGCGCGTCATATTTATGGTAATGGTATAAACCCTTACCATTTCGTAAATGGTGAATATTTAAATTTTCGAAACTCTTCTGTATCTGAGCTTTATCTTGATTACCCTCAGGTAACGTCGCTATATACCTGTAAAAGCAATCCGGAGAGTTCAGGAACACATATCCGGCAAGAACATGCAATAAGCTGTCGTTTTCATTGACCGTGACAGAGCCATCTTCAACAGAACGTTTTAACCACTCAAAAAATGCCGCACCCGATGAATCAGCCAAACCAGTAACAGGCACCTCGTTTTTATCCTTCGCTGTGCTCACTTCCGGTGTCTGTTCGCTGACAGCAGCTGCCTGAGGCGCAACTGTCGAATCGACCAGAGCGCCACCCATCATTTGCTGATCGAGTACCCCCAATAGTTCGGTGGCTGACAAACCACTGGCGACACTCTCCCACCCAAATTGCTCATCGCTGACTGAGAGTTCCTCACTGTTTTCGAATGCAGAAATGAGCGCCAGTGGCTCTTTAACGGGGTTTGAATAGTCGGGGGACGTTGCTTTAGCATTTCCCTTAACTAAAACCACACTTTCTGGTTGTCCTTGTTGATCGCTATCATACTGATTCTTAATACTTCCAATTATTTCTAAAGAGGGCTCAATACTCTCCTGACTGGACAATGGAGCGCTCTCACTATCAGATATTTTTGGGGATATATCGTCATTTTTCAGTATATTACCTTTTATTAACATACCGGTATTATTGGTCAGGACTTCAGCCCCTTTAATATTACTTTCCACCCCACATCCTGACAGTGCATCGGAAATAATGCTGTTTAAAATTCCCGACTCAGATTTTGCGCCGCTCAGATAAATAAACAGAGCCTCAGAAAGCGCCGGCCAGCGCTGGAGCCAGAGAACGCCAGTTTCTGGTAATAACCTGCTGGCCATGTAGATGGCATTCATGGATGAACATTCACCGGTGGCACGCCGAATGCGCCAGGCTCCTGCAGGTGCTGACATGCCCGGATACCAGGGCTGGCCATTTTCTACTCTGCCCTCCATTCCCGATAACCAGCCCAGGTGATGAAAAAGCGCGACCCAGTAAACCGCGCATACCCATGCCGAAGACTGCTCAGCCTGCTCTTCCGGGGTTGCGCCCGGTGGCAGCATCATTCCTCTGACCAGCCTCACGGCTCTCACTGCGACATTCAGGCTGAGGTCTAAAAACCCCCCCTGATGAGAATACGTGCCGGTCCACGTAGCCGGCACGCCCTGTACCCGGACGGCAAGTTTCTGCAACGGCTCAAGCCACCAGGCTTCCAGAATCTTTTCTGAGAAGGGACAATTTTCACGGAGCACCCTGACCAGTTTTTTTCTTTCCGGTGTGTCCAGCAGACCATGGGCATCGAGCACCTGCCAGTATCCACCATCCTTCGCCCGGACACCGGCCTCTGACTGAGGAATAATTGTCGGTACCAGGGAACCGCTTTTCCCTGCCAGCCATTCAAAATTCAGTTTTCTGAACATATTGCCACCCCGCTTCCCGGTTCATCAAAATGATGTAACGCTAAGTGGGCGCTGGCATTTTTCAAGTGAAAACTCTGTCTACCTCAAATGACATTAACGCCTTGAACAAATTATCCAGTACGGATTCACAATTTTCGGCAGAGCAAACCAGCGGGACATGTTTCCTTTAGCGCATGCCAACCCTGCTCTGGAAATATCATGCAACGCCTCACTCTTATATCTATTTCTCTGTCCTGGATTTGTTTTTGCGCAATATTAAGTCTCATCATTACCGGTTGTCGCCAAACGGTCGGGACGCTGGTCATCTGGTTTATTCTGGCCTGTACCCCTTTCCTCCTTAAAGTCATTAACAGCGCACGCGCGCGGCTGAATAACAACGCCTGCATTCAAAGCCCTCATAAAAATGGCCACCGTGTCTTTATTCACCTGTCTCCCTGGCAGACAACCGTCAGGCTACCCCAGGAACGCGTCAGCTGGTTCTGGGACGGGCTGTTTGAGGCGCTGGGAAGCGCTCTGCGCACAAGTAAAGGTTCAGTGGTCATTGCCTCGCATTTACTGACTAATCAACGTGCACGTCGTATTCTCGCCGCCCTTCCCCCGGGCAAATACCAGTTCCGTCTGACCAGTGTTCCGTTTAAACCCTGTGCACGCGCCATTCTTCAGCTGGAAGTGTTGTTCACACAATGGTGCTGGATAGACGTTAACCGGGCGAGATGGCCGGTTCTGGTCATCAGAAAGAAATCTTTAAACCGGGATTTATAGTTTTCAGTGTTGCTGATTCGTCGGAAAGCTCAGAGTGAATACACGCTTATATATGTGTGTATTCGATCTGAACGATCGATTTTATCCGTTATACATCTGCCAGTCTGGAGCGTAACGTATTCACACCGGATACATGATGATTAACTTATATAATTTAGCAAGTTAGCTAACACCAGGGCTCTTCTGAATCTGAATATCACCTCCATTTTGTCCAGACTGGCAACAGGGCGGGATGAAGAAATTGACAAGCTGCTGACGCAACTTTCCGAAGGAAAAAAGACTGCCGGTAGCCCTCTGGCCATTCGTTTTAAACCTGCAGTGCGAGAGTTTATTACCCTGGTATCAGGCCGTCTGGGGATCTCATCTGCAGAACTGGTTAACCTCCTGGTCGAAGGCATCATGCGAGAAACTCTTATGCCTCGTCAGGCTTCCGTCACACATATTCCTGAGCGCTTTTGGTTGCTGATGGACGAACATAAACTCGCATCAACACAAGTTGCACGCCTGTTATCAGACTGGAATATTGGCCTTACGGTGCTTGAAAGTCGTGAACAAACGATGGACTGCCTGACACCAAACTTACTAAAAACGCTGTCTGAGTGGTTTTGTGTTAACAATGAATGGCTGGAAGGAACATCATCATCCCCGGTGCATATAACCGTATTTAATGACTGGTTTCATGCCGCCCGGATACTGAAAAAAATAATCAATGAAACAGAGCCTGATAATATTCTAACCCAACCCGATGTTCTTTTTGTCAAGGAGATGGAAGTTCATAATCAGTATGATGCAGACATTTTCATTTTCATCCGGCGTTACCGTACTATCAACAATATGACCATACGAATTGTTGAGTGTGTTGGGTATTGTTCAGCAACCAGTGAATCCCCGCAGCAATCATCTGGCTTCATGGGCCTGTGCGGTTTGCTTTTACAAAAAAAAATCATTTCAAGGGCAGATACCTTTTTATCATCACCTCAAATACTGAACTCGCTTAAAACAGGAGAAATACTGCCAGTGTCGGCATTATGGCAGATTCAGAAACTCAGTCGAAATGAAGAAGGGAAATATAGTCAAAACATATGGAGTCCGGAGGAAAGATACCCTCTTTTATCCCCGAATGAATTTATTAATGATGAGTGGAGAAAAATAGCAGAAGACATTATTTCAGCCAGACCCAATTAAATTAACTGAGCATTAAATATTGTTTGACGCGCCAGCGTCAGGGGATCTTTTGCCTTAAAAACCAAAATTGAAAAGGAAATATATGATGAAAGCTTCAAACATTGCTCGTTGCATTTCACTCGTTCTGTTCGCCACCAGTGCTGCATCAGCCAATGCTGCCACAAGCTATATGGAAGCCCGCAGCGACGCCATGGGCGGCACCGGCGTGGCCTCCAGCCACTACGGCACAGCAGCACTGTCCAACCCGGCGCTGCTGACTCACTTTGGCCCGACCGATGATTTTAGTCTGGTTCTGCCTTCTGTGGGTGCTCAGGTCTCAGATCCGAATAACACCGTGGATAAAGCGGACGATGTGAAAGACCTGTGGAACCGTTTTGACACCGCAGTAGACAGTCAGACGGGTGTCAGCGAGAGCGCAGCAGCCCTGAAAAGCAAACTCAAAGACCTGAAAAACACCCATGCTGATGGTCAAGCTGGCGCATCTGTTATCGCTACCGTACCCAATAATACCCTGCCCTTTGCGGTAGTGGTGAAGTCCTGGGGTACCGTATCCGTTGACGGCAAAGTCACTGACCACGATTTGCAGTATCTGGACAACGTCGCTGATGGCACCCTTCCAGCCTCGTCTGTTGATACAGACTCGCTGACATCAAAAGCCCACGGACGAGCTGCTGTTATCACCGACGTGGGTGTCGCAATGGCTCATCAGTTTGAAACAGCGGGACAACCCTGGTCTATAGGTATTACCCCAAAATATCAGCGTATTGACCTGTTTAACTACAACGTTTCAGTACAGGATTTTGATAAAAACGACATCAATTCCCGTGATTACCACAATACCAAAACCGGTTTTAACGCAGATTTGGGGATGGCCACCAACCTGTGCGACAACTGGACCCTGGGTCTGGCCGTTCAGAACATCATTCCACGTTCTGTTGATACCAAAGCCATCAATGGTGAAAAAGAAACGTTCAAAGTACGCTCACAGGCAACAGCCGGTGCGGCATGGCATAACAGTGTCATTACCACTGCTCTGGATGTGGATCTGACGGAAGCCAGCGGCTTCACCAGTGACAACAAACGACAGTTCGTCAGCCTCGGTGCTGAACTGAATGCCTGGAGCTGGATGCAGATCCGCGCAGGCTATCGCCAGAACATCATCTCAAATGACGGCTCTGCATTTACCGCAGGTCTGGGCTTCTCTCCGTTTGATGTCGTACACCTCGACATTACGGGTATCGCCGGCACCGACCGTACCTACGGCGCCGTCGCTCAGATGCAATTCACTTTCTGATCCTGTCAGGGGCGTACCATGATTGGTTCGCCCCGAACTGTTCAATGTTTCGGAGAAAAAAATGAAAATAACTTCACTTCGTCTTGTTTCACTTCTGTTTGCACTGGTCATATCAGGCTGCAGCCAGAGCCAGATAAATCAACTTCAGCAACTTACCGGTATTCAAAACCCGACAGTTTCAGAGCCTCAGCAAAAGGCTTCAGAACCCAAGATTAGAAATGACGTTGTGAAAACTTACACGCTGCCCGTCAACATCGATGCAGCTGCACTGCGGCTTAAACAGTATTATAACTTTACGTCAGATGCTGATGTCGCATCAGCACGCAATAACGGTCAGGGAAATGCTGGCTGGTCTGCCTCTGCAATATCAGAAGGAGCAAGCTGGACTGCTCAACCCGGCTCTTATTATCGAATGAGCCGCAACTGGGCGGGTAATGATCGTTTAACGCTCGAAATCAGCAGCAGTGGTAAAGGCAGCACGATCGTGGCCACGTACCGCTCCTCAAACCCGGAATACCTGAAACCGGAATGGACATCCCGCCTCTGGAAACAAATACCTGAAGTTTCTCAAGGTAATGTTGAATAAAAGTGTACGGAGTGATTTTAAGCCCAGAGATACTGCGGCAGTCATTATAAGCGGGAAAAATCAGTTCAAGCGTATCGCCAAACCTCAACTCACCAGGCGCAGCGATCGGAAGGTCCGCTAAGAGCTGTGAGTTCAACGGGTCGATGCAACACTATCCTTAATCGAAGGGGGACGTTGCCATGAAACGAAGAACTCGCATCTACTACACACCAAAACAAAAGGCGATTATCTGGGACAGATATAAGCAAGGTGATTCCCTGCATGATATCGCCAGAATGTTCGACAGATATCATTCTTCTATTATACCTATTATCCACCAGACTGGTGGATACCGTCCCCCTGTCCGAAAGCGGCACCGGTTAGCGATTTCGCTTGATGAAAGAGAGGAGATATCCAGAGGATTGGTAGCAAAACGCAGCATCAGGGACATCGCTGTTAAATTATCAAGAGCTCCTTCAACGATTAGCCGCGAGATCAGGAGGCACGGCGGTGCAAAACAATATCGTGCAGCAAAAGCCGATACTGCTGCGTGGGAAAATGCTCTGAGACCAAAACCCTGCAAGCTAATTGAAAGCCCCGCATTGTGTAAAATCATTGCAGAGAAGATGCATCAGGACTGGTCGCCGGAACAGATCGCCGGTTGGCTGAAACGCTGTTATCCGGATAGTCAGGAAATTCATGTGTCACACGAAACGATATATAAAACGCTTTTTATACAAACCCGGGGTGCATTAAAAAAAGAACTGCAGCAATGCCTCAGAAGCGGAAGAGTCGTGCGTAGATCCAGAACATCATCGCTTAAAGGGAAAGGATTAGGGTCAATCCCGGATACAATCTCTATCAGCAAAAGGCCACCAGAAGCCGCTGACAGAGCCATACCAGGTCACTGGGAAGGTGACCTGATCCAGGGCTCTAAAAACTCCTGTATCGTCACCCTTGTAGAACGTCATTCCCGTTTTGTTATGCTGGCCAAAATCAGGGACAACAAGACTATAACGGTTATATCTGCACTCATCAGACAAGCCCGGGAATTACCTGCTGAGCTTTATAAAACATTAACATGGGACCGGGGTGCTGAAATGACCAGCCACACCCGGTTTACTGTAGCCACAGATATTCGGGTTTACTTCTGCGATCCTCAATCCCCCTGGCAACGTGGCTCTAATGAAAATACGAACAGATTGCTCAGGCAGTATTTTCCAAAAGGAACTGACTTATCGGTTCACAGCCAGCAAAGGCTTAACAGTGTTGCCAGACAGCTCAACGAAAGGCCAAGAAAAACGCTAGACTATGAATCACCCGCAGAGCGTTTTAACCAATGTGTTGCATCCATCAATTGAACTCACAATGAGTGGCAGTCGTTCCTGAAATCACACGGACTGGAGGGGAGCATGAGCCGTCGCGGTAACGGCCACGATAATGCGGTTGCAGAAAGCTTTTTCCAGTTGCTGAAGCGTGAACGGATAAAGAAAAAGATCTATGGAACGCGGGAAGAAGTCCGCAGCGATATTTTTGATTACATCGAAATGTTTTATAACAGTAAGCGTCGGCATGGTTCGAGTGATCAGATGCCACCGACGGAATATGAAAATCAATATTATCGTGGACTGACCCCATGCCCGTAGACAAATTCTGTCCTCACGATTGGGCCTGTTCGAAGGCCTCCGGACTGACGCCGCCGAGGTGACTGTGGCGCCGGGCCCGGTTGTAGAACACTTCAATGTAATCGAAGATATCCGCCCGGGCCAGATCCCGGGTTTTGTATATTCTCTTCCTGATGCGTTCTTTTTTCAGTGAACTGAAGAACGATTCGGCCACTGCATTATCCAAACAGTTGCCACGCCGGCTCATGCTCGGTGCCAGGTTATTGGCCCGGCAGAAGCGCTGCCAGTCGTCACTGCCGTACTGGCTACCCTGATCGCTGTGAACGATAACCTCGCCGTCCGGTTTTCGACGCCACACGGCCATCATCAGCGCGTCCAGCGCGAGTTCGCGTGAGAGAGTGGGTTTCATCGACCAGCCGACCACATTACGGGCGAAGAGATCGATAACCACCGCCAGATATAACCATCCCTGCCATGCCAGGTGCGGATATAAGTAATATCGGTGACCCAGACCTGGTTGGCCCGGACAACGGTGAACTGCCGCTGCACGCGATTAGGAGCAACGACTGAAGGCCTGCCGGCGATACGACGTGGCGCTTTATAGCCACGCACAGCTTTAATCCGGTTCAGTTGCATAATCCGACCCACCCGGTTTTTACCGCAGGTTTCCCCGATTTCGTTCAGATCGCCATGAACCCGCCGGTAACCGTATACGCCTCCGCTCAGGGAATATGAGTCGCGGATAAGTATCAGCAGGCGCTGGTTATCTTTATCACGCGCCGAGACAGGGTTATGCAACCACGCATAGAACCCGGCCCGGGCGACATTCAGTACCCGACACATCGTCATCACACCCCATACAGTGCGGTGCTCATTGATAAAGCGGTACTTCAGTCGGGCTCCCTTGCAAAGTACCGCGCGGCCTTTTTCAGGATATCCCGTTCTTCTTCGGTGCGTTTTAGCTGCGCCCGGAGTTTCAGGATCTCGCTTTTAGCTTCCAGTAAATCCCGGGCATGCTGCTCGCTGTTATCAGGTTTGATAGCCCGTAGCCACTTGTAGAGGCTGTGTGCAGAGACGCCCAGACGGTCAGATACTTCGGCGACGGAATAACCGCGTTCCGTTATCTGACGGACGGCTTCTTCCTTAAATTCAGGTGTAAATCGTGGTGTGCCCATACGCTCCTCCTATGCTCAAACTATAGGGCAGGATCGTCTACCGGGGCGGGGTCAGTCCACATGGATTTTTCCTTTTAGATGTGGGCCTGTCGCTCGGGAAGACCACCCGATAAAGCGGAATGCCCAGGCTCACGACTGAAAGATATCGTTAGGATGCGCGCGTGCGAGGCGCAATAAACACATCAGCAATCTTAAGAATTACTTGATGGATTAAATAATTAACGGGAATAAAATCATCAGAAATTCAGGCACACATAAGGCGCTCCCAATGAGTAAAAATCAGATTCGCTGGTTAGGGATATTTGGCATGGCAATCTGCACGGTCAATGGCGCATTGGAACTTGCAGTACCCGGAAAAAGAACTCTGGCGATCATTACACTCGTATGTGGGATCGTCTACTTAGTAGTCATGTTGCGGCACGTTTTAAGTTCCAAATAATTATCCCGTTCAGCGGCATCATCAGGTTGATTGTTCTCGCCATTATCACAGGCGCTCAGTGAATGCCTACTGTAATGCCCTGTGGTGCGTACCCAGAAACAGCACAGATAGAACTGCGGATGACGTTCAACCGCTATAGTTAAAGCATGAGGGCAATGACTATAGTCAAACTGTGAGATGAAAACCTACAGCAGCCTCGAGTATGAAGATCATCAGAAAGATGACAGCCATCCGTTGAGAGCCTACAAGTATGAAGGCAATTGCTGTTACAAAAATCAGCATGGCCAGTAACGTCCAGATTTCCCCGAATAAAAACACACAATTTTTAAAGAAGTTCATTATGAACTGAGCCTCTTATAATCATACAATCTGTACTGACAGGTTTTTACGCGAGCCTAAATGCCAGCAGTAAAAATAATATATTTCATATACCCTTTTATTATATAAAGTGAAATATGCCAAAAGTATTACATTAAATCAACAGGTTAAAAAAGGTAGTAATCTAATGCTGATTTGTCATTCTGTGCTTTTCAATATGACCATATTGGTAATGTCACAATTTTTTGCTATAGAGGTTCGAAACTGAAATAAAAGTATCAACGACATGTCATACGGAGACCTAACCATGCCCACAGCTAAAGCGACTACCCTTGAACAGGCATATGCGATGCTTAATTCAGGTAAATACAAACAGGTTGAGCTGGATTTTGACGTTGATGCTGACGCTTTTTTTGCATTGTCAGCTGAGTTTTGCAACAACGGGGCAAAAATTGCACGACATGACAACCATTTCGTCATCAAACCAAAAAACTTCGAAATCCCCGCATTAGACTAAAATTCATTAACGTCTTTTCTCAAGCAATCAACCCCATAAGAGATTAAGTCTAGAACATGCTCTATTGTCATAAAACCTTCACACTTTTTGGATTTAAATGCGCACGCCGGGAAGTAATTAGTTTGAATGCCCATCTTGGCACACATGTTTGTTATTACACTTGTTGAAAAAATTTATTGATTTCTTTTATTGTCTAATAATATGACATCCCGGCTTTGTCCGGGATTTATTATTTAAGACGCTGTTCATGCACATACGCCTGCAGGCTCGTTAGTTGTTTGGTGATGGTTTCGATTCGCACTCTCAGAGTGAAATAACCCAGTTCAGCGGCCTCAGTAAGCCGGACAGACTGCAAACCCATGCGCGTTCTTGCATTGTCACAGGCATTCCATGAATGCCTACTGTTAGAGCGCTGGTGCACGCACCTTAAGATAAGTCTGAATGGAAAGGCCAGATAAAATTTTTCTCGCGCTTACGCTTGTTAAATATTGAGTTTCTACCAAAACTTAGTCCGACTCATAAGGCAAGAGCGCCTCGCCAGGGCTCATCTCAAGGATGAGGTTTAACTCCTCTCATCAGTTCTGGCTGGTCCGATTAAAGCCCATAAAAAATGATCTGCATGTTGAGCCCTACCACGATGGGGCTTTTTTTTATTTCAGGCACTGCTCACGCACATACGCTTGCAGCCCAGTCAGTTGGGCTGTGACGGTTTCGATTCGGTCTCTGAGGCTGAAATAATCCCGTTCAGCGGTGTCAGTAAGTCGGACAGACTGCAAACCCATGTGCATTCTTGCATTAGTGAATGCCTGCGTAACGTCAGCAACGTCGCCAGAATTACAACGAATTACATAGCAGCACACCATCCTTTAACTTATTTGTAGTATCAGGAACGATTAAACAGACGAACCGGCAGCATAAAAAGATTACGTTATGAAACTAAAAGCCGACACTGTATAAATCAGAGTGTCAGGAGGACCGATAAAATTATTCACCTGCATTGTCTGGCGATTTCGTGATGTCACTGTCGCCAGAACTTTTAAGACCAGCCATACTTCCCAGATAGTCAGATTATGCGGTTAAACATGATGTTTTTTTAGACTGTCTAGGTAAATATGTTATTAGATTGCTAATAAAAAGAACATAAGTTCACAAATACCAAAGTGGTAGCACATTATTTTTTATAATACGGATTGCTAATAGCTAGACTTGCAATAATATACGCCGTTCCTTGTAACGATGACCATATTGGTCTCCCTTCCGAATTTCTGGATTTCATTTCGGAAGGGATTTTTTTAACCAGAGGTTGACTTCTGGCGTTGTTGTTCAATCTCATGAATTCCCGCAAAATTGTTATTGCCCTGCTCTATGGTTGCCAGCAGCGGTTCAATCCACAAAACAGCCTGGCAGTACGTCAATCCGCTGGTGGCAGTGGAGTCACCAGCGGCTGCGTGAATGACGGCGGTATCGGTGTGCATTGCCCTGGTACGTAAACGGTTCGCGTATTCGAGCAACCCACCAGCGACAGCAGCAGGAACAGGTAGATCACATGTCTTTTCACTGCGTAATATCTCCCGGTATTTGATTACCGTTGTTTCACTGCTCCCGGCCACAATTGCGTTTGCACGCGCAGCGGTCTCAGCAGTTTTATTGAAGCGATTGATGTTGAATGCCTGAGTGGCTATTACTTGCCCCTGTAGAGTATTGTCTGACTTGAGTACGCGGTTTTCACTCTCAGCAGTTGCAGCCTTGTCGCTATAGTGAAATGCTGACCACGCCAGACTGCCGAAGATGCTCAGGATAAAAGCGCCGATCACAATGAGATAGCGTGTTTTCACTGGTATTCCCCCCAGCACGTCAGCGCGCTTTCCTGATCCCGTCGCTCTACCTGCCCGTAACAGCCGTTCGCCTGGCCTTTGGTCAGCCGACAATCGCGGTCTCCATCTTTGATCCACCAGCGGATAGCTTCACATGCCCCTTTGCGGTCGCCAGCATTGATGCGCTGGTAAAACGTGGAGGGGAAGCATTTACCGGGCCCGATGTTGTAGGGGCAGAACGAGGCGATACCCACTTTTTGGGGCTCGGTCAGCGGAACGCGGATATTTTTTTGAACCCATGCAAGCGCCTTATCGCGCTCGACAGCGTTAACCTTCCTGCACTGCTCCTCTGACGCTCTCTGCCCTTTGATAACAGGCTTTCCATCAATGACCGTTATACCATGGCACAGTGACCAGCCCCCACCTGGATCGGCGACGGCTACCATTGCATTACCTTCTTTCTCGTTGATGAACTGATCAAACAGTATTGGTGCTGATGCGCCTGTAGCGATGAGCGACAACATTGCGGCGCTAAGTTTATTTCTCAGAGCTGGTGACATAGCCATTAAGTCGCTCCTCCCGCTCTTTACGCCTGTAATACCAGTTCACCGCACAGGTAATCACGGTACAAGCAATACCTATGATGATGGCCCAATCGCTCAAACTCATGCCCGCCACTTTATCTGCAATCATCCAGGCGCTTTCCTTTGTGACATCGGCATAGGCCTTTGCAGAAACACCGCAGCCCGTTAATGTCGTGCCCGTTCCGTATGAAAGCCTGCTGTATATAGTGCTCATTCTGGTCATAGCCTCACGTCCGATTATTCGGATGGCACAGTGGAGGAAATAAAAAAGCCACTCCGAAGAGTGGCTCTATAAAAGACAACTAAATTTAATGTGAATGCAATAAGCAACCTGGTGGACTTAACCTGTATTTGGCTCGGATCAGTTTTTCCAGCTCTTTTCGGGTGATGACGATACCGCCAAGTTCGCCAGGGATTGAGAGTTTATAATCGCCGCTTACAAGCTTGCGACTTAGTTGATACCACCGCCCCAAATAAAAAATTCTGTTCATATCATCACCGCGATACAACATAACCTTAAGCAGAATTATATTACGCCTGATGCACAGAAAACTGGTTGTGCGTCTCAAATCAAATAATGTGGTGGAAACAACACACGCAAGAAATGCCTGCACGAAGAAGTACAGGCTTGAGTGGCTCTTGGCGCAAATAATGTTTTTATATGTGGTGCCGGGTGCCTCCCGGTGAAGCACCGACTGGCAACGGTGCTCCGCATATAGCTAGCAAGGCCTTACCAGTATGCCCCTCCGCGCAGGGGGATTCACCACTGGACTAATATAAAATCACTGCACCAGAGCCGTCAATGGCCAGGAGGATTTTATAAGGATATTGAAAAAAAGCCCACTCACAGGGAGCAGGCCTAAAGAGAAAAATAACAAAACAGAGAATACTGTGGCGCCGGGTGCCTCCCGGTATGCCTTCGGTCAGTTAACCAGGGCATGTGTGTAATAACATAACTTCAACTGATTACACCCCTCCGCTCAGGGGGATTCACCACAAAAGAAATATAAAAATGCCAACACGTTTAGTCAACAACTACCCAACATGGTCCGGAACCAATTTAAGTAAAAAAAGACCCACCAGGGGGCGGGCCGTAAGTCAGGGTATGCTCATTTTTATTATATGTGGTGCCGGGTGCCTCCCGGTGAAGCGCTGACTGGCTACAGCGCTCCGCATTTGCATTCGAAACTCAAAGGCTACCAGTAATGCCCCGCCGCTCAGGAGGATTCACCACATGGACAATATAAAATTGCCAGAGCTAATTCGTCAACGAGTTAAACTCATCGTTAAATCAAAACAATCGCTTTGACCATAAAAAAAACCTGCCACGGGGCAGGTCATAAATCAGGGTTAGTTTTATAGTTGTTATGTATGATGCCGGGTGCCTCCCGGTGGGCAGTCGGGCAACTATGCACCTGCCCGTGTAAGTCACAGAGACAACAGACTGTCTTACACCCCTCCGCACAGGGGGATTCATCACAGGATTACGTTACCACGAGCATAAAAGCTTTGCGCCAAAATTTAACTTTGTGAAATTTTGTGATGTAGCTCACAATAACCAAGCATTAGCAGACCAATCAGAAACCTTCGTAGTTCTTCACAGGGAGTGAACGATGTCGTCACTCCCTTTTTTTATATAACTCTCGCCTATAACCTTTATCTCAGGCGACTTTTTGTACAGTTTTACTTTTCTTACGCAGCCAGTATCGACGGCAAAGGATAGCCGCCGGCATGACAAAAATCATAAGCAGACCTGGCACCTGGTTGAGATTTTTCAGTCACCGGAGCCATACGGTACCAAATATTTAAGTACTACTAATGTAATCATGTCGTCTGTCGATAATACAGCTATATATCTGAACAGGAGATACATATGGCTGATGCCGAGTTTGTCCTTCCCAAGGGGGTGTATCAAAAGTACGAATATCTGTTCAACATACTCAAAATCGATGTTGAACTGGTAACCGATGCGGTCATGAATGACATAGTCTTAATATACTGTATGGAAAACTGGAGTATGGATGATTTCGGTGAGTTGATCCAAGCCCTCAGGCTCTCTATCTGTCGTGAACAGAATCTTAAAGCTGAAATTGGCAGCGATATTCTTCACTGGAGCTTCTCTTCCAAATAAAAATCCGAACGGGCTTACCTTTCCCACGTGGAATTAGATAAGCCAGCTCCAGCCTGAATGATTCGAACTTATCTTCCCACTCTTAAAAACCCAACTGTTAATAACCTGTGAGCTTCCGGACTCAACATAAAAAAACGCCCGGACGTACAGGCCTAAAAATAGTCAGGCTATGAAAATTATTGAATGTTGGGGGCTGAGTGCTTCCCGGTATGCCTTTGCTCATTTAGCACCGACATGTTCGTAATAACGTAACTTCAACTGACTGCCCCGTCCGCACAGGGGGGTATCCCACACTCTGAGATGGGTACAGTGAGAAGGCCAAGACTGATGCAGTGCATAACAAAAAAACAACCGATTGAAAATATAAAATGATGCTCATATGCCAATAAGGTGGAGATGGTTTAACAAATGTTTAATTTTGTGATAATAATATGATTAATGCCACAATGAACATGTGGTAACCCGCATAACTAAGACCGTGTGTTGCAACTTTAAGGAAGCGCCAGATGTTACCGCTTCCTTTTTTTATGCATAACACTCTGTCAAAGGCCCCCTACACCAGGCAACCTTTTGCGCAGTGTTATTTGTTGCTTTACGGAGTCACCACCTGCTGACCACCAGCATAACGAAGAACATACTCATCAGAGCAAGGCCAGCCAGCACACCAATAATCAGCCAAGAGAGAATGATTATCAGTGCAAAGAGCAAAAAGCAGTCACTGCGTTTTATCACTTGCTGCCCACGACACGACTCATTTTTTTCAGCAGAAGATGGTAGATTGCATTTCCAGCGTCTCATCTCTGGTGTCTGCCGACGCGATAGCGGTGAATGTCTTTTTCATAGAACTTTCCTTTAAGAGATGAGTCCAGTGCCCGGGGAGCGGACGCAGAAAGGCAAAATTCTCTGTGCCTCAACTATGTAAAAATCTGTGGTTTGATGTTGGCGTCGGCACAGGTATGGGATAACTTCGGCAACCGTAGCAAGCTCTGTTTGTTGCAGATAAAAAAAGGCCTGCTCGGACGAACAGGCCTTAAATAAGGTATAGCATCTCTGGATGATGCCGGGTGCCTCCCGGTAAAACGCTGACTGGCAACAACGTTTTGCTTGCGTCTACCCGTCAAACCTGCCAATAGTGCCCCTCCGCATAGGGGGATTCACCATTTCTGAGATTTTTTTATGACTGTCAAAGAATGCATTAAAAGTATAGCCCACGTTTCGTTATGCGCAACAGAAGCTTATGGGAAATCTCAGAATTCCGATTCAGAGGGTTTCCGATGCCTGCTACTTACCTCCGATTAAATCGGAGGTAATGGAAGTGTTAATAGTCAATATATCTTTCTGACTGCCTTTGCTGGAGATTACTCCTTCAAGACGTATTGTTCTCGCAAGATCTTCTGCAGACTGGAACGGTTGAGGGTTATGTATGGGCGTTCGCCCGGCACAAAAAGTCGGAACTCATCGTTTGTCATTTTTTCTACCCAGAACCTCATTCCAACAAAATAAATCCTACTCATTACAATATCAGGGAGCGAATGGCCTTTAGTTAAGAATGATACAGTTGATGTACATATATCTTATTCTCGAAATAACATGTCTTACGCCCTGTTCATACTCAGGTATGAAAAAATTTTTCTGGCTTCGTCCGATGGAGCAATCACAACTGGACCAGTAGAGGGCATGGTTCCGAGGCCAAAGAAGGAAACCTCTGCGCAAGCGCCTGAAGAATGGGTAATTAACCACCGCCAGTGATGCCAGAGTCTGAAAAAATCCCACAGGAAGCGGGTCTCATATGAATTATTTTATCTTTTCTTTCTCGCGATCTGACAGGGGAACTCGAAGGATGCATTACACCAGTACGCCTTCCGTATCGCTATAAAGCAAAAAAAACCCGCACACACTGCGGGCTGAGAAAAACAAGTCTCTTATAATCAGGCATATCCATCATCACAAAGATATGCTCTGGAGATATTGTTAACTTTTGTAATGACATCACAAACTCTCAAACTTAGCAGTTCCTTTTGTATGATTTTTATGAACCAGTCAGAATTTGTGCTCCCATTTGTCAAACGATAATTCTAGATATATAAGGGCACTTTACACTTTTGCATAAGTTATTTGTTCTGCATAAACAAAAAAGCCTCGCATATCTCGGGATCAAATGACTTATTTTTTGTATAGATAATGAGCATCACCCTCGATTTCACCGATGAAATTTGCGTAAATGAACGCTCCCAGAAGGAAACTAATAAATAGAATCAGCATTTTTAGCCATTTGAACATCTGCCATCCTCTGCCTGCCAGCTCTTATGCTCTCTCCAGTATCTGTTCAGTAATGATAACGCAACATGGGACGGGCAACGATGGATTATGAATTATTTATCATTGAGTCCAGTAGATGGAGTAGCCCTACGGTGCAACAGGATTTATGTTTTACTTTTTTGCGATATGACAGAGATGCTACTGCAATGCCCCCCCTCGCAAATAACTCCCTGTCGGATTGCCGGAAGACAAAAAAACCCGCAATGCGGGCTTTTCGATCATATCAGATTGAGGCCTCTCATCGCTGCCATCGTGGCACTGCTCGACCAGGTATGCCTAAATAAGCAACTAGTAAAACAGAGAATACTGTGGTGCCGGGTGCCTCCCGGTGAGCCTTTGGTCAGCCGCCATGGCTCGCATCCGACTGTTCATAGTGATCATTTGCTGGTTATGCCCCGCCGCATAGGGGGATTCACCACATCAGTAATCTACTAACTTACAGCTTTTATCGTCAAGTCACCTGACATATAGATTCAGGTTTTATTAAGCTTCTTAATCATTTATTTACTTTATAAAGTTGTTGCCAACATCCTTCTCGACTAACTTCTGTATGCAATATTCACTAATATAGACTGAGAAAGTGAAACTTTTGAGCGGAGGGGGATGATGTCACCCGCCGCTTTTTTTTCGCACTCACTAACCAAACAGTTTTGCATATTGAACTAATTTTTATTTTCAACAGACATTCAGGAGCGAGCATTACAGATAAAGTCTGCAATGTACTGGCCTGTAAAATAACCCTCCAGTTGACAGGTTCTCTTTTATTCAGGTCGATTTCGATACAGATTTGCATAGCAATCACAACCAGACTCGTAGAAGGAACGGTCCAGCGGCCAAGAAGGTGGCCTCTGCGCAAGAACCTGACGGGTGAGTGATGAGCGGCCGTCAGCGAGCCCTGCTACCCGGCACGCAGGGCAGTGAATTATCACATGATACTGCCAACACTTTCACTAAAATTGCAATTCTGGTTGCGGGTCTACTTCCCCGCCGTCACCGTTATCATTGTTTTAAGCCCTGCACGTCCAGGCTATCGCTTCGGTAGATCTGCGCCAGGCAGCTCTACACCTGCATATATGGTCCGCCACCGAGGGAAATACCCCGCACTGTCAGCTTAGAAGGCAGATGCTCTGTCCTTAGGAGCCAGTGGCAGACGAGTCCGAAAACCTTTACAAATAAAGTTTCAACACAACTCACGGGCATGATAAAAAATCATGCCCAATAGTTGGCTCAGTAAAATGTGACCATAATTAATTCCTGTAGAGAAAATGAAGGTCAACCCCAAGCTCGTGAAAGATGTTGTTATACATTAACACCCCAGCCAGAAAGCACAAAAGCAATATCAATCTCTTTATCCATCTCCCCATCTGTGGCTTACCGCTTAGTGGAGAGTGCTCAACCATCTGTCATCAGCATATACAGATGATAATACATCGCATAACTGGTAGCGAGGCTAACCAGTATCAGCAGTCCGACTATTGTTTTACTCACACATTAAGCCCTGAAAGGTTTTGCTAAGGATACAGGACAATCGTTAAATGGTTTTTCAATCAGAAATAGCGATGCAAATTCTGAAAGACAAAAACCCCACCAGTTGGCAGGGTTTCGATGTTAAGCGGTGTGACGAAGTAACCACTCTTAGCACAATAATGGGTAAAATTCGTAACGAAAAGCTTTTTATGCAACTTTCACAACTTTGCTTCGGTGCGTCCAGTCGTCCATTTCAAGCCGTGCACCTGACATGATGATGCAGGCGTCAATAAACGTCTCCGCAATCATCAGCCTCTGCCTAATCTTACCCTCAGAACATTTCTCCCAACGGGAAATGGTGGACTTCGAAACGTCATACATGTAGTGAAACATAATCAGTTTAAGCTCATCATGGCGCCCCCCGTCTTACCCAACATTCCCACTGCAGTACCAACGATAATACCGTGGTTATCACAGCAGGATGGTCGGGATTTTCCTGTCTGAGGAATAAGCCCTTTGAAGCCCGCGGCAATCGGCGACCAGCCAACCTGACTGCCTTCGTTAGAAGCCTATGCTCCCCATCGTTCAAGTACCATTTGAATATCACGCATAGTTCTCTCCCGATATTTCGCTGATGTGAATGCCCTGAGGGCTGAAATGTTTGAGTCCAGATTCCATTTTCATGAGTTCCCCTCAGAATCTGCATTACCCAAAAAATTAGGGTCTCCACCTAGGAGAACAACCTCATTTTTCAGCACAATATTTTCAAGTATTAGCGCGCCAACTTCGTTGGTAAGGTGAGATACCTTATTCTTTAACCCAAGATATTCATCAGGACTAATCAGCTCCTGGAGTTGGTTTTTTGCAAACATAAACGCTTCGAATAAATCGACATCAACACCGCCAAAAGTTCCAACGTCACTACATTCCGCCTCCTGCTGGCGGACTTGCACTTTCAGGTGCTGATAGTTCTCAATTGCTTCTTTCAAAACTTCGTTTGCCATATTCAGTACCTCGTAACGTTGTTGGATTCCCATTCCAGGTCAATTTCACTCTGTGGCTTACCGCTGGCGCTGCGTATGTATCAGGACATGGTGGAAGTTCATCCGGATAAAGGGTTCGTGTTGTCGGCTTTTGGCCGGGAGGGCTTCAACATTCTCCACGACAGCTTTATTGAGCAAATTCAGACCGATGGCATGCCAGACATGCCGGTTATGCACTGAAGAGGACGAAAATGAATACAGTAACCATCAACAATAACCAGTTTCCGGCGGTCGAATATCGCGGTCTGCTCGTTGTGACGCTGGCGATGATTGATGAAGTCCACCAGCGCCCGGAAAGTACCGCTCGTGCAGCGTTCAACCGCAACCGGTCTCACTTTATCGAAGGTGTGGATTTTCTTGAAATGACTGCGGACGTAATACGTACGGAGTCACTTTCTGATGCATTTGCCGCGCGCACTGCCAAAGGGATCATTCTTTTCGAGTCTGGTTACCTGATGTTGACGAAGTCATTCAATGACGATCTGGCATGGCAGGTTCAGCGCGAACTGGCCAATAGCTATTTCCGTACTCAGCGGACACAGCCGCTTACCGAAATCGAGATGATCGCCGCGATGGCCGCCGATACCGTTCGTCAGCAGAAGCGTCTTAACCATGTTGAGGAGAAGGTCGAAACTGTAGCTGAGGCACTGGAAAACATTAAGCGCGGTACTATGCGCGCCGGATTCGTTGGTTATCGCCAGGTGGTCGCTCAAAGCGGGATGACCGATGCGAAGTGCCGCAATCTGGTTAACGCCTACCGGATCCCAACTGACACTCATGAGTTCATGACGCCGGATGGGTTGCTTTCCCGCCGGGCTATCGTGGAGATTGAGCCTTTCATGCGCGCATTTCGCCAGATGATGTCCGAAGCAGAGCCGCGTGGCACACGCTGGTATCACCCGAAGATGGGCTTGTTTCAGGCTATTGGCTGGGAGGAAAAATGATGAATCTCCTGCCATGTCCGCTTTGCGGAAACGATCAGATCGGGACTACAACGGTCATTTCATCCGTACCTGAGCATACTGAATGGGTTTCTCTGTACTGCTCGTGCTGCGGATTGAACCTGCCACCGAATGATCGTGAAGCAGCGTCGCTTATCTGGAACCAGCGAGCACCACGCCCCGAAAACGCCCGGGAGCCTTCCGAAATTTTTAAGCGCCTGTGAGGTGGGTATGCATACAATTATTCAGGTTGAGCCGAACGAATGGGTGACCGAGCAACTACTCATTGCCGTAACGGGGATGAAACCCGGCACCATCGCGCAAGCTCGTAAAAATTCATGGCTACTTGGACGGGAATATAAGCACGTCTCGCCGGACGGGGAACCAAAGCCCACCAGCGAATGCATGTACAGCCGAAAGGCTGTTGACGCATGGATTGCCGCACAAAAACAACCAATCTGGTGATCGGGTTCCATGAAAAAGGTAAGCTGAAGGTGCTCCTGGACGTCGGGAGGGATATATGAGTAAAGCATCATACCCAACGGGCGTTGAGAATCATGGCGGTTCGCTCCGCATATGGTTCAAATATAATGGTAAGCGAGTCAGGGAAAACCTCGGCGTTCCTGATACCGCTAAAAACCGGAAGGTTGCCGGAGATCTGCGAACGTCGGTCTGCTTCTCTATTCGCATGGGAAAGTTTGACTATGCAAAGCAGTTTCCGGATTCACCCAACCTTGCCCGCTTCGGGCAATCCGGAAAGGAAATCACAGTGAAAGAACTCGCCGATAAATGGGTGGAGCTGAAAAGAATGGAGATCAGCACAAATACCATGAGTCGTTACGAGTCAATTATCAAGAATATGCTCCCCCGCCTGGGGGGTAGAAAACTTGTATCAGCGGTAACAACCGAAGATTTGCTGTTCATCCGGAAAGATCTACTGACTGGTTACCAGGTCATGAAGAAGGGATACCGCACACCGGTTAAGGGAAGAAAAGCGCCTTCCGTAAACAACTACATGACTCTTATGTCTGGAATTTTTCAGTTTGCGCAGGATAACAGATATATAAAGCAAAACCCGTTTAGCGGAATTAACAGGCTAAAGAAGGCTAAAGCCGATCCAGATCCACTCAGCCGCGATGAATTTATCAGGTTTATAGAAGCATGCCGACACCAGCAATTGAAGAATTTATGGTCGCTGGCGATTTATACAGGCATGAGGCATGGGGAGCTGTGCGGGCTTGCATGGGAGGACATTGATTTGAAAGCTGGTACGTTAACGGTCAAGCGCAATCACACCCAAACTGATGAGTTCACCCTGCCAAAAACCGAGGCGGGGACTGACAGGGTGATTTTTCTCATCAAGCCAGCAATCGAAGCCCTTAAAAGTCAGGCCAAACTAACACGCCAGGGCAGACAGTACGAGATTGAAGTGAAGTTACGGGAGTATGACCGGTCAGTCATTCACCCCTGCACCTTTGTTTTCAGTCCTCAGTGTACCCGGCGTGGTGTCCATACAGGATATCACTATGCAGTGAATTCAATTAATAAAATCTGGGCTTCTGTTATCAAGCGTGCAGGGCTCCGTTATCGTAACGCCTACCAGTCAAGGCATACCTATGCATGCTGGTCGTTGTCTGCCGGAGCCAACCCAAGCTTTATAGCAACCCAGATGGGGCACGCTAACGCTCAGATGGTCTTTAAGGTTTACGGAAAGTGGATGTCAGAAAGCAGTGCTGAGCAAGTGTCTATACTAAACCAGAAGTTGTCAGAGTTTGCCCCATCCATGCCCCAGGGGGCTGTATGCGGTTAGTAACATATTTCAAATTCAAGTAGTTAGCGCGACGTGTTATACATTTTAGTAAAATGTATAACAGAATAGTTTGCAAATATCCTACACATACACAAAAAAGCTATGCTTTGGTTAAAGCCTGTCAGCGGACTTTTGCTGCATTAGTATAAACTAACTCACTTTTATCTGATTCCTATGTGCTTACTGCCAATGATGTGGGCGACGTCCGCTCCTGGCACGCAGCGGACAGGCTGCGTGACCATCATGTCCGCTATGAGCGAGGTATAGACTTCTATACTCTGAAAATTACGTTATTAGGTGATCCAGGGTATGCGCTTGCTGGCTACGAATATTGAGCGAGAATCATTCGATGATCACCGCTTTTCTTTCGAGCCAGTAAGTGCTCCACGTTCGTTAACGAATACTCAGGGCATGCAGACAAACTGCTGACTATATTTCTTTCGAAGAACGTGGAATGCATACCAATCCCCGATTAAAAGGAGTGGGTAATGACTGCGATAAATCAGTTTGCTGCTCATATTGACCTCAACTGGGCAGATAAAAAGCACGATGTCTGCGTTCAGTGAACAAGTCTTCCATGTCATTGAACATACGCCAGAAGCATTTGATACCTGGCTGAAAGAGTTGCACAAAAAAGTGAAAGGCATGATCGCAATCGCCATTGAACTTAAAAAAGGCCGGTGGTTTTCGCGCTACAAAAATACCCGTTTATCACTATTTTTCCTGTTCATGCGCTATCGCTTGCTCGCTACAGGCAAACCTTCTGGCCCAGTGGGGCAAAAGACGACCCACAGGATGCAGAGCTGGCGCTCGAGTTAATGCTGCGTTATCCCAAAAAGATCAAAACCATCGAGCCCGATAATGCGGATATTCGATTACTTCAACAACTGGTTGAACAGCGGCGGCAACTCATTGAAGACAAACGTCGTTTTGTGAACAGGTTAATCAACACTCTCAAACAATGTTATCCTCAACGTCTGGAATGGTTCTCACATCGGGGTAGCTTACTACTGCGTGAACTGATTATATGATGGCCCAGTCTGCAACAACTCATGCAGATTTGACTGGACTGCGGACAATATTTCGTTGATTCCTTAGTTGCATAGTGACATGAAGATTAAAGCTTTTTTACAGAGTAGTGGCTTAAAAATAAGGGAAAGTAATGAAGTTGACAGTACTTGTTGATAACAACACACTCATTGACCGATATCTAATCGGTGAACCTGGTGTATCTTATCTGATTGAGTGTGACGGAAAGAAAATACTCTTTGATACTGGGTATTCTGATGTTTTTTTAAAAAATGCTCAGATCTTACGCATTGATTTAACTGAGCTTGATGGTATTGTTTTATCACACGGTCACAACGACCACTCGGGAGGATTAAATCATTTGGTACAATATTATGACCGTGCGTTATATATACCAGAGAAAAAAATAAAATTGATTTATCATCCTGATGCCTTAATTCATAAATGTTTTGAATCCAAACCCATTGGAGTGAGTTACAGACTTGACCAAAGTGATTTCTTCTTCGAAAGAATATCTACCAAAGAAACTTATCGCATAACAGAACATATCACTTTTCTTGGACAAATACCCCGGAATAGCAATTTTGAAACAACGGAAACCATAGGCCATACCTACGATAAAACAGGAAAACTATCTCGTGATCATGTTCTAGATGATTCTGCCTTAGTAGTCAGAACTAAGGAAGGATTAGTTGTTGTAACAGGATGTTCTCATTCTGGTATTTCTAATATTATCGAACATGCGAAACAAGTTACTGGCGAAACACATATTGCTTCAGTTATCGGAGGATTTCATCTGCAAAACGCAGATGAAAGTACCCTTTTAAAAATAGGATGTTATTTTAAAAAGCTGTCACCTGATTTGCTTTACCCCTGCCACTGTACAGATCTGGAGGCGAAGATAAGATTGTCCAGTTATGTGAAGGTCAAAGAGGTTGGTGTCGGTCTCAGACTCCACTTTCCAGTATAAAAAGCTTGTCTTTCATGACACAGGCTGGCAATCACGAAGGTAGCGTCTTCAGCACTTTGATCGGGTAAAAATGATATTTACGGCAGACGGAGGTCTTTTGCATCAAAGAATAACATCATCAATAGAAAATAATAAATTGCTTTCCCGGCGATTTTATAGCGGGTAATAGTAATGTTTATCGTACTGTCTCTGTGAAGATAAAACGAGTGAAGCTTCCTGCACTCGTTTTATTATTTCATTCATATTGTAATTTAGAACGACGCCCATCCTGCGTCGCTGCTGCGGGATTTTGTATCAGCTTTCTGTGTCGGGAGCTGATCGGCTTGTTTCATATTCCCAACCGGTGACCTCCTGACTGCGTCATAATGTGTATCCCCGGGCAGTTTGAAGACCGACACTACCTCAGTCAGACGATATGCCTGCTCTTCCAGTGAAGACGAGGTAGCGGAAGACTGTTCTACTAGGGCCGCGTTTTGTTGAGTCACACTGTCCATCTGGGAGATAGCGGTGCCGACCTGGATGATCCCTTTGCTTTGCTCCACGGAAGCAGAGGCGATTTCACTCATGATCTCCGTCACACTTCTTACCGATTTCTGGATGTTATCCATCGATTCACTGGTAAGGGAAACCTGCTGATATCCCTCGTTGACACTGGTAACAGATTCATCGATCAAGGTCTTGATCTCTTTGGCTGCGTTGGCGCTGCGCTGGGCCAGATTACGCACTTCACTGGCAACTACTGCAAAGCCTCTTCCCTGTTCACCTGCCCGGGCAGCTTCTACTGCAGCATTCAGGGCCAGTATATTGGTCTGGAAAGCTATGCTGTCGATAACATTAATAATCTCCGTTATTTTCTGCGAGCTGCCAGTAATATTCTTCATACTGTTGATAACCAATTGCACCACTTCCTCACCCTGATTCACTGCTGATGAGGCGGCCTGAGCCAGTACACTAGCATCGCTGGCATTATCAGCGTTTTGTTTCACCATGGCGCTCAGTTCTTCCATACTCGCGGCAGTTTCAGTAAGGGCTGCAGCCTGCTCTTCTGTTCGTGAAGAGAGATCAGTATTGCCAGCTGCAATTTCGCTGGAGCCCTGATAAATTTCCCCTGCTGTGCTGCGGATTTCGCTAACCGTTTTTACCCAGTTAGACTGCATAGTATTGAGGAAAGGAATAAGCTCACCAACTTCATTTTTCCCCAGATCCTGAGCGGGTTTATCCAGCCGCCCCTCAGAGAGAATATGTAAATGGTTTTTCACCCATTCCAGCGAGCGCCCCATAAAGATAGACAAATAGCGCTCAGTTAGGAGCAGTACTGCCAGTCCAAGGACCATCGCAATGATGATGATCGTTTTTGACAATGATACCCATGTTACAATTCTATTATTCGCTTCGGATTTTAACCTCTGGATTTCCTGATTATAAGAGACGATAGCCTGGGTAAATCCATTACGTAACTCAGTGTATTTACCATTCCTAAGTTGATTATAGCTGTTGCCGTTATTCTGCTGAACAGCTTCAAACATGGGCTTGATACCCAGTGTAAAGAGCATCAACGAGCTATTATAGATATTGTCAATGGTAGTGCTGTTGATGTTGGCGTGATTAGTGACTTTGAAGGTATCCAGCCCATTTTGCAGAAAGTCGATATCTTTTCGTACCTGATCCATTATCTGCTGACTGTGCTGCATGTCGCCGGAGGCTTGATACTCGATGATCTGATCCATAGCCAGCTTCACCTGATAATAACGATCGCTGGCATTATTGATTATATCACCATTGGCTTGCTGGACGTTGGTAAGATCGATTTCTTTCTTCAGGCTGTTTAACGAGTGTAATGAAAAAAAAGATACCCCCCCCCAAATTAATGTAAAAACAATTAAAATGGAAACCATTACCATTTTAATCTTCAAATTAGTCAGTAATTGCATATAGACCCCGGTAAAATTGTGCTTAATATTTGGACGAGCCAACTTTATAAAAAATGGTTGGCATGTAAACGCCATGCTGTATTCACGTAAAGATACGGAATATAATTCTTATCGGCATAGAATACTTTTACGTTAAGAATAAAAATGCATTAGAGATTAAGCTACTCTGTAAAAAATGGGTCTTCCCCTGTTGTGGTGGTTGTTGTAGGCTTTTCGCTGTTTACCCAACAACAGGAGGAAAACCACTTGAGTAATGCTGCTGTTGTCATCAGGGAATACACTTCTGCTTTTCCTGACCCCATATCTATAAAGAAAGCCAGTACTGTCGTTATCAGCCATTGTGATCTTGAGTATCGCGGATGGGTATGGGTAACGCTTCCTTCCGGTAAAGCCGGATGGGCTCCACAACAAATATTTACTCCCATTAGCCCCCACGAAGTCATCTGCCTTGAAGACTATACGGCGTATGAATTATCAGTCAGGTCCAGCGAGAGAATCACTGTCATAAAGTCTCTTAATGGCTGGTACTGGGCGCTCAAGCACTCAGGAGAATCTGGCTGGGTGCCGGAAGAATGTGTAAGTATTCTGGATGTCTAATTTTAATCCGGTACGCGTTTATGGACGAAAAATCCCTCTATGCCCACATTCTGACTTTATCGGGGCCGTGGCAGGTTGAATCCTTGTCCCTCGATGAAAATGCAGGTTCCGTTACTGTCACCGTCGGGATCGCTGAAAACACTCGGTTAACCTGCCCTGCCTGCGGTAAATCCTGTCCTGTTCACGAGCACCGACATCGTCAATGGCGACACCTTGATACCTGCCAGTTCGCGACATTAGTTGAAGCTGATGTTCCTCGTATTAAGTGCCCGGAGCATGGCTGTCAGACTCTGTCTGTTCCGTGGGCGGGACCCGGAAGCCGGTATACGCTGCTGTTCGAATCGTTCGTGCTCTCATGGCTAAAAATAAGTACCATTGATGCTGTCAGAAAGCAGCTAAAACTCAGCTGGAATGCCGTTGACGGCATTATGACTCGCGCGGTTAAGCGCGGTCTTGCACGGATAAAAAAGCCGTTAGCAGGCAGGCATATGGATGTGGACGAGGTCCCCTTTAAAAAAGGACACAGGTATATAACGGTGATCTCCGATCGCGACGGGCGGGCGCTGGCCTTAACGGACGATCGAGGAACAGAAAGTCTCGCCGGTTACCTCAGAACGCTGACTGATGGGCAACTGCTGGCTATCAAAACACTCTCAATGGACATGAACGCGGGCTATATAAGGGCTGCACGCATCCATCTGCCCAGCGCAGTTGAGAAAATCGCCTTCGACCGCTTCCATGTGGCGAAGCTACTGGGCGAGGTAGTGGATAAAACCCGGCAGAATGAACATCCGCACCTTCCGGTAGAAAGCCGCCGAAGGGCAAAGGGGACACGCTTCCTGTGGCAGTACAGCGAAAAATGGATGACCGAATCCCGGCTGGAAAAGCTGATATGGCTGCGGACACAGATGAAACTGACCAGCCAGTGCTGGGCGCTGAAAGAGCTGGCAAAGGATATCTGGAACAGGCCATGGAGCGAGGAACGGAGGAATGACTGGCAACGATGGCTGGCGCTGGCGGCCAACAGTGATGTGTCAATGATGAAAAATGCGGCGAAAACAATAGGTAAAAGGCTCTACGGGATCCTGAATGCAATGCGCCATAACGTCTCAAACGGTAATGCGGAGGCACTGAACAGCAATATCAGACTGCTGAGAATAAAAGCCAGGGGGTACCGAAACAGGGAGCGCTTTAAACTGGGCGTGATGTTTCACTACGAGAAGCTGGATATTAGTTTTTAATATTAATAAATATTGTCTGGAAAAATTCGCCGCCACCATTCCGGTTTCATATCCTGGAAAGAATGAGAATCAGGAGCAAAAATGTCAGTGTGGCATTGGTCAAAAACACCGGACAATAGAGCAACTACAGGACCGTCATCAATAGCACCAAGAGAACTACCACATCGTGGGCAAAAAGCCCTACTTGATGTTTCAGAAGAGCGGAACAAAGAAGGTTTACCTCCTTCACCAGTCCATTGCACATCTATGGACGAAAACTCCAGCCATACAACAGTCTGGCTTCCTGTATGTTTCTGGCAAAGGTCGCAGGAACATGAGTGGGGGATTCCAGGATTAACTGCTCTGAAGCGTATAAACTGGCACAAACAACCTCCAGATAGCTGAGTCGTCATACATGATTCCTAATCCGCAGTTTGCATGTGAAAAATATAGCAGAAAAGTTGAACAGCCACCACAACAGGGGAAGACCAAAAAAAATACAGTGGTCTTACCCGGTCTCAGAAGATGTAAGGACTCACAATCAGCGCAGATTTCTGCTCACATTTACCACAACTGAAATACTCCACCAGCCCACATTACGTGCTAATGTGGGTTTGAGGGCCAATGGAACGAAAACGGACGTTTTCCGGTTTTCGGTCCCTGATTTCACCCAGCCGGGTGCAGGAATACCGCACGCGCCAGCGCGTTACGGGCTTCTCCTTTATTAAGTCCCGCCTGTACCCTGCGACGAAGTGCCGGATCGCGGAACCAGTCGAGCACGAACAGCGTTCTTTCAATACGGCCAATTTCCCTCAGTGCTTTGGCAAGTCCGTTTTGCTTGGGGTAATTGGCAAGCTTTTTCAGCATCAGGGATGCCGCCACTGTTCCCTGCTTTATCGAGGTTGTCAGACGCAGCACTTCACGCCAATGAATTTCGATCTCTTTCAGATTCAGGCTGGTCGTTGATATCAGTGACTGAAGCGCCGGGTACTGGTCCGCTTTCCCTTTGATAAACAGCTTCTTGTCGTGGAGATCCCTGATTCGCGGACAGAATGCAAACCCCAGCAGATGCATCAGGGCAAAGACATGATCGGTGAAATCCGCGGTATCGGTGTAATGCTCCCTGATTTCCAGGTCACTTTCGTGGTACAGCAAGCCATCTAGTACATGGGTTGAATCCCTGACTCGACTGATTATACAGGCGTAAAACGGGCTGTATTGATCCGATATATGGGTATAAAACTGTCGTCTGGGCTCCTGCCCATATTTCGGGTTAACCTGCCCTGCGTAGCGGCCTGAGCTGCCGGTTCTGAAATTCTGTCCATCTGATGATGACGTTGTCCCGTCTCCCCAGAATGCCGCCAGTGGTCTTTTCCCCTGCGCGTTTACCAGCTCTGCGAGGGCGGCTGAATAGGTTTCGTCGCGGATGTACCATGCCTGGATATCTTCCAGTGATGATTTGGTGCTCCCAGGGCAGGCTTCCGCCATTTTGGTCAGGCCAAGATTGATACCATCCGCAAGAATAGTGGTGAGAAGCAGGCGGGTATCGGGACGGGTGATGTCATTTTTTATATGAGAAAAATGTCGGGTAAATGTCGTCCAGCTGTTTACCTCATCGAGAATTTCCGTGATTTTAGGGCGCGGTAGCATGCTGTAAACCAGCTCTTCCAGCGGTGAAACCTGCACCGGAACGATGTTGTCCAGCGGAGAGACTTTTACTCCCCTGTCAGATATTTCCACATCGGGCAGCTCACCAAGGGCAGCCATGGCATTGACCTCTTCAAGTCTGGACTGAAGCAGAGTCATACGGCTGGTAATGTACTCATGATAATCAGCAGATACGGGCAGGGGCAGCGCCGGTGTGAGTTTGTCAAAGTCCTTTTTCGGGAATGAGGTAATCATCAAAGTTTTTGTAGCGGCGTGAGCCTTTAACCCAGATGTCCCCGGAGCGCAATGCACCCTTAAGCTCGCTGAGCGCACAAAATTCATAGTACTGCCGGTCAATACCCGCAGGTGTAATCACCACTTTGCGCCAGCTTTCAGGGACAAACTCAAGCGGCGCTGTCGCCGGAACTTTACGCGACTGCTTCCGGTACATACCCTTGATCACAACCAGCGCATCAGCCAGAGGTTGCGCTGCCGGGGTTGCGATTAACTGTAAAGCGGACAACATGAGCGGGGCATATTTCCGTAATGTGCTGTATTTCTCGGTAATAATATGCAGCGGGTCAAAATTATTTTTTCTGGCGAGATGGCGTGTTTCCTCCAGACTGGCGACAAATTCAGGCCATGGGAGTATGTTTTCTATTGCGAGCCATGGATCGCCACCGGAATCACGCGCTTCAGACAGTGCCTGGCCGACATCGATGCACTGCCTCAGTTTTGACTGGATTAGCTTTCCGGTCTGCTGAAGGCGCTCAGCCTGGGTTCTTTTGGCTTTGCTGAAAAGGCTGTTCAGCATTCGCTCATGCAGCTCAATCACTTCGTCTGTTAGTGTGGCTCTGGCTTCTTCCAGCACGCACACCAGGATCGCATGACGCCGCGCTGCTGAAAATCTGGTCAAATCCCGGCAGCTCATCTTTCGGCCTTCACGCGCCAGTTTCAGCAACCGGTTCTGGTGAATAGTACGGTCTATGCCTTCCGGTAATGCCAGCGATTCAATGCTACTGAGCCGATCAAGGTGTTGCAGCACGTTCTTACCATTGATTTTACCCGGCGGTTGCAGAAGCCATGTCAGCCTGGAAGACTGATTATTTGAGGACTCAAATAAACGATCCAGAGCATCCCTGTGAGCCGGGGTTAGCGGGGCATTCAGGGTCTGAAATACGATTTTATCGCCGCCTGCCATAGCCTCCGCACAGGTACGCTCCACGACATCAATCGCGGGGATTATCACATTGTTCTGCCGGAGATAGAATAGTAACTCTTCGGCCAGGAGAATACCTTTATCGGTACGCGTCGCCATCGGCAGCAGGTGTGTAATACAGTTTTGCTGTATTTTGCCGATGAACACCTTTACGCCAAGATAGCGGCACAATGGGGCGTTTTGTCACGTCAGACATTTGCTGGATACGCCGCTAACTCTTTCCCTTTTTGTTCGTTCGCTGCACCGCATGAAAAAGCCCACTGAGTGGACTTAAACCAGATTCTTGTTCGTACAGACCTGCGTCATGCAATTAATCGAACATACCAGAGGGGCAGTATTTACCTTCCCAACTCACTATCTTAGCGTTTTTATCCAGATCTTTTACCGATACGCTATCTCCGGCAAATTCTGAGCCGATAACGACGATATCGTAATCATGATTTGGCTGAGGAATGAATCTATACGAGGCAGATCGTTCTGTATTTTGGTTGTACCCAGATTGGGTCCAGTAATGAATTACCGTCACCAGTTGCCCTGGCTTGATAGTAAATTCATTGATGAAAACGCCCTTGTTGTTAGATGACTCTGGCATTCCAATTTTTTTATTTCCTGTGACAGGAATACCGACAATAGCCAGACCAGCAGTAACTCGGCGCTCTAAAATTTTTTTATAACAACCACTTACCTGTTTTTCGTAAAATTGAAGGGCTGTATTGCCATCAGATGCAGCACGAATCCGCGCTGCATCTGAACCTTTATAGTCCTCCAGCGAAGGCCTAAACCCCGCTGTACATCCACTCAACAACATTACCATTATTCCCGTAATGACCAGTTTTCCATACATGTGCATCACCTTGCGTTTGTGTTGATCCTTATCTTATCGACTCAGAGGGGTAAAACTTTAAACGGATATTGGACCAGTCATTTACCACTACTGATATGCTCCCATATTTTAACTCACCTTACGTTAGGAATGCTCGCATTTAGCACATAGCTGCCCAAAGGCAGGGTTTAAAGGGCAGATATGAGCGAGAAGCAGACATCAAAACGCAGGAGGGTGTACTTCTTTAAAGATAACGCATCCATCATATTGCTTTTTAGGTGTTATTGTTTCGCGTTCGAAAGCGTGGTGCCATGAAATGCAAGTATCCGGTATTTGTGACTCAGTCAGAAAAATACAGCTAGCCGCCCCTGAGTAGTTTTCTAGGGAGCATGGGTCGTTTATTTTAAAATTGAATAGTGTTAAATCATTGTGTAACGCAGTGCCACTTCTTGCGAGTTGAGCTATAGAGCAGCTTTGCTGAGGGAAAATATCATCAAAGTATTCTCGTACTGATTTAAGTTTTAGTTCTTTCGTCTCCTGGCTACCAAATCGTTTTATATGCATATTATGTAGCATAATCAACATTCGATGCTCCGGATAGTATGAGGTCAAATTAATCAGTTGGTTAGCCATTCGAAAGTCACGCCATTCAAAAAAAGACTGTGATGATTTAGCCTTAAGATAATCAGCAGTTTCCTGATTACGTTTCGAATGCCATGGTTGAGGAAAATCAGTTAAAGGTCTGCGAGGAATAGGGTCAATGCCAAGACAGGGAATGTTTCTGCTTATTGCCCACGTGAGCATATCACGCATCTCTTGAGTTCTCATAATAAGTGGGAAGTTTTCGAGACGAGAACTAGCATCTTCGCTACGTTGATGCGAAAGCAGCATTCCGCTGCTATCGGCTTCAAATATTAAAACTGTTAATTTACGGAAAAATCGACCTGCAATTTCCATTTTTAATCTAGTAAATTCTGACACTCCGTGTATAGCCTCACCCAGAAAAAGAAAACGCGTCCCAGTGAAAAGGTGCGATTCTTCAAGAGCATATTCCACGGTCTTTTTCATAAACTGATGCGCTCTAAAAGGCAAACTATATCTAATACATATACTTTCAGTTCAAGCTATGAGCAAGTGAGCAGTGCCTTAAATTGATGTAAGACTATGCTTGTAACGCTCACGTCTGGCATGGAACGTCCGGACTGGCAGTACTCAATGGCCGCCATAAGCGAGGTTCGGACGTTGACTTAGCCGGATTGGAGGGGACCTCTAAGTTACTGGCGTGGATTTCTGGGATACTTACGCCATCACTTGGACGCTTGCGCTCTTCAAAATAGATAGTTAATAATAATTAACTTATTGATTTTCATTTAAATAAAATAGGTGACACCTTGAAAGATAAACCTTCGGATTTAGAGAGACTTATTCATGAATCTCTGGAGCAGCTAAGTTGGGCTGCTGACGCTACAGCTATCGCTGAACGAGTAAATAGACTTAATATAGGCCTTCCGTTAGAAGACGAGTTTTCTATTATCTGTGGTTGGCTCGGTCAATGTAACTTAGTTCATAAATTAGATCAGCAGCAGTATCCGACTAGTTCTAACGATACTTTTCAGGTTCCTGATTTACTAGCAAACTTTAACGTGCGTGGAGCAAGTAATACTACTGTTTTAATTGAGGTTAAGTCTTGCAAGGGAAATGTTTTGTCTTTTCGGCCTGATTACGTATCTAGATTAAGGGCTTATGGGAAAATGTTAGGACTGCCCGTTTTAATTGCTTGGAGAAGATATGGGATTTGGAGTTTGGTAGATTTAGACGTATTTACGAAGGCCAATAAGAATTTTAATCTTAATTTCAATGATGCAATGCGAAATAGCTTGATGAGTAAAGTTCTCGGCGACTTCTCTTACACTCCACAAGTTAATTCAGGTGTCCATATTAGCTTTAAGAAAGATAAGCTTATTGAAGTCTTAAAAACAGATGAAGGGATACAACAAAACTGGCGTATGGTCATAGATGATGTGTATTTCACTAACGGTGATAATGAGAAATTAAGATGTCTGTCGCCAATTGCTCAGCAACTATTCCATTCTTGGAACCTTACTACAACAGAATCACACTCTGATTCTCACGTAATTATGCATAATATAATTGATGAAGAATCGGGAATGTTTGCGCATATGGCTTTAACTAAATTGCTTTCTTTTCACGGTCGAGAAAATGAGGTTCATTGGAGACATCATTTGCAACATGATGCAACAATCTCAAGTATCTTAGATTTCAGAAGTGGGATTGAAGAGAACCTGAAAGCAGGTATTATTAAATACATTTTTGACATTGAACCCGTAAATACACCGGCTTTTATTAATGAAATATAATAAGTATATTCTTCGATTGGCTTTCCACTTTTGGCATACAGGAGACATCTTGGCCTCTGCGGTTACGGCAAGAAGGGCGCCAATTCAGGTCGATGCAGGCATGTCCGCAGTCTCAGCGGCATTGTCACTGATACCGGCAAACAGTTATGGTACAGGCTGACGCCGGCCGAGGAACGGCCGCTAAACCCGCCCGGCTTCGTCATTCCTGCACTGGTCTGCACGCCAAGGCAATTCCATCCAGCTCATGGCAGTTCCCTCAAAGGAGCCAGTTTCTGCGCCTTTTAGCTCTTGCCTTATCCAAAAGAAAGTACGGGAATATTTCATGAAAATAAGGCACCAGAGGGTCTTTGATCCCTTTTTCCTCTTCCTTTAACTGAACCGCATCTCTCAGTGAAATGAGTAAACCGTAATACGGCTGGAGCATACTTATTATTCCCCATGAAATAAATGGTGAAATTTTTATTACTTTCCAGTTTAAGAGGTACTGGTCTACATGTGTCATTATTTGCCCATCAAGACCAAACGAAGATGTGAATCCATAAAGTCTGTTCTTTTCTGCCCACGCGAGAGTGTTCCTTTGTAGTTCTTCTCGCTTTGCCGGGGAAATATGTTTCCAGTAACAGTTTTCCAGAATCTCTCCCCATTGCTCTAATGGATCGTTTGTGACTTTCTTATCCTCTACAATGATATTTAAATTATAGTATCGTGTTTCCCTTCCGAATTCTGACAGCATCGTTAATATTTCGGACTGTTCCTCATTCAGCATCCATTTATCTTCATCTTTTATTTTATATTTTACAGCGACTGATACTGCATTCTGATGCAGTGAATTAATATCATGTCCAATCAGTCGCAGTTGCTTTGACGGTGGCTTTTCCAAGTCATTCTCAATCATATATTGAACCACATATATAATTTTAAAGAATCTTTCCAACCCTATTGATAACTGAAAAAATGCACTGTAAAAGCTTCCCTTATCATGATATTTGCACTTATGCAATGCTGTTAGTCCCCCGCGCAGTGCAGAGCTTGCCATTAAGGATTCAATTGTAAATTGCTGGAACGACGCACCGAGCATACTAGCTCCTCAGAAATATATTCAGTTCAAGCAGCGCTTACGCTGACCTGCTCCCCATAAATTAACATATCTCAATGTTATCAATGTCTGCTACTGGCATAAAGCAGCCAGAAAAGGATTGGCAAATCCACTTAGAGCGAACAGCGGACATTGCTAACAGCATTCCGTGTGAATCAACGGGGAGCAGGTCAGAGCAATAAAAAAGGCCGCCTAAGCGACCTATTTGTTTTACATAAGCTTTATTTTTACTTTATACCCCTCAAGACAGGACAGGGTCTCACTCGGCATAAACTCGATCTCAGAAACTTCCTTGCCTGTTTTTTTCCGTAGCTCAGCGATTTTTTTAGTAATAAGAGCAGAAATTTCTTGCTCAGCTTTACGCTCCAGTTCTTCAGGTTTCATATATGTACTCCTTTTTCATACCCAACCTTTTATAAATCATAGGTTATCTTCCATGATGGCGCTCAGGAATCATCCCTCACGCCACCGGTAAATCGGGAGTGGGTTGCAATGCCCACGCCGCCGATGCCGGTCGCCTCGCTCGCAGGACATCTGGTGTCGAGCCGCAGCTGACGCTTGCCAGATTTTTTCCTGGCAGTATCACAGACACACAGTGAATGCCTGTTGTAATGCCGTGATAGTCTTTCCTCTGCCATTAATAAAACTTTTTTAAATTAATTCTTCCGTTTACGCTTGTTGTAAATGGTTTGTAGACCACACTTGAAGAGGCTCTTAAAGGATGCGCACCCCGACCCAGGGAATGACTTATGGATGAGTCCATACCTTCAGCGGGAACTGAAGGAACTGAAAATAAGAACCGATGCTGTACCTCAATATTGCATTCGCTTAGAAGGCTTTTTTTAATTTCAGAAATTAACAAGATCAAGCTATTTCAAAAGTTTGTTTGCAGCTTCGACGATTTCATGTGATGTAATCTCTCTGTCTGAGGCTACACAAAACTCAGTATGATCGCCAGTTAGCGAATGAACTCCCGCATACATAATCTTAAGATGAGCTTCCTCACCATTCGGGTATTCACGGAGTATTGTGGTAGTGCCATCTACAACCCTAACAACCACCACTGGCTGCCGATTGAAGAACACCATAACATTTTTCATAGGCATCCCTAATGTTGAGAAAAGGCCACAATAAGTGGCCTTTGATTAGTATCAGCTTGAAGTCAGAATATTGATTCGCAGGAGCCACCCGAGCGATTCATGTTTTTTGATCCGCCAATAACCGCTGCCTTTCTGGTATAGGCAAGGCGGCGGTGAATTGAGTCTACAGAGTTTTAATGTTTTCACATGATAAAGGGCAAGATGATGGTAGTTATGCTGCAACTTTTGATTTCCATCTGCGATTAAACTGTTTCGGCAGTTTTAACCACTGCAAGTCGTGCATGTTTGCCCCCCAAACCTGCGCCCACAAATTAATGCAGTGCGGACTTAGTAATGTCAGCTTCGCACGAAGCGGACCGCCTATGGGAACGAGAGGGCCGCTCTGAGCGAGGAGCGGATGTTGAGATATCTACTAAATCGTCTCAGCTTTTCTGACTCTTATTGTGCTGAGCTGCAAATATACATCCTCTCCTCAGCAGAACCCCCCTGAGAAGTACAGCTTCTTAGCAATGGGGGCCGAGTCTCCAAAAGATGAACGTTGCCAGAAACAAGCATACGGCGGCCCCTTATCGAAAAATCTTCAGCTCGTTCTCCCGCTGCACATCAAACACCTCCGTATTTAAAAATACCACCCAAGATAGTAATGATAATTATTTGCATCAATATGCTATGTTGAATGCAGAAATAAAAAGATCGACTTCTCATGGCGGAAGGTAAGACTCACCGCGTGGGGAATAACCTGTGGCTGCGCTGAGATGCAGCATCAATACAATTTATGGAGATAAGATGAGAAGAATTTCGGTCCGTTTAGTGCTGTTGGCCTCCACTATTGCGATGTCAACCGCCACAACGGCATACGCCGATAGCCAATGGGCAGCCGCCACCACGACCTTCCCAGGCAGCATCCGTGCCGGGTCACGGGAAGTTCCTGTTAAGCCTGGAGACAAAACGGTTATATCGATCAAGAGCCTGCCGGCGGGGGCAAACGTCACCATGCTGAATGGTACTGAAGTCCTGACCCCGAAACCACTGACCGCCGACGAGAAGGGAAACCTCACTATTCCTCTGACCGTTCCGGCTGATGCCGCGACAGGCCTTCATCCACTCACTGTCATCACGCAAAATCCCGCGAGCGTTTCGCAGGTCATGCTGAAATTGTCCCAGGTTATTCCCGCGAAAAACACCGAGGCTTTCAGGCTGCAAACAACACCGGTCGGTGAGCGAGCTTACCAGTCGGCAATTTCGGCCGACGGGAAGCTGTTCGTCACCTCCGCACGCGGTCCGAAGGATGGTAGCCGCCTGATAAGACTGAACGCCGGAACGCTGGCTGTCGAAGCGGAGGCTACGCTGCCTAAAGACAAAAAGGGTGAGCAGATTGGTGTCTTCGGCGTCGGTGTTGATAATGTCCATCATCATGTCTGGACGACGAACACCCTTGCTGAGACGGTGACCGTCTATGACGCCAAAACCCTTTCCGCTGTGAAAGTCTTCCCGGAAGGGTCGGTCGCCCATCCACGCGATGTGGTGATTGATGAAGCCCACAATCGGGCCTATGTCAGCGCCGCGTTAACCGGTTTCATAGAGGTCTATGACACCAAAACGCTGGAACATATCGGTCAGATGGAGTTCGTTGCAGATCGTGGGCGCGAGCTGTTTAACAATACCGATCTGGCCCTCGACAGTGCGGGTGGGAAACTCTACGGTGTCAGCCGCGATACCCCTTGGGTGGGCTGGATTGATCTCAAGACGGGCAAGAGTACGACGGTGAAAGTTCCTCAGGCGCAAGGCGCAACCGACATCGCTCGCGATCCGAAGACCGGCCGTCTTTACGTCGCGTCCCAGGAGACGAACAATGTCGTGGTTCTTGATGCGGACGGTAAAGTTGTCGCGGATACTTACATTGGTGCCGGTGGCGTATCTGTTGTCTGGGATCCCGTGACGTCGCAGGTTTTCGCCGCCACGCGCGCAGGCGGAACCGTAGCTGTTCTGGACAAGGACGGTAAACTGGTCGCTAATATCCCAATGGATGATACGCCAAACCACTTGACCGCCGGGCCTGATGGTGCTGTTTATCTGGTATCTATGTATGGTACGACCGGGGATAAAGCGCAAACAGGCTCAGTGACAAAAATCACCCCTAAAAAATAACGACTTTATTCGCGGGCAGCTCAGCCAGGCATTATTACTATCCCCCAACCGCTTATAGGTTGGGGGTGTATTTCCGGCATAACTGACCGGTATTTATCTCCTTACTTGATGCCATAATTGGCAGGCAGAGACCTGACATAATTTGCGATCTCTCCATTGTAATGAGTCGATATACTTTCAAAGGCCTCCGCTATATCTTTTCGATTAACTTCATCAAGGGACTGAAGAGTTCCTGCAATACTTTCCTGCATCTCAATAACTACATCAGGATTAATTAGGTTCTCGTCGGTAAATTCAAGTGCGATGGCTATATCAGCAATGGCTTTTACTAATTGTATAGATTGTGAAGACATATGAACCTCTTCTTAGTTTTTGACTGGATCCCTGCGCATCAACTTAACATGAAGTTAGCAACGTCCGCTCCTGGCACGAAGCGGAACACATAACTGAGCTGAAGGTCCGGTGTGAGCGAAGAGCGGAAGTTCGCATTTGTCATAACCGCAGGGATGTAGGACTAACATTGGCATGTAATAATCAACCGGGAGCAGGTCATGCTGGGCATGGACAACTTGATTATTTTACATGCTTTGCTGACAGACGACCTCCAGATTATTACCGTCAGGATCAAAAACGTAAGCTGCATAATATTGTGAATGATAGTGCTTACGGATCCCCGGTGCTCCGTTATCTTTCCCGCCCGCCAGAAGTGCCCGTTCCCAGAACTGATCCACTGTGCTGCGCTCATCAGCAGAAAAAGCCAGGTGCAGCGGCGCACCGATTTCCTCATTGTCATGCAACCACAACCGGGGATAACCTTGCGGACCAAGCCCATACCGAAATCCACCAGTTCGCGTTTGGGCCGGCCCCTGGGTAATCACCAGCCTGAAGCCTAATGGTTCAAGTGCCTGCTGATAGAAGCGTAGTGATAAAGGTGCATTTTTCACTGAAATTTCAATATGGTCGATGACAGACATAAAAACTCCTGTTCTGTGTCAGAGTCAGACTAAGCAACGCAGCAAAAGTATGCCCCGTTGATGCGAGCCATTTTTAACAGGCGGATGAATATTGAATGCTTTTATCATCAGTTCAGAAACACCAGAATATTTCCTTTTGTTCAGCGTAGATCGTCAAATGCCACAATCCGGGTATCGGCTATGGTCTCGGTAAAATGTTTACCGAATAACCCGGCAGGAGTATGGAATCCCGGACGACACTCTCCCGCCAGTACTCTACGACCTGCTTCGGCAGCCGCCAGAGCAGTGAAGCTGTATCCATTCACCGTATCCAGCAACATACGCAGGGTATCGCCATCTGCATTCATGACTTCCGCAACGGCCTGATAACGGCTGCCTTCACGCTCCTGAGCTGTCGGCCCATCGGGCAAATCAGCCAAATTGCCCTGCGGAAACCCTTCGCCGGAAAGATATACAAAAGTCTCGATATCAGGTATCTCCGTTGCTTTCCAGATGGTAATGACATCAGGAAGCGTTACGGGAAAACAGGCTTGCGGCCCTTTGCCAAAATCAAAGTTTTGCAACTCAGTTGACTCGCACTGCATCAACTGACCGTTACGGCGCAGCAGACATTCAGTTGATAAATTCTCACTTGCGCTTACCACTGAGCCACGTGACATCGTTCCGGTGACATGCAGTGCCAGCGAGATACGGGCCGGATTTTTGATCTCCGCGGCAGCGTGGGCTGCCAGACATCCCAGCATTGCCACGCTTCCGCCGCAGCCAGGCAGTAACATCACACCTGCTGAAACAGCGACGTCATCGAAGATTTCAGCAAACTGGTAACTGTCCAGTTCAGCGGCCACATCAAGGTAATGGACCTTCTGGCGGATTGCCGCAGTGATTAGCGGCTTTGCGGTATACATAAACGGACCGGCACAATTTATGAGTACGTCAATATCCTCCAGGGCACTATCAATTGTGTCAGGATCATCCAGGCTGAAAGCCCGAAACGCGACATCCATTTTCAAAGCCATCGCTGCCAGTTTTTCCCCATCGCGACCGGCAACAATTATCTGCAGGCCAGCTTCCTGCGCGTGTCGTGCAATCATCGCCCCGGTATAGCCTGACGCACCGTAAATCATGAGTTTTTTCATTAAGATATCGCATCTTTAAAGAGGAATCAGATTGGGCATTGCCAGGATCACACCCCTGTGCTTACCTTGCAGCATGATGTTTTCAGCGTCCGTGCTGCCAGCTTTTATAGACAAACTCCAGACTGTATCCATCCGGGTCTCTGACCTGAGCGGCGTAATAGCGCGGGTCATAATGCAGTTGCGCACCTGGCGAGTGAATCTCCGTGGCACCTGCGGCGATGGCCTCAGCATAAGCATGGTTAACCATGATTTCGGAATCTGCCACAAACCCGACATGAACGGCCTGAGGAGAAGGCGTACCCGATCTTAGCCAGAAAAACACGCGTCCATTGGCACCAAATCCCTTGAGGTCAGGATGGCCTGATGGGCCATTGCTACCATCATAATCGTGACGGTTGGTGATGCCGAGAAGGGGCAGAACACGCTCATAAAAAACGATTGAACGCTCAGTATCACTTACGGTAATAAAGATATGGTCAAGCATAAAAGCTCCGCAATCAGATGTTATAACCGCCCGTGACTTCTATCGTCTGGGCATTAATCCAGCCACAGTCGGCAGACAGTAAACCGGCGATAACACGGGCAACTTCGTCAGGCTCGCCAATTCGGCCAAGGGCTGTTTGTCCGGCCAGCAATGCTTCGAATTCATCACTTAAACCGCCACCAAGCTCAGTACGAATTGGACCGGGTGACACGGCATTGACCCGGATCTTTCTTTCACCAAACTCCTTCGCCATATAGCGTGTCAGTACCTCAAGGCCACCCTTGAATGTTGCATACGGCGCTACACCGGCGGTTGCAACGCGGGTGGTGGCGCTGGTGAGATTAACAATTGCAGCATTCGGTTGTAGAAGTGGTAGCAGCGTCTGGGTAAGGAAGAAAGGCCCTTTCAAATGGACGTTCATTAGGCTGTCGAACTGCGTTTCAGTGACTGTCTCTATGGGATTATAAAGACCATATCCTGCATTGTTGACCAGCCCGTGAAGTCCTCTGGCTTCCCAGTGTGATTCCATTATGTCTTCGAGGTTTGAACGAAACTGACTAAAACTGCTGGTATCTTCTACGTTTAACTGCAACGCTAGTGCATGCCCTCCGGCGGCCTGAATATGCTCAACCACCTGGCTGGCGGCTTGCGGCTTGCTGTTCCAGGTCAGGATGACGCCAAAGCCACGACGCGCACACTCAATCGCCGTACTGGCCCCAATGCCGCGGCTTCCGCCGGTAATCAGAACATTTTTCATGAAAGCTCCTGAAAGAAAAGGATGACGTATATAAGGTTACGCCCTGCGTCGGACGGTGACTCCTGTAATCCTCTCAGATATTTGCCTAATCCTGCTTTAATCTTGTTGCCGATCCCATGCCGTGTTATTTAAACAGGATGGAAAAAAAATTAGCTGAACTGCGCCTGCTGGCTTCAAAAGCCGGGAATATAATCACCGCAACCGCTATACCGCGTGTCGCGATGGTACAGGGGGAAATTCCTGAGCACCGGCTTACTGCTGTCTATGAGCCGATGATTAATCTGATACTCGTGGGCTCGAAGAGCATGACGGTGGGAGATAAAACCTGGCAATACAATCCTGCCACTTACTTTGTTATGTCGGTGGATCTGCCCGCCGTTGGCAAAGTCTTTGTCGATGAGCGAACCGGGGCGCCCTATCTTGCGGTGAGTCTGACACCGAAGCCTGAGATTATTGCTGAATTACTGGATGGAATGCCGGGTTCAGGTAAAACGCATCTTTATAACGCCGGATTTTCTGTCGCCCCGGTTACGTCCGAATTGCTTGATGCCTGGCTGAGAATGCTGCGACTGCTCAACAAGCCAGAGGAAATTTCTGCTTTAGCTCCTGCGTATGAACGAGAGATTTTATTCCGGGTTCTTCAGGGGCCGCAGGGCTGGATGTTGCGTGATATTGCCACGCCGGAATCGCATCTTGCCCGCATCTATAAGGTGATTAACTGGCTGAAACAACACTATATGCAAGCCGTGCGGGTAGAAGAGCTGGCCGCCATGGCGGCATTAAGCGTTTCCGCATTTCATCGCCACTTTCAGGCGGTCACCGCGCTCAGCCCTGTCCAGTACCAAAAACGTCTTCGCCTGATGCAGGCTCGTTTGAAGTTAGCCACAACTGGCGACAGCATCACAGCCATAGCACATGCTGTCGGCTACCAAAGCCATACGCAATTCAGTCGGGAATATGGACGCCATTTCGGCCTTTCGCCTTCATCAGATCAGAAAAAAATAATACTGCTCAGAAACATATAGACCTGCCGGTACCCGGGACATTTTATGAAATGAAAAGCACCAGACTTCCATAGCACTCTGTGCGCAAGTCAACTCAATTGGCGGTAACGTCCGCTTCTGGCACAAAGTGGACCGCCTGAAGTGTCGGGATGTCTGCTGTGAGCGAAGAGCCGAAGTTCGGGATTCATACTTACATTGAGGAGTCCTGAGCAATGGGGAGCAAGTTCAGGTAGATGAATGGAACGGTAGTCAAAGGCTATAAAAGTAAATGACTATGTAAATACGGTTAAATTTCTTTTAGATAAAACATATTTTTACCTGATGCTTTGGCAACGTACATAGCCTTATCGGCTTCTGAAAGAAGAAAATCCGCACTGTATTGAGAGCCTTTATTAATTAAAATAACACCAATACTCGCGGATATTCTAACCACTTCACCTTTAAGAAAAAGTCTTTTACTTACCATCTTTAGAACACCCTTTATTTTTTTATTTAACTCTTCATAAGAATAAATGTTTTTAATTATAATCACAAACTCATCTCCTCCAATGCGTGATACCAAGTCATTAGTATCGACAGCGTCACAAATCCGTAAGGCTGCTGCGACAAGAAGTTGATCTCCTTGTTTATGTCCTAAATTATCATTAATAGATTTAAAACCATCAAGATCAATATAAATTATTGCACTCACATAATTATTTAATGAATTTGAAAAAATGGTTTTTTCCAGCACCCTGAACATTTGACGTCGATTTGGTAAATTTGTAAGTGGATCAAAAAGAGCAATTTTCGCCAAATCAGAAGTGGTTTTTCTTAATTTAAAAAATACATAAGTCAGCCCGCCAATTGAAAGACTTACAGAAAAGATCAAAATAAATTCAAACCATTTTTGGTCCTTGACTTTATTTGAAGCTATCGGAGAGACACAAAGTTTCCATTTAATATCTGCAATAGGAATATCCTCACATACTCCTCCTGTAACAGGAATATGAGAACTGGATAAGATTCTTACCTCATGAGTATGTGGGTCCACTCCTGACAAGAGGTAGGCATATCCTTGAGAAACCATGGCCTTAAGGTTAGCATCTTCAAGCGCGTCGGGAAGTTCCAATGTAACAACAGTATATCCCCAAAAATATCTCCTACCATTATCTGAAAGAAATACAGGTAATTTCCCGATCGCACCTATTGGCCCCTGAATTAATTCAAATGGTCCGAAGAAATCGATTTTATTTTCAGACAAAGAGCTTATAACTTTATCTTTATCCTGGCCCTCAAATAAATCATGCCCTCGAACTATAAGATTACGATTCAAAGGTTCAACCTGGCGAATTATTCCATTCGGTGCCAAAGATAAAGCGTAAGCACCTTTATACATAGGAAGAAGAAATTTTGATAAATCTGCAAACGACTCAACATGCCCTTTACACTGGTAGACCATAACAGCCAAAGAACGAGTCGCAGTCAACGTCCTGTCAAGGACAGACTTAACAGAAGACGCAAATGTTGTTGCTACTGCAGAAGTGCGGGCATATTCTAATTTTTTAAGGTCATTGCTTAATTTTATTGAAACTAAAACTCCGACCATGAGAGACAAACAAAATGAAATAAATGAATATATCAATAACTTATATGGCAATTTATTATGTTTTAACTTAGAGTGTTTCATTTCTTCGTCTCATTCTTCCAACTTTCTGGAGTGCATCAATATTAATATAAGATACAACTAATGAAATTACATAATTTTTATTGGTAGCATTCATTGCTCACAGCCAATCTGATCATTGGCAATGAGAGACAGCTTACTGTCGGCTATGAGCGAAAAATGGTCTTTAAGCCATTATGTATCAGATGTAGGATTAATACTGGCATGTGATAATCAACCGTGAGCAGGTCAAACAATGTCAGCTTATGGCACGTAGTGAACCGCCTGATGTGTCGCGAAGTCCGCTGTGAGCGGAGGGTATACATTTTGCATCTATTGACTAAGTAATCATCATAAGTTGATTATACCATCTCAGTTGCAAAATTCTTGAAAGGGAGCCGGGAGTGCTGATCTACAACGTTTTTGGACGACATATTGGGGTCAAGCGTGAAGGTGGTCGCTGGCTGGTATTCCGCGCAGACCTGACGGAACGAAAATTCTCCCGGCTTTACGACATTGCTATTCCGGACGATATGACAGAAACCGAAATACCGGGCTGGTTGGGCGATATTTTTCATGAGGCAGCAACAGAGCGTCATCCTGATGTGAAACGTATCGAATAGGAATCTGTCAGATATACGCCTCATTACAATGGAGTTTCCACGAGTCCATCAAAGTCCGTTCCTGGCACACAGGCGACATCCAGGCCTCTCCGGCCACGGCATGAAGGGTCGCCCGTTCAGTCCGTGGCGGCCTGGACAGCGCGGGGATTCTGTCCATGGCAGTTTGCTCCCCTGCTATCTGACCGGCAGCGATGAGCGAGGAGCGGAAGTTCGCAGGTTACTACCATCGGATGTGTTCCGTACATAATTGGCGGTGAGCAGATCACCGCCACTACTTTTTAAAAAAATGACGCAACCCCAACAAGGCCAACAAAAAGAAGGCTGTCAGAATAATCTTTTAATTCTTTAAGATATTCATCGTCATTGCTTTTCATCTTCGCAATAGCTTCCTTGGCACTTGTAGCTTCAACCTCGAAAAAATGTTTTTTGTACCCTTTACGCTTGAGAAGCTCTTTTGCTTCATCATTTACACTACTTTTGGTAAAGACTCTTGCGCCAGACTCGTTGTAATAAAAAACATATAGGCTCACAGTAAACCTCCATGAATAGCACGGCTATGTCCTTTATTAACTTAGCACCGCGCCCTATATGGGTATAGTAATATCATTTAATACAGTGATTACTCTGTTGCCGACCCCTCGGTTTTTTTGACTACGGTTCTTCGACATGAGCCATCAGTGCGTCAATCTGCGCCATTAACGGCTCATGGTGTAGCGCTGCTGACCAGCTACCCGTTGATTAACACATTGTGATTCCTGCAATGTCCGCTCCTGGCACAAACCTCCATTGATAGCGCCATCAGAGGCAAAAGTTATAAATTGCCTCTATTAATGACCATGGTGTCAAACATACGGCACGGAGTCTGGCTTTTGGGTACCAAATTTAATTAAGCCACCCATCCCGTAGCGGAAAGGTAGTCTTTTGATTGGGAGTTTGTGAAGTCCATCATTTTACTCAGTATAATGACAGGGTCGGTACCTTTTGCCTTCTCCGTATTGTAAATCTGCATCCGCTGCGCATCGATTTTTGATGCGCTCAGGTAAAACTGACTCTTGTAATCATCTCCAACTTTTTCTCCGGTGGAAGCCAGTTTGACGTCTTCCATCCTGTTGGTTTTGATCGATTCACTCAGGTCATAGCAGATATCGCTGCGACTGTAAGCCATATCATGAGCGAGTCTTTCTGCATCCTGTGAGCTGGCTTGTGCATAGCGTACAATGTCTTCCTGTACCGCAGTCCTCGATTGTGTTGCGCCATTGCTCATGGTTGAAGCTTGCGCCTTGCCTGACGATATAGCGTTTAGGTTATCGGTCGCTTTTGCCATCTGATTTTTGAAATCAAGTTGCTGCTCTGTTTTTCTGCCGATGGTGTTCAATAGCGAAGCCGCACTTCCAATTCCTTGAATTGCCATTTTCTACTCCTTCAGTTAGTAAACCCTCCCATTCTAGTAATTACAATGTGCAGCCATACGACGAATAGCGGGAGAATTAGCATCCATTTCTTGTGTGTGTACTCCGGCGTTTTTGATGGTTAGGTGGTGACAAGAATCGATATGACCTGCTCAAGACGATTCAACTTTCGTAATTCCGTTGAACATCAGCTTCTGGAACACAAGGGATGTTAAGGCCTCTTCGGTCACGGCATGAAGGGCCGATCGTTCAGGCCGCAGCGGCATGCCCTCAGCCACAAGGCATTATCACAGATGCCGGCGCCGGCTTGGACAGCGCGGGGATTCCATCCAGATGGCAACAATCAATATCAGAACTGGGCAATCACCACCCTAGTATTTCCTTCTGTATCTCCTCTCTCAAGATCGCTTATCACTCCTTTCGGGTTATTCACCCAGCCATCAGGGTCGTAAACAAAACATACCAGCGTGTTACAGTCCGGGTGTGCGCGGTAACGGGCCATATCAATGATCAGTTCTTCTCCAATTTTGCCAGCGCTGAGGGTTCTACGGGTTTTCTTCACCTCAATGACTATCTTTTCCTTCTTTAGCAGAAAGTCCTGTCTGGATGACGAGCCAGCATAACTCGGTGAAGCCTCCTCTGCCCTAACGTCATCAAAATGCAGCACCAGAAGTGAATGAACCAGATCCTGTACATCATATTCATCGCTAATTTCAATCGTTGGCCTTCCATCGTGCCTTTTCTTTAATTGACGGCAAAAGGCAGGGAATTTATTGAGAATATTTATTATGAGTTCTAACTCATCATTTATATTTGCCAAAGCATCTGATTTTTCAGGAACGGAATAAACTAAATCTGCTTTCGCTGCATCAAATGCAGGTTTTAACTTTTTGGTCAGAATTTTATGATTTGATGCATAAAACCCGCTCTCTGCATCAACAAACCCCTTATAAAAATCAGAATCCTTTCCATAACTATCAGTAATTAGTTTTTTAGCTCTGGCTATCCAGGTTTTATATTTAGGTGAATCCACATATTCTTTGTTTTTTCTCGAAAACTCGCTGTATGCTGTATATGTTGTAGATATGATTTCCTGATATTCCAGTTCCAGTTCATCAAAGCGTTCTGCCAGTGTTTTCTGCGTCATAGTGCCGTCCGGGTTGTCTTGTCTGATTGCATTAGCTGTAAGTGCCGGAAATCTTATCATATTACGTCTGCCTTTCAGTCACATTGGACAGTCAGCGCTTTCTGCCCATCGGCCAGAGACTCTCGACTCACATACTTGACCGGCAGCTATGAGCGAGAAGCGGAAGTTGTCACCTGGGTGAGATTAAATAAACTATATTTTTGAATGAATGCGATAACATCAGGTAAATAAATATTTTGGAAAACAAAGAATGAAAATGAATGCAGGAACTCTTCTCGATTATCTAAATGCAACACTTGAAAACTCTAACGATCACGCACAGGAACATCCTCAGCTAATGTATATGGTTCTTCAGATGGATCAGGTATTTCAAAAAGAGATTTTTGACCATGAATTTGATGTGAACCCTATTACCGGTTTTTTGGCAATGAATTCCTATACTCTGCTGCTTAGCGCAGTACGGCAGGCGCTATCTGGACACTTGGTGGCAGTCTTTCCGATCGTTCGTACCGCGCTTGAGTCCGCCTGTTATGCTTACCTGATCGCCCATAACGAAGCGATGGAAAAGATATGGTTAAATAGGCACAAAACTGAGAGCGCACTTCATAAATGTCGCAAAATGTTCTCCGTGAAGAAGGCCTCAATTGAATTAAAATCCATTTCTCCTGAAATGGCTGAGTATGTGATGGCCAACTATGAAGCTGCTATCGATTTTGGAGCACATCCAAATAAAAAAGCTATCTTTAATCACTTGACGGACATGGGTGAGGTAGATGAAAGATTCCATGGCTTCGAGCTTACCGGTGTTTATGGACGGAATAGCTGGCATGTGAACTATGCACTACTTGTATGCACGGAGGTAGGCCAGGCTATAGCATTCCTGCTTGCTGCATGTGCCGATAAACATCCTCTAATTCATGATCGCTTAGAAGTTTTTACGAGCTGGGTTGATGAAAAAAATCGGATGGTTGACAAAATCAATGGTGAACCAATGGACTACACTGGGCCGATGTATTGTTCAGTTATACCACCAGAGTAACAATTATGCAGGTGACCTAGCCCCAATTGTTTAGCAGAACCAGATGTTATTAACGTCCGGTTTTAGCACGCAGCGGACAGGTTTCGTGACCATCATGTCCGCTCCTGGCACATAGCAGCCATCTGTAATACGCGACAGGCGGCAATGAGCGAAGAGCGCACCTTCTGTTTGAAATAGCTCTTCACGCTGGCATTATCCATCAAAAGTCCCGGCCATTTTTAATAAAGGAGTACGCATGCTAAAGGTTATTGCCGAAGATTTTATCAAACCCGAGTACGTCGACACCGTTTTCCCTTTATACCGCGAGCTCATCGCGGCAACGAAGCGAGAACCTCTGTGTATTGCTTATGATTTGTACAGGGATGAAAAGGATCCGGGGCATTTTATTTTCGTTGAAGAGTGGCCTGACCATACGGCACTTGATGCGCACTGCGCCAGCGAGCATTTCACTCGACTAGTGCCTTTGATTGACCAATATGCGCGTAAAGCTGCTCAGTACATCCTAATGAATAGTCGGGTGGATCCTGAGAGATAACGCTAGTTTCTGACACGGGACGGACAAACTAAATGAGCTTAAGGTCCACTGTGAGCGAGGAGCGGAAGTTCGCGTTTGTCACAACAACCGGGATGTAGGACTCACATTTGCATTTGATAATCAACCAGGAGCAGGTCAACTTAGGCATGTATAGTTGGTTTGTACTAAGATGCTTATCCAACAGGTGCTTTAAGCTATTGTCTCCGGATTAAGATGGATTTTTCAACATGACTAGGACTGAAAGGCTTCTCGAATTACTACAGATATTAAGGGCGCAACGATATCCGATTACTGCATCCACTTTGTCAGAAAGACTGGGAATAAGTGTACGCTCCCTTTACAGAGATATAAGAACGCTACAGCAACAGGGAGTGTGCATTGAAGGATGCGCAGGAATTGGATATATCGTTAAGTCTGACTTTCATTTACCACCCTTAAATCTTTCTCATGATGAGATTAATGCTATTACACTTGGGTTAAATTGGGTATCTCATAATACGGATTATGCTTTCAAAAATACCGCAAGAAAGGCACTTGCAAAAATACATGCTGTTATTCCTGGTAAATTAAAAAATCTTATTGAGAGCCAATCCTATCTGACTGGCCCCACGGAAAATAATGAGATCTTTTTTGACGATGTCCGTAACGCCATTAAAAACAGAAAGAAAATTAAAATAAAATACTGTAACAAGAAAGATGTTTTCTCTTCTCGAGTCATATGGCCCATCGCATTGGTATGTATGGAGTCATGCTGGCTTTTGGTTGCATGGTGTGAGATGAGAAATGATTTTCGTCATTTTAGAACTGACAAAATCGAAGAAATTGTGGAACTGGATTCCATGTATAGGGAAAACAGGACGGTTTTATTGAAAAAATGGAGAATAAAAGAGGGGATCTGTGTGGGGAAAGAGTACTGACAAAAACTGTCACAGCCAATTTGTATACTACCCCAGATGTAAGAGTCAATTCTACGTCACAGGGGGAGTTATGAGTTTTCAGAATAAAGTAGCTGTTATAACAGGAAGTACCGCAGGTATAGGTGAGGCTGTCGCAGAGCAATTACACAAACATGGCGCTAAGGTGGTCATAGTATCCCGCGCATCAGAGCAGGCTAAACAAAAAGCGAAACTATTATCTTCACAGGGGCAAGAAGCGATGGGGATCGGATGTGATGTATCACAGCCCGAACAGGTACGGCAAATGATAGATGATATTATCAAATATTTCGGCAGGCTTGATTATGCTGTAAATAATGCAGGCATAACAGGCGAGCACGGTAAAAACATAACAGAGCAGACAGTTGAAAACTGGGATAAGGTCATTGCCACCTCATTGAGCGGTGTTTTTTACTGCCTGAAATATGAAATAGCTCAGATGATGAAGTTTGGTGGCTCTATCGTTAATTTATCTGCAGTAAATGGTCTGGTTGGCATTCCTGGATTGGCACCTTATACCGCGGCTAAGCATGGTATAATCGGTTTAACCCAAACCGCAGCGCTGGAGTATGCATGTCAAGGTATTCGAATCAATGCAGTTGCTCCGGGCTATGTCCATACCCCACGAATGGATGAGTTCCCTGAAAAAATCGTACGCAGTTTCGCAAATAGCCACCCTATGAAAAGGATGGCAACAATGCAAGAAATAGCAGAATTCATATTGTTTTTGCTGTCAGACAATTCAGCGTTCTGTACCGGAGGAGTTTATCCAATTGATGGTGGATATTTAGCTGAGTGAATCGCCACGGATAATCCAGACACTTCTGAGCCGTCGATGGACTGACCCCGCCCCGGTAGACGATCCTGCCCTATAGTTTGAGCATAGGAGGAGCGTATGGGCACACCACGATTTACACCTGAATTTAAGGAAGAAGCCGTCCGTCAGATAACGGAACGCGGTATTCCGTCGCCGAAGTATCTGACCGTCTGGGCGTCTCTGCACACAGCCTCTACAAGTGGCTACGGGCTATCAAACCTGATAACAGCGAGCAGCATGCCCGGGATTTACTGGAAGCTAAAAGCGAGATCCTGAAACTACGGACGCAGCTAAAACGCACCGAAGAAGAACGGGATATCATGAAAAAGGCCGCGGCGTACTTCGCAAAGCTGTCCGGATGAGGTACGCCTTTATCCGTGACAACACCTGTTGCTGGCCTGTTCGCCTGCTCTGTCGGGTGCTGGATGTTCATCCCGGTGGCTTTTACTCCTGGCTTCAGCAGCCGCACTCACAACGCCATCAGACAGACCTGAGACTGACAGGACAGATTAAACAGTTTGGCTGGAATCGGGATACGTCTATGGTTATCGCAAGATCCATCTGGATCTTCGGGACAGCGGGCAACAGTGCGGAGTCAACAGAGTCTGGCGACTGATGAAACGTGCCGGGATAAAGGCTCAGGTCTGATACCGGAGCCCGCGGGCACGTAAAGGCGAGGCCTGTATCGTGTCGCCCAACAGGCTCCAGCGACAGTTCAATCCGGATGCTCCGGATGAGCGTTGGGTAACGGACATCACCTACATCAGGACCCACGAAGGCTGGCTGTATCTTGCCGTGGTTGTTGATCTGTTCTCACGCAAAATTATCGGCTGGTCAATGCAATCCCGGATGAAAAAATCCATCGACCAGTTCAGATTCGGTGCATCCGAGCGCAGAGGCGGAAGCAGCTCAGTCGCCAGCCCTATGCCGTTTGCGTTTCACACTCAAGCCGTTAAAATGATGAATGTGGTAGATCCACTTGTGATTAACGTAAAGACCTTCACGCCGCAGAAGCTGCCAGATACGCCGGTATCCAAAGCAGCGGCGTTCCGGTGTCAGTTCAGTGATGCGCGCGGATAACTGCGCGTCAGCAGACGGACGCTGAACCTCATAACGATATGTTGACAGGGGTAAACCGGCCATCCTGCTGGCACGACGTTGCAACAGACCCGTTGCCTCACACATGACTTCCACGGCTTCCCGCTTCTGGTCTATCGTCAGAACTTTCCGCCTCAGCTACCTGAGGCGGGCGTTATCTTGTTCAAGCGGCTTCAGTCGCTTCACTTACGGCACTTCCATGCCGCCAAACTTCTTACGCCAGATGTAGAAGGTCGCACCGGGGATAAAGTGCTTATGGCAAACCTCCCGGGCAGAGACCCCGGCTTCAGCTTCGCGGAGAATACTGATGATCTGTTCGTCGGAAAATGCGCCTTCATGGATGCTTCTTCATGGTGTGCCCTCATGTGACTAATGAAGACATTACTAACATCGGTGTTTAATAATCAACGGGTAGCAGATCTTCGATCATGCGTAACAGTAGATAAACCTCGCGCCTAGCATTTTCAAACGCCATTAGTTGCTTTTATTGACCTATATCTGCCCGGGCCCCAAAGTGATAGATTAGCGCAATACACATCTCAATCAACAAATCAGTCAGTTGTTGGTGGCGACAACGCAGCCATGCTGTGACGGATGGACGAAGGGAGACCGTGAGGCAACGTTGAGGGGCAATTAAAAAACATAATAAAACTCAGGTTTAAGAATTAAATGCCGATAACAAAAAGGAAGTACTTTTTAACATTTGATGTAGGGGTCTAAATGCTTACCACGTTGATCTACCAAAGTAAGTCGAGTCAAAATGATATAGAATTTGATTTGAATAATTTAATTCATAATGCTAATATAAAAAATCAATCTCTAAGATTGACAGGCGTGCTAATATATAATGGTGAGGATTTTTTCCAAGTCATTGAAGGGGATGAGTTTGAAGTTGATTATATCTTCAACAAGATTCGAGCAGATCAGCGTCATCAGGACATTGTTGAATTAATGAGAGATTACTCCCCTAAAAGATATTTTGATAACTACGGAATTAGACTCATTGATCTAAGGGATAAACTAAATAACCATCTGGGAGCCCTGGATTTACTAAATAAGGGTGAGCACTGGAATATATCTGTAAACAAAAGGGTGTACTATTTTATAAATAATTTTATTACACGAGGACGACAGGGTAAATTACAGCCTAACTTTTATCCTTCTAACTGGGTAATGAAGAAAAACGCCTCCCAAGAGCGTATTGTAAATTTTTTCGGTGCGCACGAAAAAGATTATTCTTTTGCTTTGCAAGCTATAGTTGACCCCTTCAGTAGGCGTATATCTTCATTTGAGGCTCTGATTCGTGATAATAAAAATCATTCTCCAGCAGAGATTTTTTCTTCAATGTCTGATGAGGAGATGTACAAATTTGACCTTGAATCTAAACTTGTGGCACTAAAATTAGCCGAAAAATTGCTCAAACCATATGAAAGAATTTCAATTAATCTTCTTCCGGGTTCTTTAGTTCATAATTGTAATTCCGTGGATTTTATCATTAAGGCCATACACGAATGTAACCTTGAGCCATATCAGGTCACGATAGAAATCATTGAAAATGATTTAATATTGGATCTTGATGCATTCATTGGTATACTAAAAAGTATTCGTGCAGCCGGAATTGGTCTCGCTATAGATGATTTTGGAGCAGGTTACTCCAGATTTAATTTATTATCAAGACTTCAACCTGATAAATTGAAACTCGATAGAGAATTAATTAAAAATATTCATGTTAGTGGTCCCAAACAGGCTATTGTTTCATCGTTGATTAAATTTAGTCAGGATATGGGCATAAGCCTTGTAGCAGAAGGTATTGAAAAAATAGATGAATGGTGTTGGCTTCAGTCATCTGGCATAGATCTATTTCAGGGTTTTCTCTTTTCACGGCCTTGTCTAAACGGTGTGGGAGAAATATTTTGGCCAGCTAAAAAATTAACTTAAAAATATTTATTGAATAGTAGTTAATGGTAGTATATTGATTTATAATTACTTTATTTTAACAAAGCAATAAAGCTATTATCTTTATTATTGACTGATGATCTTTTCATGATATCAATACCTAATCATTAGGATTGCAAAAGATAACTTTGCATATGAATCAGTACAAAGAATATAAGTTTAATTATTTGTAGCCAATTCATTTCCTTAGATATTTCATTGTGACTTTTCCCAAAAGATTAAGCAGGGCACATATTGGATTGAAACAGTCCAGTAGTGACCATAAAATGAAAGGATATCCGTGGAAATATAAAATATCATATTAGAATTCGACCAAGGTGTACTGCATGTACAGAAAAAAATCATTAAATAATTTGACCGATTGCCCGGAAGTTGTTGGATTCCCGCATATAAAAACCATAAGGGAATGTTCAGTATTTATATACCTGAAATACTGATAGTCCCTCTGGTATACTGGCAACCACAATATTTCTGCCCGCCTTTTTTGCCTCATAAAGTGCAAGGTCAGCCTGACGAAGCGCTAATCTGAGATCGTCAAGACTGTCTGACAATGTTGCAACGCCGGCAGAGAGAGTGACATTGCCGACAAAAGGAAATATGTCCTGGTTCACCGAAGATCGTATCCTTTCCGCTGCCGCAACGGCGGCCTCGCGATTTGTGTCGGGAAGAAAGATGATAAATTCTTCGCCACCAGAGCGGCAGACCACATCACAGTCCCTGCATATACTGAGCAAATTTTCGCTGAGGGCAACGAGCACAGCATCTCCGCCTTCGTGGCCATACTGGTCATTGATTTTTTTGAAATGGTCAATGTCGAGGGCTACAACGCTGTGATCACCGCAAAGTAGATATTCGCTAACTTGTAAGCTGAAACCTTTGCGATTATATAGACCGGTCAGCGGGTCTTTCATAGCTTCATCACTTAGGGTGTTCACTCGTAATGTCATTAACTGAAGATGGTGACTAACGGATTCCCTGAGACGTTCTGCTTCCAGGTATCCGGGACTGAGCCTGGTCAGTTGCCGGAGCGCACTCTCGCTGTCATTTGTACGGGTAAATTCGGCAAGTTTTTCAAGCGGCTCCGCAAGCCGGGAGGCGAAGTAGGTCGCAATGGCCACGGTGAGGGCTATGATCGCTAGTGTGAACCATCCGGCATTAACTGCGCTGCGGAGCAGGATATGTGACACGTTCATCGATGAGCCTGAAATCAGGACGCACCAGTCGGCTTGATTCAGGCTGGCGAATCCAATGAGGTCTGCCTTGCTGTTGCTACTATTCACGAAATGACCGCTACGGGCATGGACCTGACGGTTCAGTAGTGCCGTGTAATACTGAATACGCGTACCAATAAGCGAAGGGTTATGACTGAAAATGATTTGCCCGTCATTAGTTACCACGGTGACATCCGTCTGGTCGTCATAAAAATGCTGACTTAGTATCTCGCTGAGCATGCTCTGCTTTTTGAGGTAAATGGTACCGCCGATGTAGCCGAGATACTTCCCCTCCGGCGAAAACAACGGCCAGGAAAGAAATACGACATAATTTCCGGAGACGGATACAAAAGGCTCAGATATGAATGCCTTTTTATCTTTAATCGCTTGCTTATTGACATCAGAACTTAGCCGGACACCGACAAGCGACATGCTCTCCGGAAACGTAGCAGCGATAACTGCATCAGCCGTGACAATGACTACGGAATTAAAAAAACCGGACTGTTGATAGAGACGATGGGCTTCCTGATCCAGTTGAGCCTTATCGTTCAGCTCGGTGATAAGTCCAGCGCTGTATGATAGCTCGCGTTGTGCTGTGATAAGGTAGCGATCTGTTGTATCGGCAAGTTTGCGCGCATAGGCAATATTGCTTTCGAGGACACTGTCCACAATATTGCCTTTCTGAAAGAGTGTAAGAGCCCCCAGAAGTAAAACAGAAGTCAGCAGGATCCCGCCGACAGAGAGAATCAGCATGAGGGTTCGAAGGCGGAGATTCCTGTTGAACATGAATTTGTGGTCAGCAAAGATAAAGATGCAGCATTTTACCAGTATGATGAGCAGAATATAGTCATAATTAACGAGAGATTTGATTATTGTAAAAAGCAGGATAGGGCTCTAATAAGTCGAAAGTTTGGTAAGGATTCGAAGAATTTTCGACAGTTTTGTCTGACACGTAAGAAAGATTTTCTTCGTGTCTGTTGAGACAAGATTGAACAATGAATCGATACTGAATATTCAATCTTTGAAATGGTGTATATCTCTCAATAGTGTTTCTGATTGATAAAACGTCCATCCTACATCCGTATCCTGATGAACGAATATTGAGGTACGTCTTCTGCTTCCTATGCATTTGAACAGATGCATATGGGGTACTCCTACATGAGTGAGGATGAGCAACCGGAGAAAAATATGTCTTGCGGCATCATTGGCGGAGTGACCCTATCTTGAAGCTAAAATTGCTTTATGGTTTCACACTGGCATGAAAGGGAAGGCTCTCAACCATACGATCTGTGCGTACGGTTGCACCATCAATCTTGATTGTTGCAGTTCTGTGTTGCCGGCAATGCTAAAGATGCACGAGATATATTTTAAATGCCCTAAATAACAATCCGGTTACGGGCCACCCGCAAGCGCTCCTCTCCGCGCCGATCATATTTCTGGGTGGTGGTCACGCTGACATGGCCCATCGCATCCTTGACAGTAATTAAATCCTCGCCATTATCAAGCATCGCCGTTGCAAAAGTTCGCCGCAGATCATGCGGCGCACATTTTCCCAGTCCGGCCTGTAGCTGACGTACCTGCAGGATATGGTACACAGCCTGGTCGGTGAGCCGACACTCCGTCACCACATCGTGGCGGCGGATCCGCGGAAACAGCGCTCCCGGCCCCTCACCACGCACCTGGTCCACCCAGAACTGCAACCGCTGCCAGGCACCATCCGGGACATAGCCAGCCGCTCCTTGTTACCCTTGCCGAGGACCCTGAGAGCCCGGTCGGCGAGCCGTATGTCCTCATAACTGAGCGCCACCGCCTCGGATCGGCGCAGTCCACAGCCGAGGATTACAGCCAGCAGCGCCGCATCCCTGACCCCGATGCTGCCGGTTTCAGCTTCACAGGCCGAAAACAGAGCACGGATCTCCTCCCGTGCCAGCGCCCGGCCACGGGGCAGTGCGCTGCCGCGAACCTGACGTACTGCCCGGATATGCTGGTAATTTTCTACGTCCATTTGTTTCAGCATCCAGGCCTCACCAGCCACCCCCTTTAGTGCCGACAGGTAGGTATTGACCGTGGCCACCGCACGCCCGGCGTCGCGTAGCATCTCAACCAGAGCCAGTACATGATGTCGGCGCAGAGCCCACCAGTTGCAGTCAGCCAGCGAGACGGCGCCAAGCATGCGGGAAACAATTTTCAGAAAGGAACTCATGGTCTGTCGGCTGCGTGCCGAATTCAGCGAGAGTAAATAGGCCTGTGCAGGGTTTGCTTGCATGACAGTGTCACAGAGCAGAGCTGGTAGTAGGGAGGGGTCCGATTCATCAGACGGTACTCGGGACAGCAGCTGCGGGTCGGTGTGATGTGCCATACGGATCAGAACCCGGTACCGAAAAGTGGACGGCGCGCTGCGTGAAAAACGCGGCTGGATGCTGCCATCCAGTCTACTCAGGAATCTCTACTTTTTCAAAGGTACATTTTAGTTAGTAGAAAAAAATGAAGATTGTCCTATCCTCCCGAAGACTTCATCTTGCTGGATTGTGCTGACCACGTGCCTATGCCATTAAGAGATAGAGTTATATTTAACAAGCTAATTAATAAACTGATAATAAAGAATGCCCAATGGCAATTCAGCAAGATGCAATGCCTATTTTATTCATATAAATTTTGACAAAAGTAACAGTAATATTGGTATGTATATATTTTCCAAGTTTATCACTTGATGATGGCATAACACATTGGATATTATGCATGTATAAATGCTATGATTTAGTTATGTTGATCACACCAAGATACTGTTCAGGATGCCTTTACATAAATATTGTATATCTCTTTTTGTTATTTCCTCCGCACTGACAATTCCTTTTGCTCAGGGGGCTGAGACGTTCTCCTTTAACACCGGTTCATTTGTTTACCATCTGATTGGTAATCATGGCCTGTATACGGAAAAATTTGATAATGGTTTTTTTCCGTAGAAAAGAAGATGTCTGACAACTCAGACTACAGTTTACTCGTCGGGACAATGAGGAACAGTTACGGAAATCGCTGCCTTTCTCTGGGTATCAGAAGAGAATGGGCAGAACAGGGCAATATTCTTTATAAGGGCATTTATGGTTATACCGGCGATTTTTTCTTTGAGAAATTTAGCCAATGTGGCAATGCAGGAATTTATCACTCCTTTAAAAAAATAACAAGGGTAGGTTTTGCCCCCCTATATTTACCATGCGGTACAGTATAATTTCACTAATTATTTTGGTGTGGTGTCGGGGATCATACTACCTTCAGTATTTGTGGTAAGTCTGAATTGGCGATTCTGAGTATTTAATAGTTTTCTTGTCGGAGCCATGTGGAATAAGTAGACACGTTAAATGGCCCGGTGCAAAGTATTGCACTACATTTCAGAAGAGGTTGCAACGATATGCAACGCGACGACTCTGTCGCAATGTCATGCCAGTCGGCAGGCTGTTTGCCACAGCCAACATACCGTTATAAAGCGCAGCGCCCGGCCGATTCATATTTTTATCCAAATGTATGATCTGTATCACTGATACACTGGCACCTGAATTCAGACTTTTTGGCTACAGGTGAGTAGGGCTGCTTCTCTTGAAGGAGTTATAGTTAATCACAATCGGCTATCAGATGATAAAGCACGGACGCCATAAAGTTCTGGCAACAGAGTTCCTGCCGGTGCTGCGCCGGAGGCACCTAACCAGACTGGTGAATACACTCGCCAGCAGCCGTTGGATTAAATGTTAACACCAGAAACCACCAGGGCCGAACTTTCATCGGCCTGAATGTTGATTATGGATTTTTCTAACCATGTTTCTCATTACTGACTTGCTCAGGGATACATAATTTATGCCCACAAGAAAATTATGAATAGAATAGAAAAAATATCAAATATTGTATTTGATATTTTTATTCATCCCTCTGATTTTCCTTTGTTAAAGAAAAAAATATTTAACCCATCCTATAAAACTTCTGGATTGAAAGGGGGGATGAATGCTGATACTATTTTTATCGTCACATTAATATTCTGGATACGTATGTAAATGTTTAAGCGTGACTTAACCAATAATACTGAATATGCAAAAATACAGGCACTGGACAATACATATGGGGTTGTCGAGTTCGATATAGTTGGAATGATAAAAAATGTGAATAAAATTTTTTGCAAGCTGTCAGGGTATGATAAAAATGAACTCATAAATCAACCTCACCATATGCTTTTTGTTTCTGATGAAGCCGGTGAGCATGAAAAATGGTGGCGTCAGCTAGCAGAAGGTAAAATAAGAAAAGGGGAATTTATAAGAAAGAGGAAGAATGGTTCTATATTCTGGATTTATGCCACATATACAAGAATCATTAATCATCAAGGTATTTTTATCGGAGTGGTTAAAATTGCCCAAAATATTACTGTGCTCAGGCAGGAAGAAATTGAGCGAAGTTACAAATCAAAAGCTATAAACATGGCTCAGGGAATCATTGAGTTTGATACTGATGGATATATATTAAAAGCCAATAAAAACTATCTAGACATTTGTCATTTTAGTCTGTCTGAGATAAAAGGACATCATCATAAAGAACTGTGTGAGGACGATTATGCAGATTCTGCTGAATACAATAAGTTCTGGGAAAAATTGTGCCATGGTAATTTTATTGACGGAAGGTTCAAAAGAATAGGGAAAAATAAATCGGCTTTCTGGATCCACGCCACATACTGTCCACTACGGGATTCATATGGAAATGTGTATAAAATAGTCAAGTACGCCTATGATATAACCGATGAGATTATCAGCAACCAGCTTTCACATAGCAGGGGGGAAATACTTTCTCTTCTGGTCAAAATGCATGATGGTTTTCTTAATGATCATGATACGGAGAAAGTGTGCAAAAGCATTTTACCTGAACTGGTAAATGTCACAGGAGCTGAGCATGCATCTGTTATTTTAAATAAAAAAAGCACAAAATTGTTTCACTCATCTACTAAGCTTAAGGGAAAAAATGATGAAAAACAGATTTTAAATATATTGAATGAGAACCTTCTGACAGATCAACTGAATAAAATTTCGACTCTATGCTCAGGCTGTTATTCATTTCTTTCTGATTCTGTTTTTCCGGTGATTGTGATACCTATCTCCTTTAATGAGATAATTTATGGGCACTTATGTTTGTTTCAAAAAAGCATAATCAATCCGACGCATCTTACAATGATCCAGCCGGTCATAAAAACACTAGGTGAAATGTTGAGGTTTTATGATCTTAATGAAGAAAGAAAGAGAGCAGAACGTGACTCTCAGTTTAACGCTGAACATGACTTCTTGACTGGTATGTACAACAGAGGATTTTTTCACAGTGAGGCAAACAGACAAATAAGTCTGTTCAATGGGAATGAAAGACATTCACTTGTTATTATTGATATTGATCATTTTAAGAAAATAAACGACATACATGGACATCCTGAGGGGGATAAAGTAATTATAGGTGTTTCTCAGATCATTCAGTCCCATATCCGTGCAGGAGATATCTGTGCTCGATTCGGCGGTGAAGAATTCATTTTATTACTGAAAAATGTCGATGCTTATAATGCTTTTGTGATCGTAAACCGAATAAGGATACTGATTGCGGAAAGCCTTTTTATGGCTTCCGGTGGAATTATTCCAGTTACCGTCAGTGCTGGTATTTCTGAATGGAAAGAAGGTTTGAGGCTAGGGGAATGGGAATCAGCGAGTGATAGAATGCTTTATGCAGCTAAAAACTCGGGCAGAAACAAAATTAAGTGGATTAATTAAGAATGTTCTCTTCTCAGCTGAATCTTACCGAAGAAGCGCAGCAATTTCTGAAAAAGGCTGCGCAGTGCTTTGCGAGAGAGCCCACCTAGATACCGTTTTATCAATGAACATCGTGCTGTATGATCTTCTATAATGATGGCCGGGTTACGCCGAAACCTGATAGCAAAGTCATCATACGTTCGTACCAAGGCTTTCTGTCTGGCTGTGACGATTATCAACGCTTCTGCCGCGCCAATAATCTGACCCTGAGTATGAACTGATGTGGCAACTGCCAATATAATGATTATCGAAATTGTTCTTCACTTCAATATTTCAGTCCATATTTTCTTACCTTATCTGAGAGTGTGCTTTTAGCAACCTGTAGAGATTCCGCTACGCGGGAAAGGCTGCCTTCATGACGAGCCAGTTCAGTGGCGATCAAACCTCTCTCAAATTGTTCAACAGTTTGTGTCAGTGAAAAAGAAGATATATCTGAAGGGATGTCGCCTATTGTACCTTTGACACCCAGTACGAATCTTTCAGCTTCATTACGCAGTTCTCTCACATTACCAGGCCATTGCCATGCCATCAACTGATGAAGTTTTGTCTCTTTAATCTCAGGTGCAGGGCGATCAAAACTGGTCGCTGACTGGTTCACAAAAAGATTAAACAACAGTGGTATATCCTCTACACGCTCACGTAAAGGGGGTAATCTAAGATTGACTACATCCAGTCGGAAGTGCAGATCTGTGCGAAACTGCCCCTGCTCTGCCAACTCCAGCAAATTGGCTTTTGTAGCCGAAATGACCCGAATATCAATAGGAATCAGAGTGTTTGATCCAAGCCTTTCCAGCTTACGTTCCTGAAGTACGCGCAGAAGTTTGATTTGCATCGGCAGTGTCATACTCTCAATTTCATCCAAAAAGAGAGTGCCCTTATTAGCATATTCTAGTTTACCAATACGTTGCTTTAGCGCACCGGAGAATGCGCCGGACTCATGGCCAAAAATTTCGCTATCAAAAAGTGTTTCCGGGAGCCCTCCGCAGTTAATCGCGACAAATGGTCCAGTGCGACCACTGAGCTCATGGATGCAACGGGCCACCAGTTCTTTTCCTGAGCCCGTTTCACCATAGATCATGACATTGGCGGGAGTGACGGCAATATCTTTGATGACCTCGCGGACTTCCATAATTGCTGCGGAATTGCCAATCAGTCTGGTTTCTAGTGCGCTCACATCAGCAAGACGTCGCTTTAATAAATAAACCTCCTGAAGTAAACGCCGCTTATCCAGGGCTCGCCGTACAACATTCGTGAGCTGCTGTGGCATGAAGGGCTTTGATAAAAAATCGTAAGCACCATTGTGCATTGCTTCCACCGCGGTTGCGACGTCGCCGTGACCGGTAATAATAATGACCGGAAGATCGGGAATCTGCTCATTGAGCATTTTCTGAAAGTCCAGCCCACTCATGCCAGGGAGCTTCATATCCGTGACAACGATGCCATGCAGTCGCAGAGCAGGAAGAAGATGATGGGCTTCTTCCACAGAATTCACCCCGATAGCTTTAATTTTATCAAGCTTCAGTGCCTGCACGCAGCCAAGCTGAACATCCAGATCATCTTCAATCAGTAACACGTCAAACTCAGTCATTCTTGTTCTCCGGCTTAATCGATGGTACTACGGGCAAACGGAGGGTGAATTTCGCCCCTGACTCACGGCTTTCTACGCTGATGGTCCCCCCATAGGAACGGATAATATCTGCTGATATCGCCAGCCCCAGCCCCAGTCCGTGATTTTTTTTAGTCGTGAAGAAGGGTTCAAAAATGTGTTCTATGATGCTGACTGGAATCCCCGGACCGTTATCTTCAATATCAATTACCACGTCATTCTCCTGCTGATACCATTGCACACTGACGCGACGTTCATTATGCCGTTCCTTCACCGCTTCGAGAGCGTTACTGATAATATTAACTAGAACCTGTTCTAGCCGAACGCTGTTACAGAAGCAGTACAGGTTATACGAGGGGGGATGACGAACAAAACGGCTTTCATGCTCCTTAAACCTGTGGCCCAGCAGGAGCATGGCATTGTCAATACTCCCTGCAACCAGTACACTCTGGATTACGTCATCGCTGTTTCGGGAAAATGAACGTAGTTGATTGCTTATTCGTCCGATAAAATCCACCAGCCTGCTGATACGCTCTAAATTGGCTTTCACCTCATTGTGTTCTGCAATCGCCATAAACCGTACAGCATTGGCTGCCATGATACCTATTGCAGAGAGTGGCTGATTAATCTCGTGAGCAAGACCTGCCGAAAGCCGTCCAATGGCAGCCAGCTTCTCGCTCCTAACCAGTTCTTTCTGCATGTTTAATAGTGCCTCTTCAGAAGCTATTCGCTGGCGAAGTGCTACTTCCAGCTCATACCGTTGTGTTTCCAGCTCCTGCGTTCTTTGTCTGACAAGTTCCTCGAGTCGATTATAAGCCGTAATGAGCATCTGCTGGTTTTCCAACCTAAGGTGAATAATTTGATTGCGTTGGGCAAGAATGAAAATTGAAACCACTACAAAAATAAGTATTGCGGTTCCGAGTGCGATTCGCACAGCAATATTTTTGTACAGGATGCTGACGGGGGAAAGCGTGGAAAGCGTCATATGGATTTTGGGGAGATACTGCCTGACCATGATATATCGAGTGTCATCGATCATAATCTCTTCAGCATTGGCATTAATGGTTCGTATTTTTTTAAAGGCCAGAGGGGATATTGCTGTGGATAAATATTTATGTTCTTTGTTCACTTCACTCAGAGTATGAGCAGGTAATTTTGTTAGCGAATGGTATAGCCACGCAGCATGCCGGGTACTGACGATAACACCAGCTTGATCGAGTAAGATATTTTCCTGTCCAGGCTGTATATTTTTAAGTAAATCATTAATATCGACCTTAACGACCACTGCCCCCAGCTTTTCATTGCCTGAAAAGTATCCATTGGACTGATAGTAGCCAGGTACATCATGTGTCGTACCTACACCAAAATAGTGCTCGGTGAGCCCCGCTTTCACTCGCTGAAAATACGGTCGATATTTAACATTGTGTCCAACCAGACTGTCTGATGCTTCTGCATCACTTGAAAAAACGATATTCCCTTGACTATTTACGACAAATATTGCCTGAGCACCAATTCTGGTCTGTAGCATTTTTAACCGAGAATTAATGTCTCCGAATGTGCTGTTTTCTCCGGAATTTCTTAAACTTTCAGTAATATTATTGTCAAATGATAGCGAAAGAGGGATAAATTCATAGCGGCTGATATCAAAAGTCAGTTCTTGTCCCTGTTGATACAGATGGGAAGTTAAAATGTCTGTCTGAGACTTGAAATCGACTCGGAAATTGTAATAACTGAACCACAGAACAACAGCAAGCGAAAATGCCAATAATATCCACAGTATTTGATTTTTCTTTTTTAACAGCCATTTCTTACAGATATCTGTCTGGGAAGTGATTTGCATAATTTTAGTACTCAGTGTGGCGGTTTATTCTAGCCCAGGGGGAAATTATGCCCATCCTCCCTTTTGTTTTCAATACAGTTCCCTCGGTATTTCCTGTCGTGGGAACTGTATTTTTCGGCTAAAAAATATTTAGCAGGAATATGGTAAGAATCGCCATCACCAGCCGTGATACGGCATAACCAATTGTGTAACCGATGGCTGGAACGTGGCTCTGAGCCGCCGACTCAAGAGCCCCAAGTGCAGCGGTCGTGGAGCGTGCACCAGCACAAACACCAAACAGAATGCCCGGATGGAATTTGAAAACGTATTTCCCCAGTAATACTCCAACAATAAGTGGTACCAGCGTGACAATAATCCCACTTATAAAGAGCACCAGACCGTAATTTTGCAGACCGGCAATGAAGCTGGAGGCGGCATTGAGTCCAATAATGGCGATAAAGCCGTTTAACCCCAAATTATTAAATACCCAGATTGCCGGAACGGGTATACGACCAAATGTGCGTCGTGTTGCACGCAAATAGCCACATACAATCCCTGCTACGATGGCTCCAACTGATGTGCCTAAACTGAGTGGGATGCCATGAATGTGCAATGTGATAGCACCCAGAATACATCCCACGACGATTCCGAAACTCATAAATGCCATATCTGAGCTTTCGTTTTGCCGGTCAGCATAGCCAAGCTTTGATGCCAACCTTTCGACATCTTTATTAGGTCCCCGAACACTGAGTACGTCTCCCCGCTGTAGCGACAGGGACATATTGGGTTCTGTGCGGACATCTGCGCGAGTCAGTCCGGTCAGGAAAAGGCCATGCCCGGGGGTCCCGAAGAACTCAGTTACCAGGTCACCCAGTTTTTTGTCAAGGTAGTTTTTTTCAAGAACCACGATATCAAGTTCTTCAATCGCATAGTCAAGCAAGCTTTCATCTTTTATTTCCTGCCCGAAGTTGGCCTGATGTTTCACGATAGCCGCCAGTGGGCCACTGATAGAAATAATCGCGTTTGGCAGCAGGTTTGTTGTGGCATCGCATTCAACCGTTTTTGTCTTTTCATCAGGACGCATACGTCGAATGGTAAACTCATGCCCAAAGTCTGCTTCCACCTCATTGACCGATTTGTGCCACAACTTCTGGTTGGTCAGTTTATAGCAACGAGTGGTATAGGCTCGATAAGCGGAGTTTTTTATTTTTGTCGAGCCATGCTGTTTCTCATAGTCTTTGCAAGCCTCAACCAGATTAATACCCATCATTTTCGGGGCAAAAGATGAAAGAAACCAGGCCGATCCTGCCGTACCGAATGGATAGGTTACGGCATACGCAACCGGGATCAGAGCAATGGCTGCGCCGCTCACATCTTTATTCTGATGAACCAGACTTGAAGCCACGCCCAATATCGTTGAGTTGGTATAGCCTCCGGCTAGTAATCCCGCCGTCATCGGTCCGCCGTAATGCAGACCCTTACCGATAAGAATGGCCGTACCCAGCCCTGAGAGGCAAACGATAAGCGTAAAAAAAACCTGCGGCAGACCATCACTGCGAATAGCACGGATGAACTGCGGTCCCACCGAATAGCCAACGGCGAATAAAAACATATCAAAAAACATCGCCTGCATGATGGTCGGGATAGTGATATGAAATTGTCCAATCAGCAATCCAGCAATTAGGGTGCTGGTTACAACACCCAAACTAAATTTACCGAATTTCAGAGCCCCAAACCAGAACCCAAGAGCCATCGTCAGATAGACGGCCACTTCAGGATACTGATGAAAAAGAGTCGTTATATATTGCATCATCCATCCTCGTAACGCGAAGCCCCCGGAGTTTGCCTACTCCGGGGAAAGATCGTGATAAAAATTAGTATTCTGGTTTGTAGAGCAGAGACTCTATCCAATGCGGGATGTTATCGGGACGTTCTACCTGAGCTAATCCTGAGTCAAACAGATATTCGGCCACACGGGCAGCGGTTTTCACCTCAGTGGCTAGAATGTTGTCCTGATCTGGATAGAGCATCCCTTTTTCCCGCATTTCAGGGTTAATCTGATCTGCAGTGGCGTGGGCTGCCACAATAAAGCACTCGTCGGTCAGACGCTTGGGGCGGGCTGCATAGGTTGCGAGGCCTATTGCAGGATAGATGTAAAAATTGTTCGCCTGACCCGGATGGAATGTTTTTCCATTCAAAGTGAATTCTGGGAATTGTACGCCAGCTGCAAACAAGGCTTTTCCTTTCGACCACCGATATGCCTGTTCTGCAGTACATTCAACCTTGCTGGTTGGATTGGAAATCGCAAATATGATTGGGCGTTCATTCAGATGACTCATTGTCTCAATGACCGGCTGGGTAAATGCACCGGCTTTAGTGCTGACACCAAACAAAATAGTAGGTTTGAAGCGTTCAATCATTTCAACCAGGTCTGTGGTTGAGGGTTCATCATGTGCATAGCGCATTTGTGCAGCGCTCAGATCCTGGCGTCTCTGGTTGATGAGTCCATTGATGTCCATTAAGCGTATATGATTAACTGCCTCTCTCTCGCCCAATCCCTCTGAAACCATCTCTTTGACAATCAGTTTGGCGATACCCAGTCCGGCAGAGCCTGCACCGAGGAAAAGAATTCGCTGATCTGCTAATTTTCCGCCGGTGATATTCAGTGCTGCGGAAATACCAGCCAATGCGATACTTGCCGTTCCCTGAATATCATCGTTGTAACAGAGCACCCTTTCTTTATAGCGGTCGAGATAGCGAATAGCATCGGTACCCTTCCAGTCCTCAAAATGAATGCAACATTCCGGAAAGACTTCCTGCACCGCCTGGACAAACTCTTCGGTCAGTTCATCAAGCTTACTCGTGCAGATCGGTTCTTCGTGTAAGCCGAGATACATCGGATCGTTCAGCAGCTCCTGATTCGTAGTACCGATATCGAACAATACTGGCAGGAGACATTCAGGCGGAACACCGGCACACGCTGTGTAGAGTTGCAGTTTACCAATCGGAATCCCCATACCGTTGGCACCGATGTCGCCCAGTCCCAGAATACGTCCACCGGTGGTGACACAGATAAAGCGCACATCTTTTACTGGCCAGTTACGTAATATTTCAGCAATTCGTCCCTGCATATGATGAGTAATATACATTCCGCGTGGGCGGCGGTAAATGTGCCCGAATTTCAGACATGCGTCCGCAACTACCGGATCATAGAGAACAGGGATGAAGCGCTTGGGATCTGACATGATGGTTTTATAAAACACCACTTCATTGCGTTCTTCCAGATCCTGTAGATAGCTATATCGCTCAAGGTCATTTGCTTTTTGATCCACATGTAATAACGCACGTTGAACCTGCAATCCCAGCGTTTCAACGTTTGAAGGCAGCAGCCCTTCTAATCGATAACTGCGGCGCTCTGATTGGGTAAAAGCAGTGCCTTTATTCAGTCCTGGATTTTTCAATAATTCGACCCCTTTCAGGATTGAATTCTGCAACACAGTCATATTCAGTTCTCCAAAAAATGTTGTATATGGATGAATCTTTCATCACACCTGTGTTACTGCACTGATCGTGCCACTTTTTTGTTTTTATTAAGGTATTGATATATAGGTAATTAAAATCGATGACGATATCCAGGAATCCGGATATCCGAAAAAGAGCCAATGATTTGTTCGGTTATCCGAACAAATGCCGCCGCGCGTCTGAAGCCTGCCTTGCCAGATATGTGCATACTGAATTCAGACCAAGCTGCAGTAGTGTTAACACTGGATATGCACATATTTTATGTAGAGCGCATACGTGCGTAGTGCTCAGAAGTAATGATTACAAGGCTTGATTATCTGGAGTGGGGAGTGATAGTCGCGACCCAATGGCCACGATCAGCAAAAAGGGTTACGCCAACATACTGCATGGTTAAACTCTTTCAGCCGCGTTTCCGGTATTTTTCGGTGTAGCTGTCGCCACTTCGACCGTCTGTCGCCGGAAACTCGGCCTATTTATTAAACCGCCAGCCTATTTTCTCTAAGGTTAAATACAGAAACAGACTGTTGAAGCAGCCTTGCCTGTTCTTCCAGTGCCGCAGCTGCAGTTGCTGATTCTTCTACAAGTGATGCGTTTTGCTGAGTAACGCTATCCATTTCATGCACAGCAATGCCGACCAGCTCAATCCCCCGGCTCTGTTCATCCGAAGCAGCCGCAATTTCTGCCATGATATCTGTCACGCGAGTGACCGCACTAACGATATCAGACATCGATTCTCCCGCATGTTGTACCAGTGCTGAACCACTTTCTACACGACTGACCGATTTTTCAATCAGGAGTTTGATATCTTTAGCAGCAAGCGCGCTTCGCTGGGCGAGAGTGCGAACCTCACCGGCTACTACTGCAAATCCACGCCCCTGCTCCCCTGCTCTGGCTGCTTCTACGGCCGCGTTCAGAGCAAGAATATTGGTCTGAAAGGCAATGCTGTCGATAACATTAATGATGGCAGCAATCTCCTCTGAACTACCGGCGATATCATCCATTGTACTCACTACCTGATTGACGACCGCCCCCCCCTTAGATGCCTTGTCTGATGCATCGACGGCAAGCTGCGCGGCCTGGCGTGCATTGTCCGCATTAAGCCTAACTGTCGCTGTTAATTGTTCCATGCTGGACGCGGTTTCTTCCAGTGCCGCAGCTTGCTGTTCTGTACGTGAAGACAGATCATGGCTGCCTGAGGCAATTTCCCCTGCACCAGTATAGATGGAATCTGATCCCTGCCTTACACCTCCTACAGTTTTGATAAGCGATTGCTGCATCAAGAGAATACTTTTTGCCAGTTGCGCCATCTCATTATTTCCTTCCACCTTCACTGTATGCGTCAGGTCCCCCTCGGCGATTGCACTGATATGTCGTATATTGCTCCATAGTGGTGTAATGAGCATCTTCCGTAATCCGATCCAACTGAGTACAATCATAGTAATCACCAGCAGGGTCACTGCACCCATTGTCCACAGCATCGCCGAGAAGGTTTTCTGGTTTTCACTAATCCCTCTGAGGCTAACCTCCTCATACGAAATTCTCCAGCGGTTATAACTGTCCTGCATGTATACCTGATAAGTCTGAATTCTGAGTTGTAGTATATCGTCCAGTTTTCTCTGCTCAGCCAGAGTTAGCGCTTTATCAAGAATATCGGCATAGGCTATAAAATTCTTTTTCAATGCATCCAGACTGCTCAAGTCGGTTCCTGAACTGACAGGCTGAGCGTTAAAAAGCTGAAAATCATTTCTGGAGCGGCTAAGTTGTTGCCGCCCATCTTTCACGATGTCGTTCAGGGAGTCAGTGTTTGACAAGGTATTTCCGTTCATTTGCAGACGCAGCATGCTGCGATTAAGGGCGATGCGAGTCTGGTTAAGCCCTGTCCATGCATCGGTGATACTTTTAAGTCGATTACTGACATTCAGCGATGACTGGAAACTTTCTTTATCCGCAAATATTCCACGAAGTGAAAGCCAGCCGGAAAGGAGTTGTACTCCACCCAACAGGAATAAAATAAATATGATTGCATTAACAACCTTTATGCGATTAAACACTTTCGTTCTCCAGTGCAGTTATAATGAATTCTTTTATCGGCTGAGAATGCAAAAGGTTTAACCTGTATTACGCATAGTGATAAATAAGTAAAAAATATGTTTTTAATACACTTTATTTATCACCAAAGGTGGGGGTGATTGATTTTTCGACACATCTTTTTTTATTTTCAAAAATAAAACCTCGAATTAATAGAAAGTAACGCCATATCGACTTTTGACAGTATTGTCATAATAAAAAAAATTAAAAAAACAGCTATCATCTACTGTTATGATGATATCAAACCAAGTTACTGACAGAATCTCCTCAGAATAATTATGATGGTAACTATGTAACATAGGCAGGAAAGACGTCGAAAGCGTTTGTCAAACTTTATCGTTCCCTCAGCGCTTCATTCAGTTTATTCAGGGGCTTGATCAGATAATCCAGTACCGATTTTTGCCCGGTCTTGATCTCCACATCCGCCACCATACCCGGCAGAATGGGAAACGTTTTCCCGTTACGGTTTTTCAGCTCCGCACTCTGCGTACTAAAGTGGTCAACTAAAACTGGCCACTGGATTGTGCATTTGTTTGATCCGTTTCCGTCAGCTCGTCAACACTGTAGTAAAGGCCACACGGTTGTGGGCTGTCCGGGGATTATCTGTGGACCGGGATGATTGAGGCATACTGACCTGCCCCCGGGATTAGATACAACCTTCAGTTAGTAATATCGGTTGGTTTTTCTTCATATTTCCTGTTTCGCCAGTCCGTAGCGAATTCAGCTGGTGTCTGGTAATCCAGTGATGAATAGGGACGACACTCGTTATAATCCTGCCGCCAGTCATTAATCGTTTTCCGGGCATGAAGAATATCGCTGAACCAGTATTCATTCAGACACTCATCGCGAAAACGTCCGTTAAAACTCTCAATAAATCCGTTCTGCGTTGGCTTACCTGGCTGGATAAGCCGTAGTTCCACACCATGCTCAAAGGCCCATTGATCGAGCGCGCGACAGGTAAATTCCGGGCCCTGATCGGTTCTTATTGTCGCCGGATAGCCCCTAAACAGCTCGATGCTGTCCAGAATACGCGTGACCTGACCGCCTGAAATACCGAAAGCAGCGGTGATCGTCAGACACTCCTTCGTGAAATCATCCACACAGGTCAGGCACTTGATCCTTCGACCGTTGGCCAGTGCGTCCATAACGAAATCCATCGACCATGTCAGGTTCGGCGCATCCGGGCGCAGAAGCGGAAACCGTTCGGTTGCCAGCCCTTTACGGCGTCGTCTGCGTTTTACGCTCAGTCCATTAAGGTGGTAAATACGGTATACCCGCTTGTGATTGACGTGAAGGCCCTCCCTACGCAGCAACTGCCAGATGCGCCGATAACCAAAACGTCTGCGTTCAAGCGCCAGCTCAGTAATACGCCCTGATAAATGTGCATCAGCAGCCGGACGCTGAGCATCATAACGGCAGGTCGACAGGGACAAACCTGTAAGCCGGCAGGCACGACGTTGCGACAGACCGGTCGCATCACACATCAACACCACGGCTTCCCGCTTCTGGCCTGTCGTCAGTACTTTCTCCCAAGAGCCACCTGAAGCGCCTCCTTATCCAGCATGGCTTCGGCAAGCAGCTTCTTGAGCCTGACGTTCTCTTCCTCAAGCGACTTCAGGCGCTTAACCTCGTGCACCTCCATACCGCCATACTTCTTACGCCAGGTGTAAAAGGTGGCGTCGGAAATGGCGTGCTTACGGCAGAGCTCACGGGCAGAAACCCCGGCTTCAGCCTCGCGGAGGATACTGATGATCTGTTCGTCGGAAAAAAGTTTCTTCATGGGGATGTCCTCATGTGACTTATGAAGACATTACTAACATCGCGGTGTATTAATCAACGGGGAGCAGGTCACGTTCCTTTTTTGGCAAAAACGACACACTGATGTTGGATACCTCATAATGAAAAGATGAGGACATCATTATACCAGTGCCCTACAGATAGCCTATAAGCAACATTTTGCACCACTGATTTCCGTTCCCTGTAGATAAAACGTGTCGTCGTGTCTCACTGAATATATCCACGACGCCGGAGCTTTGCATTACAGGCGCTTCCGCCTGTCGGTTCACCCACGTGACACACTGCACAAAAGAGACATAGCCGCACAGATTGTCAGAACCAGTCCCAATTGCTGCACCATGCCGGCGAGCCCCAGCATCATTCCCAGTAACAAGTAATAGCTCAAGCCGAACAATGCTCCCGCAGCTCCGGTCTGTTCGCGATAACGGTGCAGCGCCTGGCTCAACACGTTGGGTATCGCTATGCCATAGGCAATTACAGTTCCAGCTACCGGTACAAGTATCCACGCCGAGTGCTGCAACCACCAGGCAGCAACACCGGAAAGCAGAGCCAGTGTACATGCATGACGTACCAGCTGTTCCGGTGTTATACCGGTTGTTAACAGTCTCCGGTTCAGGAGGCTGCCCGAGAATGAAGCAAGTGCCAGTAATATCCCCGTCCATCCGAATGCCCTGGAACTCCACCCCAGCAGCCTGAAAAGAAACGGAGCCAGGCTGTAATAACTGAACAACATCGTATTCAGCAGGGCTACGAGTATTGCATTTTTCCAGAGCATACCGTCCCGAATCATGCGGGACGCCAGACCGCTCCCCCGGATTCTGAGCGTGTTCTCCGGCCGCGTTTCCGGCAGTAAAACTGCCGCCAGTATTAGCAATATTATCGCCAGTGATGCCAGAGCAATAAATACGCCGGTATGGCCGTACAGACTTACCAGCCAGCCTCCACTTACCAGACCGAAAATCGGACTCAGTGCAAGCGCAGCTCCCATGACGGAAAAGACGCGGGCCAGTGCGGTTGATTCATAACTGTCCCTCAGCATGGTCTGCACTACAACAGACCCGGCGGCAGCACCCGTGGCTGCCACCATACGGGCCAGCAGTAATACGCTAAAATCGGTAGACACAATTGCCATTGCAGATCCCGTTCCGTAACAGATGAGTCCAGCCATGATGGCCGGACGTCGTCCGAACCAATCACTCAGCCAGCCCCACAATGCCACTCCGGCAGCAAAGGCGAAAAAATAGACTGAAAGCGTCTGAGCAGCACGCTCACTGCTTACCTGAAAAGATCTGGCGATATCTGGCAACGCAGGGCTGTATATAGTTTCCACCAGTTGTGGAAACATAATCAGCAGCGTCAGCAGCCACAGGGGAGGCCGAATAATACTATTCATAACAACATCCAGAGAAACAGAAAACTGGAGGGCATTATTGCTGAGACGATAATGTCTTATTATAATAACAAGGACTTTAAATGCCAAATATCAGACAAATAATGAAAATTAGCCCCGACGATAGTTTCGATCCGGATAGTTTTAGTGAACCGGTAATCGGAATTGCGTCCGATTTAGGTGTACACGATTCAGGACAACACAGTCACCTTCGTCATCAGCTGCTCTTTTCAGCGTCGGGTAGCATCACGATTGAACTGGAACAAACCCTGTGCCAGCTTCCACCCCGCCGTGCAGCCTGGATCCCTGCAGGAACAATACATCGCGCCATGATGCGTGGTGTGCTGGCCTATCGTTCCCTCTACTTTTCAACCACGCTGCCGTTATCTCTACTGCCACTGCAAATAGTCGAGGTTAATCCCCTGTTTTTTGAAGTCATAGAACGTATGGCATTCTGGCCATGGGGAATGCTGGCAGAGCAACAGGCCAGTCTCATTACCGTTTTTTGTGAAGAAATACAGACTGCACGCAGAGAAAACTGGACATTACAGCTCCCCTCAGACACTCGCCTGAACTTATGGCTGGATAGAGTACGTATGGGCGAATTACCCCCACGCCTTGGCCAGTTAGCCCAACAGGTTGGTGCATCTGAGCGCACGATAAGCCGGGTCTTTATCAGAGATACCGGAATGAATTATCAGAACTGGCGGCAGCAGTGGAGGCTGCTAAAGGCAATGGAAATGTTGTGTGACGGATGGCAGTTAAGCTATGTGGCGCAACAGCTGGAATTTGTCAGCGACAGTGCGTTCATCACGTTTTTTCGACAGCATACAGGTACGACTCCAGCACGTTATTCACTTAAGAATATTGCTGAAAAAAGTCCCCGCTGACGGTGATAAATCAACAAATAACAATATCCTGAGTTGTTTTTTTATTTTCCATTAAGGTCGATTTTTGACCTTAACGTACAATAATTTTCGATATCCAAACTGTCCCCAGTAAAGATCTTTTTCATATAAAGAGGCATGCATGTTTAGCAAGCACAAATAATTAGTTAAAGGCATCAACATAACATATTGATATTGATAAACTTAAAAAGATCTAACAGTTAACATGGGTCCATAAGCTGTAAAAAACTGACCACGGTATTTGTCACCCAAATCGAGATGCATGAAGATATTGCCCAGGAAATCTCCGGGTGAATACTCCAGTCCGTTTACAACGTGGGCCAACAGCTGCGCCATACGTTGCATGTCCTCTTTCTCATAGCTCCCCCATCACCTCACCTGACGGCGGGTACCAGGGGGATGTGAACGTCAGAACCAGGGTGTTGACGCTTTCCCGGCTCCAGCGCACCTGATGTCCAGCCGGATACTCCGTACCGAACAATTGCATGTACAGTTCTGCTGTCGTCGGTATCCCACGGAATAAACCACCGGTGCTGTTCAGCTCAGTGGTTAGACGGGATGCTATCACAATCAACATGTCACAGGGACAGGTGGATTCCGGCAGAACACCGAGATATTCCCAGCGCTCCTGAGGATCGAATACTCCGTTGTCCCCTGCGACACCAAACCAGTCGGCGTAGTGCAACGCCATCAGGTGTATGATCTGCTGTTTTGCAACGTAAGAGATGTTTTCCCACTTCTGCGCACCAATACCTGACTGCAGGTAAATACGTTCAATACGGGTACCACCAGATGGGCACCTGCGCCGTTTGCCCGTCAAAATCATTCACCAGGCCTTTGTATCCCGAGTTCTGTGGCGACGGCACGCTAACCCCGCACTGTTTTGACCGGGACGTATCAAACTTGATGGTGCTGATATCGACCGGCAGCAACGGTATACAGCAGAACAGCATCACGCAATACGACATGTAAATCACATGCTCGATGCGCGGCAGCGCCAGCAACCCTTTATTCCCCTCATCGGCCCCTTCTTCACGTACCTTCAGCCAGACACCGGCGATTTTGAACACCAGAGGCAGAGCAAAAAGTCCGGTACTGGTCAGAATATTCCACAAGGCGTTATTCATGACCCAGCCGAAGAGGACGAGAAAATACTCCAGAAAACTGTTCGCAGTCATAGCCGGCTCCTCATGCCACACCTTTCCAGGCAACAATTTCCATAAACAGAATGAATGAGGACACGATGAGTTCGGTCCGTAGCAACCGTGAGCGTACCTCCGGGTTGCGGGTCAGCAGCAACGGCCGGACCCGGTAAAACCAGAAATACGCAATGCAGGCATACACCGCCATTCGCCAGATAAACCAGCCCCAGCGACTGTCATGGAGCCAGTCACGCAGATGATGGCCATCCGGATCGATGTCAAAGAACAGGGAGGCCAGGGCAAACATACCGGCCGTAAACACAACGAGGGCAATCAGCACCAGGATAATGCGGCCACCGGCGCGAACACGAAAAGAGAGGCGCGACATTTACTGACCTCCCTGAGTCTGACCCATCTGGCCGAATCCCTGGTCCTGATTACCGGTTTTCTGCTGCAGCTGGTTATCCTGATTACGTGCCCCCTGGCGGTCCAGCGTCGTCAGCAGACTGTTGTTACTGATGGATTTCCGCAGCTCCATTTCATTGCGCAGCGCGGCCAGTTCCCTGTCGAGCGAATCGATACGGCGGTCCCCCTCTGCCAGCGCTTCCGGCTGTTCGGCGGCATTGGGTTCCGACTCACCGGTCGTCAGCATCCGCCGCATGGTCAGGGCCGCTTCCACGGTATCGGCCATCGCCAGTTCTCCGGCCAGACGCTGCACCAGTGCGGCACGGTCCGGGTCATCACGCAGTGCCTGAATCACGCCCCGAGTGACGACCAGACTGCCGGTTTTAATCGCTGACAGATTGTCAGTCGTGGGCGGTAACTGCCCACCAACCAGTTTCCCGAGCTGCTCCAGGTTGGACTGTGTGGCCTCATCGAGAATGGGGGAAAAACCCGTGCCGGCGACGGCGCTGCCGGGCTGATTGTCGGTCCCGCCACTGGTGCACTCGCTGGTTTCACGGCAGGTACGAATGGAACGGTCCCCGAGCACTTTCACTACGGCCGCAGCCGCTTCATCCGAGGTTTTATACCGCTGACAGGCCGTCCCTGTGCAGCTCGCGGAACCCACACTGGAATTACTGGTGACGGGCAGATTATTCATCATGTTGTAGCCGGCTTTTGCCAGGTCTCGGGTGGGTTGTATGGCCTGCTGGCCCTTCCCGCCCCGCTTCTGCCCTCCGACCCAGGTCACACCCTCTTCTCCGGTGGCTTTCTGCAGTTTCTGGTCACTGGAAACCGCATCCCCGCCACTGGAGGAAACAATGTCTTTGTACTCTTCACTGACGGCCGCCTGCTGCCACTTGCTGCCCATCGTATAGTCAGCCATTTTTTTGGACATGTTCTGGCAGTTCAGGAGGGCTTTGTCGAAACTCAGGCCCGCCTGCAGTACGCCGTTGGTCAGCATTTCATACAACCCGGGGTTGGCGCGCTGAATCGCCATTGCCGGCATGCTCATGACGGCGCCCGTGGCCCCCTGCATCACATTGCCCATCAGGTCTTTAAACCCACTGGTTACGCCATTGAGCTGGTTCCCGACCGTTGTCTTGATATCGAAATTCCCGCACATCAGGTCGCTGCTCAAGCTCCCGTCAAGCCCGATACGGGTCATACGGTTGCGGCTGGCAGGCGGTGAGATCACCGTTCCGCCACCGATGGAATAAAACAAGCCGTCGTTTATCGCACCACTTGCGGACACACCGGAAGATGACACGTTCGTCTCAACAGCCAGAGCCGGCATCGAGAAAGCAAAAATGAATGCGCCCGTCATGAGCGCACGAAGAGTCAGTTGCTGGTTCATCTGCAGTAGCCTCAGGAGAAATTGGTGCTGTAAAGGAAGGTCTGGCCGCGGCGCTTGCAACAGCTGTAGGGCTGCCAGAGCGCCCAGGCATAATTGCCGTCTTCGGCTATCTGCCCGTTCGTGTCAGGAAAAATGGCGCAACTTTGTGAGAGCTGCGGGGAGAGTCGTTGCCATTTATGGTTGGCCGTCCCTGTGTTCTCTTTCACCGGCTCAGGTGGCCAGTATCCCGGAGAGGCATTGCCGACCAGCGGGTTATAGACATGCAGCTGCCCGCGACGGGTAATGATGTCGGCCACACGCTGCACCACTATTGCGGCAGACTTGTAACTGTCCGTCTGGGTGACAAAGCCGCTGCGCGGGTAAATGTTGCCCCACATATTGCCGGAAGATGTGCTGCCCAGCTCTCGGGACCCCGGCACAAGCGCTTCCGGATAGAGCGTTTCAGGCACGCCTGTACGCCAGACCAGAGCATCGAGCGCACTGGAAAAATACGGGACAAACGGAGTGGCCGCACTGTCGCAGGAATATCCTGGCACCATGCCACCAATTAACCGGGTCGCCGGGTGGCCATACGCATCCCCGTAGTAAAAATGCAAATTCTGTTTGCGCTGACCGGCCGCTTTCATCTCCTGTCTCCCGCCGCCGACGTCGGTCCCGACCATCGAGCCAAGCAGGGAACTTTCAGCCCCTCCGGCAGTGCTGCTGACGGCAGACATTTCCGTCCAGGGGTTATCGCCGGCATTCATGTAAGCAGAGACGACAGCTTCAGGAATGTAGTGGGTGACTTTGACGGACGTTTTTACGCTGCAACCGAAGGGGGTGCACAGTAGCCAGTAGCAAATCCCGCTGATACGCCAGCTGATGCAGTCGGTGCTCGCGGCGCTGGAGAGAAGGCTGGCCGTGTTGACACTGGCCATCGTACCGGAGCAGACCAGGAGGGTAGCAAATCCCAGCCGGCGCAGCCGGGGCCGGTATCCATGGCGGCGATGTTTCATCGCTGTCCCTCCTGCCAGGCTTTCAGGCGCTGCTCAGCCAGTGCCACATCCGTCGTACCGTAGACCACATACTGGTCGTCAAAGACCACTGCCGGGTATTTTTCCAGTCCCAGTGACCAGGCGCGGGTGACCCCGCCGTAGGCATCCGTCAGTTGTTGTTCTGCCTGCCTGAAGTTCGCTGAAGAGAGTACAGCCCGGGCATCCCGCTCAGCCTGCGCCGGATCGGCGGAGAGCTGGCCAAACAGCTGCGCCTGAACACGTTCAGGCGCATCGAGATAAACAACGGGAATATCAGTACCGGTGGGAAGGGGATGAGCACTGTCGGTATAAACAACGGCACCGGCAAGTGCACTGGAGGTCATTACAAGGGCTGCAAGGCAGCATAAAGGTCGGATCATCATGAAGACTCCCTGAGTGATTAACCCACTCAGGGTGCGATCAGTTCATAAGATGGTCAGTATTTAACTCATACCGGAGAAATGAAAATTTATGCGGTTATCAGGTGTACTAGCCTGGACTTGATCTGACAGCTTTCTCTTGCAGAGTAAAATCAAATCTGGCAGTCCGTTATGAGCGAAAAGCGGAAGTTGCGTCTTATCATTAATGGTCATTACTGGCCACTAAAATGATGTCTGCCGAAGCCGTGGCGGTTCAACCTCAAACGGATACCGAAAATGAAATACACCTGTGCCTGTACACCTCCGGTACCTAATGGTTGCTTAAAAATGCACTCTGGCGCTGGAAACTGGCCCGTTAGAGTCGAACAAAAATTATCCACAGAAACGGTTGGTAAGTGTGTTAGTAATTGTCCTGACACTGTTATTAACTGACAGAGTCTTATGTGGGCATTTCAGCTTTCTGTCTGGGCAGCGGCACTGATAAATTCCGGAGGTTCTTCAGGGTCTCTGCTTTCCACCCGGGTCAGTTCGGGTGACTAACAGCAGAAGCTCTCGGGGGGTATTTGCGCATTTCATTATTTGCTGCTCCTGATGGTACATCCGTGCCCCCTCTCTGAAAACGAGCCGACAAAAAGATAAGCCAGTGCCGTTTCAAAAATAACCCTGTTAATCAGGGCGTGGCATATTCCATGTGGTCAATGTTTTCATGCAAAAAAACTGGCAGCAACGACATCACTACTGCCAGATAAAAGGCAGACAAATATTATAAAAGATTCCTTCCCGATACTTACAGATACGAACAGGTAATATCCCCCGTCCTTATGCCCGTGTCCCGATTAATGAAGCTCATGCTTTTGCATTAAGCCCCCCGCCCAGGGAGTGACTGAGGGGGCGTATAGACACGCCTGTTGCAGCTTCGTCGGTGCCCACCTGGCCGACAGTCAGCGTTTCATTACCCTCAGATACCGGGAGGGTAAAGCGACTGACCACGCCACGCAGGGTTTCTGTTCTGCCATGAAGATTTCCTGCTGACGCGGACACCTGCTGCACCAGAGAGGCATTTTGCTGCGTGACCCTGTCCAGTTCAGCAACGGCGAGAGTAACCTGTGAAATGCCCTTGCTCTGTTCATCAGAGGCCAGGGCGATTTCACCTATAAGCCCGTTGACGCTGGCGACATTATGTTTTACCTCAGCCATGGCACTGCCGACAGCATGCACCATATCGCTGCCTTCATGGACGGAAGTGAGCGCGAACTTTATCAGCGTTTCGATTTCGCGTGCCGCTGCAGCACTGCGCTGTGCAAGGGAACGCACTTCTGTAGCCACCACAGCAAACCCTCGCCCCTGTTCACCAGCGCGCGCAGCTTCGACTGCTGCATTAAGCGCAAGAATATTGGTCTGGAAGGCAATACTGTTGATAGTGGAGGTGAACTGCCGGATTTGCTCCGAGCCTTCAGCAATGCGGATCATGGTGCCGGACAGGTTTTCGACCAGGATACCGGCTTTATCTGTTCTTTCAGCGGTAATGACTGACAGGTCGCGGGCCATCCGGGCATTTTCTGCATTGTGGCTCACTGTTGATGTCAGCTCTTCCATACTGGCCGCCGTCTGCTCCAGGGCTGCAGCCTGCTGGGTGGTGCGATCCGCAAGGTCGGTGTTTCCTTCCGCAATTTCACTTGCCTCGCGATAAAGAGCATCGGTATTTTGGCTAATCGCACGGACTGTCCCGAGGAGGCTGCGTTGCATTTCGCGCACCAGAGGCACCATCTGTCCGACGCAGTTGCGGCCCTGGTCTTCAGGTTCGATAGTCAGGTTGCCCTCAGCAATTATCCGGAAATGCGCACGGATATCGGCGACGGGCCGAACCAGATGTAACACAAGATAGCAGTCACAAAATATCACCAGCATACAGGCAGCCAATAATGCGGCTATCAGTGCCACATCAAGACGGGTACGGTCAGTGGTGACACGCAAGCGCTTATCCATAACTTGCTGTCGCAAATCTGAAAGCCGGTCATTGACTACCGGAACCCAGTCGGCGGGGGTACCGGATAAAACCCGTGATAATGGAGCCCATTCTGCGTCATCAGCCAGATCGCTCCTGAGTGCCCGTTTTTCGGCCTCACTTCCCTGCTGCAGGATGAGGACTGCGTGTGTCAGGAAAATAGCCTGTTGTGCCCGTGTGGCGCTCTGCTCTGCATGTCTGTTCATGTCACGCACAATGAACGCAGCGTAACCGCCAGTGGCTGTCACCAGAGCCAAAGCGGTGAGAAGGATCCAGAGAACCACACGTCGGATGGTAAAATTTTTAAGTGTTTTCATTATCAGGTTCGTCCTGGCTATAGAGCCAATTAAATAGCGCATTAATTAATTTTGCGCGACTTTATTTGTTATTCTGGCAGTAATTTTGGCAAAAGGAAACGGCTCATCATTAAATAGTTTCTTTTAGAAATAATGAGAATTTAATATAAATGCTCATACAACATCAAACTGACTGATTTTGCGCGCATTTACTGGACGGGCTGACTTTAATCGGTTATTCCTCATGCAATAATAGCCGCTTCTGGTCGTAAGCGGCTGCCGGGTAGGTGTGGCTGAGCAGCGTGCGTGGAGATTTTTATGATCCTGAACAACGGTAATGCACTGGACGAGATTAAGATGCTGGCGACGGCGGATGAAACCCGGGACGCGGTGCTCGAGCAATTTGTTACGCTTGCCGGTCAGTTGCTGGGCATACCCGGCTGCTTTGTTTCCATTCTGGATGATAACTATCAGTATATCCGTGCTGCTGTGAATTTTGATCTGCAAAAAACCCCGCGAAATGAGGCCCTCTGTCGCCATGTGGTGGACAGTGGCCTTCCTCTGATCATCGCTGACACCCGGGCTGATGAACACTTTGCCGACCACCCACTGGTGACCGGGACGCCTTTTATCCGTTTTTATGCCGGCGTTCCGCTTGTGGACAGTGAGGGGAATATTCCGGGCTCATTCTGTGTCACTGATACGGTTCCGCACACTTTTACACAGGCACAGCAGGCCACGCTTACGACCATGGCCGGGCTGGTGATGAAATTCCTGGAAAGCTGGCATTTTGCAGGCTTTACCGATCCGGTGACGGGCCTTCCCAACCGTCAGCGACTGATACATGATTTACAGGAGATGAGCCGCACAGGCGATACCCATGATCGGCGGCTGATACTGATTGACGGTATAGACATGCCCCGGGCTTATGAACTGGCGCGTTCAATGGGGATGACCCCGGTGGAAACTCTCCTCCGGGACATAACAGCCCTTGTTATCAGTCAGTTGCAGCCCCAGCAGAACGAACGGGTCTATACCGTTGCCACCGGGCGTTTTGCCTTCCTGGTTCAGGCTGATGACCTCCGGGATGCCTGGACGGTGGCTGCCGGGTTGCAGGGGATGAGCGCAGACCTCGGCGACAACGTCTCGGTGGATCTGATGCCCTGCACCGGTGAGACCTTGTTTATACCGGGTCAGCACGCCCCGCAGGAGATATTGCGCCAGGCCGTCAGCGCCCTTCATGAGGCCATCAGCAGTGGTAAATCCGCTATGCGTTTTGAATCGGGAGCGGATACCCGACGGACCGGTGACTTCACCCTGATGAATGACCTGGCAGTTGCCCTGCGCCATAACAGGGACCTGTATCTGGTGTATCAGCCCAAAGTCTGTCTGCGCACCGGGAAGCCCGTCGGACTGGAGGCGCTCATCCGCTGGCATCATCCCCTGCGAGGAGAACTGTCCCCGGCGATGTTTATCCCCCTGGCAGAGCAGACAAGCCTTCTGCCGGGACTGACACAGTGGGTCATTGATGCCACCATCGACTGGTTAACACAGCTCCCGGTGCGGCACCGTCTCCCGGTGACGGTGAATGTGAGTGAGAAGGATTTTGCCCGGCAAGATTTTGCCGACCGTCTCGAGGACAGGATGATCAAAGCCGGACTGCCCCGCTCCCTGCTCGGAATTGAATGCCTTGAAACAGAGAGAATTATCGCAAGTCCGGCCGCCCTGAGGGGACTGGAAATGCTGAAACTACGGGGATTCAGTATCTCCCTCGATGACTTCGGCACCGGATACAGCAACATCAGCTACCTGAAACAGATGGCGCTGGATGTTATCAAAATTGACCGGATCCTTATCCGCGAGCTGTCAACCAGCATCGCCTCGCAAATCATCGTTCGCAATATCATTATTATGCTGAAGCAACTGGATTATCTGGTCCTGGCCGAAGGTGTGGAGGATGAGGATACCCTGGAGATGCTCAGACAGTACGGTTGTGATCAGGTCCAGGGGTATTATTATTCCCGGCCTCTTACCGGTCCGGATATTCAGCAATGGCTGGATATCCGGATATAACCCTTACTGACGGGATATTCAGACTCTGTATGTCAGATACCCGGACACCTCCTCCGGAGTGCTGATCACCACGATATTTCTGCCCGCCTTTTTCGCCTCATACAGCGCCAGGTCAGCCTGACGAAGGGCGGTGTTAAGATCGTCCCCCCAGTCTGACAGCGTTGCCCCCCCCCGCAGAAAGGGTGACGTTGCCGGCAAAAGGAAAGACGTCAAGATCTACCAAAGAACGAATCCTTTCTGCCGCCGCAGCGGCAGCTTCACGCCCCGTGTCGGGAAGAAAAATGACAAACTCTTCACCGCCAGAGCGACAGACCACATCCCAGTCGCGACATTCGCTGAGCAATTTTTCACTGAGGGTGACCAGCACAGCATCTCCCCCTTCGTGGCCGTAGCGGTCATTGATTTTTTTAAAATGGTCAATGTCAATTGCGATGACGCTGTGATCGCCGGAAAGCAGATAATCGCTGACCTGTGAGCTGAAACCTTTGCGGTTATACAGACCGGTAAGCGGGTCTTTCATGGCCTCATCGCTAAGAGTATTCACGCGTCGGGTCATTAACTGCAGATGGTGACTGACGGCTTCCCGAAGGCGCTCTGCTTCGTGATATCCCGGACTGAGCCAGGCCAGTTGCCGGAGCGCACTTTCGCTGTCGTTTGTCCGGGTAAACTCGGCCAGTTTTTCAAGCGGAGCCGAAAGCCGGGCAGCGAAGTAGGTCGCAATGGCCACGGTGAGAGCAATGATGGCCAGCGTGAACCAGCCGGCATTGACGGCGCTGCGAAGCAGGATATGTGACACGCTCTCCGATGCGCCTGAAATCAGGACACGCCAGTCGGCCTGGTTCAGGCTGGCGAAGCCGACGAGGTCAGCCTTGCTGTTGTCACTGTCCACGAAATGCCCGCTGCGTGCATGAGCCAGGCGCATTATTAGCGCCGGGGTGGACTGCATACGCGTACCGATAAGCGACGTGTTATGACTGAAAATGATACGGCCATCACCGGTCACCACCGTGACATCCGTCTGATTGTCATAAAAATGCATGCTCAGTATTTCACTGAGCATGCTCTGTTTTTTGAGGTAAATGGTGCCGCCAATGTAGCCAAGATAGTGCCCTTCTGTCGAAAACAACGGCCAAGAAAGGAAGACGACATAATTTCCGGCAGCGGATACAAAAGGCTCGGATATGAAAGCCTTTTTATCTTTAATGGCTTGTTTACTGGCATCAGAACTGAGCCGGACCCCGACCAGCGACAGGCTCTCCGGGGATGTGGCGGCGATAACTGCATCAGCCGTGACAATGACCACGGAATTGAAAAAACCGGACTGGAGGCGCAGGCGATCGGTTTCCTGAGCCAGCCGGGCCTTATCCTTCAGCCCGGTGATAAGGCCCGCGCTGTAGGCTAACTCCCGTTGTGCTGTGAGAAGGTAACGATCTGTTGTATCGGCAAGCTTACGCGCATAGGCAATGTTGCTTTCAACAAGGCTGTCCTCGATATTCCCCTTCTGAAACAGTGTCAAAGCCCCAAGAAGCAAAACAGAAGTCAGCAGGATCCCGCCGACAGAGAGTATCAGCATGAGGGTTCGAAGGCGGTACTTCCTGTTGAACATGTTTTTGTGGCCAGCAATAAAAAAGATGCAGCATTTTAGCAGTATGTTGAGCAGAATATAGTCATAATGGCCGAGAGATTTGTTCTGGCTAACATCAGGACATCACTCTGATCAAGCGAGTCATCAGTGCCGGTTGTGAGAAATTTGACACAGCTGACCAACTCGTCAGGACGGTTTCCTGGCATATAGCATCCTGGCGTTCTGTCACCCTCGCTGCACTCGTTGTAGGAAGGAATGGTTTGCTCACATACGAGTGAGGGGCTGAAATGGGAGGCAGAAAAAATTACTATTTTTTCACAGAGTGGGTCGACTCTGAGTATTCATATAATCTCATACACTTAGGATGGGTCGTAAGCTGCCCGAAAATCTTTCTGTTTACTAAAATGTCCGCTTCTGACTGACATTTTTACAGGCGTCCAAAGAACTTGCTTCCTTAGTGCACCACCCTTTTATTGCATTCTTTGATAATCAAAATAAAAATACTCAGCGAATGATGAATCCCCTATGTGTAAGGGGCGTACTGGTGGTACTGAAGTGGTATATGCATGCGGAATGTTGAAGCCAGTCGAGATTTCACCGGGAGGCACCCGTCACCATTCATCGATGTTTTACTGAGTTGTGGCCTGCTCATTCGAGCAGGCTTTTTATTAATCAAACATCTGTGCTCGCATCTCAGATGTCTTATCTGAAAGTGCAATCCAGCGAACTGTTTCAATCCCTACTCCATGTCGGAAATGTGAATGATATTTTCGGATCTCATTCGCACCTTTTTATCTGAAAGATAAGTGCCAGTGCAGTTTTTTACGGCCCATTTCAGCTGTAAGTTTCTGTTCCCGGCAGATCGAGATTCTGAGAGCTTCGATCAGCTCACTGAAGTCATCCATACTCCAGTTTTCCATAAAATTTATTAAAATTGTGTCGCTCATATTGTCATCAGCTATCAGATCAACATCCATTCTAAGTATGTTGAAAAGATACTCATTCTTTCGATAAACCCCTTTGGGAAGGATAAATGCTGCGTCGGCCATTGATACCTCCTGATCAGGTGGTTAATGACATTATCGGCTTGCTTAATAGTTACATTAACATTACTTCAACATTTTAAGTTATGTGAACTGGGTACTCGTTCTCGCAATGCGCCATCTCAGGCCACGGATCAGGGCCTAGATGTTCCAAATGATTGATTCATTCTCTTATCTGCTCAGCCTTAATTTGGTTTAGATCAGTTTTTCCATTTTAAACAGGCGTAACCTGACTGGAAACAAATCCGTTTTGCACTTAGAGGTTATGTGCCTGAAATGAAAAGCGCAGTATGAACAGTATCTATATTTTTGGGAAAAAGCGGACTCTGAAAGTGATCCGTAGAGGAAGTGATTATCCTCTGTTTGCATCGGGTTCAAAAGACAGCATAACTCTCAGTCGGGATTCACTTGAAAGGCTTGTCAGGGCTCAGTATGGACTCAGTGGAAGAAGCTTTAAACCTGTCAGACGCTAATTTTAGATTTACCTGAGCATATACAATTTTCCTGAAGGCAATAAAAAATGGTGCGTCATCCCACAGTAAAAACAGATAAATTGCAGGGTCGCTAAAAGTTATTTAAAATGAATTCTTGGTGTAATCCGCTAGGGAAGTGGGGCGTAAACAGCTTGTTGTCTCAGCATCAACAATCCTTGAAAGGCGCGAGTGAAGGTTGCTGACCAGAACTCCCGGAGAAATCCGGCACCATCTGTAAGGCTTTCCCCGATCAGTTGCCTTTCCGTCGGACAGATTTTTATCCCCTATGTTTCATCATCTCGTGTGGACTTTTTCTTAAGTAAGATGTTTTGAATCATAATGTTGAGTCTTCTTATTCTGTCGCTATTTCAGTCTATTAAATAAAAGATATATTTTAAGATTATTCTCATGCGTGCCATACTCATTTCAGAGGGTAATCGTTGGAGATTATGGCATGAAAGAGGGATTTTACCGTATACAGCATGACGGTATCATACAGCTAGCCTATTTCATCAATGATGAAATGGACAAAAGCGTGGAGTTAAATCACCTTTCTGGCATCTGGAAACTTACAGAAGGTTTTGACATTTTTCATGGTGAGGAAGTTAAGATCCTTGAAGGACCACTCATATTTCCTGCGACACACATAATGAATACGGATCCGGTCTGAATTCCACCTGCCCACCGAGCGTTATTTTGAAAAATGAATTTGAAGGCTCGTTTTTGTAGGCCTTCAAATTCGGCACTCACTTTATCTGTTCCCCAGCAATGACTACAATCCGGACTTAGCAAAGTCCGTTTCTGACATGGAACGGCCTGACTGACGGCCCTAAATGGCCATCATGAGCGAGGAACGGACGCCAGGTTTTGCCGTAACGTTTCTGCTGTATGAAACCAGTGTATGCTGGCAGTTTGATAACGTTATTACTGCTTATAATTTTTTAAGGAAGAACATGAAAGGCGATATTTTTAGATCGACCAGGATTCGGCTTTGTGCACCAAGAATCGGTGATGAAAAACATGTGTCAGCATGGTATGACGATGCTTTTTATTTGCGCAACGTTGATACAGAGCCAGCATACCCACAGTCAGAAGAGAAAATTGAAAAAGAAAAAAAAGGCACCGGGGATGCGTTTTATTTTCATGTAAGAACGCTTGATGACGACAGGCTAATAGGCTTTGCCACATTACATAGTCTGGAGTGGAATAATCAGCTTGCCACTCTTGCTATCGGCATCGGTAATGAGAAGGATCGCGGACAGGGATTTGGCGACGAAGCCCTTAAGCTCATCATGCGTTACGCTTTTATGGAGCTGAATTTATTCCGACTGAGTCTGGAAGTCATTGCTTACAACAACAACGCAATTAATCTCTATCTCAGAAATGGTTTCATAAAAGAAGGCGTCATCAGAAAGGCGGTCTATCGCGATAATCAGCGCCACGACCGCATAGTAATGGGGGTTCTGCGCCCTGACTGGCTCAACGAAAACAGCAGTGAACCTGCAACCTGAGTTCGTCGAAAGAACCACGTGCAACTCAAATATGTTCACCTTAAGTATGAGTTATCACGCTGGCGATACGCGGAGCCGCTTCAGCCCGGAACGACAGCAGTCGCAAACCTTTTTATTATTGACTGAGTTGCACCGTGTCCGCTACTGGCACGCTGAAGACGCTCAGTTCTGACCGGACTCAACTGGACGTGCCACCGTTTCTGCCCAGCTTGGTGGTCACTCGTCGCAATGATTCGCGATATAGAGAAATGAGACCAGGAGACTTAAGATGAAAACTGTCGAATTTTTGCTGTACACCCTTAAACCCGGTACCGGGAAGGATTTCCATAGAATAATGAAAGAGGTGAGTGTTCCACTTCATCGTGCAGCGGGTATGGATGTGATTTCTTTTGGTATATCAGCCCATGACGACGATGCTTACTATCTGTTCAGAGCCTATGACAGCCTTTCCCATTTGAAATCCTCTCAGGAATCTTTTTATAACAGTGACGCGTGGCGTAATGGCCCCCGGCAGGCCATTATCGACAGAATAAGCGTCAGTGTTAAATCGGTACTTACGCTCACTGACAGTGCCATTGAGCATTTACGAACCCACTGATGATACCGCTGTCAGACGCTTACGTCTTTACCCTGATTATGCGTTCACTTCAGGGCTTCTTTTCCCGCGCTTCGTTTCTGGCGTGATACCAGGCTTCAAAAGCATCCGGTACCATCGGTTTAGCATAAAAATACCCCTGAACTTCATCGCAGCCCAGTTCGCGTAAAATCTCTACGGTACTGGCATCCTCGACCCCTTCGGCCAGGACGACATAATCGAGTTGTTTGAGAAGGGTGACAACGTTGTGCACAATAATGCGGCTGGCTTTGTCTCGGTCAATCTTACTCACAATAGAGCGATCGAGCTTAATGATGTCCATCGGGATCTGCCGCAGGTAATTGATGTTGCTGTATCCGGAGCCAAAGTCATCCAGGGATATTTTAAATCCGCGTAATTTGAGCATGTCCAGGCCGTTAAGTGCGGCAGGACTTTCCAGCATTTTCTCCGTCTCCAGACACTCCACGCCCAGCAGGGCGGGATCCAGATGCGCATCCAGCATTTTCTGTTCCAGCTCATCGGCGAAATCGGGTCGGGAAAAATCACTGGCGGCCAGATTAATCGACACGGGTAAAGAAAGTCCCCGGCTTTGCCATTCACTCAGTTGCGCGATAGTGTGATCGATAACCCACGCCGTGAGTTCACGCATCAGGCTGGTCTTTTCGACCAGAGGAATAAACACGCCCGGCAACACTTCGCCGTTTATCGGGTGTTGCCATCTCAGCAGCGCTTCAGCTCCCGTCACTCGCCCGGTCACCAGTGAGATTTTCGGCTGATAGACCAGATATAACCCCTGGTTTTCATGTATCGCTTGTCTGACTTCGGTCAGAAGGCTGAAATCAGTCTTCTTACGGGTATCCAGTACATGATCATAGGTTGTAAACCGGAGTCCCTGACTTATCGCTTCATGTAATGCGCTGACGGCGCGACGTAGAATTTCATTCGATGTCAGAGAGTTATCGCAAAGTCCGGAGTCACCCATGTGAATATCCAGATCAAGAGGAACGTCCGGGTTGATCCTGGCCTGGATCCCCTGGAGACTAAGGGCGATATCTTTTAATGTCAGGGCCGTTTGCTTATGGGTAAAAAAGGCAAATCGTCCGACTGCCACGGCGTAAAGCCGTCCGGCCAAAGGCAGGCGGGTCTGCAGCTCTGCGACCATATTACGCAGTAGATTTTCTACAGCAGTCATCCCCAGCGAGCGGGCCATTTCGTAGGCTAATGGCATATCAATGCAATCAATGATGATGAGCCTGAATGCGCCCTCTGTCGAAACCTCAATATCCTTCAGCAGTCGCTGACGGTTGGGTAACAGCGTGACAATATCGATGTAGCCGACGGAGTGCCACGAGGCCAGAAAATCCGATATCAGTTCTGCCATCTTTTCAAAAACATCGAGCTGCTCGTCTGAAAGTTCCCTGGGCTGAGTATCGAGGATACACAGGGTACCAACGGGCACTCCATCCCGGGTTTTAAGTGGGCATCCTGCATAAAAGCGAATGAACGGGGCTTCTTTGACCGCGAGATAGTCACAAAAGGTAGGGTGCTGATGTGTGTCATGACAAATGGACGTCTCACCCTGCCTCAGGGTCTGTACGCAAAATGCCTCGCCCAGACTGGTTTCCGTGATGGCAACATTCTGGGCGGATTTGATGTATTGTTTTTCATCATCGAGAACCGACACAAAGCCCATCGGCATTTTCAGCAACTGGCAGACCAGATGCGTGTATTTTTTTAACGCGTTGTCCCGGCCCTCGTCAGGATTTTTCAACAGGTCGATTGCCCTGCGTCTTTTACTTTCATTTGTGCTGAGATCGGTCAACATGGTAAGGCTTCCCCGATGCAGTAAGTATTACGGTTATCCCACACTCGCAGGTGGTATGTATTTTTCTGCCAACGACGGGTGGCAATACGGGCGTTGTGACCCGCCTCATCCTTTCACATTAAAATGTTTACCGTTGATTGTCTCCCGGAAACGTCGTCCCTGGGCTGCCCGGTGATTCTGTCCATTAGCCAGAGACAGTCACCTCATATGCTGAATGCTGGATATTTGACTGGCGCTATAAGCGAACTGAATCGCAACGGATAATCTAGACACTTCCGGGCCGTTGATAATATTGGCTTTCATATTCTGTCGGTGACATCTGATCGCTCGAACCCTGCCGAGGCTTACTGTTATAAAACATTTCATTGTAATCAGAAATATTGCTGCGGGCTTCTTCCCGCGTTCCAAAGATTTTTTTCTTTATCCGCTTGCGTTTCAACAACTCGTAAAAGCTTTCTGCAACCGCGTTATCGTGACAGTTACCGCGACGGCTCATTCTACCCTCAAGGGCCGTGTGATTTCAGAAACGACTGCCACTCATGGCTTGTATACTGACTGCCCTGGTCCGAGTTAACCAGCACCTGGTTTGGGGATTACGCCGCCACACGGCCATCAGAAGCGCATTCAGGACAATATCTTTTGTCATTCGGATTGCATTGACCAGCCGATAACTTTGCGCGAGAACAGGTCAACAACCACCGCAAGACACTTGTTTCACCTTTATGCGCCCGTGGGCTTCGATACCCGACCTGAGCCTTTATCCCTACACGTTTCATTAACCGCCAGACTTTGTTTCCCCCACACTGTTGTCAGGTATCCCGCAGATAGAGATGGGCTGCGATAGCCATAGACACAGCCTGACTCAAGCCAGAACTGTTTGATCTGCCCCGTCAGCTTCAGGTCAGCATGATATTGTCGTGAATGCGACTGCCGGAGCCAGGCGTAAAACCCCACTCGGATGCGCATCCAGCTCCTGACAGAGCAGGCGGACAGGCTAGCCACGATTATTGTCACGGATAAAGGCGTACCTCTGTCGGACAGCCTGGCGAAGTATGCCGCGGTTTTTTTAATATGTCCGGTTAGCCTTAACTCGCTTGAGCACTTTTGGAGCAGTCGGATCTCAGCCTGAGCATCTGACTGATGTGTGGTAATACCGAGACGTATTGCCTCGCTGGAGAGAGAATGACCGCGATCAACAACTTGTTTTACCACTTCAATTTTAAACTCTTCGGGATAACGCTTATCGCTCATGGGCACCTTTCTTTAAGTCATCTTACTATGACCCTTAGGTGTCGGTTAAATTCGTGGCGATTCACATTTTTAAAATTTAATCTGCCAGATTAAGGCTTTTCAAGAGAGCATCCAGCGACGCTATCGGCCCAGCATGATTGTTATTGGATCGGGTTTTATCCCATGGCATTGAATTATCGGTACAGTAGTCTCCGACGCACTGCATATCCAGTTGCTCATCCATTAAGCCAACCGGGAGCCACACATATGGTTTTTCGCGAAGCGGGTTAGGCACAGTAGAACCACAGGTAGAACAAAAATCGGTGCGATAACCGGTTGGTTTTGTCCAGGACATGATTCCTTTCTCCCCTTTTAACCAGAAGAAATTATCGGCTTTAACCAGCGTTGCCAGGTTATACCCTGTTCCACTCTGCTTTCTGCAAAGAGAGCAGTGACAACGATAAAAGAGTGAAGGCGTAACTGATAATTCAAAAGCAACGGCTCCACATAAACATGAACCTTTCATATAACCTCTTTTCTTATTCGGACAGGAACACCAAGACTCTCTTTCTTACTTTACACGATTTATTGCCTCGATAGAGCTGAGTCAGTTTTATCGTCCGCTCCTCGTTCATGTTGGCCATTTAAGGCCGTCAGTCAGACCGTTCCGTGCCAGGAGCCGAAATTTGAGTGCCAGATATTCCCTAAAAGTTGATGGTTCTTTTTTCAGGGGTACCTACACCGCAAGTGCTGACGGCAAACACTTATCAGTTGTGGCATATTCATCGACGCATCATCCACCACAGATTACTTGACGTTTTTATAGGGAGTAAACTCCCCCGGGAGAGCTTGTGATCCTTTATTTTTAAGGTTTAGCTTTTGGCATAACCGAGCATAAATATCGGGAGGAAAACCTCCGTCAAATGACCATTCATCACCACGTTTCTTCATCTGAAGAACCCCAGATATATTTTTATATTTAGCGCCAAGTTTATTTTTAACAATATATTCGGAAACCTCCGAGCTATGTGTGAAGCCCAGCACTGATAATTCCGTTACCAGTTCGTTAAATTCCTGTTCATTTAATGATTCAGTATTAGATACTGAAAGGATTGTTTGCGGCTTACGTATAAATGCCATAATGATCTCCATGTATTTTACGTCTCAGCGTCATAAATGTGAGCTAAGTTTGCAATGAAAAGCTTTCGGAGCCAGCATTTAGCTTTATCTCATTTTGTACCATCGGCAAAGAAAGGACCTACCCCACGTTGATTAGTACATCATGATGTCCGCTTTTGGCACAGAGCCGCCTGTCAGATTAGGTTAAGCTCTGTGCTGTGGCTATTCCAAATCAAGTCTGAGCTAATGCATGTCAGGCATCATTCTTCTCTCGCCATTCAAGATAATCCATTTCCCACAAGAACCCCGCTGCGGCAGCATTTCGCTCAATCATCCATCGTGTCTCACCATCCCTTACTAAAGGCCGCCAGTCCACCGGGATATCCCTCTCAAGGGGTTGGTCAAAATCCTGCTCTGGAAAGTCATCCATACCATCGAACTCCCAGGCTCGCGACGTCCACGCGGCCCGTTCTTCATCTTCTGTATCCGTGGCGTACACCAGAAATGACACAATCTCATCCGTCAGCGTGTCGGTCGTTGCCCCGGGCAGGATAGACAAATAACGTGCCTTATTAGATTCCAGCCACATTCTCTCCATCTCCTCCCCATCGGCATCCTCCTTACAGAATATCTGACGCTTTTGTGGCGAGATAAATAGCCAGCAGGATCACGCCAATCCCCACCACAAGATAGGCCAGGAATTCTGTCCAGTTTCCCTTGCCGCGACGGATATCGTGGAACGACGTGATGACCGCATGGGCCACGGCCAGAAATGCTGCAACACAGACCAGCAGGCCCAGCGCCAGCCCGCCCATCCTGATGTACCCCATAACGGTGTTATAGGTGCCGCCACCCCCGCCGCCAGTGGGGTTTTCCACCGCAGGCAGGTCCGCCATCACCTGACCGCTGTAACACAGTGCCAGGACGAGGGCGGGTTTCAATCTGTTTCGTAAGCGATAAAGCGCATTAACTTTTGCTTTCATAAAGCCATATCCTTTCAGTGAAAAAAGAAAAAAAGTGTGATGAGGAGGAGTACGACATTGCGGATAAGCAGTTCCTGAAACTGTCGCCAGGTGACAGATTTCGAACTCAGCCCACGGTAGGCCTGGACGACAGACCAGGCAAAGAAAAGAAAGAGCACGGTGCCCAGTGTCCCCAGTATCAGCACATTCAACTGTTCAGGGGTCAGTGAAGAGCCGGTACCGGCGCTCCAGCCACTCTGCTGCTGACCGTTCATCGCCATGATGGCTCCTCACTGCGGTACTGCCCCGTGACGGTGGTGGGAACGGTGGGCTGAGCGCGGGAGGGCTCAAGGTATGTGGAAATCCCCTGCTTCATCGTTGAGATGTCACGGGTGGCCTGCTGATAATCAAAATAAAAGCGTGCGTTCTGATTCTGGTTCGCCACCACACGGGCGCGATCCAGTCCTGCCTGCACCTGGTCGAGTTGCCTCATTACCAGTGCCAGTTCGTCTTTTTCGGAGGCCTGGCACTGAATCACCGGCAGAGCGGCCAGTACCAGAACACCGAAAATCGTTAAATGCCGCATCTGTTTTCCTCCCCTTAACGGTCGTCGGGAGATTGACGCAAAGCCGGTCGCGCGGCAGCAGTAAATTCTTTATGCAACCGCAAAAATAAAAGTCAGAGAATTCCTGGAAGATGCGATACAAACATCAGGGTTAATATTGTCGAAGACAGCGTTTTCTAAGCCATCCGTATGAAACTGATACGGGAATATTGAGAAGAGAGATTAAGGATGAGCAAAAGAAGCGATATTATTGATGGCAAAAATGCGAGCAGAGTACCGTACGGCTTAGTGTATACGCAGGCCATTGGCTGGGTTGATTTGGGGCATGCACAAGGCACCGATATAAGGACATTACTCAGAAATATCGATGCCGGTGAATCCTCCGGGCAGGAGTATTACGACGTCACTTACTCCCAGTCCATGGTCGATCCCCGCAGAGTCATGAAAATGGGGAAATTCATCACCTGGCGCATCAAACACGGGCGTACGTATTGCGAAAGAAAAAGCATCGCGCTGGCCATGATGATGTCCCTGGCGACAAAATTCGAAGGGCTGCAAGCCTCGTTTCCCATCAGTCTGGTGATGGACAGCGGTTTTAGTGGCGAGGACCTGGTGTCAGATTTACTCGGGTTCTATCGCGTCGTTTCCATACAGAATCCCTTTGATATGCTGAGGCCTGTCAGTAAAGACGAAGCGCTTAAACGCTGGGACTACTACGGCAAAATTGGCAACTGGAAAAATGAAGGATTTACCCCCTTGTTATTCCCTGATCCTGAGAAATTCCCAAACTCACGGCCTTACAAAGCACAACTGCCAAATTTTATGCAGTCTGTAAAACCCTGGACTGATTTTCGTTCGGGTATCGTCGCTGTATCTTCACAAAATGGCTCCTACATGGACAAAGCAAAAGGAGGTTTTCTACCTTATGCGTAAATCAATTAAGGTTATTAGCATAATAGCCCTGTCGGTTGCCGTGGTACTGACTCTGGCATGGCCTTATATAGAAATGGAGTTTTCCGGGAGCGCGCATTACACAGAGCAGGACACGCGGGAGTATGGCTTTTACACGCCGGGTCTCCTCAAAGACATGCCCAGAATATCCCCCCGTTATGACTTTGATTTCGCTAACATCACCGGTCCGGCATCACAGGTACACGCAATAAGATTTTATGACACGACTGACTCAGAGAAGGTGGACACCTATCTCATCGCAGCCGGGTACAGCAAGCAAGAGAATTGCCACATCGAGGCTGTATGCTGGCAGGGTCAGGATCAACACGAAATTGTCACAGTCAGTACACTCGAAAATCCAAAGGCGCTACTGGTCTCGGTAATCAATAATTTTTGACATCATTGAACAACCACCGGACTGTCACGCCGGAGCTTTAAAGATATTTTTTGAAGGTCGCGGTGACGACAGCCAGTACACTGCCAATTAACAGTGCAGCAGGTAAAAGAAGCAGATTTGGCCATACCGCCGTGGGCCACGCCAGATAAAGCATGCACGGCCCATAGAGTGCTGGCTTGATAAAACGTTTGGCGTGGTGGTAAACAAAACTGGACTCGTAGCCAGCGCCATACCGCCGTAAATCTCGCCTGACCAGCCCCTCTACAACCCCCGTGATAACCACCAGGATAAACAGGGGCAGGCTCAGAAACAGGATCAGCACGCGGATCAGGAATATCATAGTTACCCATACGGTCGCCTGCAGATATTCTCCCAGCCAGCGTATCAGTGTTGTCCCCACGCCAGTGATCGCAGGAATAAGCCCCTGTCCCTGCTGGCTGGTCTGCCTGAACGACTGCAGCCAGCGACTAAACCCACTGTCGATAAACAACCATTGCCAGGCGCTGTGCACCCAGCGGTTGGCGGTCTCAACCGGCGCAGACATCAACAGGCTCTGCGTGTAGCCCTGAGATAACCAATGACTTTCTTCCACCATCACCTGATAGCTATGCTGTGCGCCCGCTTCCGGCCAGAGGAACGCGATACAAGCATATTCAATCAGCAGGCTGACCAGCAGTGCCCCCAGTAAGATAGCAATAATTCTGATGGGTAAGTCCCACAGCAGAAGCGTGAACGGACCGGAGGAACCCGACCCGGAACGCTGTGGCTGGCGACTGCGGTCAGTGCCGGAATCATGCTGGGACAGGCGTGGCGCACCATAGCGCTGTTTTGCGTCACTGAATGCCTCCCGGACCACGTTATCACAGACAAGACGGAACTGCTGACGCCGGCTTATCTGATGACGACGCTGATGCCAGATGTACCAGCCGCTACGGGCAACCTGAAGTACACGGCATATGGCTTTGATACTGAACTCAGCCTGATGTTTTTCGATGAAGACATACTTCATTTCAGGCGCTTCGCGAAGTATGTCGTGGCCTTTTGGAGAATGGCCAGTTCCTCAGCTTGTTCTGCCAGTTGACGCTTAAGACGGGCTATCTCAGCGGACATCTCCTGTTCGCGCTCAGAAGAAGAGTGCGGATTTTGCTGTTTGCTTCGCCAGTTGTAGAGCTGTGATTCATACAGACTAAGCTCGCGGGCGGCTGCGGCCACACCAATGCGTTCAGCCAGTTTCAGGGCTTCGTGACGAAATTCAGGCGTGTGCTGCTTACGTGGCTTTTTGGTAGTCGATACAGGCTTTGTCATGTGAGTCACCTCTGATTGAGAGTTTACTCACTTAGTCGCGTGTCCACTATTGCTGGGTAAGATCAAACATCCAATATCAACAAACTCTATTGACGATCTCATCAGTATGGAATGCAATAGCGACGATACATATTTAAAAGAAAAAACAACAAGCATGTCCTGGATGATTCCCACCTTAATGGGATGGTGTGTAATACTGAAAAAAGAAAAAGGATATCGCTCATTATTAACAGGTATAAAAGAATCATATACTAAAATATGCTCTCAGCTATGGCATCCAACGAATGACCTTTATAAACATCTTTACTTTCATCCGGCACAATCCTTCACTGGTGAGACCGAGGCACCAATAACATTTTCGGATAGTATGAGTGATTATAAGAACAGAATAGATGAGCTACGGGAAAACGAACGATATAATATTTTCAAAGATTCAAGTGCGGTACAGGCAGGTTTAACTATACTCGATTTCATTGCCTGCCGACATTTTAGAACACCTGTACCCTCTGTTCTTTGGTATGGAATGCAAAAAAACAAAGTGATAACTGATGTTTTTTGTATTTTATATCACTTCTCACCAATGGGCAGTATCTTAAAGCCCATTGGTACCTTTTAGAAGTATCTTTTGATTCATGATGTTGCCAGCCTGTTTTTTACTAAAGAGTTCTAATCCAAAGCGTCTGCTTAAGTAGATATAACTGGTATTTATACCGTTCAGTCACTAATTTTAAAGCAATCGCGCCAAGAGACATGCCAAAAATTAATGCCCAGACAAATCCTAGCAAGGTATCAGCATAGCCAGAAAAACCGTTCCCCCAGAGAAAAAACGAAAAATTAACATTCCATCCAAAAAGTTCTTTCATAAACGGAACCGAAAATGCCAGTAACGCAAATACTGCTGTTTTCTCACCAAAGAAGACTTTGACGCGATTTTCATTGGCGGTAATTTTTTTTATCAGTTGAAATTCTGCGTACTGGAGTTCATTTGCATCATAGCGGCTCAATGCTGCTACATGTCCTTCATCTTCCTGAACTTCCTTCAGAAAACGAGTCAAAGTCATTGTTTTCCATTTAAATAGACCTAATAACATCAATGCTGGCTCAACTAATAAAGTAAACATTCCACTCAGCATCATCAAAATGAATAAAAATTTACTCACTAGGATGAATAGCTTCTCAGGAAAAAATGCGTAGATACCAAGAGGGAGTAACATTAACAGTAGGAAAATAGAACTAACGATCAACCCACGTAAAGAAAGTCTTTTAGCTAGAAGCTCTAATGGATCTGCCTGATTTGATGTAGTGCGCTCGCAACGATTCAAATATCCCAGTATTTCATCAACCCGATACAGCATTTCTATTCCCTGAGTAATTTCATCTAAGTACAGAATTTAATGCAGAATGGTAGAAATATATCTGCTAAATACTCTCCACCAAATCCCCCAACGTCACCATCAGCATCATCGGGTCAATTGGCGACGGCTCAAACCCCACCCGCAGATAAAACTCCCGCGCTTCATCCGACAGGGCGTGAACCAGCATCCCGCGAATGCCGATGGTTTCTGCCACCTGAATCACTCTCAGTCCGGCGTCACGAACCAGCGCCCGTCCGACGCCCTGCCCATGCAGTGATTTATCCACCGCCAGACGTCCCAGCACCACCACCGGGATAGGGTCAGGCATATTGCGGCGGAAGCGACCGGGTGCAGTATTTGTCGCCACAGCGCTGGAAGCCAGCGAGTAGTAAGCCATCACCTTAGCATCGTCGCAGCAGACAAACGTGCGGGATGCACCAGAAAGCTGGTTCTTCATCGCCCGTTGTTTTAGCCACTTATCCATAGAATCCATGCCGCAACAGAACGGGGTAAGAATATGCCCGGTATGAAGCGGTTCTGGAGCAGAGATCATTTTTCCTGCTCCCACGGCGCAGGGGTCTGCATAGTTTTACGCAGTGCAGCGTTAGGCGCAGGCGCCTGATCCAGACGAGCCAGAAATTCCTCATAAGCCTGCGGATCGGCCATAATGATGCGTTGCTCAATCAACGCTTCCTCAGCGGCAGCGCGGGCGGCTTCCAGCACAAAGTCAGTGCGGTTTTTCCCTCTGGCCTTCGCTGCCCGGTCGATAAGATCACGCTCGGCGGGCCTGATGCGCAGGTTCAGAGTTTCGCGTTTCATCGCCATACTGTTTGCGGCTGGCATGGTGTTGTCCTCCTGTGTTTCTGTGGATATTAAGTATACAACACGCGTAACGCAGATGTCATTACGATAAATTTTGAAGGAATAGAATCAGAGTATCGAACCGAAAGGTTTTCTACTTATCTTTATCCACCTTTATGATTTACAAGAGGAAATGAGGGTCACCCTCTGGGTCTTGACAATAAGTAGCAGAAGAATTTTTGTTAGAAATCAAATTGGTAAGTAATTAAATGTTCCCGAGTCCGGGCACCACTATTCAGAGAACCTGCCCACAAGGCGGGTTTTTGCTTTTGGTTTCCCTTCTCCGTCAGGCAGCAAATCGGTGTGAGGGGGAGCATTCAGCGCCCTCTTTCCCGGATGCGGCTGCGTCTTATTCGGGCTACCCCCCTTTAACTCTAAAGGCTCGCCAAACATCCTATTTCCCACACCATAAACCACATAAAAATCATGTCATTAGAGAAATATTTTTTAACATAAACTGTTTACATGGTAACGATAATTCATATCATCTTGATAATCACTATCACCAATAAAGTGATGCGCTTGCGGCACGGGAGAATCAACGCCGCCGTACCTTTGGATTAATCAGGATTACCACAATAATGAAACCTTGTTACGTTTGGACGTTAAGTCCTTGTTTACTGATGATGTTAAATGCTAATGCCGCAGCTGAAGGTCAAAAAGAAGAGACACTGGTGGTGGCCGCCAGCCGTGCGAATCACAGCATTACCGACATGGCGCAGACCACCTGGGTCATTGAACAGGCAGAAATTGAACAGCAGGTTCAGGGCGGTAAAGAGTTCAAAGAGGTGCTGGCGCAGTTGATTCCCGGTATGGATGTCAGCAGCCAGGGCCGCACCAACTACGGTATGAATATGCGTGGTCGTTCGATGATGGTGATGGTCGACGGCGTGCGTTTAAACTCCTCGCGCAGCGACAGCCGCCAGCTTGATTCAATCGATCCATTTAATATCGCCCGCATTGAAGTTATCTCCGGCGCAACCTCCCTCTATGGCGGCGGCAGTACCGGTGGTTTGATCAATATCGTGACTAAAAAAGGCCAGCCGGAAACAGAAGTCGAGTTTCAGACCGGCATGAAGACGGGCTTTAACAGCCATAACGATAATGACGAAAACGTCGCGGCGGCGGTCAGCGGCGGAAACGACAATGCATCCGGACGCCTGTCGGTGGCGTATCAGCGCTTTGGCGGCTGGTATGACGGCAAAGGCAACGAGGTCAATATCGATAACACTCAGACCGGCCTGCAGTACTCAGACCGTCTGGATGTCATGGGCACCGGTACGCTGAATATCGACGCTCATCAGCAGTTGCAGCTCACCACTCAGTATTACAAAAGTGAATCCGACGGTAAGCACGGCCTGTACCTCGGAGAGAACTTCTCGGCGGTAACCGGTTCTGGCAAAGCGTACAACAAAAACAACCTCGACTCCGACCGCATTCCGGGCACCGAGCGCCACCTGATCAACCTGCAATATTCAAACACCGATTTCTGGGGCCAGGACCTGCTCGCACAGATTTACTACCGTGATGAAAGCCTGACGTTCTACCCCTTCCCTACCCTCTCCGGCGGCCGGGTGACCAGTATTGGCGCATCGCAGCAAAAAACCGATTTCTACGGCGGCAAGCTGACCATCAACAGCAAGCCACTGGAGGATTTAACCCTGACATGGGGCGTGGATGCCGAACATGAAACTTTCGACGCCAACCAGCAATTTTTTGACCTTAATAAAGCGGCGGCCAGCGGTGGCATGAAGCTGGACAACGCCTGGAATGTCGGGCGTTATCCGGGTTACAGCATCACCAACCTCGCCCCTTTCCTGCAAAGTAGCTACGACATCTCCGCTATCACTCTGAGCGGCGGCGTGCGCTATCAATACACAGAAAACCGGGTCGATGACTTTATTGGTTACGCGCAGCAGCAGGCGATTGCCACAGGCAGAGCCACCTCAGCAGACGCGGTGCCGGGCGGGAAAACCGATTACAACAACCTGCTGTTTAACGCAGGCATTCTGGGTCATCTGACGGATCGCCAGCAGTTGTGGTTTAACTTCTCACAAGGCTTTGAGATCCCGGATCTGGCGAAATACTACGGCTCCGGCACCTACCAGTTGAGTAATGGGCACTATCGTCTGGTCAACAGCGTGAACGTCAACGACTCAAAACTCGACGGTATCAAAGTCGATGCGTATGAGCTGGGCTGGCGTTTTACCGGGGATAATCTGCGCACCCAAATTGCCGGTTACTACTCGCTTTCTGACAAAACCATCAACATCAATAAAACCGACATGACCATCAATATTGAAGATGACCAGCGTCGTATTTATGGTGTTGAAGGCCAGGTGGATTACTTCTTTACTGATAGCGAGTGGAGCACCGGCGCGAACTTTAACGCCATCAAATCGCAAACCCGCGTTGACGGGAAATGGCAAAAGCTGACGGTCGACAGTGCAAGCCCGTCGAAAATGAGCGCATGGGTCACCTGGGCGCCGGGCGACTGGACACTGCGTCTGCAAAGTACCCAGACCTTTGATCTCTCTGACGAAGCCGGTAAGCACATCGATGGCTATAACACCGTTGACCTGTTAGGCAGCTATGTACTGCCCGTGGGCAAGCTGAGCTTTAGCGTCGAAAACCTGCTGGATGAAGATTACACCACCGCCTGGGGACAACGCGCACCGGGCCTCTATAGCCCAACCTACGGTGCTGAGAACCTGTATACCTACAAAGGCCGCGGTCGTACCTTCGGCCTGAACTACTCGGTATTGTTCTGATGGCCGCTGCCGCCTGCGATGTGGGCGGCAGTTTTTGCTAAGACCAGCTTCACCCCTTGAGTCGTGCGCAGCCTGCGCGGGCAGCATCAAGAACGAAATCAGTTCGGTTCTTACCTCTGGCTTTCGCGGCACGATCAATTAGCTCCCGCTCCGCAGGTTTGATGCGTCAATTTAACGTTTCGCGTTTAGCAGAAATGCTATGTGAAACTGGCATAGTTAATTGCCTTCTCATTTTCTGAGCGTTAAATACACACGATGTAACGCTAACGCCATTACATGCGCACCTGACTCATAAAAAAACCCGCCCTGCTGAACTGAGGGCGGGTTTGAGTTTTCTTGCGCGACAATTCAACACTCAGTTCTTCGAACCCCAGACAAATGCCCCCTGGTCTTGCGGACCGGTTCCTTTATAGACACACAGGTTGCCGTCATCCTGCATGATCAGGAAGAATTTGCCACCGTCGGCAAGCCGCTGTGTACCCCAAAGGTATTTCCCCTGGTTACCCATGGTACCGAAGTAGGTACAGAGGTTGCCGTCGGCTTGCACCACTGTGAAGAACTGTCCTCCCGGCCCCGTTTTCTGACTGCCCCAGACATATTTACCCTGATTATGGGGTGTGCCCTGATAAACGCAGAGGTTACCATCGGCCTGCATGATGGCGAAATATTGCCGATTGCTGGAAATCAACGTGCCATTCACCCCAAGCGGTTCCATCAGCGTGAGGTAATTGCTGCGGATATCGCTTGAGCCCGAAATACTGTGGGGGCCGGAATATTGCCACAGCGGGTTCCAGTACGAATTGATCATCTGGCTGACCGCATCCTTTCCTTCTACAAGATAATCAATCTCCGAGAGAAAGCCTGGGTAGAGATTATCGGAACCGACCACATACACTTCGTCATCGATAATCATAATCTTGGCGTGGTTGCCCGGTGCCGAGGGCACTTTGGAATAGATGTAACCACTGGCGTTGATCACTGCCCAGGCGGCACTGCCGATAACACCTTTCACCGGTGGCTCAACGGAAAGCGGCGGCTGTTTCAGGGTTGCCGTGTAACCTTCGGGGCTCAGATCCGGCCATTTGTAAGTCACCCCCTCCTGCGTTTTGTTCGCCGGGACTTTATCCGTGTAATACAGCGGCGCGATATGCAGACGTTTCAGGGCATTAGCACGTATACCGCCAGGGTCGCTAATGGGCGCATCCGTGGCGACATCATGCGTCATGTAATACTCCATCAGTTCGAATGTTCGGGAGGCACCAGAACCAAAAGAATATTGATCGCCCGCCGCGCCGGCCCCGGCATCCAGCGGCGAAACAACAATTTGCACCTGTAATGCCGTATTATTCAGTAACGCCTCCAGCAGCCACTGACAAACTTTATGATCGGACCAGTTTTTCTTCCATGCGCTCACCAGGTCCATCTGCGACATACGAATAGTCGTTTTGGCATGCTTGATGAGCTGTTCTTTCATGATCTCTGCCGCTTTCTGAAAGCTCGTTGCCGGGTCAGGGCCATTCCAGTATTTCCCCAGCACCAGATTACGCGTGGCGAGTTTGTACTCTTCAAATCCAGCATATTTCGTATAGATTACACGTAGCGGGAAGACCGGAAGTTTCAGATCCAGCAGCGTTTTTAAATCCTGATCGCGAATGTCCAGGCTCGCCTGGGCGTACTCCTCATGGTTTACCTCCTGTTCGCCGCCATCAGGCTGAACGCCCCCCTTATGAAGGGCAATAATCGCTTTTTGCTGGGCCTCGAGATAAGCCGCAACCTCAGGTTGCACGAAGGGGTCGCGAGGTAACGTGGGATCGCTATCCTTGTTTTGCCAGCTCAGGTTGCTTACGTTCAGCGTCTCTTTGGTAATCAGGTCTTTGCCGCATACCCACATTTGATTTAAGAAAAGCTGCGACCCCTGCGCAGGCTTGCCGTGGACAACCACCGACACATCGTGCACGGGAGGATAGCTGCGAAACAGATCCATATTCAGGTTATGTCCGCCAACCAGCGCCGATGTGCCATCCATGCTGATAATTTTGGTGTGGTTCCACGTCATTTTCGTGTCGTCGACACCAATCACCGCGCTACCAAACACTTTGGCCTGAATCGCCGAAATGATCCCGGCACCGAGCCGATAGAACCGCCCCATCCAGATCTCGGGCATCACTTCCCACTCTTTACCGCGCTCCTGAATCAGGCGAATCAGCCCCGCTTTAAACTCGGTATAGTTAGCCGGTTCGCCAACTGGCGTGGTGGGGGTCTGGCCAAAAAAGAAGCGGAACTGTGTCGGCTGAGTTCTGCCCATGCGTTGAGTTAAACAGGTATCAATGGCGCCAAAAATCACCCGCTGCCAGTCCGGGTCCGGACTATTTAGTGAGGACACATCACAACGAAATTTGGTTTTTTGAATGATTTCATCAATGGCCCGGGAGAAATCCCTTTGTCGATTACGGGCCTGGGTCATAATATCCCGCCCGAAATCCATTCCCCAGATATGCGGTGTATCCATAATACGAATATAGGACGGGCCGCTTAACTGATTGAAATAGCCTTTAACGGCCTGTTCAACCCGGTCGATAAAAGGCATATCCTCACCGGAAAAAACGCCGGGGGCGGAATATGCGACAGCGCCAACGGGGCTCGCATTATTATGGCTCGGTGACTGGTCCGTCGCATTCTGTCCGGCGAAAGTGTAATAAGTCACCAGGCCTGGCTCCGTGCCAGTCAGCGGTTGATTCATTTGCGTGCTAATTTGCGCTGCGGATAGTGCAATATTCCAGACGCGAACTTCATCAAGCTCGCCATTAAATTGATTATATTGTTCTTGTCGTTGCGCCGTGGCCCCAATGTACAGTGGCAAGGCGTTATTCACGTTGACAGGTGGTGTAATATTGTTTTTTGGGCTTGATGAAACTAGCGTGCCATCTACATAGACAGAGAGCTGGCTGTTCTGACGAACACCCGTTAAAAAATGCCAGTTTCCATCACTGATATGGGTGGCAACCGTATTAATTTCATAGAAGCCAAATCCATTATCCGTCGCGAGTTTAATCAGACCGCCAGGTTTAATGACCAGTAAAAAACCACCGTTACCGGCACCGCCTTCGGTTGCTTTGCGTGAAATAACGGTGCCGGATGCGCGGGTTTTTACCCAGCACTGAAGCGTAAAGTCACCTGTGCCAAAATTATAAACCGTGCTATTTGGCGCAGACAGATAAGACGGATTTCCCACTAAATTGAGTGCATAGCTCATGATAATCTTTCCTGTGAATGATAATCAGGTATGTCCGTTAATTGGCTGGGCGTTGAATTATAAAAACGTCCATTTAACCCATCCGGCGTCGGTTCGTTCATTCGTGACCGGGTAGGCCATTGAATAAGGCGGGTTGCCAACAACGTTATCCATGTAGTAGCTATTTGCCGGGTTGATTCCATAAATGGAAGAAACTCTGCGCACATAAGGTCGGTAGGGAAGAGAGCTGGTTCGCGTCTCTCCTCCGCCCATCGCGTCGAAATCGCGGTGGTCAGTGTTGATAGCCTGTCGAAGCGGAACAACATCTTCACCAACGGCGCTCGCCGTCGGGAAAACGGTGCCCCACTGAGTAAGATAACCGCGTGCCATTTTGTAGATAAGCTCAGGTACGGGTGCGACCGAAGCCGATACGTTTGCCGCATCATATTTTGCGTCTGCAGTGTAATTTCCCGCGACGGTGCTGTGCCTGCCGCGTATGGCGTACAGCGTATAGCCCACGGGTTGCGGATAATTGCCTTTCTCCAGAGGGTCGGTCAACTGCGCGTTATCCGCGATGTATTTCCATCTGTCCCACCATAAAACTGAGTTGTAGATTTTGGCGGTATTGTCTTTTCCTGTCATGAGCCCGTTGGGACGAGGAACCAGTGCCATAAAGGGTTTATCACCCGGTTGTATGCACATATCCCAGGCATAGACACCGACATAATTCACCACGTTGGGGGGAAGCTGCGTAAGCATGCTGTACCACTGGCCAGTCCCGGGAACAGGATCGATCGCAAAAATATTGATGGGGATTTTTTTGAGTTGCTCCGAACCGTAGGCATAGATAAACCAGGCCGCCATGATGCACTCAACGGCTCCCCGACTATGTCCGATAAAATTAAACTGCTGTTTGCCACTTTTGCATGCGATGTTAGCGCCATGCAAAGCCAGTGCCGGGGCTGACCAGCCATCAAGCTGAGTGGCATAAGAATACTGGTTGCCGCCTGAGTAACTTTTTACATAGTTAAGCAGGCTGGAATCTGCATCAAGTGGCCCATTAAAGACCAGCGGTTCACTGTCGTTGCGGGGAACCGCCCAGTCATTTTCACCTACACCACGAACAGAAATACTCGGCGTGACGGCCTGTAATGAGCCGCTGATCTCTTTGTGGATCCGTACCGGTATATAACCCGTATTCGGGCAATAGATATTTTTATCACTACCAGGACGTGATACCTCACCTTCATCGCGAGTACAGGCGGTGCCACTAAAGCAGACGGTAAACACGGAAGGAGAGCTTCCTGCCGCAGCCGCTTTTAACACATGTACAGAAGGTTGCTCCGTCAGCGTATCGGGTTCGTTGAGCGGGAGCGGATTGCCGGATTGATCAAGGGGAATAATTTCGAAGATATCATCGTCCGTTGGATTCAGAGAGTTGGCCTGCAAAATAGCACCTGCGGCCTTGATATCGACATACATCTTATTCGCTGCCAGCAGGACGATTTGCTCATCTGAATGCCAGTTGAACATCTCAAAGTTTTCGTTTTCGCCCACCGAGTCACTTATTGCGGCTAATGAATTACTTTCGCCCGGCTTAATTGTCACATACTTTCCATTAAACGCTTGCAGAGCGAAGATCATGTCTTGCTGGTAAACCAACTGAAAAATTTCATTATTTCCACACGTTGAACTCGTCGCCGCTAATAGATTAGCCCCACTGTCGACAGTAACGTAATGTCCGCTACTCTTTTTCAACGCGATCTTAATCGGTTCTGTACTCATCATGTAGTTCCTTTTTTGAAATTAGAATGACATTCTGACGTTCACAGCCGAGCAAAATAAATTAAGGCATCTCCCTCCTTACTGATTGAAGAATAATAGGTTATTTAAAAAATGAATCTTTCCTGGCGCACAGGAATTAACCCACCAAAATATCTGATATTTCAGCATCAAACAATTTCGATGTTAGACTGGCTTAAATAACAACTAACCTGGAAGATTAAATAAAGATAAGAAAAAACAACCCAAACTTAGGTATGCTTTACGGGTATTGTGATAATTATCAGACCACACATTCTCAGAAATGAATCACGAGCAGGTCTTTTTAATATAATGAGCAGGTTATGTTACCAACGCATGTCATGATGGGAAAAATATTGGCTAGTAATAGTTAAGCACTAAAAGGAAGGAAGTCAATATAGAAAGAATAATTTACATCTGCAATGTCAATCCTCAAAAAAAACCACGTGCGCGTCGATTCAGCTCGTAACTTTATTAATATTAACGCAGCAAATTTCGTCTGAACGGTAAAAAATAAAATAAATAACATTGTTTAATGTTACAGAAATGATGGTCATCCACAATATAAACATATTTAAAAACATATATTTTCGCAGAAAACATAAGGCCGCAGCAGGGTGTACTACGGCCTTGAGACGGTATCAAAACAGCATACAACTATGCGAAAACGGCATGCCCCAGCGTCAGCGCTTTATCCAGATACGCCTCCCCGCTTCCCAGTTCCGGCAGTAATAGCAGCTCAGACGCTTTCACCTGCGCACCGCAGTAGTCAAAAATGCCGTGGGCAATTTGCGCGTGAAAGGCGGCGGTAAAGCCATGCCGGTCGTAGGCGCCCTGGCTTGCCGCGCCGAGGCCAATAACATGGACCGGCAGGCGGCCCAGCTTTTTCACCACCTCTCCTTCGGCGGTCTCTTCATAAGCCCAACCGTTGGTAAACACGCGGTCAATCCAGCCTTTCAGCAGTGCGGGCATTGACCACCAGTAGACCGGGAACACCAGCACCAGCGCATCAGCCTTATCAATTCGAGCCTGCTCTGCCACAATATCCGCCGGGACAGGTGCGGTAAGCTTGAACGCGGCAAAGTCCTGCGCGGTGAAGGTTGGGTTAAAGCCTTCGGCGGTGAGATCGACAATCTCTGCGGTGTGTTGCGGATGAGTGGTAATCCCTTTCGCCATGGCGGCAGCGACACTGTGGCTCAGAGAGTGTGTATCCGGATGAGAAATGACGATTAAAGCATGCATTTAGCGACTCCTGGTTGCGGGATGGCGTAAGCAAACGTACTCTATATACCAAAGGTAACCTACCAATAGTAACTTACCTTTGGTATATAAGCATGTCAACGGAGAATTTTTACGATGGGCAGTCAGAGCGCACGCCAGCGTTTATCACGGCAGGAACGCTATACCCAGTTGATTGAGGTGGCCTGGCAGATCATTCGGGAAGAAGGCACAGAAGCCCTGACACTCGGCCATCTCGCAGAACGCGCCGGGATCACAAAGCCGGTAGTTTATGATCATTTCACCAGCCGTTCGGGCCTGTTTGCCGCACTTTATCGGGAATATGATCTTCGCTCGACGGCACGTATGGACGCACAGCTTAGCCAGACAGAACCTGTGCTGGAGAAGCTCGCGGCGGTCATTGCCGATGCGTACATTGAGTGTGTGCTGCTATCGGGGCGCGAAATGCCAAGTGTCATTGCCGCACTCAGCGGCACGCCGGAACTGGAGCAAATCCGTCAGGAGTACGCCACGACATTTACCGAGAAATGCCGGGCGCTGTTTACCCCTTTCTGCAATGGCAATACGTTACAAACACCCGCGCTATGGGCGATGCTCGGTGCCGCAGAAGGGTTATCCTGGGCGGTAGTGATTGGCAAAATCAGCGCGCAGCAGGCGAAGGATGAACTGGTGCAGGCGATCGTGACGATGGTGCGTGGCAGCCAGCAATGATGAACACAAGGGGAAGCCCCTTCCCCTTGTATTATCAAAATGGTGACACGCGTTGCAGTTACATCAGCCAGCCTGACCAGGCGCTGCGTTTTTCAAACGTTCATTACGCAGGCGTAGTGTGGCGGGCAAAATGCGTTGTTGTTCGGTCGGCTCATTGCCCTCAATCAACTGGGTAATGAGGTCAAAACAGTCATACGCCAGGCGCGGAATGTTCTGCTCGACGGTATCAATACTCAAGGTGAGAGAGTCGTAGAGATAGTGATCGTCGAAGCTGGCAATGTGAATATCACTTTGCAGTAAATGGTGCTGACTCATATAACGCAGTACCCCCTCAAGCAGCCCACATGCCGCCGTAAACAGGGCTTTGGGCGGACGTCCCAGCTTCGCACACAGGGCGGCAAACATTTCGTAGCCGCTGCTGGGGTGATAGTTGCCGTGAATAATCCACTCAGGGCGCAGCGCCACACCTGCTCTCTCCAGCCCTTGCGTGAAACCCGCCAGACGATCTTTGGTTGGCGACAGTCGCGGTTGCCCACCTAAAAAGTAGATTTCATCAGGATTCGCACGGGCCAGACGTTCAACCAGATCGGCGGTGGGTGTCACCGCATCGGTGATAACCAGCGGCAACGGCGTGCTGTTCATATGGCGGTCGAACAACACAACGGGCAGTTGCTCGCTGAGTTTCAGGTAATCGGCGTCGTTGAGCATGCTGGAGGCGACGATCAGCCCGTCCACCTGACGGGAGACCAGATTGTTGACCACCACCGACTCCTGACTGGCGTTTTCATCGGTACAGGAGATAAGAAGCTGCAAGCCCGCCTCACGGCACAAGTTTTCCAGTTCATGAGAAAAGGCGGCAAACCCGTGGTTGGTTATCTCAGGGACCACCAGGCCGAGCGTGTGGCTGCGATCCTCGCGCAACAGGCGGGCATGAATGCTCGGCTGATAGTGGTGCTGTTGAGCAAGCGAAAGCACACGCTGACGGGTTTCCTGCGCCACGCGTAACTCTTTACCTCGTCCATTGAGAACCAGGCTGGCGGTGGCTTTTGAGACCCCCGCCAGCGCGGCAATATCAGTGATGGTAACGCGTTTTGTTTTTCTCACGACAATGCATCGGTTAATGAAACAAGCTGTTATTCTACCATGCAAGGACGTAACGACCAGTATTGCGCCCGCAGTTCGCCACTTCCGCTAAAGGTTATTTGCGCAGGATGTGACGGGAAGTAGCGGCTGCTCATTACGCCAGCGCCCTCATTGATGAAGATCTCAACGCTTGAGCTGTCGCATAAAATTTGCAGCACATTTGCCTCTCCGTCCCAGTAACGCGAGAGCCATTCGCCATTTTCCAGGCTACGACGGTCAAGACGCAGATGGTCTTTATGCCAGTGCAGGATAAGCGTATCGCCAATATTCAGCGTCAGCTCACCTTCGCTCTCGACCCATAGCTCCAGGCTCCGGGCATCCATCACCGGTGCGTCATCCACACGCCCTGCAAAACGGCGCTCATTTTCGCGCAGCGCCTGCAATTCCCTGACCGGCTGTTGATACAACTTACCGTTACGGTTGGAAAGCTCGCGCACGCAGGTCATTTGATGGATCCAGCCCTGCGCTACCGTCGGCTGTCGCATCTCTTCGCCATCCGGCACCCCCATCCAACCCACCAGCAGGCGCCGACCGTCAGCGCTTAAGGTGGTTTGCGGGGCGTAAAACTCAAATCCGGCGTCAAGCTCATGCAGCGCGCCATGTTCAAATGTCGCCTGTTCAGGGGTGAATGCCCCACTCAGGTACGCGCTCGGGTGGGTATTAAGGAAACGGTGCGCTTCACGTGCCACCCCTTGCGGGCAACAGATGAGGAAAGTATCAGCGCCCAGAGTGAACAGGTCCGGGCACTCCCACATATACCCTGCCTCCCCTAAACCGCCGAGACCGCTACCGGCGAGCTCACCGAGTAACTGCCAGTGATGCAAATCGTCGGAACGAAGCAGCAGCACTTTGCCGCGTAGCGCCAGATCCTGGGCACCGAGCACCATGTACCACTGGTTTTCGTGCTGCCAGACTTTCGGATCTCTGACGTGCCCGGTGTAGCCTTCCGGCAACGCGATAACGGGCCCCAGCTTATCAAACCCGCCTTCGGCGTTCTGCACCGCCAGACATTGCCAGGCCGTACGACCACCCCCGGCGAATTTCACGTTGCCGGTATAACACAGCGTCAGTGCGCCCTGGTTGTCGACCGCGCTACCGGAATAACAACCGCTGCGGTCATACTCCTCTTCCGGCATCAGCGCTATCGGCTCATGCTGCCAGTGCAGTAAATCCGCTGAACTCCAGTGCCCCCAGCATTTATGATTATGCTGACAGCCGAGCGGGTTCCACTGATAAAACAGATGAAACCGCCCCTGAAAATGGATAAAGCCGTTGGGGTCATTCAACAGCCCCGTCGCCGGGGCCAGATGCCAGGCCGGATAGTGACTGTCTCGCAGTGCTTTCGGTTGGCCTTTAAGTACTGACAGTAAAATCTTCGGCAACAGGGCTGATGGCGTCATTATTCGGAGTCCGTTTTGTATTTAAGCAGGTAAGAGATAACAAAGGCGACGCTGAAAGCAATCACCATCCCGATAGCATAATTCAGTAACGAGCTGGCCTGTACAATCGCCATGCCCGGAATGCCCGTTAACCCTACGGCTGTCATATAGACATGGACCGAGACCACCCAGGCACCGCCAACCGCCCCACCAATCAACGCTGCAATAAAGGGTTTTACAAAACGCAGGTTGATACCAAAAATCGCGGCTTCTGTAATGCCAAGAAGCGCCGAAAACGCCGATGGCAGGGTAATGGCTTTGATTTTGGCATCTTTGGTTTTGAACCACACCGCCAGACAAGCACCGCCCTGAGCCACGTTGGCCATCGCCCAGATAGGCAGCAGGAAGTTCACGCCAATGGACGGGTTGCCCAATAGCCCCGCTTCGATCGCATGGAAACTGTGATGCACGCCGGTAATGACAATCACCGAATAGAGACCGCCGAACAACAACCCTGCCAGCCAGCCGGCATGGGTGATGAGCGTGCTCAACACAAAGGAGATACCGTCACCCAGCGCACGCCCCGCCGGGCCGATGACCAGCAGCGCGACAAAACCGGTGATAATAACCGTCAAAAACGGCGTCAGAATCAGATCCAGCGCGTCAGGAATGACCCGGCGCAACTGTTTTTCCAGGACACTCATAAACCAGACGGCAAGCAGCACCGGGAAGACCGTGCCCTGATAGCCGATCATCGCCACTTCGATACCAAAAAAGTTCATGGTATGGAACCCGGCGGCTACGCCCCAGGCGTTGGTCAGCGCCGGGTGTGTCAGAATGCCGCCCAGCGTCGCGCCCAGGAAGGGGTTACCGCCAAATTCACGCGCCGCGGTGAAACCAATCAGGATAGGCAGAATAATGAACGCCGCCGAGCTGAACATATCCAGCATGATATAGAGCGCGTTTTCGGGATTGACCCAGCCGTAGGTTTTCACCATTCCCAGCAGCCCCATCAACAAACCCGACGCCACAATGGCTGGGATGATCGGGACGAAAATGTTCGACAACAAACGGGCCGCGCGCTGGAACGGATTCAGTTTGCGGGCAGCAATGGCTGCGGCCTCGGACTTGCTCGTTTCGCCAATACCCGCCTCTTTGATAAAGGCGGCATAGACTTTATTCACTACGCCGGTGCCGAAAATAATCTGCAACTGTCCGGCATTGCGAAAACAACCTTTCACCCCTTCAACCTTGCCGATCGCCGTGGTGTCTGCTTTGGCATCTTCCGCCAGAACCAGCCGCAGTCGCGTAGCGCAATGCGCTGCGCTGACGATATTGTCCTTGCCGCCCAGCAGCGGTAAGAGCGAGCGGGAAATCTGTTCAAAGTCCATATAAGCCCCTGTTTTATGGAAATTTGTAATAATTAGCGCGTCAAGAAGCCCCTTAACGGGGCTTCATTATCAGAACCAGGTTTCCATCTGCACGCCGAAGGTCCATTCGCCGCCAGACTTAAAGCCGTTGCTACCCAGAGCATCATCGCTGGCATAGTTGTCCAGCTTGTGATCCCAATCCATCCAGGAGGCGAAAAGACGCAGTTCCGGACGTTTCAGGAACTCACCCACATCACCTGCTTTCAATGTTGGCGCAACGGTGAGTTTGTAGAAGCTGCCGTTGACCGCATTCCGGCTGTTGTACCCCTCCGGTTTGAGATCCATATACTGATAGCTGCCTTCATACTGCATCTCGAAATTCTGCGTCAGTTCCTGTATCAGTCGCATGTTAACCGTCGCCCACTCGTAGCTGTCGCCTTTGACGTAACGGTCTTTGCTGCTCTGCGCCAGTACCGCAGGTGCAATATGCCAGCCGCCACCCAGTGGGGTCATGCCGTAGGTCGCCAGACGCCAGGTATCCGCCTGAGGTAACAGCGCGCCATCCGCCCCTACTGTTTTCACCTCAGCACCGAGGCCATGGCCGTAAAGCAGCGCGGTTTTCGACATCCCCTCACGCAAGCCATAGAAACTTTCGTTGTGCAGCCCTAACAGCGCATGGACCCCGGTGTTAGCCGCATCGCTTTTCACTTTGTTACCATCGAGGTCGAGGCGGTCGTTGTTGTCTTTTGCACGCATGCCGCTAACCATCGCCTGCACCGGGCCAAAGTAGTTGTTCAGCGTCAGGATGTAGTTCTGGGCATTATTTTCACTGTTTTCGATATCGCCAAAGGTGCGGCCATAGAGCGAGAAGTTGCTACGCGCGTTATCACTCCACTTCATGTCATAGATACCTGCGCCGGTCCCGGCGAGGAAAATCACATCCGAATCAAGCCAGTGAATATCGAAGTTATCGCGGTCAAAGCGTTTCCCGGCCCAGACGGTAGTGTCTTTAAACGCGCCGGTGAAGGTGGGCAGATGGCCCAGCTCGGTAAAGGCCTGACGCAGGTTGAGGTCGCTGCTCGATGCCGTCCAGTCGTTGTAGCTGCGCTGCCCGTCGGCCAGCATCACTTTAAAGCGCGTGGTGGCACCGTTAGCCAGCGTCTGTTTATGTTCAAAATTCATCTCAACATAGGTATCCGGCTCGTTGCCCAGACGGCCAACATTTCCACCCGTTTCACCGGCTGGCGTCATCCCTGGCCCACCCTGGGTTTTAGCCGCGGAGTCGCTCATCAGCAGCCCCGAACGGGCATAGCCATGGAACTCAAAGCCACCTTCCTGTGATGATTTCTGCTCCAGTTGTGTGGTGCGCTGCGCCACCTCAGCCGTGGTGGTCTGCGTTTTCTGCTGCTCGGTTGCCAGATTTTTTGCCTGTAACTCGGCGGCTTCTGCTCTTTTTTCTGCGTTAGTCGCCCGTTGTTCGGCGGCCTGTAAACGTTGTTCCAGCGCGGCAAGGCGCGCCTCGATACTGCTGGTCCCCGCCTCTGCTGCAAGGGCAGAACCCGAACCCATTAACAAACCAAGCGTGATAGCGAGCGTGCTTTTTCTCATTGTTTTTGCGTCCCTATGAAAGAGGTAAGAGTGCTGAATATTTTGCTAAACCGGTTTAGTCGCGAATCATAATCGTGGTTAATTTCAACCTGCAAACAAATTAGCTAAACCGGTTTAGTGAATGTGAGGAGGGTCGCAAATCGTTATGGAAATCAGCCCTGCGGCGCCATCAAAGCCGCAAGATGGGGTAGCGCGGTCATCGCCCCTTTCGCCGTGGTCGCCAGTGCACCGCATCGCTGCGCATACTTAAGGCCCAATGCCAGATCTGGCTCACTTTGGGGTAAACCTGTTTGCGCCAGTTGCCACAGTAACCCGGCCACAAAGGCATCACCCGCACCGGTGGTATCCACGCTTGCTACGGGCACGCTGGGGTAATGGAAAATGTCGCCCTGAAAGAGCGCCTGCACGCCAGCTTTGCCCTGGGTAACAAGTAACAGTTTGATCGCAAAACGTTCTGCCAGCGTTTTCATCGCGATACGTAAATCCGTGGAGGCCGTCATGAAAGCCAACTCTTCTTCTGAGAGTTTGACCACATCGGCCAGTGCGAAGGCACGCTCCAGACACCGCTGTAGCATCTGCGGATCCTGCCAGAGATCGGTACGAATATTAGGATCAAAACTGACGAAGCCGCCTGCTTCACGTATGCGCTGCATGGCGAGTAACGTCGTGGTCCGCGAAGGTTCAGCCGAGAGCGCAATAGAACAGCAGTGTAACCACTCCCCCTGCCGGAAGGCTGGCAAATCATCAGCCTGCAAGAAAAGATCGGCGCTGGGGCGCACCATGAAGGTAAAGGAACGCTCGCCTTCGTCATCGAGGGCGACGACAACGGTGGATGTACGCTGTGCCTCGTCAAAGGTCATATAATCCGTGTTCACCTTTTCCTGACGTAGCGTGTCGTACATAAATTTGCCAAAAGGATCCTGCCCCACCCGGCCGATAAAACCGCTTTTCCCTTCCAGCCGCGCAATGCCAACGGCGACATTGGCCGGGGCTCCCCCCGCGCACTGCATTAATCGCCCGTCGCCCTCTGGCAACAGATCAACAACGGCATCACCCAGACACCAGACTTGAGCTGACATGGTTTTCTCCCAGTAGAATGTATCGCTAAAATCTAATTAAACCGGTTTAGCAAAGCAAATCTATTCTGCTGCCAATGCAAAATGAGGTGCGCTACATCAACCGCAGGGTCTAGCCCGAAGGTCTGCTTGTGGCATTGGCTTTTTGGGCGGTTTAGCCGTCACTCCTGCCAAATTCATCAATTCCAGTGCCTCACGAAATCACATCCTGATATTCTCTTTGGTCATCGCAACGTTCACATCTGCCACAACATCGTGCTAACCATCAGGAGTCAACATGAGCCAACCGTTACATGCCGAGCCGCTGGTCTGGGGTCACGGCCCACGCACTTTTGAAGTTTTTCTGGAACCCACCTGTCCGTTCTCCGTGCGCGCGTTTAACAAACTGGATGCGCTGCTAAAAGAAGTGGGTGAAGACAAGGTGACGGTAAAAATCCGCCTGCAATCGCAGCCCTGGCATTTGTTTTCTGGCGTCATTGTGCGCTGCATTCTTGCCGCCTCCACGCTGCCCAATGGTCGCGATGCCGCACATAAGGTGATGCAGGCGGTTGCCGATCACCGGGAAGAGTTCGAGTTTACCGACCACTGCAGCGGCCCGAATATGGATGCCACCCCGCAGCAGATCATCGAGCGAATTGAAAATTATAGCGGCGTGAAGGTGAGCGAAGCCTTTGCGCGCCCGGAATTGCAGACGGAAATCAAATGGCACTGTAAGTATGCGCGCCAGAACGGTATCCACGTCTCCCCCACCTTTATGGTCAACGGCCTGGTACAGGCGGATCTGGGCAGCGGTGATGATATCAGCGCCTGGGCGGCGCGTATTCTGGCCTGATCGGAGCGGGGCAACACGCCCCTATCCGACGGCTGCTACACTGCTTCAATACCTTAACGAAAAGGCAGGTCAACATGTCAGAGAACACCTATCAGCCCCCAAAAGTCTGGACGTGGAATAAAGACAGCGGCGGCGGCGCGTTTGCCAATATTAACCGCCCCATTTCCGGCGCGACCCATGACAAAGAATTACCCGTTGGTAAGCATCCGCTACAGCTTTATTCGCTGGGTACGCCGAACGGCCAGAAAGTGACGATCATGCTCGAAGAGCTACTGGCGAAGGGCGTGAAAGAGGCAGAGTATGACGCCTGGCTCATCCGCATTGGTGAAGGCGATCAGTTCTCCAGCGGCTTTGTGGACGTGAACCCGAACTCAAAAATTCCGGCGCTGCGTGACCACTCCACCACCCCGCCAACGCGCGTATTTGAGTCCGGTGCCATTCTGCTTTATCTCGCAGAGAAGTTTGGTCACTTCCTGCCCAAAGACCCCGCAGGGCGGACTGAAACACTGAACTGGCTGTTCTGGCTGCAAGGCTCCGCGCCATTCCTCGGCGGCGGCTTTGGCCACTTCTATAATTATGCGCCGGTGAAAATCGAGTACGCTATCAACCGCTTTACGATGGAAGCCAAGCGACAGTTAGATGTGCTCGACAAACAGCTCGCAACACACAAATTCGTGGCGGGTGACGAATACACCATCGCCGATATGGCCATCTGGCCGTGGTATGGCAACGTGGTGCTGGGCAACGTTTACAACGCCGCCGAGTTCCTTGAAGCCAGTGGCTACCAGAATGTTCTGCGCTGGGCCAAAGAGGTTGCTGAGCGTCCTGCCGTGAAGCGTGGGCGTATGGTCAACCGTACCTTTGGTGAGCCGAGCGAACAGTTGCACGAACGCCACGATGCCAGCGATTTCGACACCCACACCGAAGACAAACGCAACGGCTAATCCCCCTCTTCCCGGACGGCAAGCGTCCGGGAATTCCTTTCCCAGGCCAGCCTGAGACTGTTTTTATCACATCGTATTTACAACCTCTTAGATAACCAGTAAGAATGCCTTTTATTTACCCATAATCACGCCAAATGTCTGAAAATGCGTTAAAACAGCAGATCCAGAATCTGAAAAAGCATAACGCCCGTCTGGTGCGAATTGCGCGTGATGCCCGTAACAAGCTCAGCGCGGCGCTGGATGGCACAGGGCTCTGTTTATGGCAGCTTGATGTGCCCAGCGGGAAACTGATTATCTACAACCGACGCTGGGGATCGATGCTCGGCTATCAGCCAAAAGAGCTCAGCGCCCACTTTGATGTCTGGAAAGAGCATCTGCATGAGGATGACCGCCAGCGCGTTCTCGATGCGTTTTACGACCACCTCAACGGCAAAACCCCGTTCTATGAAGCGCTGCACCGTATGCAGCATAAAAACGGCACTGTCACCTGGGTGCTGGACCGTGGGCGTGTCACTGACCGGAACAGCGACGGCAAGCCGTTAAAGGTCACCGGTACCCACATCGACATGACCAAAGAGAAGCAGTATGAAGAGCAGCTCGCGGCGCTGGCGAACCACGACCCGCTGACCGGGCTGGCGAACCGCCACGCGCTGATTCATCATTTCGATACGCTCAAGGCGGCTGGCCCCTTGTGCATAGCGTTTATCGATCTGGACGATTTTAAAGTCGTCAACGACACCTTTGGTCACCGTAGTGGTGATGAATTGTTGATACAGTTAAGTCGGCGCCTGCGTGAAGCCTGTCCGGAAGGCTCAGTGGTAGGGCGTCTGGGGGGCGATGAGTTTGTCCTGCTACTGCCGTTTGCGCTCAACAGTTTGCTTATCAACAGCACCGCGCATAATTGCCTGCACGCCGCGCTAACGCCCTTTGAGCTGGATAATGGCGAGGCACAGGTGGGAGCATCCATCGGTATTGATGAAGTACAGCGCGGCGACGATTTTGTTAACGCGCTACGCCGCGCAGACCAGTCGATGTATCAAATAAAACATACCGGTAAAAATGGGGCAGCCATTGGTCACACGCTGCTATCCCTTTCATACCGGCAGGCGGAACCCACATGAAAATGACACGCCAGGCTTCGTTGATTCAGCTACTGGCACAACATGAGACATTGACCACCGACGCACTCGCCGGACAGCTTGGCGTCAGCAAAGAGACCATTCGTCGGGATCTAAAAGCGCTACAGACGCAGGGAAAAATTGTGCGCCGCCACGGTCGGGCGCGATTACTTCACACGCCGCAACAGAGTGATGGCGAGCCGTTTTACGCCCGGCGTAAAAGCCATTATGCAGATAAAGCCGATATTGCCCGCCACGCCCTGAACTGGATTGAGCAAGGGATGACGCTGGCGCTGGATGCCAGTTCGACCTGTTTTCATCTGGCGCGCCAGTTGCCGGATATCCCCCTGACAGTCTTTACCAACAGCCTGCCCGTTTGCCAGGAGATGGCGCGCCGCCAGCATATCAATCTCATCTGCTCCGGCGGGCGGCTGGAGCGGCAAAATCGCTGCTACGTGAACCCGGCGCTGGTCACGATGCTGAAATCGCTTGAGGTCGACCTGTTTATTTTTTCCTGCGAAGGGGTGGATGCCAGCGGGGAGATGTGGGATTCAACGAAATATAACGCCACCTATAAAGCGCACCTTCTGCGTCGTGCAAATCAGTCTTTATTGCTGATTGATAAAAGTAAATTTTACCGGGCCAGCGAGGCGAAAATCGGTAATCTGGCGCTGGTCACCCAGATGATTACCGATGCCAAACCCGGTCTGGTTCATCTTTGAGGTTCGGTGAAATCCATATCCAGTTCGCGCAGGGCTTCCAGCGTCGCCAGGGCTTCTTCCTCATCAATCACGCTCATGGCAAACCCCACGTGCACCAGCACCCACTGGCCAAGCAGCGCGGCGGGTTCGCTTTCACACACCAGCATAATATTCACGTCGCGGCGAACGCCGCAGACATCGACCTGCGCCAGATGATGAGCGCTTTCACCGACGCTCACCACCTGGCCGGGCACACCAATACACATAGCTACTCCTGATCGACTTCGATACTTTTGATTTGCATGCCGCTGTCGTTTTCCCGCTGCAAGCCGGGGCTGTGGCAATGCGGGCACACCTCATCCCCGCTCACCTCAACGCTTTCGTTGCAGTTCCAGCACCAGGCCAGCGAAGGACGCTGTGAAAGGTGCAACTGACACCCTTCTGCCACCGTTCCCCGGCAGGTTATCTCAAAGCCAAAACGCAGGGCGCTCTCCTCGATACAGGCAAACGCCCCCAGTTCCAGCCAGACGCCCGTTACCCGCTTTGCCCCATGCTGCTGAGCCTGTTGTTCAAGGATCTCAACCAGGTTCTGGCACAGGGAAAGCTCATGCATACTCGCCGCCTTTAAGGCCAGCAAACAGGGCTCGGCGGCTGAACTGCGGGTCACGCACCGGCAGAGAAAGCACCATGCGCAGGCAATCCTGGGCCAGCGTTTTCCCTTGCCCGACGGAGAGATCATGCGCCAATGGCGACATCAGTGAACAGGCGCAGTACTGGGATATCCCATCCAGTTCACCGACGGTAAACATCATCTCGCCAAAGGGAAGTTGCAGGCCGATCTTCTCCCCCACTTTTCGCGGGGGCCAGCACTGATCCGGGCCGGGAAAGATAGCCAGGCTCAGCATCCAGGGCGTCAATACGCAGCCGATCCATTGCCCTTCAAACAACGTAAAGCCGGGGACAAAAACCGGCATAGTCGGATGTAAAAAGGGCAAATCCTGCATCTCATCTGTGGCAATGCGCGCAAACGCAGCTTCCACCAGTTCATGTGGGGAATGTTGAAAACCGAGGAAATCAGACATACGCGCGCTCCCGTAATGCCGGTGTTACGCCGGATTCCTGTAGCGCCATAAGTACCGCCTGTAACGCAGGCTCCAGGCTTGCCTCAACGATTGGCGTCAGCCCGATGTTCGGCTCCAGCGAGTGGGGAATCACCCCCACCAGGGTAATGTTATCCGGGAATTCGCCGGTAAAGCGCAGGGCGGAAAGGACATCAGATAGCCCCAACTGATGGGGCGAGATTTTATTGTTGAACAGCACCGGCACCTCTTCATCACGCAGGATAAGCAGCGCGCCCGGCTCGCTTTTGCGCGACACGATCGCATCAACGATGATCAGGTGGGTGCGATTCGCCATGGCTTCCAGCAACTCCATGCCCGCAGTGCCGCCGTCCAGCACCTCTACGCCTTCTGGCATAACATAACGCTGCTCCAGCGCTTCAATAACGCGAACGCCAATACCTTCGTCGCTCAATAAAATGTTACCGACCCCCAGTACCAAAATACGCATCACAGCACCTTCACCGAGACAACATCGTTACCGTCCGCGTCGACAACATGCACCGCGCAGGCCATGCAAGGGTCAAACGAGTGGATGGTACGCACCACTTCCAGTGGTTTATTCGCATCCGCAATCGGGGTGCCAATCAGCGACTGCTCATACGGCCCGATATCGCCATTAGCATTACGCGGACCGGCATTCCAGGTCGACGGCACTACCGCCTGGTAGTTGCTGATTTTGCCGTCCTTGATCACCATCCAGTGCGACAACATGCCGCGTGGCGCTTCCAGGAAACCCACCCCTTTAAACTCGCCCGTCGCCGGAATATCCGGTTTCACGAACGTCACGTGGTCGCCTTTGCCGATATTGGTAATCAGCGCCTTGTATTGATGCTGCAGGATATGCTGTAGCTCGCAGGCGTGAACGGTACGGCCAATCACGCGGCCAAGTGTGGAGTGCAACTGCTCGACGCCAAGGGTTTTCCCGGTAAGTTTCTGGTAGATAGCAATGATATCGTTAAGTTTTTCCCAGGTCGTTTCCCGTTTCGCGGCCAGCTTATTGAGCATGTTCGCCAGCGGGCCAACCTCCACGGTTTTGCCATAGAAGGTGGGGGATTTCACCCAACTGTATTTGCCCTCGTCCTGCCAGCCCGTATAGGCAGGCACGGTCGTCCCTTCCCACGGCGCCTGCGGCTCCTCATCTTTATACCAGGCATGTTTCGCGCTCTCCTGAATCCCCTTGATCAGGTATTCGTCACTGTGGGAAGTGATTTCACGGCGGGTAGCGAGGTCCCCGTTGGCAATGTAGCCGCCGGGGAAAAGGAAGCTGCCATTCTGGGCATCAGTAGGGAATTCCGGCGCGCTCAGATAGTTAACCGCGCCTTTGCCCATCGTCAGCCATTCCGGGTAGAACGCCGCGATCACCGCCGTATCGACCTTGTAAACCTGCTCGACAAAGTCTTCCAGGCGGTCAATAAAGGTTTTGATGTACATCAGGCGCTCAAGATTGAGCACGCCCAGCCCATCGAGGTTAATCGGGTTAGCCACGCCGCCAACCGCCAGGTTCTGGATATGCGGGCTTTTGCCACCAAGCAACGCCACCACGCGGTTGGCATCACGCTGACACTCCAGCGCCTGCAGATAGTGCGCCACGGCAATCAGGTTAATTTCCGGCGGCAGTTTCATTGCCGGATGTCCCCAATAACCGTTGGCGAAAATACCTAACTGCCCGCTGGCAACCAGCGCTTTGATTTTCTGCTGCACTTTGGCGAACTCTTCGGCGCTGTTTAGCGACCAGTTCGAGATGCCTTTTAGCAATGCCGACGCTTTTTGCGGATCGGCCTGCAAAGCCGAGGTGATATCTACCCAGTCGAGTGCGGAAAGCTGGTAGAAATGCACGATATGGTCGTGGGTGGTGTGCGCCGCCAGAATAATATTACGGATGTACTGAGCGTTTAGCGGCACATTGATTTTCAATGCGCTTTCCGCCGCACGCACCGAGGAAATCGCATGGGTGGTGGTGCAAACGCCGCAAATGCGCTGCACGATCATCCACGCGTCGCGCGGATCCCGCCCCTTCACAATCTCTTCCATTCCGCGCCACATGGTTCCCGATGCCCAGGCACGGGAAACCACGCCATTTTCAATTTCGCAATCAATGCGTAAATGACCCTCAATACGGGTCACCGGATCGATGGTGATACGTTGACTCATGCTTTACTCGCCTCATGGCTTTCTGATTGTTTTAACGGGGGAATTATGGGTAACAGGCGGATAAGTAGGATGTACGCGCAAATCTCCGTTGCCACAAAACCAATGGAAATGATCAGCTCTTCAGCCGTTGGGAAGTAGTGGTAGCCGTCACCGGGGTTGAATGCCAGCAAAGAGTAGGACAGACGCCACAGCGCACAACCCAGCAGCATACTCACCGCACCGGTAAACAGGAATCGGGCGTCGTTGCGCAGGCGCGGCACACGAAACACCACCAGCGGGAAAGCCAGCAGCAGTATTTCGGCCCAGAACATCAGGCTGTAACCATCCCCGGCAAAAGCGAACGACAGTTTGTTACGCCAGATAAGCTCGCCAAAGCGCGCCACCAGAAACAGCGCCAACAGCACGCTCAACGTACCGGTAAGTTTACTGAACAGGTGCCGTTCATCCGGCCCGTTTCCTTTTAACCCCGCCTGTAGCAAAGAACCTTCAAAAATGAGGATGGAGAAGCCCATAATAAACGCCGTCAGCAACGAGAAAAGCGGCAGCATTTCATAGCTTTGCCACAGCGGATGCACTTTGTGTCCGGCGGCAATCATCAGCGATCCCATTGACGACTGGTGCATGGTGGGCAGTAACGCACCCAGCGCAATGATGAAAAACATCACTTTATTGAGCCGTTTTAGCGACACCTTCCAGCCCAGACGCTCCAGCAAAGCAGGGGCAAACTCCAGCGCCATCACGCCGATATAAATCGTCATGCACACCGCGGTCTCAAACAGCACCGAGTTGACGTTAAAATGGCCCGGAATGTAGAAATACGGCAGGTTCCAGTAACGACCAACGTCGACGGTAATGGATAAGCCCCCCAGCGAATAACCGAACAGGCTGGCCAGCAGTGCCGGGCGCACCAGCGGATGATATTCGCCACGATTAAAGGCATAGACCATCCAGGCGAGCGCCCAGCCGCCACAGGCGAAACCGGTGCCGATGAGCAAGTCGAAGGCGATCCAAATCCCCCACGGGTACCCGCCATTCAGGTCGGAAACGGATCCCAGACCGAAAACCAGGCGCTTGAGGATGAACAGCCCGCACAAGACGATCAGCGGCCCAAACATATAGATCGGTTTACTGAGTAACTTTCCGCCAAGCGGCTGCGGATCATGATGCATCGTCATCCCCTCCCTTATGGTCATCGCTTCGGGTATGGCGATACACCAGCGCGGTCAAACCCGCAAGAACGGCCAGCGGCAACATCATCCCCTTGTACACCGTATGCTGAATGTTTTCTGAACGCGCACCGGTCGAAACATCATCCAGCTCCGGCAAGCCCAGACAGGTATAAGGCACGCCCGTCAGCACCATAACCTGCGTGCCTCCCCCTTCATGCTCGCCATAAAGGTGCGGATGATATTTCGGGACTTCGCGAACGTTAGGATCGTTGGCATCCAGCGTCTGGCGCGGGTAAGGATATTCACTGCCGGGTTGCAGTTTCAGGCGCTTCTGCGCCTCGGCCAGCAACGCTTCGCGCGTACCGAAAATCACCGCGCCGGTTGGGCAGACTTCGACACACCCCGGCAGCCCCCCTTTGTTGAGCCGCTCCACGCCCGCCTGATTACAGAGCTCACATTTATGCAGCGCGCCGAAGGGGTTGTTGTAATCGTACTTCGGCACGTTGTAGGGACAGGCAACCATGCAATAGCGGCAGCCGGTACAGACGCTGGCGTCGTAATGGACGATGCCGGTTTTGGGATCTTTTTTCAGGGCCGAAACCGGGCAGACAGAAACACAGTTCGGGTCAACGCAGTGCATGCACTGTTTTTTGATGTAGGCATAACCGTCTGTCGGCTGATCTTTATGCTGCGCCGTACCGCTACGCCACACCTGGATAATATTGTTGGTATAGGGGGTGAGTTTGGCATTATTCGACCAGGTCTGTTCGCCCTGTGGGTTACGTGCCGGGAAGTTGATGTCCTGACAGCGGGTGACGCACGCCTGGCAACCGACGCACAGGGTGGAGTCGTAGAGCATTCCCCACGCGCCCGGTATCGCCGGGCGGTTATGCACAGCGGCGGAAACGGGTAGTGCTCCCCCCGCCAGTAGCGCTCCGCCGGAGGCCACCTTCAGAAAGTTACGTCTGTTCACGGTCACTCTCCCTGTGAGTCAGCGTTGTTTTTCTTTTGCTGGCGGCCCAGCTCGCGCACCGTCATTACCCCTACGCCTGCCAGTAATCCAACCACACCACCCAGCAGACCGACAGCGGAAGCCGACATCACGCCGCCTTCTTTGCTGTTCACCTGTGGCTTATCAACGCGAGGCGTGGTGTTTTCAACATGCGCCAGTTGGTGGATGCCTTTGTGGAAGCCAACGCCCTCTTCGTTACAGCCATAGCAAGGGTGACCAATGGAAACCGGCCAGACACCGCCCACGTCGCAGAATTGCAGCGTTGAACAGTTGCCCCAGGTTTCAGGACCTTTACATCCCAAATGGTAGAGGCACCAGCCTTCACGATGCCCGTCATCGCCAAACTCTTTGGCGAAGCGTCCGGCGTCGAAATGGGGACGCCGCTCGCAATGCTCGTGAATCAGGCGGCCATAGGCAAAGAGCGGACGGTTTTTCGCATCAAGCTTCGGCGGTTTGCCAAAGGTAATGATGTGCGCCACCGTGGCGAGGAAATTGTGTGGGTTCGGCGGGCAGCCTGGAATGTTAATCACCGTTTTACCTGGGAGCACCTCTTGCAGACCCACCGCCCCGGTGGGGTTAACCCCGGCTGCGGCCACACCGCCCCATGCAGAACAGGAACCAATCGCGATAATCGCCGCGGCATTTTCTGCCGCTTTACGGATATGGTCGATAATCGGTTCGCCCGCCACCATGCAATAAATGCCGTTGTCTTTAAGCGGAATCGAACCGTCTATCACCAGAACGTACTGCCCTTTATAGGTTTCCAGAGCGTGGTGTTTGTTCTCTTCGACCTGGTGACCAAACGCGGCGCTCAGTACTTCGTGGTACTCCAGCGAGATGGTTTCCAGCACGAGGTTTTCAACGGTGGGATGCGTTGCGCGAAGCAGCGATTCAGTACATCCAGTACACTCCTGCGCGCCAATCCAGACCACGGGCGGGCGCTTGCTCTGTGTAACGGCTTGCGCCATCTTCGCAGCAGCAGTGCTGCTAAGCCCCATCGTGGCTGCCAGTGCGGTACAAAGCTTCATAAAATCGCGACGATTAATGCCGCAGGAGGTAAAAGAAGTCAGTTGAGGAATTTCGTCGGCCATGCATTGTCATTCCTTTGCCAAAAATTAGCCCTGTTTTTACACTGGATTCAGGCAATGGGTGTGCGCGTGCGATCAAGTAATCATACAAAAAGTGTGTCTATACGAACGAAACATTCAATATCAGCGTGGTATGTCACAAAGTACAGGGTGTTTACACAAGGGATAAAAACGAAGAAAGCCACGCAGAAGCGTGGCTTTCTAAAAGGGTCAAAGGGTGCCGGTATGCTTAGCGTTCGGCCCGATAGCCAGCCATAAAAAAACGCATCACCGTGCCGGAATGGCTCTCACGGAAAAAATCCATGATCATCTCTTTATCCAGCCCATAACGGCGCGTCAGCACGCCAGCCTCCCAGGCACTCAGTTGCCTGTCACCGGTTTTTTCGAACATACGATGCGAAAAACCGAGCACAAAACCGCGTTTATAGTCAGAACAAAAATGCGCGACCCTACTGGCTTCATCCGCCCGTGTTGCCTTAAGCCCTGCCATCAACCCTTTGCCAAAATGGTTTTCCATTCTTACTGCCCTCAACCGATATATACATAACTATATAGCGATATTTTGAGCAGTAACAGTGTTATTTAAAACGAGACCCATTCATCTGACGAAGAAGCGGCTTTCTTAGCGGTACCGCGCAAGACAGGTGTTTTCACTGCTGTCGGCGCCGCGACATTGACCTGCTCATTAGCTGACAAACGGAACTGTTGTACAGAACGCTGCAACTCTTCTGTTTGTACCTCAAGCGCCGCCGCTGCAGCAGAAATTTCTTCTACCAGCGAGGCGTTCTGCTGGGTGACGCTATCCATCTGGGTGATGGCGACGCCTACCTGCGAAATGCCTTTGCTCTGCTCCGCAGATGCGGCGGCAATCTGTTTCATGATGGTGGTCACTTCGGTAACCGCACGCAGAATGCCTTCCATCGTAGTGCCGGTGTCATTGACCAGTTTGGCGCCTTTCTCCACGCGGGTAACGGAGTCCGCGATAAGCGATTCGATTTCTTTCGCCGCGCCTGCGCTTCGGCTGGCCAGGTTACGCACTTCGCCAGCAACGACCGCAAAGCCACGCCCCTGCTCACCCGCACGAGCAGCTTCGACAGCGGCGTTAAGTGCCAGGATATTGGTCTGGAAGGCGATGCTATTAATCACCGTGGTGATTTCCGCAATTTTCTTCGAGCTTTGAGAGATGCCATCCATTGTGCTGATAACTTCCTCTACCAGCGCGCCACCCTTACTTGCCGTTGAGGAGGCGACATCGGCCAATTCACTAGCCTGGCTGGCGTTATCGGCGTTCAGTTTCACCGTTGCCGTCAGTTGTTCCATGCTGGCCGCCGTCTGTTCCAGCGCTGCCGCCTGCTCTTCGGTACGGGAAGAGAGATCATTGTTGCCGCTGGAAATCTCGGTCGCGCCGCGCCAGATATTCTCACTACCGTTACGGATAGAGCTGACCGCATCTCGCAGGCTATCCTGAGTCGCACGCAGCAAGGGCACGACACGTCCTACGCAATTGCGGCCAAAATCGGGGATTGGCTGGCTAAGGTCACCCTGCGCCATTTTCGTGAAGTGAGCACGGATGGCATCCAACGGTCTCACCAGCATCGTCACCAGGTAGCGGTCGGTGAATAGCAGAATCAGTAACCCCAGCACCATTGCCACGATAATAATCGCACGGGTGATGTGGGTCTGGCTGTCAACCATCACACGGGTTTCGTCAAGACTGACACCTGCCGCTTTATTAAAGCTGTCAGTGGTTGCGCCAAATGCCCGACTCAATGCAGGGGTCACGTTGTTTGCCTGCTGACGATAGGCTTCAACCGACCCTTGTTGGGCCGCCTGCATCTGCGGTGTGATGCCCTGATCAAGCAGTGCCTGCCAGGCAGCGATGACCTGTTCCGATACCTTCGGATCCATAGGTCCCGGAGAGATAGCTTTAAACTCGGTAAGTTTTTTCGCCATGCTCTCAAGCGACTGCTGTGCAGGGGCAAAATCGACTGCACCGCCTGCGCTTTTTGCCTCCATCGCACGACTAAGGCGCGTAACAAAACGGAAGTATTGGTCATTGCCCTGGCTAAGCAACGTCATCTGTGACACAAGCTGGCGATCAACTTCATTGCCATCTGCCACTTTTGAAAGAGAGAAAACGCTATACAAACCGACACCGGACCACAACAGGCCAAAAATGCCCAGGATCACCAGCATGACGATTCGGATAGTAAAGTTTTGAAGCATACGCATAATTATTTCCTTGCAGTGAAGGGACATGCTTACTCGGAATTGAGAGTTAATTCCTTTATCGGCAACATTTAGGAAATTTGTATAGTTCAAAGTAAAAAATTGATCACAAAATGGGCAATATTTGTCCATATCCCATCGTGGTTTACCTTCACTTATGGATGTTATTTTCTGAAAACAAGGTGCGGTATCTCATTCATTTTTTAAGGTTAGCAACCTAACTAAACCCTATGTAACTGCTTTATATTATGAGAGAAATTTATTGATGAGTTATTAGATCTGCAATTGAAATTAAAATTCAAAACGTTTTTTACAAATAAAATAAAAATTAAAAAAATATCTGAGAAAATATTATAAATAAACAACAAAAGACACAATAAAGGAAAAACAAAAAACCAGCCCTGAAGTAAAAATTAAAAACAACAATACAAGAATCATAATATAATATAAAAATAATCATTAACCATGCTGCCATAAATAAAATCAAAGAGACAATAACCATACCATTTGTAATGTTAATGCGTTTTTTGTTACCCGTAATGGTGACAAAAGGCGGTTTCCACCGTGACGTGCAGAGAGAATGATAACCTTCTGATTGAAATGCGATAAATCGTACAGCGCAATGCTTTGAAAGTGACACTGCGCAGGCAGGATTACGGGAAGCGTGGAAAACCAACGGTTATTTCGATCATATTCAATAAATATAATTTATCGTTTGTCCGTCTCATAACAACAATGGTTCGCGAACGTCATAGCCTAAGAATTTTCTCAGAAAATTTGCGCATCTTCCGGAAAAGCTCGTATGTCGCACCACCGCCAGCCCTGTCGATATGAAGCATTTGCGCAAGCCTATTTTACCTTGCCGTAACGTCTTGAACACAATATAACCTCAACGCCCAGAGCCCCTTCGCCGGAGTTCAGTGTCGACAATCTATTTCAGCACCTGACAACCTCAAAAAACAAATAATCGCACGACGTTATCATTAGAAAGAAGAACACTAACGAAGAGATTTTTTTATCCCGTCGAGAGCACGTCACCAGAACCGTTATAGAATAAAAACACTGTTTCGACCTTACATCTACAAGAAAGGAGACATCATGCCCTGGTTTGCCAACCCTGCTCGCTATGAGCAGATGCAGTATCGTTACTGCGGTAAAAGCGGCCTGCGCCTGCCCGCACTGTCGCTGGGTTTGTGGCACAGCTTCGGCCATGTTCAAGCCCTTGATTCCCAGCGGGCGCTGTTACGTAAAGCCTTCGATTTAGGCATCACCCATTTTGATTTAGCCAATAACTACGGTCCGCCTCCGGGTAGCGCGGAAGAAAACTTTGGGCGTTTGCTGCGTGAAGATTTCACCGCTTACCGCGATGAGTTGATCATATCCACCAAAGCAGGATATGACATGTGGCCCGGCCCTTACGGTTCCGGCGGCTCCCGTAAGTACTTACTCGCCAGCCTCGATCAAAGCCTGAAACGCATGGGGCTGGACTACGTCGATATCTTCTATTCGCATCGTGTCGATGAGAATACGCCGATGGAAGAGACCGCTGCCGCCCTGGCACAGGCCGTACAGAGCGGCAAAGCGCTCTATGTCGGTATCTCCTCTTATTCAACGCCGCGAACCCAGACAATGGTAGCGCTGCTGCACGAGTGGAAGATTCCCCTGTTGATCCATCAGCCTTCTTACAACTTGCTTAACCGCTGGGTCGATAAAACCGGCTTACTGGATACGCTCGACGCCAACGGCGTTGGCTGTATTGCCTTTACCCCGCTGGCACAGGGATTGCTGACCGGAAAATACCTTAACGGGATCCCGGAAGGTTCGCGGATGCAGAAAGAAGGGAAGAAGGTTCGCGGCCTGTCGGAAAAAATGCTGACCGAAGCCAACCTCAGCAGCCTGCGGCTGCTCAATGAGATGGCCACCGCGCGTGGGCAATCCATGGCCCAGATGGCCCTGAGCTGGCTGCTGAAAGACGACCGTGTCACCTCCGTGTTGATCGGCGCAAGCCGTCCGGAGCAACTGGAAGAAAACGTGCTGGCGCTAAACAATCTAACATTCAGTGAACACGAACTGGCGCAGATCGATAAGCATGTTGCCGACGGTGAACTCAACCTCTGGCACGCCTCCTCCGATAAGTAAAAATGAAGGGGGCACAGTTCCCCCTTCTTTTATTACCATTCAGGTGGTTTATCGGCATTTCATAGAAAAATTCGCACTATTTACCCCAGCAATGACGCACTTTCCGAGGGTAACTCTCGTTATCCCGCTTTTTATCCCCGCTAATCACCGCATTGCCATCTGGTCATTTATAGCATCATAAGTCATATCGACTGTATAACCAGAGGCACTCAGTATGTCGTTAACGTCAGAGCCGGAAGCTCAATCGTTGCCATTCCTGGGAATGGCGCCGTTTTTACGTATGAGCATCGCAGGTATTGACTTCTCCTCTATGGCACAAGAAATGATCGCCCTTGCGGAAAAAGCACCGGAAGATGCGACCCTGTGGATGAACCTTGCCACGGCCATGATGAGCCTGAAACATGAAGAGTTAGGTCTGCAAATTCAAAACCAGGCGCTGCAGATGCAACGCGTTTACCACTGGCATGCGCGTCAGCCAACGAAACTGCGTGTACTGATGCTGATGGTGCCGGGTAATCTTTCGGCCAATATTCCGCTCGACTGCCTGCTTGAAGATAGCGACGTCGATCTCATCAATTACTATGTTGATCCCACTGCGCCGCATCCGTTGACGTCACCCGTGCCGGAACATGATCTGGTGATGGTGGCGATTGGTGCCAGCGACGAACAAAGTGCCGTTTTGCAGCGCCTGGAGAATGTTCTGCGCGACTGGCCTACGCCGGTCCTGAATCCGCCTCAAAACGTCCCCAATTCTGAACGCCACAACGCCAGTATCCTGCTGCAAAATGTGCCCGGTCTGGTGATCTGCCCGGCGCTGCATATCGGCCGCCAGTCCCTGCAATCTGTGGCAGCGGGAGAGAAGTCCGTCTCCGATATCGCCGAAGATCACGCCTTTCCGATTATTCTGCGCCCGGTCGGCAGCCATGGTGGTCATGGTCTACAAAAAGTGGAAAACCGTGAGGCCGTCGCGTCCTATCTGCAGCAGAACGACGAGGATACGTTTTTCTTGTCCCGTTTCGTGGATTACAGCGGTGACGACGGTCTGTTTCGCAAAATGCGCCTGGTGCTAATCGACGGCAAAGCGTATGCCTGCCATATGGGCGTGTCGTCCAACTGGATGATCCATTACGTCAACGCAGGGATGTACGAAGACGAAAACAAACGCGCTCAGGAGGCTCGCTTCCTGAACGAATTCGCTGATTTTGCCGCACGCCACCGTGATGCACTGGACGCAATTAGCCAGCGCACGGGTCTTGAGTACATCGGTATCGATTGTGCCGAGACGCAGAACGGCGAACTGCTGATTTTTGAAATCGATCCGGCGATGGTCGTGCACGCCATGGACGACGAAGTGATGTTTCCCAACAAGCAGATTCATATGCATAAAGTCAAAACTGCGATGCGGGAAATGTTGTTACAACGGGCCGGTAAAACGCTCTAACCCATTTATGCTACACAGGTATGAACATGTCATTGAATCCGAATAACGCACTGAACTTCTCCGGCGGCCCGGGCGCGCTGCCCGAGGTGGTATTAAACCAGGTCCAACAGGCGATCATTAATGTCCCTGAGGCGGGGCTGTCCATTCTTGGTATCAGCCACCGTTCAGACTGGTTTGAAAATGTGGTGCGTGAAACCGAAAACAATATCCGCACGCTGTTAGGCCTGCCTTCCAACTACCATATCCTGTTCCTGCAGGGTGGTGCGACACAGCAGTTCTCTATGGTCCCAATGACCATGCTGCGGGGGAAAAAACACCCGGCAGAATATTTTGATACCGGCTACTGGAGCCGTAAAGTTGTAACCGAGGCCATGCGTGAAGGCCCGGTTCGCGTCATCTGGAGCGGTGAGGAACATGGTTATCGCCGTCTGCCGACCGATGAAGAGTTAGATTTTTCGCCGGACGCTCCGTACATTCACTATGTCTCTAACGAGACGGTAGAAGGTCTGCAGTTCAATCGTATTCTGGGCCGCGACGACGTGCCGCGCGTCTGTGACATGTCTTCTGACTTTTTGTCTAAGCCATGTGAGGCCGATAAATTCTCGCTGATTTATGCCCATGCGCAGAAAAACATTGGTCCGGCAGGCGTTACCATCGTACTGGTTCGTGACAGCGTGGTACAAAACGCCCCGGATAACCTGCCGTCATTCCTGGATTATCGCCGCCAGGTTGAGTCACACTCGAACTTCAACACCCCGCCGGTCTTCGCAATTTATGTTGTACTGCTGGTCACACGCTGGCTGCTCAATGACGTTGGTGGGCTGGAAAACATGGCTCAAATCAACCAGCAAAAAGCGAAATTACTGTATGGCCTGATTGACGGCAGCAATGATTTCTACCGCCCATGGGGTGAAGCGGCTTTCCGTTCTGATATGAATGTTGCGTTCAATTTGCCGACGAAAGAGCTGGAAGCGTTGTTCCTGAATGAAGCGACAGCCGCTGGATTCTCCGGCCTTGGCGGTCACCGCGCGATTGGCGGCGTACGCGCTTCAATCTATAACGCGCTGACGCTCGGTGCGGTAGAGAAACTGACCGGCTTTATGGAAGATTTCCGCTTTAAACACCACGCGAAATATTGATTCGCCAGCTCCACTGCTGCTCCGGCAGCAGTGGAGCGTCACGACAGGTTACACCTGTGCCGGGTCTATCTCCGGGCGCTGATATTCCGGCCATACCAGCACGACCAGTTCCGGGTAGGCCTCCATGCTGAACTCGCGAAAACACTGGCGCAGGTTCAACACATCAAGGTCAGAGTGCATCACTTTTTCGCCGTTTAAACAGCGCTTTTTAATATTGTCATAATACTTGTAGACGGCAGAATTGAGATCGCTGCAACGGCGCTGCGCCTCAAATAACCCAGGTACACTATTTATCTCCGCCATGTTCATGCGTTTAATCGTCGCATGAAGAAAATCGATATATTCATGATTTACACGCCAGTACCACACCGGGGTAATGGCATTCATTAGCATTGCGAAATGGTCTTCGCCCTCCTCTTTAGACAGAGGCTTAGCTTGCGGCGCCAACGTTTCAGTTTCAGCTATGGACGGCTTTTTATTGTTTTCGCGCATCAATAAAAGTACGCCACCCGTTAACAGCAATAAAATGACAACAGAATAATAAATACTGTTCATATGCAGGCTCCATTTTTTTTGATTTTAAAAGTGCGCCATGATATTGTCAACGAACCTCACGCCTGAACTTCGCCTACCTTATTGATATTAAAGGATATTAGAAATGCTCCCCGAGAATCTTGTCCCGGCTCGATTTCACATTTCCGTTACGGAAACAGAACCGGGAGAAGCAGAAAAAGACACTAATTTAACTCAGGGAAAAAGAACGCTCTCTGATTATGCCAGCGATATATTAGCGAATGCCAATCATACCGGTCAGTCGCGGAATATGTTGCTTGAAGAGCGCGATCGTCATATAAAAGATCGATTATATCGTGTGGTAAAAATCGAAACTTTTGCCCGCCTGCTGAACGATTTGCAAGCCGAAGGCGAGATTGATGCACAGACATTAAGCCAAATAATTTCCGAAAAGACCAAACAAATTAATGAAGCTGGAAATGAAATTTGGCTTAATCTCATTACCCGCGAAAAAGATACGCCTTTGTTTTATAAGCTAGGGGATGAATGACGTGGAGAAAATAGATAATAACGACGTTTATTTGACTTTAGACAATCAACCCAGCGACGAATTTATCTTAAAGCAAAATATTGATGCACTGATTCAGAGTAAAAACGCCACCATACAGCGCATTGCCCATGAGCTCATCTCTATCCCTGCGGCCCTTGTACGATTAAAGTGGCAAAATCGCCGGGAAATCTATGCCTTTCAGGTAAAAGAAGAGATCTATGGTGCGACCATAAACGCTATCGTGGAGGAGCGCCCTGAACTGCTGGAAAAAATAATGGCCAGGCTGGAAGCCAATTACCAGCATATCCTTGCCAGAGAGACAGCAACACTGCGCATCAGCCGTAAGCTTGCCGATGAAGAATATCGTACCGCGGTTGTGACGACCGTTGCGCCTGAGGAAAAACCTGCGTCAGAAGACGCGGCAACGCCCCTCACGTCAGAGCCTGCGCAAGCAGCGAAATAACCTTATAATCCTTCCCCTTATTACCAATAATTATTCACCTCATTTGGCTATTTCCTGAATAACCCCTGTTTTTATTGGCTTATGCATTGTTACATTAACATCCCTTAAAATAAGGTGTTATATCGTCGGCTGAGTGGCGCCCTGAAAACAAAAAGGCCGACCCGCAGGCCAGCCTTAATAAGCAAACGCGAAGGTTACTTCGCGGCTGCAACCTCTTCGCCGACCAGGCCAATTTTGAGATAGCCCGCGCGATGCAGAGTATCCATCACCTTCATGATGGTTTCGTAATCAACAGTCTTATCCGCACGGAAGAAGACCGTCGTGTCTTTCTTCCCTTCGGTGATGGCATCAAGCTGAGTCACCATCGTTTCGTCAGTCACCGGATCGTTACCAATGAACATGCTGTTATCCGCTTTGACGGACAGGTAAATGGGTTTTTCCGGACGCGGCTGCGGCTGACTGGTGGAAGCCGGCAGATTAACTTTCACATCTACCGTTGCAAGCGGCGCAGCCACCATGAAGATAATCAGCAGAACCAGCATAACGTCGATAAACGGCGTTACGTTGATTTCGTGCATTTCGCCGTTATCGTCGAGGTTTTCGTTAAGACGCATTGCCATGGGGCATCAACCTACTCGTAGTTTCTGGGCGGCGTGAACGGGTTTTGCAGCGGCGCTGGCAGCCAGATCCAGATCGCGGCTTTGCAGCAGCAGAACCTGTGCGGCAACATCACCCAGCGTCGCTTTATAACCGCCGATCATGCGGGCGAAGATGTTATAGATAACCACCGCAGGAATCGCCGCCACCAGACCGATCGCGGTAGCCAGCAACGCTTCCGCGATACCCGGTGCAACCACAGCAAGGTTAGTGGTCTGCGTCTGAGCAATACCAATGAAGCTGTTCATGATGCCCCATACGGTGCCAAACAGCCCCACGAACGGGGAAATAGCGCCAATCGTCGCAAGATAACCATTACCACGGCCCATATGACGGCCCGTAGCGGCAACGCGACGCTCAAGGCGAAAACCCGTACGCTCTTTAATACCTTCGTTATCTTCGCTACCCGCGGACAACTCCAGCTCATTTTGGGCTTCGTTAATTAACTGCGTGCTGAGGCTTCTGGCATGGAAAGCGGAGGCGATGTCACTGGCCTGATCCAGCGAACGGGCATCAGCCAGCAGTTGCTGTTCACGTTTAAGACGGCGTTTATGCGCAATCATCTCAGCACTTTTACTAAAGAAGATTGCCCAGGTGACCACTGATGCCAAAATCAACCCGATCATCACAATTTTTACTACGATGTCGGCATGTTGATACATACCCCAAACGGAAAGATCCGCCTGCATCAAATTATTACCCACTGTGTATCTCCACGACGCATATCACAAAATCTGAGCATAATAATATCAAAACATCGTCGAATTGATAGTAGTTCTCATTAGTATTTACATACTGCCGCAATATTCCCGCTTTTTCCTTGCGCTCACGCAGTAAAAAAGTTTCATCGCCGAATATTCATAAAATTTTATGCTTTATCAGAACAGGCACCGATGCATCGTCCGGCATTCATGGTAGTCTGGACATCCAGACGTATAAAAACAGGTTAGGCGAACATGACGGCGAAGCATATTGATACCGCTCTGGTGAACGCGGGGCGCAGCAAAAAATACACGCAGGGTTCGGTGAATAGTGTCATTCAACGGGCTTCCTCCCTGGTTTTTGACACTGTCGAAGCGAAAAAGCAGGCCACGCGTAATCGCGCAAAAGGCGAGCTTTTTTACGGGCGTCGCGGCACGCTGACTCATTTCTCGTTACAGGACGCCATGTGTGAGCTGGAAGGCGGTGCGGGCTGTGCCCTTTTTCCGTGTGGCGCTGCGGCAGTGGCAAATACCATTCTGGCGTTTGTAGAACAGGGCGACCATATCCTGATGACCAATAGCGCCTATGAGCCAAGCCAGGATTTTTGTACAAAGATCCTCACCAAACTCGGCGTGACCACCAGTTGGTTTGACCCGATGATCGGCTCAAGCATTGTGCGTCTGATTCAGCCCAATACGAAAATCGTGTTCCTCGAATCCCCTGGCTCCATCACCATGGAAGTTCATGACGTACCGGCAATTGTGCAGGCGGTCCGAAGCGTTGCGCCAGAGGCGATCATTATGATCGACAATACCTGGGCGGCAGGCATTCTCTTTAAAGCCCTTGAATTCGATATCGACATTTCTATTCAGGCAGCGACCAAATACCTGATTGGCCACTCTGATGGGATGATCGGCACAGCGGTTTCCAACGCCCGTTGTTGGGATCAACTGCGTGAGAATGCCTATCTGATGGGGCAAATGGTCGATGCGGATACGGCGTATATGACCAGCCGTGGCCTGCGTACCCTTGGCGTACGTCTGCGGCAGCATCATGAAAGCAGTCTGAAAATCGCCGAGTGGCTGGCTTCACAGGCGCAAGTCGCACAGGTTAACCATCCGGCGCTGCCCGGGAGCAAAGGTCACGAGTTCTGGAAGCGCGATTTTAGCGGTAGCAGCGGCCTGTTTTCCTTCATTCTGAACAAGCGTCTTAACAATGAAGAGCTGGCGGCCTATCTCGATAATTTCTCACTGTTCAGCATGGCCTACTCCTGGGGTGGGTATGAATCATTAATTCTGGCAAATCAACCGGAACAGATCGCGGCTATTCGTCCAGATGGCGGCGTGGATTTTAGCGGTACTCTGATTCGCGTTCATATTGGTCTGGAAGATGTTGATGATTTAATTGAAGATTTGGCCGCTGGTTTCCAGCGTATCGTTTAAATTGTTAACTGCCGGTTGAAAATTCTGATTACGCTAGCAGAATACTCTGTATTAATTGCGCCTGGGATCAAGGTGTTTCGGGCGATAAGCAGGTACAATAGCCTTCTCTAAGCGGTACCACAGGAAAGTCCATGGCTGTAATTCAAGACATTATCGCTGCGCTCTGGCACCACGACTTTGCAGCGCTGGCGAACCCACATATTGTTGGCGTCGTCTATTTCGTGATGTTTGCCACACTCTTTTTAGAAAACGGATTGCTTCCGGCCTCGTTTTTACCTGGGGACAGTTTGCTTTTATTGGCTGGCGCACTGGTGGCGCGTGGTTGCATGGACTACCTGTCGACACTCCTGATCCTGACGTCTGCCGCCAGCCTGGGCTGCTGGTTAAGCTACCTGCAGGGACGTTGGTTGGGGAATACGCGAGTGGTGAAGAGCTGGCTGGCGCAGTTGCCGGAGAAATATCACCAGCGCGCAACCTGCATGTTTGACCGTCACGGTTTGCTGGCGCTGCTGGCCGGGCGCTTCCTGGCTTTCGTGCGTACTCTGTTGCCAACCATGGCTGGCATTTCAGGCTTGTCCAGTCGCCGCTTTCAGCTTTTCAACTGGCTCAGTGGCCTGCTGTGGGTCGGCATGATCACCACGCTGGGCTATGCCATTAGCATGATCCCCTTCGTTAAGCGCCATGAAGATCAGGTGATGACATTCCTGATGATTCTGCCACTTTTCCTGCTGGTCGCCGGGCTGGTGGGTACGCTGGCCGTCGTGATTAAGAAAAAATACTGCAGCGCCTGATACCTTTCCTTTTTCCTTCTCCTAAAAGGAGAAGGAAAATCATCCCGCTTGCATCATGCGAATTCTCGCAGCATCTTCCCCCGGCGTGACGCCAAAATAGCGTTTAAACTCGCGGCTGAATTGCGACGGGCTCTCATACCCCACACGAATGGCCGCAGCACTGGCTTTCATACCATCATGGATCATCATCATTCTCGCTTTGTGCAGGCGGTAGCTTTTAAGGTACTGCAACGGCGAGGTGCTGGTCACCGACTTAAAGTTATGGTGAAACGCCGAGACGCTCATATTGGCTTCCGCCGCCAGTTCGTCGACGCTCAGGTTTTCCGTGTATTGGCTCTCAATGCGTTTCAGCACCCGGCTGATTAAGCTGAAATGGGTCTGGCGGCTAACCAGCGCCAGCAGTGCGCCGCCACGCGGTCCAGTGAGCACGTGATAGAGCAGCTCGCGAATGATCTGTTTTCCCAGAATACGGGCATCCAGCGGGCGTTCCATCACGTCGAGTAAACGTTCCGCCGCACACAGGATCTCTTCGGACAGGGTGGCAGAGTTGATACCGCTTGCCGCCATCGCAGGCTGAAAAGATTCATCCTCGCCAATATCCATCAGCAGCTCCTGTAGCTGCAGAATGTCGACGTTAAGGCGTAACCCCGCCAGCGGAACCTCCGGCGTTGCATAGGTCTCACACTCAAAGGGTAAGGGTACGGTAAGCAGTAAATATTCATTGGTATCGTAGCGAAATACACGCTCGTTGATATAACCAATCTTATGGCCGGAGAAGAGAAAAACGATCCCCGGTTGATACATTACCGGCGTGCGGGTTCCCGGTTCAGTACCATAAAGTAAACGGATATCCGGAAGCAGCGTACTGAGATAGTTTTCATTATTTTTCAGTAGCTTTACTTTTTTCGTTAGCGCCTGGCAAATCTCGTCACGGTTCATAGCTCGCCGCTCCTTCACAGTTTTTCGACCGCTACAGTGTGCAATCTTTTGTGCGGTTTCTCCAGTAAGCTGGAGAAACAGGCAAGACATCGGCAGAAATGTGCATTGAGAGGAAAGCCCACCACGGCCACAATTATTGCCATCGGGCAGCATACTGCCTGCTCATCAATCACCCACATAAAGGGAACGAGCAATGAACAACTTTAATCTCCATACCCCTACCCGCATCCTGTTTGGTAAAGGCGCAATTGCCGATTTGCGTGAACAAATCCCGGCTGACGCTCGCGTCCTGATTACCTACGGCGGCGGTAGCGTGAAGAAAAACGGTGTGCTGGATCAGGTGTATAGCGCGCTGGAAGGTCTGGATGTGCGGGAATTCAGCGGTATCGAACCCAATCCGTCTTACGAAACGCTGATGAAAGCCGTCAAAATCGCGCAGGATGAAAAAATTACCTTCCTGCTGGCGGTCGGCGGCGGCTCAGTGCTGGATGGCACCAAATTCATCGCTGCAGCGGCGCATTACGCAGAAGGCGTAGATCCGTGGGAAATTCTGCAAACCTACGGCAGCAAAATCAGCAGCGCAATCCCGATGGGTTCCGTGCTGACGCTGCCGGCAACCGGCTCCGAATCCAACAAAGGCGCGGTTATCTCCCGTAAAACCACTGGCGATAAACAAGCGTTTATGTCTGAACACGTTCAGCCGATTTTTGCCGTGCTGGATCCGGTTTATACCTACACTCTGCCACCGCGCCAGGTCGCTAACGGTGTTGTGGACGCCTTCGTGCATACCGTCGAGCAATATGTCACTTACCCGGTAAACGGCAAAATCCAGGATCGTTTCGCTGAAGGCATTCTGCTGACGCTGATTGAAGAAGGTCCGAAAGCGCTGAAAGAACCGGAAAACTATGATGTCCGCGCCAACGTCATGTGGGCGGCCACCCAGGCGCTAAACGGCCTGATTGGTGCGGGTGTGCCGCAAGACTGGGCGACCCATATGCTCGGCCATGAACTGACGGCAATGCACGGTCTTGATCATGCCCAGACGCTGGCGATAGTACTCCCTGCCCTGTGGAATGAAAAACGCGACACCAAGCGCGCCAAACTGCTGCAATACGCAGAACGCGTCTGGAATATCAGCGAAGGTTCTGAAGACAGTCGTATCGATGCCGCTATTGAAGCAACCCGTGGTTTCTTTGAGCAGATGGGTGTGCCGACGCGTCTGTCCGGTTACGGTCTGGACGGCAGTTCTATCCCTGCATTGCTGGCAAAACTGGAAGAACATGGCATGACAAAACTCGGTGAACATCAGGATATTACTCTTGAAGTCAGCCGTCGCATTTACGAAGCGGCACGCTAAGCTTTTTACTCCGCTGCCTTTCGTTTTTGGACTTTTCGTCCAGACTTAATGCACACAACCTTACCGGGACTTGTCCCGGTAAGCTCATACAGGAGGAATGCATGACACATCCAACCGTGATTAAGCTTTCGGACGGCAACCTGATGCCGCAGCTGGGTCTTGGCGTGTGGAAAGCGGGCAATGAGGAAGTGGTTTCCGCCATTCACAAGGCGCTGGAAGTGGGCTATCGCTCTATTGATACCGCTGCCGCGTATAAAAATGAAGATGGCGTCGGCACGGCATTAAAAAGTGCAGGCGTTGCGCGTGAGGACCTGTTTATTACCACAAAACTGTGGAATGACGATCAGAAACGCCCACAGGAAGCATTGCAAGAAAGCCTCGATAAACTGCAGCTCGATTATGTTGATCTCTACCTGATGCACTGGCCGGTTCCGGCTATTGATCACTATGTTGAAGCCTGGAAAGGAATGATCAAACTCCAGGAACAGGGGCTGGTGAAGAGCATTGGGGTATGTAATTTCCAGATTCATCATCTGCAGAAACTGATTGATGAGACGAACGTGACCCCGGTTATCAACCAGATTGAACTGCACCCTCTTTTGCAGCAGCGCCAGTTGCATGCCTGGAATGCCACGCACAAAATCCAGACCGAATCCTGGAGCCCACTGGCACAGGGCGGCGAAGGGGTATTTGACCAGAAAATTATCCGCGAGCTGGCGGATAAATACGGCAAGACCCCTGCACAGATTGTGATTCGCTGGCATCTGGACTGCGGTCTGGTTGTGATCCCGAAATCCGTCACTCCGGCGCGCATTGCCGAAAACTTTGACGTCTGGGATTTCCGTCTCGATAAAGACGAGCTGGCCGAAATCGCTAAACTCGATCAGGGTAAACGTCTTGGCCCTGACCCGGATCAGTTCGGCGGCTAATGGCTTTTACTCTCCACCCGCCCGGCGTCCATGCCGGGCTTTTTTTGCTCTGAAATCAGAAACATCAGGAAACAATTTAACCCTATTCTTATTGTGTATTTGTTCACATTTGTAGCGCAGCATAATTTATGCTGAAACTACATAATCACTTGTAATGATTATTTATTCGCGATGTTTATTTACACCATGAATAGGGATGACTTTATGGCCGAAAAAACCACGTCAGGAGTCCGATGGCTCCCTTTAATTATTATCGTTGCTATCGCCACCGGCCTCTGGCAAGTAGCCCCTCCGGAAGGACTCAGCGCCCAGGCCTGGCATTCAGCTATTGTCTTTGTCGCAACCATTGCCTCGATCGTCGCGAAGGTGCTGCCTATTGGCGCTGTCGGCATCATCGGCATCACCGTGTTCGCCCTCACCTACGCCGCGGGTGATAAAACCGCTAATGGCGCTATCCTCACGGCATTAAGCGAGCTGAACAGTTCACTTATCTGGCTTATCGTCGTCGCCTTTATGATCGCCCGTGGTTTTATCAAGACCGGGCTTGGTCGACGCATCGCACTACAAATGATCCGCCTGCTCGGTAAGCGCACGCTTGGGCTGGCATACGGTCTGGCGTTTGCCGATCTGATCCTCTCCCCCGCCATGCCAAGTAATACCGCGCGCTGCGGTGGGGTCATCTACCCGATTGCCGACTCACTGGCCCGCAGCTTCGACTCTCGTCCGGAAGATGAATCGCGTAGCAAAATTGGTACCTTTCTCATTACCTGTATCGGCAACGTTAACGATGTCACCGCCGCGCTGTTTATGACCGGCTATACCGGTAACCTGCTGGCGGTGAAGCTGGCGGCAAACGCAGGCGTCACGCTGACCTGGGGCGGCTGGTTTATCGCCGCGCTGGCCCCCTGCGTTGTCTCCTTGCTTATCGTGCCGGTGCTGGTTTACTGGATAACGCGTCCCGAAATCAAACACACCCCGGATGCCCCCGTCCTGGCGCAGCGTGAGCTGGCATTGATGGGGAAAATGAGCCGCGGCGAATGGCTGATGCTCGGCACCGTCCTGCTTCTGCTAATACTGTGGATCTTCGGCGATGCGCTGGGGGTGGACCCGACAACCGCATCTTTTGTTGGCCTGTCGGTACTGTTACTTTCCGGAGTACTGAGCTGGGAAGATGTGAAAAGCGAGAAAGGGGCCTGGGATACGCTGATCTGGTTTGCGGCGCTGCTGATGATGGCGAACCAGTTGAAAAAACTGGGCTTCACCACCTGGTTTGGCGGCGTGATTGGTGAAAGCATCGGAAACGCAATGGGCGGCACCAGTTGGGTGATTGTACTGTTGCTGCTGAATGCCGCCTATTTCTATACCCACTACTTTTTCGCCAGCGGTAATGCGCAAATCGCCGCACTGTACGCCGTCTTCCTCGGCGTGGGTATTCACCTGAATATTCCCGCCGCGCCAATGGCGCTGATGCTGGCGTTTACCAGTAGCCTCTATTGCTCACTGACGCAGTACACCCACGCACGCGGTCCGATTCTGTTTGGCGCCGGTTACGTGCCAACAGGCACCTGGTGGCGAACAGGGTTCTTGATTAGCCTGTTCAACCAGGCTGTGTTTATGACCATCGGCCTTGTCTGGTGGAAAATGCTGGGGCTGTACTAATTAGTCCTTTTAGCCCGGCCTGAGTGCCGGGCTGATTTCCACCGACTCACTCAGCCGTGCGGGATGCCTGTATTTCTTTATACGGTACCCGCTGGCAGATATCCGGCGTTGTGCCCTCTTTATCCGTTGGCAGTTGCGTTTCAGGTAGCGTACACAGTACACCCACTTCCGACGGACCCGAGCCGTAAGGTCCACTCAGCCCGTATGAGAGCAACACATCGTATTGCTGCCCCTGCGCACTGATAAGCAAGCGGGAAAGGTTAATCTTGTCGATTGGCCCAATGGGTAAAAAGAACGACCATTCATGCTCGCCTGCAAAAGCGAAGAAGCCCTTGCTATCGGTTACGGTGCTGGCCCCTGGACGATAGCTTTTCAGCGTAATAGTGGCCGCAGGTAGAGGTTTTCCGCTGCTATCCACCAGGCGGCCTTCCAGTGCGGGTTGAGACTGGGTGTATGCCACACACCCGCTTTGCAATAGCGCTAAAAGCGCGATACTCGGCCAGAATCGTGTTGCCATCACTCGCTCCTTGAATTCAGATAAACATCTCTTCGTATATGAAGACTTACGCCTGCACAAAGGCAATGCTACTCTGGGTACAGTGCCCCACAAGAAGAATCGACTATGCGAAAACTATTGGTATTGCTTTTTATTTGCAGCTTTTCCGCGTTTGGTGAATCTCCTCAGCGTAGCGTGGAATTGCTTTATCAGCACTATAAGGATAATCAAGCCGGGGTCATTTTTGATGCTTCCGGCAAGGATCAGGTGATTTCCAGTCGGCTCATGAAAGAGGTCGCAGAGGATCAGAGGCTGACGGCGGAGGGAGATGTAGGCTATTTGAATTACGATCCTATCTGCGGTTGCCAGGATTATGACAACCTGGTGCTGGAGCAGGTCGATATCGTGCCCCATGATAGCCAGCACGTTGACGCGGTGGTCCGCTTCCGCCCATTCAGCGATGGGCCGGAGACCGTTACACAGACGCTCTCTCTGGTGGATGAAAACGGCCGCTGGCTGATTGACGACATCGTCAATGAAACCCAGAGCTTATACCAGGGGATTAAAGAGTATAACCGCGAACGACAGCAGGAAGCGCTGAGCGATAAAGCGGACGAAAAACATGTCACCAGCGCACCTTCTTCCCAGCCTTCTCCCTAGCAGAGTGGCAGGCAAGTTAGCGCGTTCCCGGATGCGGCGCTAAACGCCTTACCCGGGCTACAGCCCCTCTCCCGAAGGGTAAGGGCCAGGTGAATCGTTAGCTCGCCTTACGCTTCACCGCTTTTTTCGCGTTATCGTTTTTCATTACGCCGCTTTTCACCGCGCCACTCTTCACAGTACCCGTTTTCACAGCATCACTTTTAACTGCGCCGTTTTTAGCAACGCCACGCTTTGCGGTTTCGCCGCGTGTGGAGCCGTTCTGACGCTGATGAACAATCGGAGTGTGTTTAGTCAGCGCCGGACGGGTATTACGATTCTGACGACGCGCTTCACGCATTTCATCCAGCGTCGGGGCCGGTACCAGACAATCGCGACGTGAACCAATCAGGTGCTTTTTACCCATCTCTTCCAGCGCCTGACGGATCATCGGCCAGTTCGCCGGATCGTGGTAACGCAGCAGCGCTTTATGCAGACGACGCTGTTTGTCGCCCTTCGGCACCACCACATCTTCACTTTTATAACCAATCTTACCGAGCGGGTTTTTCCCGGTGTAATACATGGTCGTTGAGTTAGCGAGCGGTGACGGATAGAAGTTCTGCACCTGGTCGAGGCGGAAACGGTGGCGCTTGAGCCACAGCGCCAGATTGACCATATCCTCATCGCGCGTACCAGGGTGAGCAGAGATAAAGTAGGGGATCAAATACTGCTCTTTACCGGCCTGCTTCGAGAAGGTATCAAATAGCTCTTTGAAACGGTCATAGCTCCCCATGCCCGGTTTCATCATCTTCGACAGCGGCCCTTCTTCGGTATGTTCCGGGGCGATCTTCAGATAGCCACCCACGTGGTGCGTCGCCAGCTCTTTGATATAACGCGGATCTTCTACGGCGATGTCGTAACGTACCCCGGAGGCGATCAGGATCTTTTTGATGCCTTTCAGATCGCGTGCGCGGCGGTACAAATTGATCGTCGGCTCATGGTTGGTATCCATGTGCTGGCAAATATCCGGGTACACACAGGACAAACGGCGACAGGTTTGTTCCGCGCGCGGCGACTTACAGCGCAGCATGTACATGTTGGCCGTTGGGCCACCCAGATCGGAGATGACGCCGGTAAAACCCGGAACCGTGTCGCGAATAGCTTCGATCTCGTTAATGATCGAATCTTCCGAACGGCTCTGAATAATGCGCCCTTCGTGTTCGGTTATCGAACAGAAGGAACAGCCACCAAAGCAGCCGCGCATAATATTGATGGAGAAACGGATCATTTCGTACGCCGGAATACGGCTGTTACCGTAGGCCGGATGCGGAACACGCTTGTACGGCAGAGCAAAAACACTGTCCATCTCTTCGGTAGAAAGCGGAATCGCTGGCGGATTAATCCAGATGTAGCGATCGCCATGTTTTTGCATCAGTGCACGAGCACAGCCGGGGTTGGTTTCATGATGCAAAATACGCGAAGCGTGGGCATACAGCACTTTGTCGCTTTTGACCTTCTCAAAGGAGGGCAGCAACACGTAGGTTTTTTCCCACGGTTTCGGACGCGGTGGCTGAACAACGACAGCTTTCGCTTCGGCTTTCTTCGGCTCGACAGGTTTGTTATCCGCGCACGGCAAATCTTCACCGTAGGGATGCGGAATCGGGTCGATTTTACCCGGCATATCAATAATACGTGAATCCACGCCGCTCCAGCCCGGCAGCGCTTCTTTCACCATGATCGCGGTGTTACGGACATCGCGAATCTCTGAGATAGGCTCGCCCTGTGCCAGACGGTGCGCCACTTCCACCAGTGGACGCTCACCGTTACCGAACATCAGCATGTCGGCTTTAGAGTCCACCAGCACCGAACGGCGCACGGTATCGGACCAGTAATCGTAATGGGCGGTACGGCGCAGGCTCGCTTCAATGCCACCGAGGATCACCGGCACATCTCTCCAGGCTTCTTTGCAACGCTGGGTATACGCAAGCGTCGCGCGATCCGGACGTTTACCCGCCACGTTATCCGGGGTATAGGCATCGTCATGGCGTAGCTTACGATCCGCCGTATAGCGGTTGATCATCGAGTCCATGTTGCCTGCGGTCACGCCGAAGAACAGGTTTGGTTTACCCAGACGCATAAAGTCGTCTTTGCTGTTCCAGTCCGGCTGGGCAATGATGCCAACGCGAAAGCCCTGAGCTTCGAGCATACGACCACAGATAGCCATACCGAAGCTCGGGTGATCGACATACGCATCGCCGGTAACCAGAATGATGTCGCAGCTATCCCAGCCGAGTTGATCCATTTCATCGCGGGACATAGGTAAAAACGGAGCCGGACCAAAGCAGGCCGCCCAGTACTGGGGCCATGAAAAAAGGTCGCGATCCGGCTGGATCAGGGATATTGCGCTCATCTTGCTTCCAAAAAAGTGGCAAAAAAATAAACAAAGGGCGTGGATTATACGCTGGATCAATACATGAAATGAAGGAATATGTGTGGGGTTTTCGCCTCAGAACCCGAAGAGGATATAGCCCGGATAAGGCGTTTACGCCGTCATCCGGGAACGCTGTCGGGCGACAGAGTAGCATTCATATCGACTAGGCCGCCGGATTCACCAGCAACTGCCCGATCGAGCCGCGATCCGCCATCTCCAGGGTCTGACTGCCATACTGGAACGGGAAATGCGGCCATGACGGTTGCCCGTAATAGACCAGTAACTCCACCTGGCCATCAACCCACACGGTATCTTTCCAGCCACGATCTTCCGGGAACGGCATTGCGCCATTGACGTTACGCACCTGGAACTGTACGCCTTCCATATGGAATGATTGCGGCATGTCCGCACGCACTGTCCAGCGCTCCCAGGAGCCCTGCTGAGCGGTAATGTCGATACGCTGCGGATCCCACAGTTGCCCGTTGATCCCCGGATCGCTGCCCAGTGTAATATCGCGGCTGCGCACAGGCGTACCGGTCATGATGTCCGATGGCAAAAGTCGCATCGGTAAGGTATCGGTGACCAGTGGCAACAGTCCGGTAGGCCGCAACGTCAGTACGAGGGTGGAAATCAAAATACTGGAGGGCTCAAAAAAGCCGCGCAGACGATCCATGATGCCAGCCGCTTCACCGCAGGTGACAGAAACCTCATCACCGTTGGTCATATCAACCAGCACCTCACGACGTTCACCCGGCGCCAGCGCCAGTTGCTTGATCGACACAGGAACAGGCAAAAACCCCTGATCACCGGAGATCACATGCAGGGGACGTCCGTCACTCATCTGCAACTGATAACGACGAGAATTTGAGGCATTGAGCAGACGTAAACGCACCCAGCCGCGCGACACCTCGACAAACGGGCTTTGCGCGCCGTTGACCATCAGGGTATCGCCGACAAAGCCGCCGCTGCCTGGCTCGCTGTATTCCGGCGTACCAAAATTATCCAGCCGTTTATCCTGGATAATAATCGGGAAATCATCCACACCGTAGTGGTTCGGAATGGGCAGCGATTTACTGACGTCATCTTCCACCAGCCACATTCCGGCGAGGCCATTGTAAACCTGCTGTGCGGTACGGTTCGGCGTGTTGGCATGATACCAGAGCGTGGCGGCACTTTGGCGGATCGGCAGCACTGGCGCCCAATCATTATTCGCAGTCATCATCCGCGCGGCGCCGCCAATTAATGGCCCAGGCACTTGCAGCCCGCTCACCGTCATAGAGACATTTTCTGCCAGACGGTTGCTGTAAATCATTTTGACGTCATCGCCGCTCCAGACCCGGATAGTCGGCCCAAGATAACGCCCGTTAACCCCCCAGACCTGCGCGCGCGTTCCGGTGGCAAATGACCAGTGCGTACGCTGAAGAGTCAGGAAAAGCGGCTGCCCGCGACGGGATTCAATTAACGGAGGTATCGGCAGCGGCGGTTGCTGCCCGGCGGCGTTCGCCCTCAGCGGTATCGCGCCTGCGCAGAATGCAGCCCCGGATACCTGAATAAATTGACGCCGACTGAGTGACATAGTTGCTCCGTGTAAAAACTGAATAAACCGCGCGGGAAATCATTTCCCGGCATCAATATAGCAAAAGGATTAGACCCTTCCTGTGGCCTCGCGCTCAGCCACTTCTTTGTCCAGCTCATCGATTTTCGTTTTCATCAGCTCATGGCAATGCGCGGCCAGTTCACGAATCTGATCTTTACCGTAACCGGTGGTATCAATGGGTGGCAGCATTTCGACAATCACCAACCCGTTTTTCAGGCGGTTAAGATTGATTTTATTCGACGTACCAGAGACACAAACCGGAATGATCGGCACGCCAGCGGCAATGGCTGCGTGGAACGCCCCCGTTTTGAACGGCAGCAACCCACGCCCACGGCTGCGGGTACCTTCCGGGAACATCCAGACAGAAATATTGCGCTTCTGAATATGTTTCACCACCTGTGCAATGGTGCCGTGCGCCTTTGCCCGGTTATTACGATCAATCAGCAGGTTGCCCGTTAACCAGTAAAGCAAACCAAAAAACGGCACCCACAGCAGACTCTTTTTGCCGACGGTGACGGTTGGCGGTTGAACGATGTTAGACGCGGTGACCATATCGTAGTTGTTCTGGTGATTCGCGATATAGATAGCCTTGCCATGCTGCTCGTAACCCTGCGGGAAACGCTTTTCGACCTTTAAACCAAATACCGGAGCCAGGCGGCCAAACATATGCCCGAAGGTAGCAACATGCTTCGGATTACGTGGGCTGAACAGGCAGTAAAGAGAACCAAAGACACACACCAGAATGGAATAAATAACAACGATGATGAAGCGAACAATAAATAGCATAGCTACCTCGAAAACCCATCCCTATGTGCATAAACACTAGCCTGCAACACTCAGGCCTGGTTAGATGCGGGGTCGTAAAAACGTATTGTTAATCGCAACTCTGGAATAAACAACGCTTTTACGGGAAAAATTAGTCATTCCCCCAACGATGTGTGGGGGATGAATGCAGAACAATTACTCTTCGCTGTTTCCGACGCTGGGGCGGGACGGTGAATCAATCTCAACGCGGTCGATACGCTGCAAGCCGCGCATCAGCGTCCCGCGACGGCCACGTTCTCCCTGCACTTTCTGCAGTTCTTCCGGGCGCAGTTTGATTTTACGTTTACCCACATGAATCGTCAGCGTGCTCTGCGGCGGCAGCAGGTAGAGATGCGCCAGGCCGTCTTCGCCTTTGGCGGCTTCCGCCGACGGAATGCCGATTATCTTGTTGCCTTTGCCTTTTGACAACTGCGGCAGATCGCCCACCGGGAACATCAGCATGCGGCCTGCCGTGGTGATCGCGAGCAGCATATCCGCGTCGTTTTCAATTTCCAGCGGCGGCATCACACGGGCGTTGTCCGGCAGACTGATCAGCGTCTTACCCGCACGGTTGCGCGCCACCAGATCGTTGAATGTGCAGACAAAACCGTAACCGGCATCGCTCGCCATCAGCAGCTTCTGGTCTTCGTTGGTCATGACCATATGCTCAACAACGGCACCCGGCGGCAGGGTCAGTTTACCGGTTAACGGCTCCCCTTGCCCACGCGCGGAAGGTAACGTGATCGGGTCAATGGCATAGCTGCGCCCGGTCGAGTCGATGAAGACCACCGGCTGATTGCTCTTGCCCTTCGCCGACGCTTTCCAGCTATCGCCCGCTTTGTAGCTTAAGCCCTGTGCATCAATGTCATGGCCTTTGGCGCTACGTACCCAGCCCATTTGCGACAGTACGATAGTCACTGGCTCAGACGGCTGCATATCGTGTTCGTTCATCGCTTTCGCTTCTTCGCGTTCATGCAGCGGTGAACGGCGGTCGTCGCCAAAGGCATCAGAATCCGCCTGCAGCTCTTTCTTGAGCAGATTATTCATCTTGCGCTCAGAGGCAAGGATAGCCTGCAGTTGATCGCGCTCTTTTGCCAGCTCGTCCTGCTCGCCGCGGATTTTCATCTCTTCGAGTTTGGCGAGGTGGCGTAATTTCAGTTCGAGAATGGCTTCGGCCTGGGTCTCGCTGATGCCAAACCGCGACATCAGAACCGGCTTCGGCTCATCTTCGGTGCGAATAATATGAATCACTTCGTCAATATTGAGGAATGCCACCAGCAGGCCTTCAAGGATATGCAGGCGCTTGAGCACTTTCTCCAGACGATAATTCAGGCGACGACGTACCGTATCGCGACGGAAAGTCAGCCATTCGGTGAGGATCTCCAGCAGGTTTTTCACCGCCGGACGTCCGTCCAGACCGATCATGTTGAGGTTAATACGGTAGCTTTTTTCCAGATCGGTGGTGGCAAACAGGTGATTCATAACCTGCTCCATATCCACGCGGTTGGAGCGCGGCACAATCACCAGACGGGTCGGGTTTTCGTGGTCGGACTCATCGCGCAGGTCATCCACCATCGGCAGCTTTTTGTTGCGCATCTGGGCGGCAATCTGCTCCAGTACGCGCGCGCCGGAAACCTGGTGCGGCAACGCGGTAATCACCACGGCGCCGTCTTCTTTTTTCCACACCGCACGCATACGTACGGAGCCGCGACCGTTCTCATAAATTTTACGGATCTCCGTTCGCGACGTGATGATTTCTGCTTCGGTCGGGTAATCCGGCCCCTGAACGATATCCAGAATCTGGTCGAGGGTGGTTTTCGGCTGTTCAATCAGGGTGATCGCCGCTTTTGCCACTTCACGCAGGTTATGCGGCGGGATATCGGTCGCCATCCCGACCGCAATCCCGGTGGTGCCGTTTAGCAGAATGTTTGGCAGGCGCGCAGGCAGCATCTTCGGCTCCTGCAGCGTACCATCAAAGTTCGGAACCCAATCCGCCGTCCCCTGCCCCAGTTCACCCAGCAGCACTTCGGCGTATTTGGACAAACGGGATTCGGTATAACGCATTGCGGCGAAGGATTTCGGGTCGTCCGGCGCCCCCCAGTTCCCTTGCCCGTCAACCAGCGGGTAACGATAGGAGAACGGCTGTGCCATTAAGACCATGGCTTCGTAACAGGCGCTGTCGCCGTGCGGGTGATATTTACCCAGTACGTCGCCCACGGTACGGGCGGATTTTTTGAATTTGGCGCTGGCGCTCAGCCCCAATTCAGACATAGCGTAAACAATGCGACGCTGAACAGGTTTCAGGCCATCACCGATAAACGGCAACGCACGGTCCATGATGACGTACATGGAATAGTTCAGATACGCGTTTTCCGTAAATTCATGTAGCGCAAGGCGCTCTGCCATATCGCTCATTAAGTGTGATTCCTCAACATGTGCGTCCGCCTTTTCGGCGGCAATATTGCCGCAGATACTACCCTATCTGTGACGTTAAGGCATAGTGATGCGCGTACAAAACCCATCGCGCCGGGGGACTTTCGCCTGTTCAGGCATCTGGCGGCCACCGAAGGCTGGTGGCCGCGTCAGGCTTACACGAGGGGAAGGTAGATATCGGTCTTGAGTTCGTGCTCAGGCACCTGATGCACAAAATTCAGATAGTGGAAAAAGACCGGGAAATCGCGCACGGTTTCGCCACTCTCCGGCAGCCAGTGCCGAAAGAGGTGATACACGCTCTCTCCCACGGAGTCGAGCGAGCCATGATGACGGATGACTGCGCAGCGCCCGCCGGGGATTTCGCCATTTTCTACGCCAAACGTATTTGCCGGTACTGCCTGCTCCACGGCCGCACAAATATCAAAGCGGAATGCGTCGGCAGGCACTGACTCGGGATCGTCCCATGCAATACCGTATGTCGGATAACGCTCAACCGGCGAAAGACCGCTACTTCGCCGCCACTCAATAAATGTCGCGGCGCTGGCATTCACCTGCGCCGGGTCGCCCCGGTGTTTTAGCATCGCCACTGGCGTGGTCGGAAACAGGACTATGTTGATCTCTTTCATCGTTCGCTCCTGAGAAACGTTTTTCGGTACGCGTTGGTGCCAGTTCACCCAGTCCGGTTCAAGACGAAACTGACGGGGACTGGCGCCTAACGCCGTTTTGAAGGCGCGACTGAACGACTCCGGATTTTGAAAACCCGCATCCAGGGCGATATCGATAATTTTATCGTGCGGATTAAACGCCAGCCGCCATGAGGCGTGACGCAGCCGCAGCCACTGGATATAGCGATAAAGCGGCATTCCGCTCCAGGCTGTAAACATCCGGTGAAAGTGAAAAGGCGAGCAGTGCGCAATCGCACTCAATGCCTCCAGTGATAAGGGCTCATCCAGATGACGTTCAATGTAGTGACAAACCATTCTGAAACGTGCTGAATAAACCGCCTTACGCGTGTCGTTCATCGCATCCTCCTGAGGCGCTACTTTGGCGGTTCGACGAAGGTTAATCCTGACCGATCTTGCGCAATACGCGCAGTCGTTTCAGTCCCACTCCGAAAGCGATTATTGCTTTAAATGCAAAAGTCTTTGCACGCTTTGCCAGTTTTGTCATTGACGCATGCGGGATAAAATTACCGGCATTAACGTTTCGCTAAGGACAAAAAATGAGCAATATCCTGATTATCAACGGCGCAAAAAAATTCGCCCACTCTAAAGGTCAACTCAATGACACCCTCACCTCTGTCGCCGAAAGTTTTCTGCGCGATAACGGACACGCAGTAAAAAGCGTACGTACCGACGGTGATTATGATGTTAAAGAAGAAGTGCAGAATTTTCTCTGGGCCGATGTGGTTATCTGGCAGATGCCAGGCTGGTGGATGGGCGCTCCCTGGACCGTAAAAAAATACATGGACGATGTGTTTACCGAAGGCCACGGCTCGCTGTATGCCAGCGATGGGCGTACCCGTTCTGACGGCGCGAAAAAGTACGGTTCCGGTGGTCTGATTCAGGGGAAAAAATACATGCTTTCTCTGACCTGGAACGCACCGCTTGATGCCTTTACCGATGAAGAGCAGTTCTTCCATGGCGTCGGCGTTGACGGTGTTTATCTGCCGTTCCACAAAGCGAATCAGTTCCTTGGGATGGAAGCTCTGCCGAGCTTTATCGCGAATGACGTGATCAAAATGCCAGATGTGCCGCGTTATATTGAGGAATATCGCAAGCATCTTGCGGAGATTTTTGCTTAACTGTGAAGCTGGACTTAGAAGGAGTTAACCATGTTGACAGTGATTGCTGAAATTCGTACCCGTCCTGGCCAGCACCATCGCCAGGCGGTCCTTGATCAATTCGCAAAAATTATCCCGACTGTGTTGCAGGAAGAGGGTTGCCATGGCTATGCGCCGTGGGTTGACCATGCCGCAGGCGTCAGTTTCCAGACGAGCGCACCGGACTCCATTATCATGGTGGAAAACTGGGAGAGCGTGGCGCATTTAGAAGCGCATCTGCAAACGCCACATATGAAAGCCTGGAGCGAAGCCGTGAAAGGCGATGTGCTGGAAACGCATATCCGCATTCTGGAGCAAGGGGTTTAATCCCCTCGTCGCATCCTGATCTTATTTCCGGGTTTCCCGGATGCGGCGTAAGCGTCTTGTCCGGGCTATACACAGGATCGGCGATACGCTTGTAATTAACCCTGTGAGATAAAGGCTATAAATTTTCATCTCACAGGGGTAAATCACGATGACAGCATCCTTCATACGACATCAAAAGCGATTCACCATCCGCAGACGTTGGTCTCTTCGTCAGACTCATAGCCACGCACGATGTTGATCAGATCTTTGACCGCATCCGCTGCCACAGTGGCATCGTTCAGCTCCGCCAGCGCAGAGAAATCTTTATCGACTGACACGCCGTTGTTGTTATTGGTCACTGTCAGGATAAAACCCTTCTCGCTTGCGCTCTTATCCGCCAATTTTTCAACCAGCTCAGCCACCGCCGCAACGGCGATATCCGGCACATAGAGCGCCATCGGTTTCAGATACACTTTTTCTACCGTTGTTTTGTTGCCACGGTTTGTGACGGCCAGTGAATAGCCTTTGTTTTCCGTTGTCATGACATCCCCCTCAACCTTCTATCAGTACGTTGGGATCGACCCAAAAATCGACGTTGAATACCGTATCGTCTGATAGCGCTTCAATGCGGTGCCACTTTTCTGCCGGAAATACGCCAAACTGTCCGGCTTCGATGGTCATTGTTTCCACCGGTTGCGGGCTGGTTTCATCGGCATAGCCGTAATAGCGAATCGCCCCCTGCATAACGCACAAGCGTGGATTTACCCCCTGGCGCGTACCGGCATCCAGATGCCGCTGCCAGATAGAGGCGGGGGCGGTCTCTTTAGTCCATAACGGTGTTGAGCGCACGTGCACATAATGTGTTGGTATAACAATGCGTTGCATGTTTCATCCTTAATAAAATATGCGTCGGTTGAAACGATATATTGCAAATAAAATACACCTTTAAAGTGAGAATAAAAGTGTTGAAGCGGCGTTGTACGCCATGAGGAGTAGAGGGGGAGTAGACCGGGAAGAAGAGAGATAACGGTTATGAAAAAGCGCAGCCGGGACATCCGGTTGCGCCGTAAAACGCCTTATTCAGGCGTGCCTGATTTCAGAACCGCAGGGATCTGGCGAGGCAATACCGCCAGTTTCAGAACATTACGCCGACTGTTTTTGCAACGCTTCCCACAGGCCCACCAGGTAAGTGACACCCAGCGCGCGATCGTATAATCCGTAGCCCGGACGACCGGTTTCCCCCCAGATAAAACGGCCATGATCCGGGCGAATATAACCATCAAAACCATTGTCGTGCAGTGCTTGCATCACTTTGTACATATCCAGAGATCCGTACTGTGACGGATGTGCGCACTCATAAAAGTCTTTATCCTTAATCAGTTTAATATTACGCACATGGGCAAAATGAATACGCTTGCGACGGGTAAATTCAGCCAGAATCTCGTAGACATTATTTTCAGGGTCTTCTGCAATTGACCCCGTGCACAGAGTGATGCCATTGGCTTCTGAATCGACGGCGTTGCAGAGCCAATCCAGATCCTGACGATTTTTGACAACGCGCGGCAGGCCGAAAATAGAGTACGGCGGATCGTCCGGATGAATTGCCATTTTGACACCAACGTCTTCACAAACCGGAATGACTGCCTTGAGAAAATAAACTAAATTTTCCCGTAATTTTTCGTCGTCGACACCTTTATAACTGGCAAATAATTTCTGTACCTGCGCCAGACGTTCTGGTTCCCACCCAGGCAGTGCAAAGCCGTTTGAATTACTGAGCACCTCACTCACCACCTCTTCCAGGCTTTTATCAATATCCTTTTTCTCAAAGGCCATGGTCAGGGAGCCGTCTGGCAGAACGTAGTTCATGTCCGTCTTCATCCAGTCAAAAACAGGCATGAAGTTGTAGCAAATGACCTTCACACCAAATCGCGCCAGATTGCGAATGGTTTGCTGGTAATTTTCAATGTAACGATCGCGGCTCGGTAGACCAATTTTGATGTCATCATGAATATTAACGCTCTCGATGACTTCCATTTTCAGGCCGGCGGCAGTGGCCTGGCCGACCAGCGCTTCAATCTTATCTTCGGGCCATATTTCACCCACCGGGATGTCGTACAACGCACCGACAACCCCTTCTACGCCCGGAACCTGACGAATATATTCCAGAGAAACTTTGTCCTCTGTTGACCCAAACCACCGCATTGTCATCTGCATAGAACAACCTCAACCCGAATGAGCAAAAATATCTACCATACTAGTAGCTGATAAGCAGTACAGTAAAACGATGGGCTTTAATAATCAATAGATTTTCTGAATCAATAATCAAGGTTAAATAGATTAAACAATATGTTAAGCATCCGTTAATAATCGAAACACAAATACAGTTAAAACACTATTTCAAAATTTGACCCCCTTCACATAATTAAAAACTTATCTGGTATGGTAGTAGACTGAACGGTTTTTAGGTATACCGTAAATACAGCTCAGTTATTACTTTTACAAAAATTCCTTAGGTTAAAATTTCAGGAGCAAGTCAATCATGACGTTGATTAACGACGATTTTATGATTAACAGCAAAGCAGGAAAAACGCTCTATACGCGCTATGCGAAGAAGCAACCAATACTGGATTATCATTGTCATCTTGAAGCCCGGGACATTTTCGAAAACAAACCTTTTCGCGATATAACCCAGCTCTGGCTTGAAGGTGATCACTACAAATGGCGAGCCATGCGCGCCAATGGCATTCAGGAAAAATATATTACAGGCCATGCTTCTGCTGAGGAGAAGTTTGAAGCCTGGGCTAAAACGGTTGAATCCAGCTTTGGTAACCCGTTATATCACTGGACACATCTTGAACTCGCCACCTATTTTGATATTCACACCCCGCTAAACAGTAACAACTGGCGTGAGGTGATGAATGAATGTAACAATAAATTAAAAAACAGTGATTTTTCACCCCGCGCACTTATTTCTCGGTCAAATGTTGAAATTATTTGCACGACGGATAAACCCCTGGATGATTTGAAATATCACCAACTTCTTAAAAATGAGAAAGGGTTTGCTACGCGCGTACTACCGACATTTCGTCCCGATGAATTATTCGAAGCGGATCCCATCCGGTTTAGCCAATTTATCACTCAGCTCGCTGAAATAAGTTCAGTCAATATTACGCATTTTTCATCATTCATTGCTGCGATTGCCGCGCGTATCGATTTCTTCCATGAGGTTGGCTGTCGTATTTCCGATCATGGCCCGGTAGAAGTGAGCTACCAGCGCGTCAGCGATGAACAAGCAGAGGCGCTTTTTGCGGCCAGAATGGCGCAACAAACACTTTCCGCCGAAGGGATGCAGGCATGGAACAGCATTATCTTTGTAAAACTCGCTGCTCTCTATAAGCAAAAAGAGTGGGCAATGCAGATTCATTTCGGTGCTATCCGAAATAATAATATGCCGCAATATCACGCTATTGGTATTAATAGTGGCTTTGATTCAATTGCCGACCAACAGAACCTGGCTGCGAATTTAAATGCCCTGCTTAACGCAATGGCGGAAAATAATGGTCTGCCTAAAACCATTCTCTATAATTTAAACGCTGGCTATAACGATATTGTAGCCTCGGCATTGGCTAATTTTCAGAGTGGCGAAGAAGGGATTAAATCACCCATGCAGTTCGGTTCTGGATGGTGGTTTAACGATACCCAACGTGGCATGGTCAATCAATTAATGACTCTGGCCGATCAAGGGTTACTTGCCAATTTTATTGGCATGCTTACGGATTCCCGTAGTTTTGTGTCTTATACCCGCCATGATTATTTCAGACGTATTCTTTGCAATCTTATAGGCGGTTGGGTGGATCGGGGCGAAGTACCAGAAGATATGGATATTTTATCCAGTATGATCAAAGGAATTTGCGCTGACAACGCCCGTTCTTATTTCAATTTCTGATTTTATAATCGAGATAAAACATGAAGAATTCAGAAAGAAAAATTACCATACCTGTCAGTATCGGTTATGGCCTTACCGATATCATGGGTGGTGGTGCTTTTACCGTCATTGGCGCATGGCTATTATTTTATTACACAACGTTTGTGGGCCTCTCGCCATTAGAAGCTGCTTCCATCGTAGCTATAGCGCGAATTGTCGATGCTATTATCAGTTTGTTCATGGGAACATTCACAGACCATTTTTATAAAAATACCCTTGGTAAGAAATTTGGTCGCCGCCGATTTTTCCTGCTGATTGGTTCACCGTTAATGCTGGTTTATGCCCTTCTTTGGCTTAATGGTATGAACTACTGGTTCTATCTCAGCGTATATCTTGCCTTTGAAATTATCGCTGCCATGGTGCTTATCCCTTGGGAAACGCTGCCCTCTGAAATGACCAAAGATTTCAACGCCAGGACAAAACTTTCTACGGGGCGTATGTTTCTTTCTGCAACGGGAACCTTTCTCGCCACATTTATTCCGGGGCTGCTCATTGGCTACCTCGGCGAGAAGAGTGCCGAAGCTTATCTGATAAACGGCATCGTATTTGCCGTGGCTTTTATGGTTTGCGTATTTATCTCGTGGAAAGTGACATGGGAGCGCGAATTAACGCCGGAAATGCTTGCCGAACTGGAAAGCGATCGCTCAGCTTCACGGGTCAATATTCTGGGCCTTTTTAAAGACTACTTATCAACGCTGAAAGTGAGAGCCTTCCGTAAACATCTGGCCATCTATCTGCTCTCGTTTACCGCCAAAGACATTTACAATACCGTTTTCGTCTTTTTCTGCGTCTACTGCCTGCAAGTTTCCTCCGCGTTTGCGGGAAGCCTGCTGTCGATGAGTATCATCGGTCTGCCCGTTACGCTGGTGGCCGGTTTCGCTATCATCAAATTTGGCCCATCAAAACTTTATGTTTTTGCCTACAGCACGATGATGCTTTGCCTTGGCGGTATTCTGCTGATTTATCTCTTCCCGACGGAGCAAAAAGCCCTGTTGCTGATTATCCTGGCCGGTTTGTACCAGGTCGGTCGTTGTGTTCTGGAATTTACCCCGTGGAATGTCTTCCCGTTTATTCCGGATATTGATGAGATGATTACGCGCCAGCGCCGTGAAGGTCTGTTTGCAGCGGTGATGACCTTCTCTCGCAAAACCACCGTCGCTATCGCAACCTTTGTTGTCGGTTTTATTTTGCAGGAGGGCGGTTTTGTAAAAGGCAGCCAGGTCCAGCCAGAACAAGCAGTGCATACCATTGCCATGACACTGTTTATCGGTACCGCAGGTTTGCTGGTTCTCGCCTTATGGCAGGCTCTGACCTTCCATTTGAATAAACAGACTCACAAAATGTTTGTTGATGAAGTAGATAGACTGAAAAAGAATGGTTCACGTGCCGCAGTAACACCTGAAACACGCAGCATTGTGGAAGATCTGACTGGGGTAAAATATGAAAAACTCTGGCCGGAAATTGCCCCTGAAACACAGCCCCTTTCGTCGAAACAGAAAGCGATAATGGACTAACTGAGGCAAACACTCTTCAGGCCACCAGGCCTGAAGAGTCTCAGTGGCTTAAACTTCAATATCCGCCATATCACCTTTTTCCTGCAGCCAGTTGCGACGATCTTCCGAACGTTTCTTGGCCAACAGCATATCCATCATTGCATTTGTCCGCTGATCATCGTCATCACTGATGATGAGCTGCACCAGTCGGCGAGTGTTAGGATCAAGCGTCGTTTCGCGCAACTGCATCGGGTTCATTTCACCCAGACCTTTAAAGCGCTGCACGTTTGGCTTGCCTTTCTTACGCTTAAGCTGCTCCAGCACACCCGTTTTCTCTTCTTCGGTCAGGGCATAGTAAACTTCTTTGCCCAGATCGATACGATACAACGGCGGCAGAGCAACGTAGACATGACCGTTCTTCACCAGCGTGCGGAAATGTTTCACAAACAGCGCGCACAGCAGCGTCGCAATGTGCAGACCATCCGAGTCAGCATCCGCCAGAATACAGATCTTGCCGTAACGCAACTGGCTCAGATCGTCACTGTCCGGATCGATACCGATCGCCACAGAGATATCATGCACTTCCTGCGAAGCCAGCACCTCATCAGAGGAGACTTCCCAGGTATTCAGGATCTTACCTTTCAGCGGCATGATCGCCTGATATTCACGATCGCGCGCCTGCTTGGCAGAACCGCCCGCCGAGTCACCTTCCACTAGGAACAGCTCGGTACGGTTGAGATCCTGAGCGGTACAGTCAGCGAGTTTGCCTGGCAGCGCCGGGCCACTGGTGAGCTTTTTACGCACCACTTTCTTCGCGGCACGCAGGCGACGCTGGGCGCTGGAAATCGCCATTTCCGCCAGCATTTCTGCGGCCTGCACGTTCTGGTTCAGCCACAGGCTAAAGGCATCTTTCACTACGCCGGAAACAAAGGCCGCACACTGGCGCGATGACAGACGCTCTTTGGTCTGCCCGGCGAACTGCGGATCCTGCATCTTCACCGACAACACATATGCACAGCGTTCCCAGATATCTTCCGCCGAGAGCTTCACGCCGCGCGGCAGAATATTGCGGTATTCGCAAAACTCACGCATCGCATCGAGCAACCCTTGACGCAAACCGTTTACATGAGTACCGCCCTGCATGGTAGGAATCAGGTTGACGTAGCTTTCTGTCAGCAACTCACCGCCTTCCGGCAGCCAGAGCAGTGCCCAATCCACGGCTTCGGTTTCAGCCGCAAAGTTGCCAATAAACGGTTTTTCCGGCAGCGTCGGCAGGCCATTTACCGCTTCGGCAAGATAGTCATTCAGACCGTCCTGATAGCACCAGCGCTGCTCGGCGTTGTTCACCTCATCTTTAAAGGTGATTTCCACGCCAGGGCACAGCACAGCTTTCGCTTTCAACAGATGGCTCAGGCGGGAGACGGAAAAACGCGGGCTGTCGAAGAACTTCTCGTCCGGCCAGAAATGGACGCTGGTACCGGTCGCGCGTTTCGCGCAGGTCCCGACAACCTTGAGGTCACTGACCTTCTCGCCATTTTCGAAAGCGATATTGTAAATCTGACCGTCACGCTTCACGTTCACTTCCACGCGGCGAGACAGGGCGTTGACCACAGAAATCCCTACGCCGTGCAAGCCACCGGAGAACTGATAGTTCTTGTTGGAAAACTTGCCGCCAGCGTGCAGACGACAAAGAATCAGCTCGACCGCAGGTACCCCCTCTTCCGGGTGAATATCCACCGGCATACCGCGACCATCATCAATGACTTCGAGAGATTGATCGGCGTGCAGAATGACATCCACGCGCTTCGCGTGGCCTGCCAGCGCTTCGTCCACGCTGTTATCAATAACTTCCTGACCAAGATGGTTGGGACGGGTGGTATCGGTATACATCCCCGGACGGCGGCGAACCGGCTCAAGCCCGGTGAGTACCTCTATGGCATCAGCGTTATAGGATTGCGTCATGGTGTGTTCGTAGATAGTGACCGCTTCGTTTCCCGGCGGGCTCAATGGAGCCCAAGGAAATCGACAATCTGTGTGAAATGATTCTCAAAGCCCACAAATGCATGGTTACCGCCCTCTTCTACCGTCTGACGACATGCGTCGTAATACGCCACGGCCTGGCGGTAATCCAGCACTTCGTCCCCTGTCTGTTGCAGCAACCAGATTAAATCCGGCGCGTCCAGCGGGTCGACCTGCATCACTTTGAGCTCGTAAATATGGCGAGACTCTAGCACATATTGCTCCCCGGTGTAGGGGTTCTCGTTGTTACCGAGGAACTCTGCCAGCAATTCAAACGGGCGAACGGCAGGATTCACCACTACCGCTGGCAGCGTAAAACACTGAGAGAGCCAGGTTGCGTAGTAGCCCCCAAGGGACGAACCGACAATACCCAGCGGCTGCCCGCCATGTTGCATCACCAACGATTCCAGCAGTTCCGCAGCCTGCGCCGGGTAAGCGGGTAACTGGGGAACGACAACGTTGATATCAGGGTAATGTTCAGCCAGCCAATGACGCAACTGCGTCGCTTTCGCAGAACGCGGCGAGCTGTTAAAACCATGCAAATAAAGGAGCGTGGCCATCAGTATCCTTCTGACGCGGTATCCGGGTTGAACCGCGTGCATTGCAAACGACAGACCTCAGTTTGCAGGCTTCCGTCCGGGTACAGATCCAACCAGCGCCAGCCCGGCGCGATTGTGTCGAGCGTGAAATTGGCACAATGCGGTTTAAACTGCACGCAGGTCGATGGCGTCGCTAACAGGCGGCGGCCATTCCAGTTGAGGTCCAGCTCCTGGTGAATATGCCCGCATAACAGGTAGCGAACATGTGGGAAACGCGCCAGCACGTTATCCAGCTCTGCGGCATTGCGCAGGCTGTGTTGATCCAACCAGCTACATCCCGAAGGCAACGGGTGATGATGTAACAATAGCAGCGTATGACGTTCAGGACTGGCACTCAGTTTTTTTTCCAGCCAGTCGAGCTGGAATTCACTCAACTCACCGTGCGGAACGCCAAATACCTGGCTATCAAGCAGGAGAATTTGCCAGTTATCGCCAGTGATTACCCGTTTGGATGAGGAGATTCCTGCTTCCTGCAGTGCGGTATACATCGCCGGCTGAAAGTCATGATTGCCTGGCAGCCAGACACAAGGCGCACCGAATCTTGCGATGCCCTCAGCAAAATGCTGATAAGCCGCAGCGGTCTGATCCTGCGCCAGGTCGCCCGTGGCGACAATCAAATCACACTCACGCTGCTGGGCCTGAATGGCATCCAGTACGGCCTGATAGCTTTCCCAGGTATTCACACCTAACAACGTTTCATGTTTTTCGGCAAACAGGTGAGTGTCTGTAATTTGTAATATCCTGACTCTGGCCCCACCAGCCAGAGGAAGGTTTAACAGGCTTTCCAAATGGTGTCCTTAGGTTTCACTACGCTAACAAACCGGAATCGCCATTGCTCCATGTGCTAAACAGTAACGTAGCCAGTCGGCCAGAAACTGATTAATTTGATGCTTTTCGTCGCGTTGATGCAACTTTTTATTCGGATAATCATAACGCGCTTTAAAACGAAAGATCTGCTGACTCGAACACACTTCGGCTACCATCGCGTCGTGATACAGGCGCACTGTCATTGATGGCAGGCTCCAATAGCTGACTGCGGGCAGGGTCTGTTCGATTTCCACAAGCGTAGTGTAGCGGGTGGACTCGACAATCGTTAACCGGTATTGCGCATTCGCCACCTGATAGCTCACTGTTTCGCCTGCCTCGTCGTTACGCGGCAACAGGCGGCGGAGCTGCGCGAAATTGGTCTCGCACAGGCGCATCATTTCAGGGAAGTCAGGTGTATAACGCTTCATTTTTTCCACTCGTTTCGTAAGCTCTCATAATGCAGTTGCAGCCATTGCAGGGCGATGACAGACGCTGCGTTGTCGATTTTCCCCTCTTCTACCAACTGATAAGCCTGTTCCCGGCTCACCACATGAACACGAATATCTTCGTTTTCATCCACCAGACCGTGAATACCTTCGGCCTGCGTGGCGTCCACTTCGCCAACCAATATGGATAAGCGCTCGCTGGTGCCCCCAGGGCTTGCCAGATAGCTCAACATCTTTTTTACCCGCCCCACGGTCAGCCCGGCTTCCTCTACCGCCTCACGTCGAACGACATCTTCAACAGACTCGCCCTCTTCGATCATGCCGGCCACCATCTCCAGCAACCACGGGCTTTCGCTGGTATCAAACGCAGCAATGCGAATCTGTTCTACTAACACCACTTCATCCCTTACTGGGTCAAAGGGTAGCAAGACTGCAGCGTGACCGCGTTCAAAAATTTCGCGCCGTACCTCACCGCTCATCTCACCATTGAACAAACGATGACGAAAACGGTAGAGTTCGAGCGAAAAAAAACCGCTATAGAGCGTTTCCCGTGCAATAATTTCTACATCGTTTTTTGTGAAAGTCACAGCAGAGGTTTCTGGCTTACTCATGCGGATATCCTGTTATTAATTAATGTTGATTTTGTGGTTTTCAAGCCTGTTTGACTGCCGTTTAAAGCGCCATGTGATAGATTGGGGCAAATTTACGTCGGATGGCACTTTACGCCAACCTTCAGCGGTGGCGCTCTCTGTTAGAATCGGCGAATATTTCTGAATTTAGATCAGCGCTATTCATGCTTCACAACAAGGAATGCAAATGAAGAAATTGCTCCCCATTCTTATCGGCCTGAGCCTGACAGGTTTCAGTGCTATGAGCCAGGCAGAAAACCTATTGCAGGTTTATCAGCAGGCGCGTTTAAGCAACCCCGATCTGCGTAAATCCGCCGCCGATCGTGATGCAGCTTTCGAGAAAATTAACGAAGCGCGCAGCCCGTTACTGCCACAGCTGGGTTTGGGTGCGGATTACACCTACAGCAATGGCTATCGCGACAGCAATGGTGTGAACTCCAACGCCACCAGCGGCTCCCTGCAGCTTACGCAAACCTTGTTTGATATGTCCAAATGGCGTGCGTTGACGTTACAGGAAAAATCCGCAGGCATCCAGGATGTGACGTACCAGACCGATCAGCAAACGCTCATTTTGAATACTGCCACCGCTTATTTTAACGTATTAAGCGCGATTGACTCGCTCTCTTATACCGAAGCGCAGAAACAGGCTATCTACCGTCAGTTAGACCAAACTACCCAGCGTTTTAATGTGGGTCTGGTTGCGATTACCGACGTACAGAACGCCCGTTCACAGTATGACACCGTACTGGCTAACGAAGTGACCGCCCGTAACAATCTCGACAATGCCGTCGAGTCACTGCGTCAGGTCACCGGTAATTACTATCCGCAGTTGGCATCACTGAACGTTGATGGCTTCAAAACAGACAAACCACAAGCGGTGAACACACTGCTGAAGGACGCAGAAAGCCGCAACCTGACGTTGCTGCAGGCACGTCTGAGCCAGGATCTGGCGCGTGAGCAGATTCGCCAGGCGCAAGATGGTCATCTGCCGACGCTCGATTTGACCGCGTCTACTGCGGTATCGAATACTTCTTACAGCGGCTCCCGTACCAACAGCGCCCAGTATGACGACAGCAAAATTGGTCAGAATAAAGTGGGCCTGAGCTTCTCCCTGCCGCTGTATCAGGGCGGGATGGTGAATTCGCAGGTGAAACAGGCACAGTACAACTTTGTTGGCGCAAGCGAGCAACTGGAAAGCGCACACCGCAGCGTTGTACAGACCGTTCGTTCCTCCTTCAATAACGTGAATGCCTCCATCAGTAGCATCAACGCGTATAAACAAGCCGTTGTTTCTGCGCAAAGTTCTCTGGATGCGATGGAAGCAGGTTACTCCGTGGGTACACGTACCATTGTGGACGTACTGGACGCAACCACCACGCTGTATAACGCGAAGCAACAACTTTCCAGCGCGCGTTATAACTATCTGATTAACCAGTTGAATATTAAATCTGCTCTCGGCACCCTGAATGAACAGGATCTACTGGCGCTGAACAACACACTGGGTAAACCTATCTCTACCTCGCCAGAAAATGTGGCACCGGAAAACCCAGAGCAAGAAGCTCGCGTTGAGAAGATGGCAAACGGACAGGCTCCTCAGACACAGCCGGCCAGCGTGCGCAAAACAACGCATTAATTCTTTTTTCCCATTATTATCGTACGGGGGCATACAGCCCCCGTTTTTACGTAAGGCAACGTAAAGATCCCCCCTGCTGACCCGCCTCCTGCTTCATTTTCAGACACTCATCCACTATCCTGACCTTTTATTAATACCTGTGGGTCTCGGAAGACAAATATGAAACGGACAAAAAATATTAATCATGCGATGTTTCGCAAAAGCTGGGGCGCGCGTCACCTGACACCCGTAGCGCTGGCCGTGACTGCCGTCTTTATGTTGGCAGGGTGCGAACAAAACGATGAAACAGTAAAAATGTATCAAAATGCCGATGACTGTGCTTCGGCGAACCCGGACAAAAGCGCCGAATGTAAAACCACCTATGACAATGCGCTGAAAGAAGCAGCGCGTACCGCGCCGAAATATGCATCGCGCGAGGATTGCGTCGCTGAGTTTGGCGAAGGTCAGTGTCAGCAAGCTCCTGCTCAGGCAGGTATGGCGACGGAAAACCAGGCGCAGGCACAACAGTCTGGTGGCAGTTTCTGGATGCCGCTGATGGCGGGTTACATGATGGGTCGCCTGATGGGCGGCGGCGCGGGTTATGCCCAGCAGCCGTTGTTCAGCTCCAAAAACCCGGCCAGCCCGGCCTATGGTCAGTACACCGATGCCAGCGGCAAAAGCTATGGTGCAGCCCAGCCTGGCCGTAGCGCAACGGTTTCGAAAACCGCGATGGCACCAAAACCTGCAACGACCTCCACCATCACGCGTGGCGGTTTTGGTCAGTCCGTGGCCAAACAAGCCGCCTCTATGCAGCGTAGCGCCAGCGGCACCTCAACCCGTTCAATGGGCGGCTGATGACCATGGAAAGAATCAACATTGTCGAACGTCCCGACTGGCGCGAGAAAGCCACCGAGTATGGTTTCAACTTTCACACCATGTATGGCGAGCCATACTGGTGTGAAGATGCCTACTACAAGCTGACGCTCGCCCAGGTGGAGAAACTGGAAGAGGTCACCGCCGAGCTCCATCAGATGTGTCTGCAGGTTGTGGACAAGGTTATCGCCAGTGACGAATTGCTGGCGAAATTCCGCATTCCAAAGCACACCTGGGGCTTTGTACGTCAGTCCTGGAAAACCGGGCAGCCGTCGCTTTATTCACGCCTTGACCTGGCGTGGGATGGCACCGGCGAACCGAAGCTGCTGGAAAATAATGCCGATACACCAACCTCATTGTATGAAGCGGCATTTTTTCAATGGATTTGGCTGGAAGATCAGATAACCGCTGGCAAGCTGCCGGAAGGCTGCGATCAATTCAACAGCCTGCAGGAAAAACTTATTGAGCGTTTTGCAGAGCTACGCGAACAGCATGGCTTTAACCTGCTGCATTTCGCTTGCTGTCGCGATACCGTTGAAGACCGGGGTACCGTGCAATATCTGCAAGACTGCGCCGCAGAAGCGGATGTGGCCAGCGAGTTTCTCTATATTGAAGATATTGGCCTGGGGGAAAAAGGGCAGTTTACCGATCTGCAGGATCAGGTGATCAGTAATCTGTTTAAGCTGTACCCCTGGGAGTATATGCTGCGCGAAGACTTCTCGACCAAGCTGGAAGATGCAGGCGTTCGCTGGCTGGAACCGGCATGGAAGAGCATTATTTCGAACAAAGCGCTCCTGCCAATGCTGTGGGAGATGTTCCCTAACCATCCGAACCTGTTACCCGCCTGGTTTGCCGAAGATGCTCACCCGGAAATGGAAAAATACGTCATTAAGCCTATCTTCTCTCGCGAAGGGGCAAATGTGTCCATTATCGAAAACGGTAAAACGGTAGAAGAAGTGGAAGGCCCATACGGTGAAGAAGGGATGATCGTCCAGCAGTTCTGTCAGTTACCCAGGTTTGGTGACAGCTACACGCTGATTGGCAGTTGGCTGATTAACGATCAACCCGCGGGTATTGGTATTCGTGAAGACCGGGCGTTGATCACCCAGGATCTGTCACGTTTCTATCCGCATATTTTTGTGGAGTAACGTGCGACAAGGAGCCCTGGGTGCGCATACGCTTCCCGGGGCTACAAAGCCTTAGCCTACCTGCACCGACAGCATACTCAGGCTGCCCATTTCCAGACCGTCTACCGGAATCGAGATATTCTCCACCCCATCCCACGCCCCCAAAACATAGAGCAGCGGCAGGAAATGGTCCGGTGTAGGGTTAGAAAGCGAACCACCTTCATGCTCCATATAATTGACCAGCGGATGCTGTTCGGTCGGCCCTTTCCATGTCAGGTTATTCTTCACAAATTCGTTGAAAGCGGTCGCCCACGGATAAGGCGAGCTATCGCCATGCCAGCGTGCCGTACGCAGGTTATGCACCACGTTACCGCTCGCCACCAGCATTATGCCTTCATCGCGCAGTGCCGCCAGCTTACGCCCTACTTCCATATGCCATGCCGCTGGTTTGGTACTGTCGATACTCAATTGCACCATCGGGATATCGGCATTCGGATACATTTTAATCAACACGCCCCAGGAGCCGTGGTCAAAACCCCAGGCTTCTTTATCCAGAGTGACCGGCACGGGCGACAGCAGTTCAACCAGATGCTGGGCCAGCGCAGGCGAGCCCGGTGCCGGGTAATGGGTGTCATACAATGCCTGAGGAAATCCCCCAAAGTCATGGATTGTCTGCGGCGCTTCCATCGCGGTTACCCCGGTACCACGCGTAAACCAGTGCGCTGAGACAACCACAATAGCTTTAGGACGCGGCAGTGTTTCGCCAAGCTGAGCCCAGGCGCGGGTATAAACGTTATCTTCCAGAACATTCATCGGGCTGCCGTGGCCCAAAAACAGTGCTGGCATGCGAGGTGCAGACATGATGATATCCTTACTGAGTGTGTCATATTTAATGAAGACACATTACGCTTATTCATCGGGTGATGAACTCAGATAAGCATGATGAAGATATTCAGAATTTTTGAATGTAAGAATTGCGTAAAGGTGATGCGGCGGCCTCGCTTTGGAACCCATTAATATTTAACATTAATGAGAAGCATTATCATAAGGAGTGATACATGTCAGCCCCACTGATTCTGACGTTACTTGCCGGCGCTGCTACCTTTATCGGCGCCTTTCTGGGGGTTCTTGGCCAGAAACCGTCAAACCGTGTACTGGCATTTTCGCTGGGATTTGCCGCCGGCATTATGCTGCTTATCTCCCTTATGGAGATGCTGCCAGCCGCACTGGCTACCGAAGGTATGTCACCCATGCTGGGCTATGGCATGTTCGTCATCGGCCTGTTGGGCTACTTTGCCCTTGACCGTATGCTCCCCCATGCACATCCGCAGGATTTAATGCAGGGTTCGTGCTCGCAGCACCCGGTCCCCCGCAAGATCCAACGTACGGCGATCTTATTGACGCTGGGCATCAGCCTGCATAACTTTCCGGAGGGGATCGCCACCTTTGTGACGGCCAGTAACGACCTTGAACTCGGTTTCGGTATTGCCCTGGCGGTAGCCTTGCATAATATTCCAGAAGGTCTTGCCGTTGCCGGACCGGTTTATGCGGCAACGGGTTCAAAACGAACGGCAATTTTTTGGGCGGGGATATCCGGCTTTGCCGAGATTCTCGGTGGGGTTCTAGCCTGGCTGATTCTGGGAAGCCTGGTCTCCCCGATGGTGATGGCGGCGGTCATGGCAGCGGTTGCCGGCATTATGGTCGCGCTCTCTGTTGATGAACTGATGCCGCTGGCTAAAGAGATAGACCCCAACAACAACCCAAGCTATGGCGTGCTTTGCGGGATGTCAGTAATGGGCCTTAGCCTGGTTGCGCTGCAAACGATGGGATTTGGTTAATACAATCAGGCGTTGCTCGCGCCTATTGAGCAACGCCGCTTTCAGAAGCCGCTTCGGGTTTCGCCTGCCCTTGCTCATTTGCTTGCATGGACTGGATAATCTTTAACGCGCGCTGGTAGCCTTCCTGTTGTGCATCACGATCCTGGCGAAATGCCCTGCAATTCCGGCGCAGGCACATGATATGCGCGAACATCACGAGCACAACGACAAAAAAACCGCACCAATAAATCAGCATACCCCTTCCTTATCACGCTTCACATGTGGTTGCGCGAGCGACTACGTCATGGGTACCACTTTATAAGTAGCAAGCCGTTGTCGCCATTAGCGAGATCAACAAAGCGGATAAATGAGGTATTTTCAGCAAGTACTCACGGGGAAATAAAAAAATCCGAAGTCGGTGCCCGGCTTCGGATTTTTTTCATTGTGCGGCTATCACTTAGCTGGCTTTACGTTCATGCTCCAGACGATAAGCCACCAGATCTTCGATGGTGACAACAGCCATGTTGTGCTCGCGAGCAAACTGGATACACTCCGGCGCGCGCGCCATGGAGCCATCATCGTTCGTCAGTTCACACAGCACACCGGCCGGTTTGAACCCTGCCAGGGTCACCAGGTCAATCGTCGCTTCGGTATGACCACCGCGCGTCAATACACCGCCCTGCTGCGCACGCAGCGGGAACACGTGGCCCGGACGATTCAGGTCAGAAGGTTTAGCGCCATCGGCAATGGCAGCACGCACAGTAGTAACACGATCGGCAGCCGAAACACCGGTAGTAACCCCCGTAGCCGCTTCGATGGTAACGGTAAAGCCGGTACCGTAAGCGCTGGTATTGTTTTCAACCATCATCGGCAGATCAAGTTGTTTACGACGATCTTCGGTGATGCACAGGCAAACAATGCCGCTACCGTGACGGATGGTCAGCGCCATCTGCTCAACGGTCATGGTTTCAGCGGCAAAGATCATGTCGCCTTCATTCTCGCGATCTTCATCGTCGAGAACCATTACACCGCGACCTTCGCGCAGTGCAGTTAAAGCATTTTCAATACGTTCGAATGGCGTGCCAAAAGAAGAAAGCAGCGTCTGATTCATGGTAAAAGACCTCAATAAAGTTATGGTTACCAGAATCAGGGCAGTCTTAGGAGTATAAAAAAATAACGCGAGCAGGCCTCCAGGCCCAACTGAATCGTTACTCTCTCCCATCCGGACTTTAACCGTCGGCCCCGGAATTACACCGGATCTGCTGACCTTTCGATTTTCATCGAAAGCGCTCGCGGGCTTTCAACCTGTCCTTCATCTTTCACGCCGCTGCTGCGTTGGCTTCCTTCACTCATCCCAGTTACATAGTTGACTATGTTCCTGGAGTTCGCTCAGTTGCCGCCTTGCCGCTACGCGAAATCTATTGGACATCGCTGATTTACCGCCGGTGGGGAATTTCGCCCCGCCCTGAGAATAAGCGGGATAACTATAACGCTATTGATTACCTTCGGCAACGCGTAACCTTCAAACAAATCTGGTTTATCGTTATGGCATATCACACTACAATAATTGTCAGAACCTATCCGAACAGGGAACATACAAATGATTGACCCGAAAAAAATTGAACAGATTGCGCGTCAGGTCCACGAATCGATGCCAAAAGGGATTCGCGAGTTCGGGGAAGATGTTGAGAAAAAAATCCGCCAGTCTCTGCAGGCGCAACTGACTCGCCTTGACCTCGTCAGCCGCGAGGAGTTTGACGTACAGACACAGGTACTGCTCCGTACACGTGAAAAACTGGCCCTGCTCGAGCAACGTCTGAACGAACTGGAAAATCGCAATGCGTCAGCAGAGGTGAAACCGGCTCCGGCAATTCCTCCTGTTGATTCGCCAGATACAGGCGTTTAAGCCAATTCTGGCATCCCCCTCATAGCCAACCGCAAAGGGGTAATCGATAAGGTTTTCATCGATTACCCTACGATATTCCGGGAGCCCATCTGCCTTTTTGTTACTCCCTCATTTATGATAATATCACCTTCAATACTAACGAAAATATGCGTCTGATTTAAAAAAATAACCCAAGGAGAATATATGGATATTTTTCCTGAATACTACTCGCCTTACTTTTTCGCCCTCGCATTTGTGGCGCTTATAGGTATTGTGGAAATTGTCTCACTGTTCTTTGGGAATGTTATTTCAGGTGTTATTGATTCACATCTGGGTGATTATGACGGCGTCGCCTCAGGCCATTTGAACCAGTTTTTCCATTACCTTAATTTTGGTCGCGTTCCCGCACTGGTTGTCCTTTGCCTTATCGCCGGTTGCTTCGGCTTGTCTGGCATCTTTTTACAACATATGAGCGTGACACTGCTGCAAACCCCGCTTCCCAATATAGTCCTGACCCCTTTTTGCCTTATTTTTTCAGGTGTTTGCACACACTATACCGGTAAATTTTTAGGGCGCTGGCTACCGGGAGATGAAACCAGTGCGATCACAGAAGATGATTTTATTGGCGCTATGGCCATTATCACGGGTCACAGTGCGGAGCCTCAACGCCCCTGTGAAGGAAAATTTAAAGATAAGTTTGGGCAGGTACATTATTTACTTCTGGAACCCGAAGAAGGAAAGACGTTTAAACGAGGCGATAAAGTCCTCATTATTTGTCGGTTGTCCGCCAGCCGTTATTTGGCGGAGCTGAACCCCTGGCCGAATGAATTGTAAAAACAAAAGGAAGTATTATGGAAAATCTATTGAATCTATTTCCCTCATGGATGAGTTACGCCCTGATAGTCGTTTTTGTCTTGTTGGTCATCGGGATTATTTTTGCCCGGTTATACCGTCGGGCCTCGGCTGAGCAGGCGTTTGTAAGAACAGGTTTAGGTGGGCAGAAAGTGGTAATGAGCGGCGGCGCGATTGTGATGCCCATCTTCCACGAAATTATTCCGATTAACATGAACACCCTTAAACTTGAGGTGAGCCGTTCTACGGTTGACAGCCTGATCACTAAAGACCGTATGCGTGTTGATGTCGTTGTTGCCTTTTTTGTACGCGTAAAACCGTCGATTGAGGGGATTGCCACTGCCGCACAGACATTGGGGCAGCGTACATTGTCACCAGAAGATCTCCGCGTGCTGATTGAAGATAAATTCGTTGATGCCCTGCGTGCTACGGCCTCCCAGATGACCATGCATGAGTTACAGGACACTCGCGAGAACTTCGTTCAGGGTGTGCAAAACACCGTTGCGGAAGATCTGTCGAAGAACGGTCTGGAGCTGGAAAGCGTCTCGTTAACCAACTTCAACCAGACGGAAAAGGTGCATTTCAACCCGAACAACGCCTTTGATGCGGAAGGTCTCACCAAACTGACTCAGGAAACTGAGCGCCGTCGTCGTGAACGTAACGAAGTCGAGCAGGACGTTGAAGTCGCAGTCCGTGAGAAGAACCGCGATGCCCTGGCGCGCAAACTTGAGATTGAGCAGCAAGAGGCATTTATGACGCTTGAGCAGGAGCAGCAGGTGAAAACCCGCACCGCCGAGCAGAATGCCAAAATCGCCGCCTTCGAAGCAGAGCGCCATCGTGAAGCCGAGCAAACACGTATTCTTGCGGAACGGCAAATTCAGGAAAGTGAAATCGAGCGCGAACAGGCAGTACGATCCAGAAAAGTTGAGGCTGAGCGTGAAGTTCGCATTAAAGAGATCGAGCAACAGCAGGTGACGGAGATTGCCAACCAGACGAAATCCATCGCCATCGCGGCAAAGTCAGAGCAACAGTCTCAGGCGGAAGCGAAAGCCAACGACGCACTGGCGGAAGCCGTTCGTGCCCAGCAAAACGTAGAAACCACACGCCAGACCGCAGAAGCCGATCGTGCAAAACGGGTTGCGCTAATTGCCGCAGCTCAGGATGCGGAAACCAAAGCGGTTGAGCTGACGGTACGCGCCAAAGCCGAGAAAGAAGCGGCAGAATTGCAGGCTGCAGCCATCGTGGAACTGGCGGAAGCAACGCGGAAAAAAGGGCTGGCGGAAGCCGAAGCGCAGCGCGCATTGAACGATGCGATCAACGTGCTTTCCAACGAACAAACCAGCCTCAAATTCAAACTGGCACTTCTGCAGTCTCTGCCTGCGGTTATCGAGAAATCCGTTGAGCCAATGAAGTCCATCGAAGGTATCAAGATCATTCAGGTAGATGGGCTGAACCGCGGCGGAGCGGCAGGCGAAGCGACCACAGGTACGGTTAACGGTGGCAATCTGGCGGAGCAGGCGCTCTCTGCCGCCCTCGCCTACCGAACCCAGGCACCGCTGATTGATTCGCTGCTTAATGAAATTGGGATTTCCGGCGGCTCGCTGGCAGCCATGGCAACGCCGTTAAATTCATCGCCTGCGGTCGGGCCAAATGAAGAAATCGCGGTCACAACGGTAAAAGAAGAAACGGTAAAAGAGGAATAGTTTCTTCCCACCTTATGTAACCCCATCCCTGGCCCATAAAGCCGGGGATTTTTTTATTCTGAACGCGCCTTTTCAGTACGTAACGTTCGGAACGGGGGCCGTTTTGCGTGAACGATCCAGTAATAAAACATCCGAGGGGAAAAGCTCTTGTCCCTGTAGAAGCACTCACCAACAATCGCTGGGTCAGCAAGGGGCTGAAACGGGAAAGCCCCTCCCGAGGAAGGGGCTTTAATAGGGAAAGGGTTATGATGAAGCACGTCATCATACTGATTGTTCTGTTAACGATAAGTTTCGCAGCTTACTAACAGCCAATCAGAGGGGGGAGAAATCCCCTCTCACCCTTGTTCCTTTAATTTAGGTCGAAAAAGCAGCACCGTCAACAGCGAGGAGAGCCTCATAACGAGATGTTCGATGCATCTCCCGCATTCCTTACTTCTCGCTGTCTTTCTGGATTTTCCTGATGATGTTGGTGGTCGAACAGCCATCTTCAAAGTTGAGCACCAGCACTTCACCGCCGTTGGCCCACACTTCTTCGCTCCCGGCGATCTCCTCCGGCTTGTAGTCACCCCCTTTCACCAGTTTGTCCGGCAGAACGGAGGCAATCAGACGCTGCGGCGTATCTTCTTCAAACGGGACCACCCAGTCCACGGCTTCCAGCGCGCTGAGAACAATCATACGTTGCTCAAGCGGGTTAACCGGGCGCGAATCCCCTTTCAGCCGTTTAGTGGAAGCATCGCTGTTCACCGCAACGATCAGACGATCGCCGAGCTTACGGGCATTCGCCAGATATGACACATGACCCGCGTGCAGGATGTCGAACACGCCGTTGGTCATGACCACTTTTTCGCCACGTTTGCGTGCTGCCGCCACGGCGTCGCGCAGTTCTTCTTCGGTCATCACACCAAAACCCGTCTCCGAACGCCCGCGCACCACGTTTTCCAGTTCGACAGGCGAAACCGTTGAAGTTCCGAGTTTACCCACCACAACGCCAGCAGCAGCGTTCGCGAAGAAGCAGGCTTCTTCCAGCGAATTACCCGCAGCAAGCGTAGCAGCCAGCACACCAATCACCGTGTCACCCGCACCGGTCACGTCATACACTTCCTGCGCCTGCGTCGGCAGATGTAGTGGTGCTTTGCCCGGCTGTAGCAGCGTCATTCCCTGTTCAGAACGGGTGACCAGTAGCGCGGTCAGGTCGAAATCGGCAATCAGCTTCATGCCACGTTCAACAATATCGTCTTCGTCTTTGCATTTGCCGACCACGGCTTCAAATTCGGAGAGATTCGGCGTCAGCAGGGTCGCACCACGGTAGCGTTCAAAGTCGGTCCCTTTCGGGTCGATCAGTACAGGCACACCTGCACCGCGCGCCAGCGTGATCATCTGCTGAATGCTCGTCAGCGCCCCTTTGGCGTAATCGGAGAGCACCAGCGCGCCGATGCTGCTCAGCGCCTGATTAATCCGTTCATGCAGCGGCTCAGGATCCACACCATCAAAGCCCTCTTCGAAATCGAGACGAATCAGTTGCTGATTACGCGACAGAACGCGCAGCTTGGTGATGGTAGGGTGAGTTGGAACAGAAACGAAGTCGCATTTCACGTTGACGTCCGCCAGGGCTTTACTCAATGCACGCGCCGCATCGTCAATACCGGTCAACCCAACCAGACGGGCGCCCGCGCCCAGAGAAGCGATGTTCATTGCCACGTTCGCCGCACCACCCGGACGCTCTTCAATGGTTTCGACCTTCACCACTGGCACCGGCGCTTCCGGTGAAATACGGCTGGTTGGACCGTACCAGTAGCGATCCAGCATCACATCGCCTACGACCAGCACTCCCGCTTGATTAAACTCTGGCAGCGTTACTTTCATTCCTGTCTCCTGAGAGATACAAAATTTGCGCGCGATAATAGCACACTTACGCGTCCTCGCACGGCTCCACCAACCACTTGTTCCAGCAGGCTCGCACCATCGCGCGTTCAGCGACAAAACACGCCTCCGGAACATGCCCTGGCAGCTCCTGTAGCGCCAGGTGATGCAGCTCATCACGCAACGTTGTATAGGCGGTGGTAAGTGCCTGCGCTTCCTGCTCTTCCATAATGCCGTTTTGCGCCAGCCCTTCCAGAATGCGGACATTGTCCGACCAGCGCGTCAGTTTCGGTTTTGCATGGGCATAACGCAGCACCAGATACTGGGTGATAAATTCGATATCGGTAATTCCACCCTCATCGGCTTTAATATCAAAGCGATCCTTGTGCTTATTGCTCAAGTGGGCGCGCATTTTTTCGCGCATCTCGCGCACCTCGGTTTGTAACGTTGCACCATCACGCACGGTCATGGTGATATCGCGGCGGATGGCATCAAATTGCGCGTTTAATTGGGGATCGCCATAAACAACGCGGGCGCGAACCAGCGCCTGATGTTCCCACGTCCAGGCTTCGGTGCGCTGGTAGTCGGCAAAGGATTCGGTTGAGGTCACCAGCATTCCCGCCGCACCGGACGGGCGCAAGCGCGCGTCCACTTCATACAGGATCCCGGATGAGGTGCGCGTACTGAACAGATGCATCACGCGCTGGGCAAGGCGCAGATAAAATTGGCGTCCATCGATTTCCCGCTCGCCGTCAGTCATCACGTCCACCGGACAGTCATGAAGGAAAATCAAATCCAGATCGGAACTATAGCCCAGTTCCCAACCGCCCAGTTTGCCGTAACCAACCACCGCAAACCCACGGCCTTCACGATCGCGTAAGTGTTTCGGTTGCCCATAACGCGATACCATCAGGCTCCACGCCTGTTGTACCACGGCTTCAATGATGGCTTCGGCAAGCCATGTTAAGTGATCGCTCACTTTCATCACGGGGAGTGTTCCAGCGAGGTCTGCTGCCGCCACACGCAACAATTGAGCCTGTTTAAACTGGCGTAACGCCTCCAGTTGCTGCTCTTCATCGTCATCCGGCACACGCAGCAGATACTGACGTAGCTCATCCCGGTAGGCATTCATCGCCGTGGGCTGATAAAGGGTATTCGGATCGAGCAACTCATCCAGCAATAACGGATAACGCGCCAGCTTACTGGCCACCATCGGCGAGGCGGCACAGAGTGAAATCAGATGTTTACGCGCACCGGGAAATTCGCTGAGCAGCTCAAGATACGTCGTACGCGTGACAATTCCCGTTAACAGCGGCGTCACGCGAGACAATGGTACAGGGGCATCCTCACGGGAGCAGACATCACTCAACAGATGCGGCATCAGATGGTCGAGCACCTGGCGGCCTCGCGGGCCAATGGTGCGCTTATCCAGCTCTTTGCGAAAATCAGCAATCATCGCGACCACGCGGCGGCGATCATCGTCAGAAAGGTGCGCCAGCACTGGCGTGCTGTCATCTTCCTGAAACGCATCCTGCCACAACTCACTCCATTGCCCGCAGAGCGCATCCCCCTGCTCTTCGGCTTCGTCATCGCCAATCAGGGTGTTGAATATCCCTCGTACGGCAGACATCTGCTTTTCAAGCTCAGCGGTCAGGGTTTCCCAATCAGCGACCCGCATACCCCAGGCCAGACGCGCGCGATTGAGTTCGTCTGTCGGCAGCGTCTGCGTTTGCTCGTCGTTAATGCTTTGCAGCAGGTTTTCCAGACGACGCAGATACAAATAGGCCTGGCGTAACGCCGGTGCATCGCCAGGCGGCAGCAAACCCAGCTTATCGATAGCGTCCAGCGTCGGTAACAGTGAACGGGACTGCAACGACGGCTCGCGCCCACCGCGTATCAACTGGAACACCTGAACGATAAACTCAATCTCACGGATGCCGCCCGCGCCCAGCTTAATGTTATCTTTCAGACCACGGCGGCGCACTTCACGGGCAATCATCCCTTTCATGTTACGCAGAGACTGAATAACGCTGAAATCGATATAGCGACGGAAGACGAACGGCCGCAGCATGGCCCGTAATTCACCAGCGTAAACATCGTCCTTATCGCCCATAATGCGGGCTTTCACCATCGCATAACGTTCCCAGTCGCGCCCCTGCTCCTGATAATAATCTTCCAGCGCGGCAAAACTCAGCACCAGCGGACCGCTGTCGCCAAACGGGCGCAGCCGCATATCCACGCGATAGACAAAGCCATCCTGCGTCGGCTGGTCGAGCACTTTGATCAGGCGCTGTCCCAGACGAGTAAAAAACTGGGCGTTATCAAGTTCGCGTCGCCCACCGCGCGTTGAACCGTTTTCCGGCCAGGCAAAAATCAGATCGATATCGGACGAAAAGTTAAGCTCCCCGCCACCCAGCTTGCCCATGCCAAGGATCAGCAACGGCTGCGGTTCCCCCTGCTGATTGCACGGCGTTCCCCACTCGCGACAGCAGGCATCGTAAAGCCAGTCACGTGCAGCGACGATCAGGGTCTCCGCCAGTACGCTCAACTGCTGCAACGTCTCCTCTTCGGCCACCAGCGCCAGCGACTGCGCCCAGGCAATGCGCACCATCATATGGCGACGGAACAGACGCAGCGCACGCATTAATGATGCCTCATCTCCCACACCCTCCAGCGATTCGCGAAGGGTTTGCGCATACTGCTTCCACTCGTCCGCCTGTGGCGGTGCGCTTTCCAGCTCAGCCAGCCAGTCAGGATGCGCGGCAAGGCTATCCTGCACAAAATCACTGAAAGTAAGCACTAACTGCGCTTGTTCACTAAGCGGTGTTTCACTGAATGACTCAGGCAAGCGGGCCAGTACTGTTTGCCAGTGCTGCAGTAACTGTGGAGAGTGCGGCATCATCGGGGGTTCCTTGACCGGGTTAGCGTTGTCCACTGTGCAGCCAGAAGGGCTGCTGACAGATTGCTTCGTTACGGAAATGTTCGATTTCAATACGCTGGCGTGTCTCAATGGCGTGAAGCAAGCCTTGCCAGTTTTCCAGCCACGCATTTGCCTGCACCGCGTCGTAATAGTCAGACAGCAACAGCACGCTATCTATTTCTCGTGCCAGACGCGGCAACTGATCGCGATAACTGTCTCCCAACGGATGCGCGAACGTACTTTTGAGTTCAGCAGCGCAGCGGGACAAATGAGTATCGGCAAAACGCTTGAAGGAGTCGGCAAATTTCGCCTGCGCTTTGTCATCGAGGAAGGTGCGCCAGCCCTGGGAAACCAGCCACTCTGTCAACAGCAGTTTCGCCGTTGCCGCCTCTGCGCTCCAGGCGGCCGTCGCTGCGGAGACATCTGACGTCAACGTTGCTTCTGCCTGGGTCAGCAAATCGCGCAGGCGCGCGCTCGCTTTACGCGGCACAATGCCGCCGAACAACATAAGAGTATGGCGAATGAGCGTAATCGCAGACTGTACGTCCCCTTTGGCCCGGGTATCGCCGCGAACCCACAGTTCTTCATGGTACTGCCACTGCGAAAGTCCCAGCTCCAGCGCGGCGGTAAAAGCCTGCTCCGTTGTGGCTTTTGGTTGAACTTTGAGTATGGGCGTCGGGCGGCGATGACGTTCGGCATTACCCTGCGCCAGATGATAGCCGCGTGCGGCCTTACTCAGGCTTCCCTGACGCAGCCCTGACTGGGTCACGAGCTGACGGGCAAGTTTGAGGATATCCGCCGGATCGCCGCTTAGCAGTTCAAGCTCAAGCTCACATATAGGCTCTGCCAGCTCGCCGGCTTTAACTTCACCCAGATCGAGCCCAATCTCAATACGGCTTTCACCAACGTTAACCAGCCATTTCTCCCGGTAGAAATCGGTGCTAAAGAGCGGCTGTGTCTGCGCCTGGAGATTTTCTGGCAGCGCGCCATCCGGCCAGACTTCCTGCGGAAAGCGAGCCAGATCCAGCTCCGGTTTATCCAGCGCGATATTATATTCAGGACGTTGATGTAACCCGCCGACAACGCGTCCGGCGATTTTCATCGTCATTTCGTACTGACCGTCGAAGCCGCGGATACGCAGACCCATATCATGACGACGCAGCCAGTTATCTGCCGTTTCGTAATAGATGTTGAGTAACTGGGTGGGCGCTACGCGATCGTCGGTGAGCGAATGAAGATGGTTACGAAGCGTTTCAACGCTGTCGGGATGTACGTAAAATTTTAATTCGATTTCCTGAGCCATGGCTTTGCACTTATGGTTATGTCACATCAGTCAAAATTTCGGCGAACTAACGCGCCCGATGTTTGTCAGTAGATAGTATTTTGTGTCAGATTGCCATGCAATGCGCGATATCATGGGTGTAAAAGTTCACTTATGCGCTTTGTTTGACCCGGATGATTCCGATTGATGCCGCCTGCCAGCTATCGTCAGACTGTTGGCACTGTTTTTATTCACGCTTAAAGATAATAACGACGCCTGATGCTTAAATTACGCCTGATTGGAATGACCTTATTTGCGCTTAGCGTTTCCACATTGGCCCATGCCGAAGAAAAACGTTACGTCTCTGATGAATTGAATACCTGGGTTCGCAGTGGCCCGGGAGATAACTACCGCCTTGTGGGCACGGTAAACGCCGGCGAGGAAGTGGTGCTGTTGCAAACCAATGAAGCGTCTAACTACGCACAGGTACGCGACAGCAGTGGCCGTACGGCCTGGATCCCTCTTAAAGAACTCAATACTCAGCCCAGCCTGCGCACGCGCGTGCCGGAACTGGAAAACCAGGTGAAGACCCTGACCGATAAGCTCAACAATATCGACAATACCTGGAACCAGCGCACGGCGGATATGCAGCAAAAAGTGGCCGGTAGCGATGGGGTCATTAACAGCCTGAAAGAAGAAAATCAGAAGCTTAAGAACGAGCTTATTGTCGCGCAGAAGAAAGTGAACGCCGCTAACCTGCAACTCGACGACAAACAACGCACCATTATCATGCAGTGGTTTATGTATGGCGGTGGCGTATTGGGTGCGGGCCTGTTCCTCGGCCTTGTGCTGCCGCATTTAATCCCGCGCCGTAAACGCAAAGATCGCTGGATGAACTAAGCTGATTAGCCATCTTCTCTACACTTACGTATTATCTGTCGGCAAAAATAAGAACCTGTCTCAATTTCCGATAAGGCAGGTTAATGAAAAGTCACAGATGTGAGGAGTCAGGCGGCGTGAAGAGTTATCTGGTCGGTGGCGCAGTTCGCGATGCGTTACTGGGCCTGTCGGTCAAAGACAAAGATTGGGTAGTGGTTGGCGCCACGCCAGCAGAGATGCTCGACGCGGGCTACCAACAGGTAGGCCGCGATTTTCCCGTGTTTCTCCATCCACAAAGTCACGAAGAGTACGCTCTTGCCCGTACTGAACGAAAATCAGGTTTCGGTTATACCGGTTTTTCCTGCTATGCCGCGCCGGATGTAACGCTTGAGCAAGATCTGTTACGCCGCGACTTAACCGTCAATGCACTTGCGCAGGATGATAACGGCAACATAATCGATCCCTATGGCGGTCAGAACGATTTGTACCGCCGCCTGCTGCGCCATGTTTCCCCCGCGTTTGCCGAAGATCCCTTACGTGTTCTGCGTGTGGCGCGTTTTGCCGCCCGTTATGCGCATTTAAGTTTTCGCATTGCTGACGAAACCATGGCGCTCATGCGCGATATGACCGCCGCAGGTGAGTTGGCGCATCTGACTCCTGAACGCGTCTGGAAAGAGACGGAGAACGCCCTCAAGACCCGTAATCCACAGGTCTTTTTCCAGGTGTTGCGTGACTGCGGGGCGCTAAAAGTGCTGTTCCCGGAAGTGGACGCGCTGTTTGGCGTACCCGCGCCGGCAAAATGGCATCCTGAAATCGATACCGGTCTTCATACCCTGATGACCGTGAGCATGGCTGCGATGCTCAGCCCTGAGGTCGATGTGCGTTTTGCCACTCTCTGCCACGACCTGGGAAAAGGGTTAACCCCACCGGAACTTTGGCCACGCCATCACGGGCATGGCCCGGCGGGCGTCAAACTTGTCGAGGGCGTCTGCCAGCGATTGCGCGTACCGAATGATATCCGCGATCTGGCCAAACTGGTGGCAGAATTCCATGATCTGATCCATACCTTCCCGATCCTGCAGCCAAAGACCATCGTTAAATTGTTCGATTCGATTGATGCCTGGCGCAAGCCGCAGCGGGTTGAGCAAATCGCCCTGACCAGCGAGGCCGACGTGCGCGGACGTGCGGGGTTTGAGGCGTGCGACTACCCGCAAGGACGTTTGCTGCGTGAGGCCTGGGATGTCGCAAAAGCGGTCTCCAGCAAAGCGGTTGTTGAGGCAGGTTTCAAAGGCATTGAAGTGCGTGAAGAGTTAACGCGCCGTCGCATTCAGGCCGTGGCCGGCTGGAAAGAACAACGTTGCCCTCAGCCAAAAGACTGAGGGCATGTTATTTAGATAAAGATGAAGTAGACCGCGGCAGCGACAATAAAGCGATAGATCGCAAACGGGATAAACGAGATACGTTTGATCAACTCCAGGAAGGTTTTGATCGCAATGAGAGCGACGATAAACGCCGTCACGAAGCCGACGGCAAACATCGGAATGTCACCCACGGTCAAGAACTTAAGACTCTTATACAAATCCAGTACGGTGGCGCCCATCATCATTGGCACCGCCAACAGGAACGAGAACTCCGAAGCCGCATAACGGCTCACGCCCATGAGCATACCACCTGAAATTGTTGCCCCAGAACGGGAGAACCCCGGCCATAGCGCCAGACACTGGAAGCAGCCAATCATAAATGCCTGACGCAAGGTGATATCGTCCACCCCTTCGGCGCGCGGCACTTTTGGTTTGAGGCATTCCGCGGCAATCAGCAGTACCCCACCCACTACCAGCGCATACATCACGTTAATGGGGTTAAAGAGAGATTTAATGGCATCGTGGAAAACAAGGCCGAGAACAACGGCGGGAACCATGCCCAGCAGGATATGAATGAGCGTCAGGCGACCTGTGCCTGTGCCTTCATGGGGGGTACGACCAAAGTGAATACCAATCAATCCAAACAGGCGACGCCAGAACATGACCACCACAGCCAAAATCGACCCTAACTGAATCACAACTTCAAACGTTTTTGCGGTATCTCCCTCAAAACCCAGTAAATGCCCCACAAGAATCATGTGGCCCGTACTGGAAACCGGTAAAAACTCCGTCAATCCTTCGACAACACCCAAAATTGCTGCCACCAGCAGCGAGTGCATATCGCTCATCAAATAAACCCCTAAACAGACATAAAAAACGGCTTACCACAAGGGAAGCCGCGTATGGCCATGACGTATGACCAGAAGACTAGCGCTTGGTTTAATAATTATGAATTTAAATAATTTTTTTCAGATTATTGCCACGCTCAATGATGACGCCAACGTTGGCGGCCCGGGCGACAGCCCCTGGCTTGCTCAATTTGATGCGCACCCATGGAGAGTTAAAACGGCTCAGCAGTAAATCAGCGACCTCTCCGGCGACCCGTTCCACCAGCGCAAAACGGTTTCCTTCGACATGCGCAATCACGGTTTCTGCTATGTCTGCATAGCTCAGACAATCATTAACATCGTCGCTCTTTGCCGCCTGGCGGTTATCCCATGCCATTTCGATATCGAACACCAGCTTTTGTTCAATCGTCTGCTCCCAGTCATACACACCGATAGTGGTGATTACCGAAAGTTGCTCTATAAATACAATGTCCATCACGCCCCACCTGCTTTTTGGCTAACCTGGATACCACTTTCCATAATTTATGCGTATTATCCACTGATGCAGATAATAAAACGACATTTTCACAATGGAACAGCGTTATGAGTGCAATCGCGCCTGGAATGATCATCCTCGCGTATCTTTGCGGCTCAATATCCAGCGCCATTCTGGTCTGCCGCATCGCAGGTCTGCCTGACCCACGTGAGAGTGGCTCTGGCAACCCAGGGGCGACCAACGTATTACGAATTGGCGGCAAAGGAGCAGCCGTAACGGTACTGATTTTTGACGTGCTAAAAGGCATGCTGCCGGTATGGGGAGCCTATGCGCTTGGCATCACCCCCTTCTGGCTTGGCCTTATTGCTATCGCCGCCTGCCTTGGGCATATCTGGCCTGTTTTTTTCCATTTTCAGGGCGGAAAGGGCGTAGCTACTGCCTTTGGTGCGATTGCGCCCATTGGCTGGGACTTAACGGGCGTGATGGCGGGAACCTGGCTACTGACCGTACTGCTTAGTGGTTACTCTTCGTTAGGTGCGATTGTCAGCGCGCTGATTGCGCCCTTCTATGTCTGGTGGTTTAAACCCCAGTTTACCTTTCCGGTTGCCATGCTCTCCTGCCTGATCCTGATACGTCACCACGACAATATTCAGCGGTTATGGCGTCGTCAGGAGACAAAAATCTGGCACAGGCTAAAGAAAAAAAAGTAGACGTATCCCCCCCCGGATAAAAAGTATCTAATCCGGGAAAACGCCCTGTTCATCCCTTTCATTGCCTGAATGGGCTGAATTCTGCCGTTACGCCTGTATCGCATCAGGCGTAACGGCGCGCTAAGCCACGTCCCGCGCCCCTCCCCCATATCCTGATGATGTCGTCTATCCTTAACGCTCGATTAACTTTTTGAGCCAGGGGGCAACACGGTGACAAAAATGACCAGTGATTTTTTCATTGAGAGCCTGAAAGCCTGGGGTGTCAGCCGAATTTATGGCTACCCCGGTGATGGCATCAACGGTGTGCTCGGTGCGCTGCAACGCGCGAACAAAGCGGGCAATGGCATTGAGTTTATCCAGGTACGCCATGAAGAAATGGCGGCGTTTATGGCAGCAGGACATGCCAAATTCACCGGCGAGCTGGGCGTGTGTCTCTCAACCGGAGGCCCTGGCGCCACCCATCTGCTGACCGGCCTGTATGACGCGAAAATGGACCATGCTCCGGTGCTGGCCATCGCCGGTCAGGCAGAGGCCACCGCACGCGGCGCCAGCTATCAGCAAGAATTAAACCTCGATCGTGTTTTCGCCGACGTGGCGAACTTTGTACAAGAAGCCGCCTCCCCCAGCCAGGTACGCCACCTTGTCGATCGCGGCGTACGTATCGCGGTGGCGCAAAACGGCGTAACGGTCCTGATATTGCCGAAGGATATTCAGGACGAACCCTGGCAGGCGCCGCCGCATACCCATGGTTTCACCCACTCAGGAGCGGGCTATCAACGTCCAAAAATCGTGCCTTATGAGGCCGATCTGCAACGTGCAGCGGATATTCTTAATAGCGGAAAGAAAGTGGCGATACTGGTTGGGGCGGGTGCCCGTGGCGCGGCACTGGAAGTGGTGCAACTGGCCAATCTGCTTGGTGCTGGCGTGGCAAAAGCGCTGCTCGGCAAAGATGTACTACCGGATGACGCGCCTTTTGTCACCGGCGCGATCGGTTTGCTGGGTACGAAACCGTCTTACGACATGATGATGAATTGCGACACGCTGCTGATGATTGGTACCGGTTTTCCATGGACAGAATTCCTGCCGAAAGAGGGGCAGGCCCGAGCGGTGCAGGTCGATATCGATCCGGCAATGCTGGGGCTACGCTACCCGGTCGAAGTTAATCTTCATGGCGATGCAGCGGAAACCCTGCGCGCACTGCTGCCGCTGCTGACGCATAAAACTGACCGTAGCTGGCAAGAGGAAATTGCCAGAGGGGTGAAATCATGGTGGGAGACCCTTGAGGAACGAGCGATGGCCGACGCCAAACCGGTTAACCCGCAACGCGTCGTCTGGGAAATGTCACCGCTGCTGCCGGACGATGCCATCGTCACGTCCGATTCCGGCTCGTGTGCCAACTGGTTTGCACGCGATTATAAAGTGAAGCAGGGCCAACGCGCCTCACTGTCTGGCGGCCTTGCCTGTATGGGTGCCGCTGTACCTTACGCCATCGCCGCAAAATTTGCCTACCCGCAGAAAGTGGTGGTCGCGCTGGTCGGGGATGGTGCCATGCAAATGAACAACATGGCAGAACTGATCACCATTCAGAAATACTGGCAAAGCTGGAGCGATCCGCGCCTGATCATTTGTGTCTTCAATAACCAGGATCTTAACCAGGTGACCTGGGAGCAGCGCGTAATGGAGGGCAATCCGCGATTTGAGGCAACCCAGGACATTCCCGATGTGGGTTATGCCCGCTTCGCCCAGTCGCTGGGCCTCAAAGGTATTTTCGTGAATGATCCACAACAGTTACCGATTGCCTGGCAGCAAGCCTTGTCAGCAGAGCGCCCCGTTGTACTGGAAGTGAAAACCGATCCGGAAGTGGCGCCGCTACCGCCGCATATCACCCTGAAACAGGCAAAAGCCTTTATGGCCTCAATGGCCAAAGGGGATCGCTCTGCCGGGAAGATTTTCGCCGACACGGCAAACCAGTTGATGAGTGAAATATTGCCGGGCAAAAAATCGTAGCGACAAAAAACAGGCCGGGCGTGTCAGAAGCCCGGCCTGCCGGGGAGTTAGTGCGAAGGCAGTAATTCCGTTTTGATCCACCCGGTCTCACGCTTATCAAAATGTTGATAAGCGGATACCACATCTGACAATGGCTCCACCTGAGTCAGTACCTGGGTGGGGTTGATAGCCCCCACGCGCACCAGTTCCAGCAAGTGCGGAATAATCGCGTGGTGATTGCAGTTACCCATTTTCATGGTCAGATTCTTATTCATCGCCATCCCAATGGGAAAAATCTGCGCGGCGGGAGGATAAACGCCGATAATGCTCAGTGTCCCCGCTTTTTTCAGCCCCTGAATCGCCCACTCCAGCGCCTGGCTCGGCGCATCGCCCGGAACCCAGTTTCCGTCCTGAACATGCTGATGCTGCGCATTGTCCGGCGCCACCTGTTGCACTTCCTGACGATATTGCTCTGCCTTCTGTTCGGCTTGCTGAGCCGCCGGGCCATGGTGAGCGTGCTCGCTATCAACACCAACGGCGTCAATAGCAATATCAACACCCAGCCCACCGGTGAGTAATGCAATGGCCTCCAGCGGATCTTCTTTATCGAAATTGACGGTAAAGGCCCCCTGTCGGCGCGCCATCGCCAGTCTGTCATCATGTGAATCGACGGCAATGACGCGTCCGGCGCCCATCAACAATGCGCTGGCAATCGTAAACTGACCAACAGGCCCGCAGCCAAACACCGCCACCGTGTCGCCGCGCGTAATGTCTGCTATCTCCGCGCCAAACCAGCCCGTCGGAAAGATATCGCTGACAAGAATCGCCTGTTCATCACTGACCTCCTCCGGGACTTTTACCAGCGTATTAGAGGCAAAGGGAATACGCGCCTTTTCTGCCTGTAAGCCGTTGACAGGGCCGGTCGCTTGCGGGCCGCCAAAGAAACAGGTACCGGCCTGTGGGCCGTTCGGATTGGCATTATCACACTGCGCGGTGTTACCGCTGCGACAGGGAGGGCAGTAGCCACAAGAGAGCGTCGAGCAAACCACCACCCGATCGCCGACATCAAAATTACGCACCTGGTCGCCCAGTTGCTCAATAATGCCGACGCCTTCATGGCCGAGGATGGTGCCCGCTTTCATATCGCTAAAGGTGCCACGGATAAAGTGCAGATCGGTACCGCAAATGGCCGAGGCTGTAAGACGAATAACCGCATCAGTGGGTTGTTCAATCTGTGGTTCGGCGACGTCATCAAGACGAATATCGCCAGTAGCGTGCCAGACGAGAGCTTTCATAATGTCTCCTCTTTCGGTGATGTAGAAGAGGCGTCATAACTGAACATCCCTGCCGGCTATGGCAGCCGATTTTGACTCGCAAAGGGGAAAGTATAGTCAGTGATCTGTGGAGATGCGGACGATAGCGGCAAGGAAATGGGAAGATAAAAAGAGGGAAACCAAACGATAACCCCGGTAAGCGTAGCCACCGGGGGAATAGATTACGCAGCGGGTAATTCCGCCAGCGGCCAGCGCGGGCGCACAGTTACGCCAAGTCCGGCAACGCCACCGGCTTTCAGACGCACCATTCCGGCATAGGCAATCATTGCGCCATTATCGGTACAAAATTCCGGGCGAGCATAGAACACCTCACCACGGCGTTTTTTCATCATCTCAGCCAGTTTTGCGCGAAGCGTACGGTTTGCGCTAACGCCACCCGCCATAACCAGACGGGTGAAACCTGTTTGGTCCAGCGCACGTTTACATTTGATCATCAGCGTATCGACCACCGCGTCTTCAAATGCACGGGCGATATCGGCACGCGTTTGCTCATCCGGTTCATTTTCACGAATGGTATTCGCCGCGAAGGTTTTCAGGCCAGAGAAACTGAAATCAAGACCGGGCCTGTCCGTCATAGGACGCGGGAAGACAAAGCGCCCTTCCGTCCCCTGCGACGCCAGTTTCGATAACATGGGCCCACCAGGGTAATCAAGACCGAGCAATTTGGCCGTTTTGTCAAACGCCTCACCGGCGGCATCATCAATGGATTCGCCAAGCAACTGGTACTCGCCAATCCCCGTCACGCTAATCAGTTGCGTGTGTCCGCCGGAGACCAGCAGCGCCACAAACGGGTATTGTGGTGGATTATCTTCCAGCATGGGCGCCAGCAGGTGGCCTTCCATATGGTGAACCGGAATGGCCGGAACATCCCATGCAAATGCCAGCGCCCGGCCGACCGTTGCGCCGACCAGCAACGCGCCGACAAGACCCGGACCTGCGGTATAGGCAACCGCATCGATATCTTTTGCCGCCAGCCCTGCCTCTTTGAGCGCCGCCTGAATCAACGGTACGGTTTTACGTACATGATCGCGGGAGGCCAGTTCAGGCACAACGCCGCCGTAGTCGGCATGCAGTTTTACCTGACTATACAATTGGTTGGCTAAGAGGCCGTTCTTGTCGTCATAAATAGCGATGCCGGTTTCATCGCAGGATGTTTCAATTCCCAGTACACGCATGGCTGTTTTTTACCTCGCTTCAATGCCGCGCAGTGTAGGATCAATGCCCCTTGTTGTAAACTTTACTCACCCCCTTGAAGGACTTCGTGTATACTCCCCACCCTTACAAAAGTCCCTTTCAAAAAAGGCAGCGGTGCTTTACAAAGCAGCAACTGTTGAAGTAAAATTCCGCACCATTTTGAAATAAGCTGGCGTTGACGCCAGCGGCAAACCGAATTTATCAAAGGTGAGAGGCACATGCCGGTAATTAAAGTACGTGAAAACGAGCCGTTCGACGTAGCACTGCGTCGCTTCAAGCGTTCCTGCGAAAAAGCAGGTGTTCTGGCGGAAGTTCGTCGTCGTGAGTTCTATGAAAAACCGACTACCGAACGTAAGCGCGCTAAAGCTTCTGCTGTGAAACGTCACGCGAAGAAACTGGCTCGCGAAAACGCACGCCGCACTCGTCTGTACTAAGTCTTCTGAGAGTTTAGCTCTCAGTTTCAGACCGAGTTGTAGTTGTAAGGCCGTGCTTCCGAAAGGAATGCGCGGCTTATTTTCGTTTATGCATTAGCAAGTACACAAAATCATTCAGGATGCATCAAGGCGGCAAGAGCGTGAATTCCCGGAGCTTACTGTAGTCAGTCAGTGACAGGAGTGAATGATCGTAGCCAACGCAGAGGCAGTTCGACTGACAAAGTGTAATTATGGGGCATATGGCTGGACGAATTCCACGCGTTTTCATCAATGACCTGCTGGCTCGCACCGACATCATCGATCTGATCGATGCGCGTGTGAAACTGAAAAAGCAGGGCAAGAACTGGCACGCATGCTGTCCATTCCATAACGAAAAAAGTCCTTCCTTCACCGTAAACGGTGAAAAACAGTTTTATCACTGCTTCGGCTGTGGGGCGCACGGCAACGCGATCGACTTTCTCATGAACTACGACAAGCTCGAGTTTGTGGAAACCGTCGAAGAGCTGGCCGCCATGCATAACCTGGAAGTGCCCTATGAAGCAGGCAACGGGCCAAGTCAGATAGAGCGCCACCAGCGGCAAAGTCTCTATCAGTTGATGGATGGCCTGAATGCGTTTTATCAGCAATCCCTGATGCAACCTGCCGCTGAACCGGCGCGCCAGTATCTGGAAAGGCGCGGTTTAAGCAGCGATGTCATCGCCCGTTTTGCGATTGGTTACGCCCCTCCCGGCTGGGACAACGTTTTAAAGCGTTTTGGTGCAAACCAGGAAAATCGTCAATCTTTGATTGATGCGGGCATGCTAGTCACTAACGATCAGGGACGCAGTTACGATCGTTTTCGCGAACGGGTGATGTTCCCCATCCGCGACAAGCGTGGTCGGGTAATGGGATTTGGTGGCCGAGTGCTGGGTAACGATACCCCCAAATATCTCAACTCACCAGAGACCGATATTTTCCATAAAGGCCGCCAGTTATACGGGCTTTATGAAGCGCAGCAGGACAATGATGAACCGCAGCGGCTTTTAGTCGTGGAAGGTTACATGGATGTGGTTGCGCTGGCGCAATATGGCATTAACTACGCCGTTGCGTCACTCGGAACTTCGACCACAGCAGACCATATTCAACTGTTGTTTCGGGTAACGAAAAACGTCATTTGCTGTTATGACGGCGACCGTGCAGGCCGCGATGCCGCATGGCGTGCGCTGGAAACCGCATTGCCGTACATGAGCGACGGACGTCAGCTACGCTTTATGTTCCTGCCGGACGGTGAAGACCCGGATACGCTGGTACGTAAGGAAGGTAAAGCAGCGTTTGAAGCGCGGATGGAGCAGGCGATGCCGCTCTCCACGTTTTTGTTTAACAGCTTACTGCCACAGGCGGACTTAACCACGCCGGACGGGACAACGCAACTTGCCGCGCTGGCGCTGCCGTTGATTTCTCAGGTTCCGGGTGAAACGCTACGTATTCAGCTCAGGCAGTTACTGGGTAACAAAATTGGCATCTTCGACGACGCGCAGCTTGATCGTTTAATGCCAAAACAGGCGGAAAATGCCACGGCCCGCCCGGCGCCTCAGCTAAAACGCACAACCATGCGTATACTGATAGGATTGCTGGTCCAGAGCCCGGAACTCGCACCGTTAGTGCCTCCGCTGGAAGGGCTGGATAAATCCAGAATGGCTGGACTTGGCTTATTTACAGAACTGGTCAACACTTGTTTGTCACAGCCTGGATTAACCACAGGGCAGCTTCTGGAACAGTATCGCGGAACAAAAGAAGCCGCAACCCTTGAAAAACTGGCGATGTGGGACGATATAGCAGATAAAGACATTGCAGAAAAAACGTTCAACGACGCGCTCAATCATATGTTTGATTCGATGCTTGTACAGCGGCAAGAAGAGTTGATAGCTCGTGACCGCACGCATGGTTTAAGCAGCGAAGAACGCCGGGAGCTCTGGCAACTAAACCAGGAACTGGCGAAAAAGTAAATTCAACGGCTTAAGTGCCGATAATCGTTCGGGAAGCGCCCGACAGCCGCATTGAGAGGCAGCGGCAAAAATATAAGTAAGCCCTCGTTACACCAAGTTGGCGGTTTTATTTCGCTGACCGACACCAACCCTCTTGAATTAAGTGTGGATACCGTCTTATGGAGCAAAACCCGCAGTCACAGCTGAAACTTCTTGTCCAACGTGGTAAGGAGCAAGGCTATCTGACCTATGCCGAGGTCAATGACCATCTGCCGGAAGATATCGTCGACTCCGATCAGATCGAAGACATCATCCAAATGATCAACGACATGGGCATTCAGGTGATGGAAGAAGCACCGGATGCCGATGATCTACTGCTTGCCGAAACCGCCAACAACACTGATGAAGATGCAGAAGAAGCGGCTGCACAGGTTCTTTCCAGTGTTGAATCTGAAATCGGTCGTACAACCGATCCGGTGCGCATGTACATGCGCGAAATGGGTACCGTTGAACTGTTGACCCGCGAAGGCGAAATTGACATCGCTAAGCGTATCGAAGACGGGATCAACCAGGTTCAGTGCTCCGTTGCCGAGTACCCGGAAGCCATTACTTATCTGCTGGAACAATATGACCGTGTTGAAGCGGAGCAGGCTCGCCTGTCTGATTTGATCACTGGCTTCGTCGATCCAAACGCGGAAGAAGATCTGGCACCTACGGCGACTCACGTCGGTTCTGAACTCTCTCAGGAAGAGCTGGACGACGATGAGGACGAAGATGAAGACGAAGATGGCGATGACAGCAGCGACGATGACAACAGCATCGATCCTGAGCTGGCGCGCGAAAAATTTGCCGAGCTGCGTACACAGTACGAAAAAACCCGCGACACCATCAAAGCGAAAGGCCGTAGCCACGCTGATGCCGCAGCCGAAATCCTGCAGCTATCCGAAGTCTTCAAACAGTTCCGTCTGGTACCGAAACAGTTCGATTACCTGGTAAACAGCATGCGCATCATGATGGACCGCGTGCGTACCCAAGAACGCATTATCATGAAGCTGTGCGTTGAACAGTGCAAGATGCCGAAGAAAAACTTCATTACGCTGTTTACTGGCAACGAAACCAACGAGACCTGGTTCAATGCAGCCCTGGCGATGAACAAGCCGTGGTCTGAAAAACTGCATGAAGTGTCTGAGGACGTTCAGCGCGGCCTGCAGAAACTGCAGCAGATTGAAGAAGAGACCGGCCTGACCATTGAGCAGGTAAAAGACATCAACCGTCGTATGTCCATCGGTGAAGCGAAAGCACGCCGTGCGAAAAAAGAGATGGTTGAAGCGAACTTGCGTCTGGTTATCTCTATCGCCAAGAAATACACCAACCGTGGTCTGCAATTCCTCGATCTGATTCAGGAAGGCAACATCGGTCTGATGAAAGCGGTAGATAAGTTTGAATACCGTCGCGGTTACAAGTTCTCCACCTACGCAACCTGGTGGATCCGTCAGGCAATCACCCGCTCTATCGCGGATCAGGCGCGCACCATCCGTATTCCGGTGCATATGATTGAGACCATTAACAAGCTCAACCGTATCTCCCGCCAGATGCTGCAAGAGATGGGCCGTGAGCCGACGCCGGAAGAGCTGGCCGAGCGTATGCTGATGCCGGAAGATAAGATCCGTAAAGTGCTGAAAATTGCCAAAGAGCCGATCTCCATGGAAACGCCGATTGGCGACGATGAAGATTCGCATCTGGGTGATTTCATCGAGGACACCACCCTCGAGCTGCCGCTGGACTCTGCGACCACCGAGAGCCTGCGTGCCGCTACGCACGACGTTCTGGCTGGCCTGACCGCCCGTGAAGCAAAAGTGCTGCGTATGCGTTTCGGTATCGATATGAATACTGACCACACGCTGGAAGAAGTGGGTAAACAGTTCGACGTTACCCGCGAACGTATCCGTCAGATCGAAGCGAAGGCGCTGCGTAAACTGCGCCACCCGAGCCGCTCTGAAGTGCTGCGTAGCTTCCTCGACGATTAATTCGTCCGCATTTTACGCCTTATCAAACGCCATCCTTCGGGGTGGCGTTTTTTTATCCGTATTAATGGAAAAATAAAATATGGTATCAATGCCAGACTATTTTACATTATCTTAGATATATTTTTAATATGAATATATAAGCAAAACCGCTTGATGAAATAAATATAAACCTGCGACGTGGTATTAATTTATTACGTTTTTGAAATTTATAAACAGGCAATAAAAAGAATTGCAAACCACATTAAACACAACAAAAAAATCCAAAAATTACAAAGAGTTAATCTTAAAAGAACAATAGTAAAAGCTATTATACTCAGCATTACTAAATTCGTTGCAGTTGTATATAAGAGCTGCTTGTGCTAAAAAACGGGAAAATAAAAGATAGTCCCCGAACTCGCAAGTTTAAAAAGTACCTGGTAAACGTCACCACCATGGCGACTGGGTATTTTTTTGCACTTCCAGGAAACGAATGGCAACTGAGTGGTATGTCCTGAATCGGTTGCTGTGACGGTGCGCCTGTTAACTATGGCCTGGACACCGACCGTCACGTAGAGGTTACCAACAGGAAACAAAATGGATTTTAACGTGAACACGGAAACAGAAGAGCAAGCGCTGATTAACAGCGTACACAGCACATTGACGGAGCAAGGTGATGTGCACTCCGCCATCTGGCAGAAGTCATCAATGCGGAAGAGAAGATGACTAAACACCGCATCTCCACCCTACTCATCACCGATAACTCACAGGATGTGATTGGTTTAGTCAGGATTTTCGACTGACACCTCACCTGTTTATACCGACATAAAAAGTCTTCCCCTCAGCAAATTTTTGCCAGGGAGAATAACGTTGAAAGTGACATGTCTACACATAAAGTAAAGTTGCTGGCGTCCTCGTTACGCGCACGTACGGCCAAATTTAACCTTGCCTGGATCCAGCAGCATCTTGCCAGGATTGTTATTGCCACCCCGATGGCACTACTCGTCATCTATTTGGTGATTTTCAGCCAGCCGCGATATATGAGCGAATCAAAGGTCGCGGTAAAACGTCCCAGTGATATCGAAGGCGCCAGCCTGAATGTCGGCTTGCTGCTGGGTGCATCCAACCCCAGTTCCACCGAAGACGCGTTGTATCTCAAGGAGTACATCAACTCAGCAGATATGCTGAAAGTACTCGATAAACAGCTCGATTTTCACGATGCATGGAGCCATAGCGGGCTGGACTTCATTCATCATCTCTCTAAAGATACAACGGCAGAACAGTTCCTCAATTACTACCGCGACCGAATCTCTGTGGTCTTTGATGACAAAACCGGTCTTTTGACGATTCAGACCCAGGGTTTTACGCCGGAATTCTCACAGCAGTTCAATAAAGCAGTCTTGAAAGAGTCAGAGCGTTTTATTAACGAGCTCTCCCATAAAATCGCGCGAGAGCAGTTGAACTTCGCCCAGGAAGAACTGCAGCAGGCCCGTATTCGCCTTGATAAAAGTAAAGCAGAATTACTGGCTTACCAGAATCAGAACAATATCCTCGATCCCGAAGCCTCCGCCACTGCTGCCACCTCTCTGGTGATGACCTTACAAGGTAAAAAAGTTGAGCTGGAAGCCGAGCTGCGTAATTTATTGAGTTACTTGCGTGAAGATGCGCCCCAGGTCATTAGCCTTCGTAATTCAATAAAAGCCCTGCAGGCACAGATCGACACAGAGCAGAGCAAAATCACCGCGCCAGGCGATAAGAAACTCAACAGCATGGCGGCTGACTTTGACGAGATTAAAGCACGCGTCACTTTCGATACCGAAATCTACACGATGGCGATCAAAGCCATTGAAAAAACACGCCTGGAAGCGGCACGTAAACTCAAAGTGTTGTCGGTCATCAGCTCACCGCAACAACCGGAAGAGTCCAGTTTCCCCAATAGCGGCTACCTGCTGGCAAGCTGGTTGTTAGTCTGCTGCCTACTCTTCGGCACCATCAAATTGCTGCTGGCCGTGATTGAAGATCACAAAGACTAATTTTGGACGCACAGTGAATTTTACAGAGTTGAACATGAAATTATTAAAATCGGCACTGCTCCTTCTGGTCTGCCATGCGGCCTGGGCGGCTGGTACGACAGGGATTACAGCCGATCCAAATCTGACAGGGGCGGCACCGTTGCCGTCGCTTATCACCGGCAAGACAGAAGAAACTCAGAACGCAACCGGGTTTGACAACACACCGCCCCCCGTGGCTGCCGCACTGCCCAGCCGCATGTTCGGCGCACAGTTGTTTACCTCTATCAGCGCAGCTTCAGGCGCAGGTCTGGGGTTCAACCCAGGCTATGTGATTGGTCTCGGCGATACCATCCAGATTCGACTTTGGGGCGCATTCCAGTATGACGGGGCGCTCACCGTTGACCCGAAAGGCAATATTTTCCTGCCTAATATTGGCCCGCTGAAAGTCTCGGGTATGACCAATGCGCAGTTGAACAATACCGTCACCAGTAAGATCAAAGAAGTTTATACGTCGAACGTTAACGTCTATGCCTCTCTGCTGCAGGCTCAGCCGGTGAAAGTTTTCGTGACCGGCTATGTGCGAAGCCCTGGCTTGTATGGTGGCGTGGCATCTGACTCCCTGCTCTCTTATCTGAGCAAAGCTGGTGGCGTCGACAGTGAGCGCGGCAGCTACGTTGATATCATCGTCAAACGTGGCAAATCGGTTATCTCACGCGTAAACCTGTACGATTTTCTGCTGAACGGTAAGCTGGGCCTGTCGCAGTTTGTCGATGGCGATACCATCGTCGTTGGTCCACGTCAGCATACGTTCAGCGTAGAAGGCGATGTGTTTAACAGTTACGACTTTGAGTTCGCCAACAGTACGATTCCGGTCACAGAGGCGCTCAGTTGGGCGCGTCCGAAACCCGGCGCCACCCACATGACCATTATCCGCCAGCAAGGCACCGTAAAACGTAGCGAATACTATCCTCTCGGCTCCGCAGCGGGCCGCTCTCTGCAGGATGGCGACCGTCTTATCGTAAGTTCAGACCGCTATGCAGGCACCATTCAGGTACGTGTTGACGGTGCCCATTCCGGCGAACATGCGATAGTTCTGCCGTACGGTTCGACCATGCGTCAGGTGCTATCGCAGATCCGCCCGAATAGCATGTCGCAGATGAAGGCCATCCAGTTGTACAGAACATCTGTTGCGGAGCGTCAGAAAGAGATGCTGAACCTGTCGTTGCAGAAACTGGAAGAGGCCTCTCTTTCAGCACAATCCTCAACACAGGAAGAAGCCCGTTTGCGCATGCAGGAAGCGCAACTGGTTAGCCGGTTCGTCAATAAAGCGCGTGCTGTCGTTCCGAAAGGGCAAGTCGTGCTTAGCGAAAGCAACATCGACTCGGTGCTGCTGGAAGATGGTGACGTCATCATGATTCCGGAAAAAACGTCGCTGGTTATGGTGCACGGGGAAGTGCTGTTCCCGAACGCCGTCTCCTGGCAGGACGGAATGGATGTGGACGATTACATCAAAAAATGCGGTGGCCTGACGCAGAAATCCGGCAATTCAAAAATCATTGTGATTCACCAGAACGGCGAGTCGGTTGATGCTGACGATGCAGGAAAACTGCAACCCGGTGACGAAATCATGGTTCTGCCGAAATACGAATCGAAAAACATTGAAGTTACGCGTGGTATTTCGACCATTCTTTATCAGCTTGCCGTTGCCGCCAGGGTTGTGCTGACAATCTAATCAACTCTGTCGCAGATGCTTTTCCCGGCATGCCGGGGAAAGCGAAACAAGCAGCGGTAAAAACGTTTTCTTCTTTAATCAACGGATTGATATTGATGGAACGAACGAGAAACATACTGGGTATTTATTCCGGGGGGATCTGGCGCATTCCGCATCTGGACAGTTTTCTGCCTGGAAAACCGGTGCGGCTTTCGCCTTATAAAACCATTCCGGAGCAGGTGAATGCTATCGCCGTCTGGGGCCACCGCCCCAGCGCGCAAAAGCCTGTTGCCCTGGCACAATCCGTTGGTCTCCCGGTTATTCGCCTGGAAGATGGCTTTATTCGTTCTCTCGGGTTAGGCGTTCAGGGTTGCCCGCCTCTCTCCATCGTCGTTGATCATTTAGGCATCTATTACGACGCTTCGGTTCCGAGCTCGCTTGAATGCCTGGTAAAAGATAATGACGGCAATAAGCCGCTCGCGGCTGAAGCTCAGGCGATGATGCGCGCCATCGTTGACAATGATTTGTCGAAATACAACCAGGCGCCGCCGTTTGTCGCACCGGATATTATGCCAGAGGCCGTGCTGGTGATTGACCAGACGTTTGGCGATATGTCTGTCACCAAAGGCAACGCCGGCCCGGAAAGCTTCCAGCAGATGCTTGAGACAGCAAAGCAGGAAAATCCGAGCGCAGAAGTTTGGGTGAAGGTGCATCCGGATGTGCTATGCGGCAAAAAGGCGGGGTACTTTGCGAACCTGAAATCCGACGACCGTGTGCGCGTATTTGCCGAAGATGTCAGCCCGCAATCGCTACTGCGGCACATGCAAAAGGTGTATGTGGTCACCTCGCAGTATGGTTTTGAAGCGTTGCTGGCAGGCAAACCCGTCGTCTGCTTTGGGCAGCCATGGTATGCGGGCTGGGGACTAACAGATGACCGCCACCCAAAGGCCCGTGAGCTTGCCGCACGCCGCCAACCGACCACACTGAGCAATCTGTTCACCGCCGCCTACTTGCGCTACTGCCGTTACCGACACCCGGTAAGCGGAAAACCTGCAACGCTGGCGTGCGTTATCGACTGGCTGGTCTTACAGCGTAACCACAACCTGGCACGTCGTGGCACGCTATGGGCGCCGGGATTAAGCCTGTGGAAAACAGCAATACTCAGGCCGTTTCTGAAAACCGTGGAGAACCGGGTACGCTTTGCGAAGCAGTGTCGACAAGCCAGCGCGCTTATTGCCTGGGGTACAAGGGGAGAGAAAAAATGGCAGGCGCAGGCAGATGCACAGCGCATTCCACTGTGGCGGATGGAAGACGGGTTTATCCGCTCCTCCGGCCTGGGTTCCGATTTGCTCGCCCCCCTGTCTTTAGTGCTGGATAAAACCGGTATCTATTACGACGCATCCCGTCCAAGCGATCTGGAAAACCTGCTGAACGCCAGCAGCCTGAGCGAACATCAGCGGGAGCGTGCGCAAGCCCTTCTGCAACAACTTGTGCGCAACAAAGTCAGTAAATACAACCTTGGACAGGAGTGGCACTTACCGCCCGAGGCTACCGGTAAAAAAGTCATTCTGGTACCCGGTCAGGTGGAGGATGACGCCTCGATTCTGACAGGGGCGAGGTCTGTTAACACCAACCGGGATTTATTGCGTACGGTACGCGAGCGCAATCCTGACGCGTTTGTTGTCTTTAAACCGCACCCGGATGTGTTGGTTGGCAACCGTAAAGGGCAAGTCGTGGCGGAAGATATCGCCCGTTGGGCCGACTGCCAGGCGCAGGATGCCGATATCATTCAGTGCATTCAACTCGCTGATGAGTTACACACCATGACCTCTCTTTCCGGCTTCGAAGCCTTAATGCACGGTAAGCGAGTATTTTGCTATGGCCTGCCTTTTTATGCCGGCTGGGGACTCACTCAGGATGAGCACAATATTCCCCGGCGCGCCCGACAGCTCAGTCTTACGGATTTAGTGTGGCAAACGCTTATCGCGTACCCAACTTATATCCATCCACAGCGACTGGAGCCAATGCAGGCAGAAGAGGCCGTAATGTGGCTGAGCACCGCGCCACGCGGTGAAATGAAAATCACGAAAAAAAATATCGGCCGATTAGCCAGACAGTACCGCAAATTATTGATGTTTTACAAAGTTCGTTTTGGTTAGTGTTAATTTGAGACTCATGGACGATGATGCAAAATAATACCGTTAAGACATTACTCGCTGGGAAAAAATATCTGCTGTTGCAAGGACCAATGGGGCCTTTCTTCAATGATGTCGCCAACTGGCTGGAGACGCTGGAACGCGAAGCGGTAAACGTTGTATTTAATGGTGGCGATCGTTTTTATTGTCGACATCGTCAGCACCTTACTTATACACAAACGCCGAAGGAATTCCCGACCTGGCTGAAAGAGACCTGGAAAGTTTATCCATTCGACACTATCTTGTGCTTCGGTGACTGCCGTCCATTGCACAGGGCGGCGCATACCTGGGCGAAAGCGAAAGGTATTCGTTTCCTGGCTTTCGAAGAGGGCTATCTGCGGCCTCACTTTATTACGCTTGAAGAAGGCGGAGTGAATGCTTTCTCCCCCCTGCCCCGTGATCCTGATTTTTACCGGAGCTTGCCAGATTTCCCACTCTCAGAACCCCAGCCACTGAAACCGTCCTCAGGCCGCCGTTACATCCACGCGACATGGTATTATCTCGTCGGCTGGCGATATAGACATGAGTTCATGCATTATCGCCATCACAAATCTTTTTCACCATGGTACGAGGGAAAATGCTGGGTGCGCGCGTGGTGGCGTAAGCAATGGTATGGCTGGAAACAACGTGACGTAATGGAGACGCTGCAGACAACACTCGATCAACGCTTTTATCTTGCGATTTTGCAGGTCTATAACGATAGTCAGATCCGCAACCATAGCCCATACGCTGATGTCCGGGATTATATTAACGATGTGATCTTCTCGTTTGCACGTAAAGCGCCGAAAGACGATGTGCTGGTCATTAAGCACCACCCTATGGATCGCGGGCATCGTCTGTATGGCCCCCTGATTAAGCGGCTGAGCAAGAAGTATGGCGTGACCAATCGCGTAATTTATGTCCACGATTTACCGATGCCGGAATTACTGACGCATGCCAAAGCCGTGGTGACTATTAACAGTACGGCGGGAATTTCAGCGTTAGTGCATAACAAACCGCTGAAAGTGATGGGCAACGCCCTGTATGACATCAAAGGGATGACATATCAGGGACACTTGCACCAGTTCTGGACGGCAAATTTCAAGCCGGACATGAAGTTGTTTAAGAAATTTCGTGAGTATTTGCTGGCGAATACGCAGATAAATGCGGTGTATTATGGGGATAAAACAGATATTGAATTCATAAAGCGATTCTTAATTAATAAAATCAATAATCTTAGCAATGAACTACAAAGTCAAAACATGGTGAAGTGACTTCATGTAAATCACTCGCCATCAGCTAGCTTTAAGGACAATACCATAAAAATGAACTTGATAATTCTTGTCATATTTCATCTTTAGTGATCCAAGATGAGATATTGTAAAATCCATTATCAATATAAAATTCTTTAACACAGCAATTAACATCGACAATGCATTCTCCTATATTCCCCCGTAAATTCAGCATGTTAAATTCCGTAACATCATATAAACTCATTTTTAATCAGATTCGGAATATTCATATATATAATTACTAATGCTATTTTTTCTACCAATCAACATTAGTATTGATAGCATTCCATTATTGTCTATACTCAAGCCTTCTGGTTCAAAAAAACCTTCATCACCATAAGATTTAACCCTGTCCATACCCACAGTAACGTTTGTATTAGAGTCCAGTAATTTTCCATCCATTGTAAAATTATAAATAGCCTTAGGATTTACTCTTGCATTGCCCAGGACAATACTTACTATTTTTCCATTGGATGCAATTGCCTGCAATGGTCTTAACTCGCCGGATTTATATGTAAATATATTATCAGGCAAAGACCATTGATATTTATAACCCGAAGTTACAAAGAAAATATCTTTATTTGAATTTATAATCTTGTCAACGATATATTCCAAATCAAAAACTCTGATTATCATGTTCCTTGAAGCGAATCGCCCACGAACTATTAGAAACTTACCATCACTGGAAATTGTGGGTATTACTTCATTTTTTTTGAAAAAAGAATCATCAAAAAAAACAATCTCACGCTTCATTACAAGATCATCATGTTTGATCAAGAAAGCAAGCCCGCTAAATGGTGAATTTTTTTGCTGGTAAAGATCAAATTTATCCCACGCATGCGATCTTCGTATACACCTATGCCTTGATGTCCTATGGAAGCATCAGTTAATATTAAATCACGCCCGCCATTTTTATTTAAATAAACTAAAGGTATAGGGTTTTTATTTTGGTGTTCTAATGTATAAACATCTCCATTTAGGTTAATTACCATTCCCTGTATGTTGTTGTGCGTATCAATAACAATCGGCTCCTTTTGCGAAGCCAATACGTTTGTTATACAGAATAACAACATAGATGCAATAACAATATCGCGAGTAAACCATCTCATTTCTTTAAATTTCCTAAACTTTAATTTCCCCTATTGCATACGATTTAAACCAGCAAGGGCATCATTCAGCTCAGACACTGCTGATAATAGAGTTCTGTAATCATCAGCCCCTTTCCAATTTTTAATATCGCTGTAGAATTCCTCATGTTTTTTCATAATTGACAGGATAGTAAGTTCCTTAGCCAGGTCAGGCCGTGATTTTTTAAAAAACAATAAAGCATATTGATATATTTCTGCACATGATAATGGATAAAGATCTTTACCAACAACACTTTCAATAATTTTAAAAATAACGTCTAAATCAAAATCTTCATTATTAATAAACATGCTTTCCAAAACATACACTAGATTGTCATTTCCGGTTAGTATGAAGAGTTCGGATAAGAATTTCTCGATTCCTTCAGATATAAACACCGTGAAGAGATATTTTGCTCGATTATTATCTGAAATAAGATAGCATTTCTTGTTGATCTCATCATTAAGAATAGCACTCATGCTTGCGAAATTTTTCTCTCTGAACAAACGATCAAGATAATGAATAAGAATAGAGTCTGGCATCACATTCTTTTCGTTATAATGGCACAGCAAATCTATCGGGGTGTTCTTGCTCAAGAGTAGGAATGTTTCTATAGCCATAATGCTGTTTTCGTTGACCGGCAATAGTTGGCTTAATTGAAGATTCATTCTATCCTCAGGCTGATGATGCTTATAGATTTCAGAAAGGAGGTATTCTTTTTCTTCGGAAGTCATCGTTAAGCTAGAGAATGAGTTTATTGCCTTCGGTGCTTCCCCATTCTTGATTAATGTCAAGCAATTTAAAAGCATTACATTTCTTGGATTTTGTTCAGCATTGTGTTCTAATTTACTAGTGTATACCGTTAAAGCTCCCTGGTAATCCTGCTTATTATAAAAATCCACGAATGAAATTAGCGAACAGCAATAATTATATAAATTTAAATTAGATCCTTTTTCAAATATTTTACGCGATTTTAGCTTTAACAAATAGCTTTCAGTATATTTGAGAAATTGCATTGCATCAGGTATAACTTGAAAGCTATCTGCAAATGAAAAATCTGTTGGCGTATTAAAATTTATATTATCCTGTATTACTTCTATTTTTGACAAAATATTATCATTATTATCAAGCTTACAAATAAAAACTATATCTTCAAATACTCCTATTAGCCTGTCATGGAGATAAAGAGGCGTTTTTATTAAATTAGTTTCGAAGCTACTCAAAAATGTGTCTATAGACTTAAACTCTAAGTTACTTGTATATCTTTCAAGATATTCAAGAATAGTTTCGCAGTCATAAACTTTAATACCTTCATTGTTTAATCGGTTGAAGAGACGCGAAGAGTTGTTATGATCATCATAAGGAAAGAAGGATTTAATCCTTTTATCATAAAAAGGGGGCAATATAGATTTATTTGCAAGCATGTTTTTAAGTTCAGTATTTAGCGTATCAATATCACCAATTACTGGTCCAAAGCCAAGCTCCTCATAGTCATAATAACCTTTAGAGTATGAATGTTCAGAGAAGAAAGTTGCACTATCAAACTGGAAATAGATTATTGGCTTCTTCATATATGCAACATCAAATGCAACGGAAGAATAATCAGTGATCAGTAGATCTGCATCTTTAAATATTTCCTGAATACTACAACTAGTTAGATCTCCTACCTGGATATAGTCTGGTATCGCCAACTCAGACAAATAATCAGTTAAATTTGGATGAGGTAAGAATATTATGCTATATCCATAATCCTCTGTTGTTTTGCGAAGCTGCTCTGAACGGAGAAAGCCTCCCCACATTTCACAAAATAATGAATTAATAAATTCAGGGTTTTTAATACGCTTACTGGATTTTCTTATTAATTCTCCAGCTAAGCTTTTACGCCATGTTGGCATTATAAGGATTTGTTTTTTACTTTCATCACGCTTTCTGAGATTATCATAACGAGGGAAACCAGTCAGGATTGTCTCTTGAGAAGTATAACGGTATCTTCCACGGCCAGAGATATCGTCAAACTCGTGTCGTGCGGCAGTGACAAGATAATCAATTTTCCTACTATTCAACCATTCAGATTGGTCATCTTTTGTGATGCCATGCTGAAGAAAAACAAATTTATAATTCATTATATCTGCATAATATTTCCGCGGCAGATAATTAACAATTGCAGGATTTGCATGTGATGAAAGGAGATACTTTGCATTCAATAGTGCAAATCGGTGTGCCAAACTACCAAACTTCACTAAATTAAAACCTTCGTTCTTAAGACGTCGCCAATCGGAAGACTGTTTACTAATTAAAAAGTAGCACTTTTCATTAGGATGATGTTTGGAAACATAACGATAAAAATGTTCTGCATTATCATCTGCACGCAATTCATTATCAATAAACAGCCAGGAATTAGCAAATTTATTTTTAATAATTGAAGTTGTAGCTATAGAACGCAATATTTTTGCTTTTCTCGTTAATGTATAAGGCTGTACATTTTTACGAACATGGCTATTAATAATGCTAGATATTGCGACTTTTGATAAACGCTTGCCATTTACAATGATACCGGTGATAAACTGATTCTGCAAAGATAGTTCCTGAGTCGGTGAATTGTAGGAGACCCAGAAATAGATTTCAAAGGAAAAGGAGAGATCGAATATGGTTAATTCCCTTACTTTTGCGGACAAGGGTATCGTCTCTTTGCCATTCAAAAACAATCGAGGAAGAGTGTCATGATGTGAGGCAATTTTAAATTTAACACTCATGTTTGAAAGGTTGATGTCTTCGATGTAGCACAGATCTCTTTCAGCATCTAAACCCAAGAGTTTTAAATATCCTATCTTATGCACATGATTATAGTTTTTTGCCGAATAGCCTTTTAAGACATTGACGCCAAGTAAATTAACAATTGTAACAAAGCAAGTTTTGATTTCATCCTGTAAGTCTTGATTTATTAATTCGTCAGCTTTTTTATTCTTAAGTAAGAGAAGTACAAGGTTATGAATGAGGCAAAATAAATATTTACTTTCCTGTATCGAAAATTGTTTAGTTTTGAGAATCTCTTTAACTTCAAATAATAATATTTTTAGCGAATTTCCTTCTTTTACAATTTCCTGGAGTTCAGATTCGAGACTAGAGCCAGAACTACTATACGAAAAAGCATTTGGAATAAACTGGATATCAGAATCTAACACACATAAAGCAGCAATTTTAAGAGCGTTAATAACCTTACTTGCTATTGCATCTGGTTTGATGAATTTTTTTATTTCATAAAGATATTTAGTTTTAAAAAAGCTCACTGCCAATGACGGAAAAAAGTAATCCTTTGATGTTAGGTTTTCGACATTTGCACTCGCTTTTAAATTGGCAATTAATGGATCGAGTTGTGTAACAGAAGCATCATTTGTATATCCGTGTAAAACTATTTCTGCTGACTGAGAATTGAAATTATACAGATGATAATTTTTAAGAAAATTTTTATGTAATAATTCACCTTGCTCGAGGATTTTAACATAAAAGGTATTTACTTTACTTGCAGCTGAGTGAATCTCATCAGTGATATTTATAACTTCGCTGCTATTAATTATCACGTATGGGCTATTTATCCCTGACGTTTTATTTGCCAGAACCACGCTTTCAACGGAATCGTTAATTTCTTGTTCATTATTTGCAATGATGATAAACCCAATTGATGGATTATTATTTAAATAGAATCCGCATGGTTTTATCTTTTTTATAAATTTAGAGTCAGCTATAAATTTCTTGGGTTCCCTGACCATTTTTCTTAATTTTTTTTTAATCACTTTAACGTCCTAATGTTATAACTGATAACACTATTAAAATTTCACTTATTCAATAGAAAATTGATTCGTCTTTTAAATGTATCAAATCGATCTATATGTCCAGGTTTATTATCAAAGAAAATCGCATAATCATGAATACTCTTGCCCTGATTAACGCAAAGAGAAACGAAAGGTACGAGTAGTGTCGAATTTATTTCTTCCTGATCGCTAACATTATGTGAATGTGCCTCGATAAGTTTTTTATAATTTTCCTGACGCGCTAAATAATAGTCTTCATGGCCGTCTTTTTCATGATAGAGATGAAATGCCATATCTTTTTCAAGCAGAACTTCAAGACAAGCTTCTCCTAGATATCGTCTAAAGCCAACCGCAAACAGGGGCGATCTCTCCGTTTTATCAAGCGTGAAATCATTAAATTTTTTTAACATGCCATGTAATTCATATAATCGTATGAGGAAATCAAAATCTTCATATCCATGCCCCCGAAATCTTTCATCAAACCCTTTTATCATCCTATAATCGTCGGATTTCAAAATTGTAATTGATGATGGGCTAGCCAGATGCAAAAATTCTTTACGGGAGAAATCAAAAAATTTTTTCTTCATTCCCTCAACGGAAACCTTTTTTTTCCTTAAAAGCGTGGTCCCATATTCAGTAAGATAAAGACATGGTAATACGTAAAATGGTCTTATCGATCTTTCAATTTTATCTTTGTACTTTATAAAAAGATCAAAATCTGGATAAATGTCCACATCAAGTAAAATTATATAGTCCGTGTCAACCAGTTCAAATGCTAAATTTCGTAACAAAGATGAATTAATATATTCAGACACATTTTTTTTAGAATTCATCTGCACATATGGATATCTCTGTAACCGAGAAATTAATTCAAAATCATAGCGAGTTCCACGGTTATTATGTCCAAATATTATCTTAACGTTAGATTGCTGAGCAACCTCGGCTAACACTAGCGCTTTTTCGATGAGATCTTTCGACCTACGTTTTAGATCGATTGGAATTATTGCAGTAAGCATTTGACTATGGCCGTTTTTTACTTCTAAAGCTTTTCTTCTTCCAAATATTTTTTAATTGCATTTTCGACATTATCGAAATAATGAACAACATTATCTCGACCTAAGAAGAGAGCAACATCACAATATTCTTTCAAAGAATTTAAGCTATGTGACACCATTAAGAAACTGGATTCAGAATGGCGGGATTTAAAAAGATCTGAGCATTTCTGCTTAAATCTGGCATCACCTACTGCTGTAACTTCGTCGACGAGATAGTAATCAAATTTAAAAGCCATACTTAAACCAAAACCCAACCGGGATTTCATCCCTGAGGAATAAGACTTGATTGGCATATCAAAGTATTTACCTAATTCTGCAAATTCTTCAACGAAATCAACTTTATTTTTTAATTCTGATTTCTCAGAATATAAGCGTGCAACAAATTTAACGTTTTCCCGCCCTGTTAAGCTGCCCTGAAAACCACCAGATAGCCCCACAGGCCAGGATATTGTTTTATTCGTATATATACTGCCACTATCAGGCCTATCTATGCCTCCTATAACGCGAAGAAGTGTTGATTTTCCTGCTCCATTTCGTCCAAGCAGTGCAACACTTTTACCGCCAGGCAACTCAACATTCAAATCTTTAAAGACATAATGACGCCCCTGGGGAGTGCGGTAGGATTTCGTGAGATTTTCAATTCTTATCATGATGTTAACATCGCCTCCTCACGTGTCCTGTACAACGCTAACCCAATGAAAGGCATTATTATTGCGCTCAAAGCTAAATATCCCAAACTAACGCCATCGGTCAAATATCCGGCGACAACAGATTCTCGGCTGAGCTCAATAGCATGAACAATTGGATTCCATAAAAGATAATGCCAATATTCTTTAGGAACTGAGTGGATTGGAAACATAATGCATGAAATAAAATATAGAGGTTTCAACACTATAGGCAAAAATTTTGCAAGTTCTGGAAAGGTTTTACCAAGGACCATGAAAACCAAACCCAGTCCACATGAGAATATAATTAATAAAAACCAACTAAATACTAATATAAGAATATTAGTTACTGAATACTCCTCCCCCAAAACCCACACTATCGCCATAAGTATTAAATATACAGCGGCATATATTAAGGTTTCCAGAGATGCTCTGGCAATGATTGTATCAATTGGCTTTACTGGACGATAGTTAAATAATCCCAGATTCGCCTCGATAGCACCAATCGAGCGATTGGTTATATTGGTAAAAATAAAATAGGGAATAATGCCATTTAATAGAAATACGGGAAATGATATATCTGGCATCGTTCTGTGCATTATGAAACCAAAAATAACCATGAGGACAAGCAAATGTGCCGCTGGCTCCAATATCGCCCACAGATACCCCAAACGGTACTTACCAAATCGTGTCTTGATCTCGCGTAAAAACAGGGCCTTAACAGCCGCTTGCTGAACTTCTAACCCACTTCTGGCCATTAGTGATGTAACCTTGATGTCATGAGACACGCTACCGCCCCTGGCTTTAGCTACCAGCATGCTCGGGGATGCGTATAAATAAAACTAAAAAGTTATCTTGCTAATTTTTTAACCTGGCGAATTTTCGCATTTTGGGAATGAAATTCCTGACAGGAAGGTAAAGACAAAAGGATAAAAATTGCGGGTATCTTCCTGATAAAAACTTACTGAACTTCCAAATCAGCTATAAATGTAGCGAGGTATCCGGATAGATCCTATAAGTTATAATCTATTAATATAACGATATTAATTAATAAGTTCTATAACTATAGGAGCTCGTTCGAAAAAATAAATAAAACCTTTTAATATCAGTTAGTTAAAAATATTTAAAATTCACAAACCGAATAACTTGGAAAGATTTCATTATTTCATGAATAATATTGATATGAAAAATATTTCATAATATTTATTCCGCCTGCCAAACTTATACACTTTTACAACCAAAATATATTGCATTTAACATTGAATATGCATTGAGCTAACGTATTACGATAAAGAATAATTAAGAACCTCATTAGTCAACTAACTTGAAAAAACGACAAGTTGATGGTTATTTAAAATAGATTTCATTCATTAGTTGTAGTGATGCTTTAGTGCAAAAATTAGTTTTATAGCGCCTCACCAATCACGTGCGGGTGGTTCATGATAAATCTTGTATGTTGTTCTGTTTAGGCTGCTGAGCTTTCGAAGCTCCCAAGTTTGAGTCGCATCGATAGCAAAATGTTGTCGTCTTCGGGAGTCTACCTGCGCGGCATTCTCTTCCAAATTTCCAGTGTACGGAGCAATGAGTACCGCGAGTTAAGAGTCATCATTGTGTTTAAGCAGACTTCACCCGTTTGAACGTCGCTCATACTACCCACTGCCATCGGCTTTTAAAGCCAAACCTAAGCCACACAGGATCAGTTGATCTTCCACCGCTCGTTGTATGTGTTCCCTGAGGGGTTGCCGCAATTCATTCTGTAGAAAGCAACGCGCAACCTGGCACAAGAATATCGAGGCTATCTATTTCCCCGATGTTGGATGCGGAACTTAAGTATAAAGGATTGATAATGCGTTGTTTATAAAACAACCAGATGGAATGTTGATGCTGGATCGCCTGGAGAAGTTACTTTATAATTGCCCGCCACGGCCCCTTAGCTCAGTGGTTAGAGCAGGCGACTCATAATCGCTTGGTCGCTGGTTCAAACCCAGCAGGGGCCACCAGACAAAACAAGGAGTTAGATGAGAAATCGTCTGACTCTTTTTTCTTTGGATGCAATCTGGGTCAGGTAAGGAATTGCTCCCTACACTCTTCATCCCGCTGCAACATCCCCGGATAGGATCAGTTTTCAGTCAGCCAGCGAGGGTATGGAATGAAGTGGAAGCAAGATTATTAGGTATTGATTAACGGCTGGACAGGGATAAACGCCAGTAAATTTTTTTTATTAAGAAAATGGTAAGCACACCGAGCAACGCAGACATCAATCCAAGAAAAATCAGCACCGAGAGAGTATGACTGAAAAGCCCACCGAGGCTTGTGAAATCGCTCAGCCGTGCGAATTGCTTAGGCGTCATTACACGTATCACTATTTCCGGGATAGTTAGAAAGAAAATAATCACGACCAAAAAACTAATTACCGTGTTTCCATATTTTTTCATAGCATTCCCTGCCTGGCCCGTAAATTGTGATCGATTATCAACTAACTGTTTCACTCATGCTTAACCTGAGTTAAAGCACAATAAACTTTCCCAACGACATACACGCCAATAATTCCGATAAAGATGGATGACAGACCAATGAAAATCATCGCCGAGAGGAATGGACTGAATAAACCACCCAAACTTGTAAAATCGCTAAGTCTGGCAAGTATGTCATTCGGAACCTTCCTTAAGATGACCTCAGGAATTATTAGAAAAGAAATAATTGCCGCTAAAACATAAATAAGGATTTTTCGATTTTTTTTCATTCGTAACGTTGCCCGTGTGAGCGACCATGATCAATCATTAAACATTAATGTTACAACAAGGCAAATGGAAATGGCAGAAAACTATCTTAAATTGAAAACTCCGTCAGATAGAAGGATGGCATTTGCTTTAACTAAAGCGTTAAGGGAGATCCACGCCAGTCATATGGAGACCTCGCAAACGTTAAACTTGGCAGTCAACGGCTTATTAACTATGGCTCCTGCTTAGTGCCTGACGAGTACTACGGGAGTACGTGCCATGAGCAATGGAGTGAAGATAAACGCTTGTATTTATCTTTGTTAGAAATATACAAAAGAAATGATGTCGTTCTTGATATGGTTCAACTCTATTTCCAAAAAACATTCAAGCGTCTGGGAGATGAGAAAAGTAATACGCTGGTGTCCTATATAAAGCAGAAAATCGGAGAGAAAGCATATGAAGCTGCTGATCGTTCAAGCAAACTAGCTCTTTCTCTGACAATTGCTAAATTGATTGTAAGTAGCACTGATTTTCAGGAATCTTATATTAAGAAAGTAAATTAAATGTCCACTTGGTTTGTGAAAGCTACGGCATTGTATGCTAAAGTTCAGATAGCTGCATTAGCAGCAAATAAACTGAAATTTCAGGATGCGGAATATTACCAATTACTTTATCGAGAAAAGCTGGAAATGCTATACTTTCTTATTGAACTTCAAATGTCTAAAATAATCTATGAAGTAGAGTCTGGCAGGAACAACGAGGAAGTCATTGGCGACGCTTTATATGAAATATTGAAAAGATGAAGAAATTATTATTATTCTTGTGGGGAGCTCACTCTCACTTAGTACCCATCGCACTCATTCTTTCCGGGGCATTTTTGTTTATTCAATTCATTCCCAGCTATTCAGGGATACTTACTTTTTTATGGTTTATTATCGTCTCTTATTTTTATATCAAATATAATCGCAGGTATTAGCACCGCATTTATTACAGCTAAAATGCTCCTTCGTTGGCAGATTGAGTATGCCGGAAGATCTCTAAATGTGAATGGCACGATTATGCGGATACTTACACCAGCAGGGGCCACCAAATTCAAGGGCCTAAGTGAAAACAGAGGCCCTTTGTCGTATTAAAATCCATGTGAGAAGCGAACTGAAATGCGCCTAACTTGCCGGGTCAAACTCGACGTTCACCCGCGCGCGCAGCTCTTCCTTCATATACGAAGTAAAGTATTCAGGGTTTTTAATCACAACACGGTCAGCGGACTCGATTTTATCCGCCCATCCCGCCACTTTTTTTGTGAACTCCGGGTGCCATCCTTCCCGCTCCCCTCGCGCGATAATCTCCTCGGCGTGAGCTGGAACACCAAGCTCTTTCAGATACTTAAACATCCCCTTCACTGTACTCTCATCCATGGAATGTGGTGTTGAGGCTGATGTGTTCATACCGCCAATAAAGTCCAATGCTTTCTCAATTACTGTTGGCATATTCGTATCCTTAAATTAACCATCTAATAATCACCTCTTCACTATGACCTGAAATGGCGAAGAGTCTGCAATTGATGGTCAAATCTGTTACCTGGCCCCAAAATCAGCTTCACATGTGACGTTTTTCTGCTCGATGACGTGCCACACAAGCGCAAAGACTTTTCCTCATTGACCAGGGGCCGGGACTTTAGCGCGTTAGCCCACGCCAGTCATTGTGGTAACGGCCAGTACAGTCCTCAGGAAGGGTACATACAACACAATGCTCTTATAAGGCTTACAAGTATGCTGAAATATCAGGTAAGTTAGTCCTCCACCTGACTATCGCCAGGCGGGTATGAAGTAGAGGGACTATCATGATCGGTAAAGCTTGATATGAGTTATTAAAAAAATGAAGCAGGCAATTTTATGGTTTTTACAGTCATATATCTATTTAATCCCTTTGGCCCTTATTGTGGCAGGGGCATATATCTTCGCGAGATTTATACCTGATTATTTTGGGATACTGACCTTTATGTGGCTTATTATCGTCTCATTTTTTTATATCAAGTATAACCGCTGGTATTAGTGTAGCTGGCACTGGTTGCGATCACGATTTGAGTCGATATTCGTCTGGTATAAGATGTTCAATGGCTCGTGCGGGGGTTCACGGTTATATTCTGACAGCCCTCTTTCCGTGATAACCCACACTTCATTCAATGTGCTCTTCATTGCCCCTTATCTGCTCACATAAACGCCGTATCATGCTCCCGGCTGTACGCGTCCCGCACGAACTCAACCCATGATGAATCTGCCGTTGGCTTGCACAGCGCCTTCCAGAATACGTCGTCAAAACAGCCCGTCAGGAAAAGATAGCGACATACATTCATTACCTCATCGGGACGCCATTCACGCGAACTGCCAATGCCCATCAGGTCAGACTCCAGTCTGCTATACGTTAAATTATCCTCTTCATCTGCCCATGCCCGGTTAAGACGTTCATAAATGGATGCGCCCTTCTGTGCGCTGACCTCAAAAAAGTCGCCATATAATTCATGGGGAAGATACTGATGTTCGCCACCCAAATCATGCAAAAACGGATAAACACCGGACTCCCAGGCAAAGATGTACGCGTCGGTATATTCCTTATGATGCTTACCCAAATGCATGATCTGAATTCGCTGCTGTGTGAACATGGCTTTCATTATGTGTTGATCAGACATCGAACCTGACTCCTTTTCAAATGCGAGAATAATTTTCGGCTCTAAGGTAATGCACAATGCACCAGGCCGCCAGCGGTGAAAACGTGGCGGCGTGAGCGTTTTGTCTATTTTGAGAATTAGCCCCCAATCCCGCCCGGAATAGGCTTACTGCGCATCTGCATTTGCAGTTATGTTAATGCCGCTAAAAAAGTGTTTTTCCGTTGCTAAATAGATTGCCGCATCTTAATTTCACCTCGAAATTATTCATATAGAAAATACCCCATCTCATCACGCTGAAAGGATAAAAGCCCATTTTTTGGCGGGGTGAACTTTGCCTGTTCGCTGTCTAAAATAAGGAATCTCAAGGTTTCCTTTACCATTCGCCAGCAAAAACGGCAAGATAAAAACCAGAAAGAGAACAATTAAATCAGAAGGTTATGAAAAATCTGCATGTTTTCAGTTGCGCCAGACAGTACATGATATTTAGCTATTTTCTTCGTCTGGCCTGAATAGTGTGCGGCGAAATAAACCTGTACACCGGAAAAAACATCTGTTTGTTAGCCCTGGGAGTCCAGGAAAAATCCTGGATTAATACTTCTGTACTCATCATTACAAGGAATGAAAAATGACGCTGCCCGGACTCAACCCCGAAGCAAATATGCCTGGCTATGATTTTGCGCGCTTTAGCGGTAAAGGTGCGACAGATTTCAATTTCGATGCGCTTGGCGCAGCGATGGACTGTACACGTGATTTTGCGCAGGCTGGAATTATCTATGCCGATGGCACGGAGCGGTACTTGGTGCGCCCCAGCAAACGTCACCCGAATGGACAAAGCGGCATCGTAACGCATGTGGTTGTGACAAAGCCTCCCGCACAAGGGTCAAAAACCACGGTGGGTAAATCGTTGACCGACGCCGTCTCCGCAACCTCTCTCGGTCCGGAAATCGCCTCAACCGTCCTCTCCTGCGGCGCAATGATCATTACCGCCGGGGTGATGGCCACCGCGGGCGCCGCAGTCCCGCTCACTGCAGGAGCCAGCGGCGCGCTGGTCGCCCTGGGCTATGCCGGCGCCGCTGCCACGGGTCTGCAATGCATCAACGGCCTCTACCGTTTATATGACCTGGTGGAGAATGGCGGCGAAGATGTGGCCTGGCTGGATTCGCAAGGCTGGTATAACGCCACCTCTACCGCGCTCGATCTTATCTCGCTGGCAAGCGCAGGTGGCGTACTGAAAGAGGTGGTCACGACGTGGCGCGCAATGAAATCCGTTTCGTCGTTAAAGGCGTCTCAGTGGCTGAAAGAGTACCCCCGCCAGGATCGCAAACGCCTGACGGAGCTCATCATCAAGCTGCAAAACCCTGGCATCAGTAATAAAGAAATCAAAGCCCTTATCCGCGCAGGCATTTATCCTAAACGCTTCCCGGTCGAGCCGGTGCAGGTGGAGCTCGCCCGGCAACTGGGTAACCTGGTGACCAGTGCGGCGGCGCTGGCGGGAAGCGCAGTGAGCGGTGTCGTCGCCTCGCCGGGCAATATTCCCAAAACAGGCCGCTATATTGTGGGCACCATTCAGTCACTGGCGGTACTGTAATGCGCCTGGCCACGCTAATTTCCGGTTGGCTTTTTTGTGATCTGCTGGCCCATGGAAGGGAGATGGAACAGGTTATCGCCCGTGGCGATAACAGTCTGTTGCAACATTCAACGCCCGAACTGGAGCGCTGGTTTGATAAACCGCCGTCTGAACTGCCCCGGCAGAACGGATTTCCTTTGGCGTTTGTGCTGTTGTTGTTCCTGTTAGCCTTCGCCTGTAATTTACTGACGCTGATGGCGATGCTGCCAAAACAGACACCGCCAGTCAGGGCGCTTATCTTCTTCCTGCCCGCAATCCTGTTTATTTTCAGCAACCTGACCGCCACCTATATGATTGCACGCGGTAAAACATCCGGGCTGGCCTGGTATGGCCTGGTGCATGGCGTCCTTACCGTGCTGAGTGCGCTGCTGCTGATGTTTACCGTGCTGGATGGGCAGACGCATCATGCGGTCATCATGCTGGTGGCACTGCTCATCATGCTGGCCTGCCGCTATGTGCTTAACGGTCGCGGATTTATTTTATTCGTGCTCTACGGTCGCACGCAGCGTATCGCAACACTGTCTCGCGGAATGCGCATACGATCGGGCCAATAAGGACAAAAAAGCCGCCAGTGCGTAACGCATGGCGGCTTTTTTTAAGCTGATGGCTATAAGCCAGTGCTAAAGGTAATCAGTCCGAGCACAATACCGGGCGAATTGGCTATCACAATCGGCCAGTTTTTCCTTTCACTCAGTAAACCGTACGTCACCCACAACACGCAGTTCACGGCGGCGGCCAGCGGTTGTAGCGGGTTAGTTTTCACCCCGTGCAAATTATCCAGAATCAACGGTATATACGAGATATACATAAAACAGCAGGCAATGGTCGCCACCCAGCCCACAACAGCATGCGCTCTTGCGTACAACATCACGCTTCGCCTTATGACGTGTGAATGTTCACTCCGCGTCAACGCGTCGGGCAACTGAATCCCGGCTCACCAGGGTTCCCTGATGGGAAAACACGTTTTTTGCGTCGGGATGCAGTAAAATTTCGACCGCATCACGGATCATTTCGTCCATCGGGACGTGGATAGTTGTCAAAGAAGGCGTGTAGTACTTACCAATCACCGAATCATCGAACCCGGCCAACGAGATCTCTCCCGGCACCGATTTCCCCGCATCCTGAAACGCTTTCGCCAGACCAATGGCCATATCGTCATTGGCGGCCAGCACGCAGGTGAACGGAATATTGAGCGCCAGCAACTGGCGTCCCGCCTCATAACCGCTTTCGGTGCTCCAGCCGCCCCGCACTACCAGTTGCGGATCGGGGCTGATACCCGCTTTTCGCAACGCATCGCGGTAGCCGCGTAAACGGCGTTCACCGGTCGGCGAACCACATACGCCCGCCACAAATGCAATCCGGGTATGCCCCTGCGCCAGCAAATGTTCCACCATCTCCTCGCTGCTGCGGCGATGATCGGTAAACACGCAGCGGTTTCGGTTTCTGATAAGTTCACGATTAATGACAACTATCGGAGTCTGGTTGCCGTCAATGATGTCATCCAGCTCACTGACCGACAGATATTTGGGGTAGATCATGATGGCTTCACAGCGAAGCTCGAGGAGCAAACCAATCGCATCGCGCTCGTCCTGAGCGCTGTGTTTCCCGTCTGCAAGCACCAGTTGACGGCTGTGACCTTCACTGCGCGTCGCCGCCTGATAAACCATGCTTGAGAAGAACGGGCCGTTGTACAACCCGTTAGTGATAACCAGCCCAATCGAATTCGTTTTGTTATTAGCAAGATTGCGCGCCAGTTGGTTTGGCCGATAACCGGTATCAGCAACGGCCTGTAAAATTCTGGCCTTCACCTCTTCCCGGACAAACACCTTACCGTTTAGCGCGCGCGATACCGTCGCCTTTGACACTCCTGCCATTCTGGCGACGTCCAGTATCGTTACCATAAGAAAACCTCAATCAATGGGTGGCTCACACTGAGCCAGAAACATCCGGCTCAGAAACATGCTGCAAAAGAGTGCGACTCGCGAAGCCCGACGGGTTACGTCGTGACGCCGTTGACACCATGTTCGTGCGCCCGCGCCTCCTTATGCGAGAGACATCAGTGGCGCCCCCATACCAATCGCGCCATCAAGCTGGTGCTTTGTCAGCGTGAAATCTTCACTGTTAACCACCAGAACCGGGGTTGTCAGATCATAGCCTTCGCGTTCGATGCTGGCTTTGTCGAATTCAAGAAGAGGCGTACCCGCTTTGACCACATCCCCCTCTTTCACCAACGGACGGAAATGCTGCCCCTGCAGGTTGACGGTATTTAACCCAACATGGATCAATAACTCTGCTCCATTATCGCACAATAACCCAATGGCATGATGTGATGCGATCACGGTCGCCACCGTCGCGTCACACGGTGCCACGACTTTGCCTTCTTCGGGCTTGATGGCAATACCATCGCCAAGCGCTTTACCGGCAAAGGCTTCATCTGCCACGCTCTCCAGCGCCACCACTTCCCCTTTTAAGGGGCTAAGCATCTTCACTGCACTGGCCACAGCGGTATTTGACGTCGCTTGCGCTTTGACAGGTGTTGCCGGTTTCGTTTCCTCTTCGTTTGCCGGATCTTCAAAGCCCACGAACTGCACCATCACGATCGTCAGCACGATACAGGTTCCGGCCCCTACCAGTTCGCCGATAAACGACATCGGCGCATTCGGACTGATAGCATTGACCAGGGTAAACAAGCCAGGCAACGCGGCATACGCGTAGTACAGGCTACCGAAGAGACTGGCGACGACCGCACCCATCGCCCCGCCGATACAGCCGCAAATAAACGGCTTTTTAAAACGCAGCGTCACACCGTAAATCGCCGGTTCGGTGATACCAAAAATCGCCGTGATCCCGGCAGACATTGAGGTCGCTTTTAACTGGGTATTGCGGGTTTTCAGGAACACGCCAAACACCGCCGCCATCTGACCAATAACCGCAATGGTCTGGTAAGCCTGGAAGGAGTCGTAACCCTGGGTGTCAAAATTGGCCATGATAACCGGCGTAATCCCCCAGTGAACCCCGAAGATAACAATAATCTGCCACACGCCGCCAATCACCGCCGCCGCAACGGCCGGTGCTGCGTGGAAGAGCGCGTTATAGCCATTTGCCACCCCCATTGCCGCCCAGGTGGTAATGGGGCCAATCACAATCAGGGTCAGCGGCACGATGACAACGAAACAGATCAACGGCGTAAAGAGTGGGCTGACCACGTCCGGGATCCACTTTTCTACCCGGCGTTCGAACCAGGAGAGCGCCCACACCAGGAACAGCGGTGGCAAAACCGAGGAGGTATACACCGTTTTAGAAAGCGGGAAGAAAAGGAAATTGATGCTCTCCCCGCCAGCAATACGCCCCGCCAGCGCAGCCCAGTCAGGGCTAATCAGCGCACAACAGCAGAGAACCGCGATAAACGGGTTACATTTGAAATGGCGCGCCGCCGTAATGGCGATAAAAACCGGCAGGAAGGCAAACGGCGTCCAGGACATAAAGTTGAGCACGGCGAAAGTGCCGGTGGTTTTGATATCGGCATCTATCAGACTGACAACAATCAGCAGCCCTTGCAGAATACCTGCCGCCGCCAGAATGTAGACAATCGGCGCGAACACTGCCGACATGGTGGCAATCACCGCGTCAAGCTTACGCGTTTTTTTCGGGGCGCTGCTTATGGAGCCATTCTCTTTTACCAGACCTGACATCGCGTTGAAGACGTCGGCCACGTGGGTACCGATCACCACCTGAAACTGTCCACCGCTTTCCACCACCGCAATGACCCCAGGCAGGCTTTGCACCAGACGTTTCGCATCAGCGGGCGTTTCATTAAGGACCAGACGTAAACGCGTGGCGCAACGGGTAAAGCTGTTGATGTTCTCTTCCCCTCCGACTTCCCGGAGGATATCACTTGCTAACTTATTGTAATCCCGAATAACAGCCATCTTTTTTCTACCTTTTATTTTCGGTAACTGAGTCATGCAATGAATGAAACCGGTTTCATGCTAACCTGGACAAGCAGCCATGCAACCGGTTTCATGAAAATATGAGAGCTAAATCACTTGATAAGGTGAATATGAAACAGCCGGGAAGTGGGGAAAAAACGTACCGGGGAAGTATTTCTTTCAGGAATGCTAACGCCTGTAACTTGTGACCTGTATTATGATTTCAGCCATATCTGCTTAGCTGAACTGATGCTAATCTTTCAGGGTTGAACGCAGCGGCTGCGGGTACGACAATGAGCTTATTTCGTGTTTGATCATTACCAACTACCATTAACTCAATCTTTAAGCGCCTTAGCGAAAGACCATGAACAAACCCATAAAACGGCTTGAGATCATTAAGTACGCCATTGAACTGGAAGATGAAGGCATTATTCAGAGCCAGCTTCCTTTTCTAAAAAACGAAGTCACCGACAGTGAACTGGCGTTCATCGTATGGGCGCTTGAAGAGAAAAACTTTTCCGATGCGTTGCGCACTATCAATGCCTGGCTGCAGAGCCAACGTTCAGTGGTGCAGTGGCAGGATCCACAGGTTGCCGCCAGCAAACTGGAACTGAAAGCGCTGGAAGAGCAGTTGCGTGAGTTAATTGATAAACGTAACACCCGCATTCAGTTGCTGGATGATTTCAACGATCTGTACCTCACCCGTCTTGGGCCACTGATGTCACAGATCCTGCGCCTGCGTAAGATCCTCGCCGAAGCCGCCGTGCGTCGCCAGGAAGCCGAAGCGCATCGTCGTGAGGCCGATTATCTTCGCTGCCAGAAATATCTGTCGCAGGCGGTGGAGGTGCTTGTCACCCTTACCCGCCGCTGGCAAAGTTTTCCGCCACAGTCCCCGCAGGCGGCGGAAGCGCGTAAGCATTTGCAGCAGCAGAATGCGCTGATCGCCTCTTTGCTGGCCGAAGCGCAGGAACTGGAGCAAGGCTTAACGCGTGAAGATGAACCGGCGCGTCAGGCGCGGGATGAAGCGCGCCAGGAGTATGAAGATTACCAGGAACAACAGCACGATGCCGAACAGCGTTTTGGCTTCGAGCAGAAGATGTCACCGGATGAGCGCGTTGAGCTGAAACGCTTGTGGCGCCAGGCCAGTAAACTTTGCCACCCGGATTTGGTGGACGACGCCTTTAAAGAAGAGGCGCATGCCATGATGGTTCAGTTGAATCAGGCCAGACAGCGCGGCGATCTGGGGGCAATTCGCCTTTTGTTAACCCGCCTGCAAAAAGGGCTGGAGCCGTTAATGGCCAGCGATCGTCTTAACGATCTTGCCCGCCTGCGCCAGCGTATTCATGAGGTGAAGCAGCATATTGCCAGTCTGATCGATGAGCTGAATGCGCTGGAGAAAGAGGAGTCGTGGCAACTGGTATCGTCACTGACCGATCAGGAAGGGTATTTCCGCCAGCAAGAGAAAGCCCTTGCCGAGATTCGTCAATCTCTGGAGCAGCAGGTGAGCGAAGCCGAATACGACGAAGTGGCATAATCCGCAACCTCCCGGATGCGGCGCAGGCGCCTTATCCGTGCTACAACCGGTTTTCTCCCTCTTCCCTGGGGCTGAGGAATCCCCACAAAATGCGAGCACGAACGGTCCCCTCTCCTCTTTGGGGAGAGAGCCAGGGTGAGGGGAATATGCAGCTCAGGAGGTGGGTTCCGTTCACCTTATGTTCATGGCGAAATGGAACCTCCGAACACGTGAACGGGTAAAGGGGAACACCGCGTTCCCCTTTACAATCCCCGCGGCCCCGCAAAAAATCGGTGCTTCGCACTGCGTTCGCCTCCCGCCCCGCTGCCTGCGGTCGGTTTGACTCGACGTCCTGTCTCGACAAACCTCAGTCCGCCATCCCTGGCGGCCTGCCCTTGTCATCGGGTCTTCGTCTCACCGATTTCAGCGGGGACTCAACCCCCTCGCTGCACGCTCTGCGCCAGGGAAGCAAAAATGTCGCTGTGGTTGTCATGCGGCAAAAAGAGTCAGTCGTGGCTAACAAGGTTGAAGACGTTTACAGTATCTACGACCGGTTTTCTCCCCCTCCCTCTGGCCTGAGGAATCCCCACAAAAATGCGAGCACGAACGGTCCCCTCTCCTCTTTGGGGAGAGGGCCAGGGTGAGGGGAATATGCAGCTCAGGAGGTGGGTTCCGTTCACCTTATGTTCATGGCGAAATGGAACCTCCGAACACGTGAACGGGTAAAGGGGAACTGCAGCGAACTACTTCTTATGCCAATAAGCCTGACCACGAACCCGTTGCTGGTCGATAGTGTCAGTCGCATAGTGATCCAGCAACGCTTTCACTACCGCACCCTCGCCCGTCAGCCAGATAAAATAGTCTTCCGGCGGCACAGCAACCGGCGCCAGCTTTTCCACCACCGTCTGCCCGTCATGGCCAATCACCCAATCAATGTTGTAATCACTCAAATGGGCAAAATAATCTTTGTACGAGGCGTCCCCTACGGTGACCACCGCTTTGACTTCCGGGCGCACCGCCAGGCGGTTTAACCCTTCCAGCCGACGACGCAACGCCGGCATTCCGGACTCATCGCACACATACAACTGCCAGGCATAATCTTCCGGCACCACCAGCGATCCACGCGGTCCGCCGATGGTCAGCTTGTCGCCTGCCCGGGCCTGCATCGCCCAGGTGCTTGCCACACCACCTTCATGAATAAAGAAATCGATCGCCAGCTCCTGGCGACGCTCATCATACAGCGGTGTGTAATCACGCGTTGCAGGGCGTGGACCCTCTGCCCAAACGATACCCTCATCGGTTACCTGTGGAGGCGTAAACGCGCTACCCGGCTGTGGGAAAAAGACTTTGGTATGGTCGTCGAACCCGCGAGAGGTAAACCCCTCCAGCGCCTCGCCGCCCAGCACAATGCGCTGAAACCCGGCACCCACGCGCTCGACGCGTAACACGGTCAACTCGCGAAAACGCAACTCATTGCGTACACGCTGCGGATAACGTTGTTGTTTGATTGTCATAATCGGCCTTCGTGAAATTGAATACGATATATCTAAATTGATTTTTAAATGATAATGATTGCTGTTTATTAAGATGGCAAGCATTTTTTAGATACATAAAATCAGAAACGCACAACCTGCAAAAAAGAAAATTAAAAACCATCAAAATCAATTAATTATAAAAATAAACAGAACCAGGCTTGTCATATTTTCAATTTTAGATATAAATTAGATATATCAAATTCATCAAGGAGCACAACATGCGACATCATCACAATGCGTTCGATGAAGAATGCCAGCAGGGTCACGATAACGAGTGTCCCGCCGGGCGTCGCGGGGAACATCACCGCGGCCACCACGGCGAAGCCCATCATGGGCGCGGCGGCGGACGCCGTCAGCGCTTTTTCGGCCACGGCGAATTACGCCTGGTTATCCTGGATATCCTGACCCGTAATGCCAGCCATGGTTATGAGTTGATTAAAGAGATCGAAACCCTGACCCAGGGAAATTACACCCCCAGTCCGGGTGTGATTTACCCGACGCTGGATCTCTTGCAGGATCAGCAGCTTATTATTATTCACGAGGAAGACGGCGGACGTAAAAAGATAGCCATTACCTCGCAAGGTCAGGCGTGGCTTGCCGAAAATAGCGAGCACCTGCAACATATTCAGGCGCGAATCAAGGCGCGAAGCGTGGGTTATCAGTTACGAAAAGATCCGCAAATGAAGCGCGCGCTGGAAAACTTCAAGGCGGTGCTGGATTTGAAAGTTAACCAGTCAGAGATCAGCGCCGCCCAGTTAAAACAAATTATCGGTATTATCGACCGGGCGGCGCTGGATATCTCTCAACTGGATTAAGCCATCGCCCCGTCTTCACGCAGGCGGAAAACTTGCACCAGCTCGCGCAGGTGCGTCGCCTGCTCATTAAGCGCTGCCGCCGCCGCAACAGACTCTTCCACCAGGCTTGAGTTCTGTTGCGTGGTGGAATCAATCAGCCCGATAGCGCTATTGATTTGCGAAATACCGTCGGTCTGCTCGCGGCTTGCCTGGCCAATCTCACGCAGGATCACATCCATCTCCTGAACGTTGCTCACCATGCCGTTGATCAAACTGCTGGCTTTTTCCACCAGTGCCATGCCTTCACGGGTCTGGCTGGTGGAATTTTCAATAAGCTGGCGGATTTCATTGGCAGATGCGGCACTCTTTTGCGCCAGTTGACGCACTTCACCAGCCACAACCGCAAAGCCACGACCATGCTCGCCTGCACGTGCCGCTTCCACTGCCGCGTTTAGCGCCAGGATATTGGTCTGGAAAGCGATGGCGTCAATCAGATTGATGATGTCAGACATGCGGTTGGAGGTCTCATTGATCACACGCATCTTCTCGGTGACCTGTTTCATCATCTCGCCATTGTTTTTAACCACATTGGCCGCATCCGCAGACAGGCTGGTGGCTTCGGTGGTGTGATCGGCCGTGTTTTTCACGGTCGCGGTAATCTGCTCCATGGACGATGCAGTCTGTTCGACAGAGCTGGCCTGCTCCTCTGTGCGGGCCGCCAGATCCTGGTTTCCGGCCACAATTTGCGCCGCGGCGCTTGAGATACTGGCCGAGCCAAACTGCACTTCCTGAACAATGTCCACCAGGCGGGTTTTCATCTCCATCAAAGCACGCAGCAGGATACCGGTCTCATCACGATAGTCGGAGTGGATAGTGCGGGTTAAATCACCGCTGGCAATCGCCTCGGCAAACGTCACCGCTTCACGCAGCGGGCGAGTAATGGCGCGCACTATCACCCATCCCAAAAGCGTACCCACGCCGATACTGATAATAGCCAGGGCAATCAGCAGTAAACGGTTGGTGCTGAAATCGCTTTGAACCTGCTCACTACCATGACGCATCTGCGCATCCTGGATAGCAATCAGGGCCAGCACTTTCTCTTTGTAGGCTTTTTGGATTGGCACCATTTTGGTCATCATTTCAGTAATAGCCGCCGAATGATCATCCTTCTTCACGTCTTCCAGAATACGAAAACGCGAGTCCAGAAATTGCTGACGGATATCTTTAATCTCGGCGAGGATTTTTTGCGATTCGCTGTCATGGAGGTTTTTTGTCAGATCGTCCAGAAGAACCGTTACGCGGGAACTAATTTCGCCGAGCTGCTTCTCGGTCTCTGCCTGCCATTTGCCATCCGTGTCCAGTAACATAAGTTGCTGCGTACTGACAAAGCTCTGGAAGTTATCGATGAGTTGATTGGCTTTTACGGTGGTCGGATAATCATTGTGAATAATATCCTGCATTCCATTATTAGCACGATTCAGACTGAACAGTGAAAGAGCGGAGCTGGCTACCATCAAGACAATAAAAAATCCGAACGCGAAAAATAATTTCGCACCAATTTTTACATCATGTAAAAACATATATTCCCCCATGCACATGATTATAATTTTGCGAAAAAACCCTTTTCAACAAAGAGTTAGATGTATTGCTTTAAAAGAGACGCCAGAAATAATATCTCCACTGCATGTTATCGGTAACCGCTGCGCTAACTTTATGAGATTGATCGTTTTTTTATTTCAGTTGTGATTATTCTGATAGTTATCAGCTATTAATTGAGATCTATCGATCGTTATATGTTCTGAGGGAAGAAGTTGCGCAACGTATATTAACGCCACTTAATTGTCTTTTAATCAGAATAACAAGTTAAATTAAATAGAATATAATTGATCAAAAAAGAAACTATATTTAATATTAATTTAACATTTTATAAATATAAATAGAACAAATTAGAATGCACAATATAAGCACATAAAACATAAGGTTAAATATATATTAAAGAGAAAATTCCCTCTCTTTGAATAGAGAGGGAGAGAAATTAATGAAGCACGGAAACGGCGTCCTGCAAACGGCTGGCGCGGTGTTTTACCATTGAAGAAATATTGGCGTTTTCGGCTACCAGCCCGGCATTTTTTTGCGCGATGGTATCCAGCTCTGCCACGGCATGCGTCAGTTCTGACAGCCCTTGCGCCTGTTCAGAAGTCGACTGGCTAATCTGGCCAATCAGGGAGGTCACGTTTTGAACCTGAGTGACGATATTGTCCATTGTCCTGCCTGCCGCATGGACCTGTTCATAGCCCGATTGCACTTTGCTGGCGCTGGCATCAATTAACTTGCGAATATCATTTGCCGCACTGGCGCTACGGCTGGCAAGGTGGCGAACCTCCCCGGCCACCACCGCAAAACCTTTGCCCTGTTCACCTGCACGGGCGGCCTCCACTGCGGCATTGAGCGCCAGAATGTTGGTCTGAAAAGCGATGTCATTAATCAATGCGGTGATTGAACCGATGCGCTGCGTACTGTCAGCAATTTCGTCCATCGTTTTCACCACCGTTTCCATCGCTTTTCCTCCATTCGCCGCCGCGCTACTGGCGGAGCTGGAGAGTTTGTCAGCCTCTGTCGCGGTATGGGAATTATTTTGCACCGAGGCGGCCATCTGGCTCATCGTGGCAACGGTCTGCTGCACATTGACGACGGTCTGCCGAGTACGCTCGTTCAGATCGTCGTTACCTTTTGCCAGCGTTTCGCTACCGCTGCGCACGCTACTCACCTGACCGGAAACATCGTGAATCAGCCAGCGACACATTAACCCCAACTGCCCAACGGACCGCAGAGTAAGACCCAGTTCGTCGCTACGTTTCAGATGCGTCACGCTGTTACGTTCACCGGTCGCCACGCTGAGGGCCTGACGGGCGACTTCCTCAACCGGACGCACAATTTGCCATTCGAGGCAGGCACAGCCCAACAGCAAGATCGCGGCACTCAACAAAATCGTCGCCGGACCATTCCCGGAAAGCCACAGGCCAGCCGCCAGCACCATCCATAAGAGCGCCATCACCCCGCGTGTCCGCCAGCGTAATGGCAGAGAGGGCAGCTTACCCAGCCAGCCCCGGCTAACCACCAGCCCTTTATGGATCCGCTTTTTAGCTCGCCCTTCCTGAATGGCTTTATATAAAGGTGTGACAGCGGCAATTTCTTCCTGGGTGGCGCGGGTACGAATGGACATATAGCCCGTCACTTTTCCGTTACGCACCATTGGCGCAGCGTTAGCCCGTACCCAGTAATGATCGCCATTCCGACGGCGGTTTTTAACAATACCGCTCCAGGGTTCGCCCTGTTTCAGGGTGTACCACATGTCCGCAAAGGCGGCTTTCGGCATATCCGGGTGGCGAACCAGGTTGTGCGGCTGGCCGATCAGTTCGTCCAGCTCAAAGCCGCTTACCTGCGAAAAAGTGTCATTGGCGTGGGTGATATAGCTTTGCAAATCGGTGGTCGACATCAGGGTGGTGTCAGCATCAAGGGTGTATTCCCGTTGCGTGACAAACGGCGGAGCAGACATGATAAGCATCCTTTGCAAGTTATTCGGCTGTTAAAAATTTTATCGAATGTTATTTCGGCGATAATGAATTTATCTTTAGTTGTTAAATTTGATTTAGATCGCAATTTGCGATTAAACCGCACTATTTGTATGTTTTTAAGCTGCTGATTTATATAGTAACGCCTTGAAACTACCAAATTTTCCTGATTTATCGCTGCGCGAAAATGAGGCGGCAATCGCACTACCATGGTGCATTTCGCTTAAAAAACGCTCAATGCGCGTTTTCTTTTCCTCTATTTCAGAGCGTAACAAAGGGTAAGATCCGGGATCTAATCTCGTACAAATGCATTTTCCCCTGGTGTTTATCCCGATTTTCATTTACGGCTTCGATGTGGCGCAATCCCTGCAATACTTAAATCAGTATCATGTGATACGCGAGCCCCGGGAGCATATTTTGAACAGATTACCTTCCAGCGCATCGGCTCTTGCCTGCAGCGCACACGCACTGAACCTCATAGAGAAACGAAAGCTTGATCATGAGGAGATGAAAGAATTAAACCGAGAGGTACGAGAATACTTTAAAGAGCATGTCAATCCGGGGTTTTTAGAGTATCGAAAATCTGTTACTGCCGGCGGGGATTACGGAGCCGTAGAGTGGCAAGCGGGAAGTTTGAATACGCTTGTCGACACCCAGGGACAGGAATTTTTAGATTGTCTGGGTGGGTTTGGTATCTTCAATGTGGGGCACCGTAATCCAGTAGTGGTTTCCGCCGTACAGAATCAACTCGCAAAACAACCTCTGCATAGCCAGGAGCTTCTCGACCCATTGCGGGCGATGCTGGCAAAAACGCTGGCGGCATTAGCCCCAGGCAAACTCAAATACAGCTTCTTTAGCAACAGCGGCACGGAATCCGTCGAAGCGGCATTAAAGCTCGCTAAAGCGTATCAGTCGCCACGGGGCAAATTTACCTTTGTCGCGACCAGCGGCGCGTTCCACGGTAAATCCCTGGGTGCGTTGTCTGCGACGGCGAAATCGACCTTCCGCAAACCGTTTATGCCATTGCTGCCGGGCTTCCGTCATGTGCCGTTTGGCGATATCGAGGCCATGCGTACCCTGCTCAGTGAATGTCATAAAACCGGCGATGATGTCGCTGCGGTGATCCTTGAGCCAATTCAGGGCGAAGGCGGCGTTATCCTGCCACCGCAGGGTTATCTGCCGGCCGTGCGTAAGCTGTGTGATGAGTTTGGCGCGCTGCTTATCTTTGATGAAGTGCAGACCGGGATGGGCCGTACGGGCAAGATGTTCGCCTGCGAGCACGAGAACGTCCAGCCGGACATTTTATGTCTTGCGAAAGCGCTCGGCGGCGGCGTGATGCCGATCGGCGCGACTATCGCGACCGAAGAGGTCTTCTCCGTCCTGTTCGATAATCCTTTCCTGCATACCACCACGTTTGGCGGTAACCCGCTGGCCTGTGCGGCCGCGCTGGCGACCATCAACGTGCTGCTGGAAGAGAACTTACCGGCACAGGCAGAGCAGAAAGGTGACATGCTGCTAGACGGCTTCCGCCTGCTGGCGCGTGAATACCCGGATCTGGTGCAGGATGCACGCGGCAGAGGGATGCTGATGGCTATCGAGTTTGTGGATAACGAAATCGGCTATACGTTTGCGAGCGAGATGTTCCGCCAGCGAGTACTGGTTGCCGGGACACTCAACAACTCGAAAACTATTCGTATTGAACCGCCGTTAACACTGACGATTGAACAGTGTGAACAGGTACTCAAAGCGGCACGCACCGCGCTGGCAGCAATGCGCGTGGCGGTGGAAGAAGCGTAAAGACGGTGCGCCCTTCTCCCCCTCACCCCTGCCCTCTCCCTTGTACGGTCCGGAGACATAGTGAACGCTTGTTCGGGGACATGGTAGACACTTACAACTGAGGCATAAGAACCCGTTTATGGAGTCACTTATGCCCTGGGATGCGAGAGATACCATG
>NZ_JBEULY010000007.1:0-294076 GCF_040578655.1 Phytobacter sp. RSE-02 | reverse complement strand
TCTGACTTTCGGGTCGGGGACCAGCCTGCGTCCTTGCAGGCTATCCCCTCCGCCCGCTTCCCTGCGGGCGGCCCCGGTCAGCCGCAACGCCTCATCGATTTTCAGCCGGACCCTGTCATCGCTGTCATTGTTTTATTCTTATTAAGCGGCGTTATCGCTGTAAGATGTAAGATTACTGGGGATTCCTCAGCCCCCGGGGAGAGGGGGCACCCTGTATCCCCGGTAAGCGCAGCGCCACCGGGGACAATTCCCGGATGGCGGCGCAGGTACTTTATCCGGGCAATGTTTTCCATGCGAGCAGAGAGGGGTTTTCTCCCTCTCCCTGTGGAAGAGGACAGGGGGCAGGGCATCCAGCCGCACCCATCTTTCCCTTTTACCCCATCAAACTGACATGCGCCGCCACAATCCGCCAGCCATAGGGGAACTTCACCCAGGTCTGCATCTGGCGGCCCACCCGTTCACTGTTCTCGCGCGTAAACTCCGTGCTCGCGACTGCCATATCCTCACCGTAGGTGGTGATCGTGGTATTACGCAGCAACCGGTCCAGCCCCGCTGAGGGGCGTGCATTACGAAACTCGCGGATCGCCTCAATGCCGTACAAATTCTCTGTTGCGCCGTAGCGCACCGTGCGCGGGTCCGCCCAGAAAAGCTCATCCAGCACTGCCACATCATTACTGATAAGCGCCTGCTCATAACGATAAAACGCAGCGGTAACCTCATTCAATACAGTCGGACGGTCGATATTATCTCTGTTCATCATGCTTCCTGTGGGTAAAGAATGCCCGCCTGCTCCAGTCTCCACGCCGCCTGCAGGCAGCGTGACTCCTGCCAGGGGGCGGCAATAATCTGTACGCCAATTGGTAATCCCGAGGCGGTTTTTACGGGCACGGTCACCACCGGCAGGCCTAAAAACGAGATGGGCTGCGTCAGCATCCCCATACTGGCTTTGATCGGTAAATCGGTATGGTTAATGCGCATGGTGTTCTCGCCAATTGGCGTTGCGCTGCACGGCGTCGCCGGGGCCAGAAGCAGATCGACATCGTTAAACAGCGGTAGCGTTTTATCGCGAAACCAGGCGCGAAAACGCTGTGCCTGGGTATACCAGGCCGAGGGGGTCATTGCGCCTGCCAGCAAGCGCTCGCGGGAGTTAAGCTCAAACGTATCGGCATCCGTTCGTAGCGCAGGAAGATAATGGTTACCCCCCTCTGCCGCAGAAAGCAAAAACGCGGCTGAACGCGCCAGCTCCGCTTCCGGCAATACCCGCGTCTGGTTAGCGCCCAGAGCTTGTGCTACCGCGTTGACGGCGGCGCGGGCATCAGCATTACACCAGGTGGTGAAATAGCCCTCCAGCACGGCACAGCGTAGCGCCCCCGTACTGGATAACGTTGGCAGCGTGGCGGCAGGTTCGTGTGGTGATTGCCAGTTGTCTTCCACGTCATGTCCCTGGAGCGCGTCATAGACACAGGCCAAATCCTCCACGTTACGTGCCAGCGGGCCGATGTGATCCAGACTGGCGACAAACGGATGGCTACCGCTGCGTGATAAGCGTCCAAAGGTGGGCTTTAGCCCCGGCACGCCGCACAGCGAGGCGGGAACGCGAATAGAACCGTTGGTGTCGGTGCCCAGCGCAAAATTGACCATCCCGGCAGCAACGGCCGCCGCTGAGCCGCCCGATGAACCACCCGCCACCCGGGTGAGGTCTCGCGGGTTACGCGTCGCACCATAGTGACTGTTTTCGGTAGTGAAGCCATAGGCATAGGCATCCATGTTGAGCGTGCCGGCCAGCGTTGCACCCGCATTCGTAAGCTGGCGAATGGCGAACGCATCTTTTGTTGCGGGGGGCTGAGTGCTGAACAGCTTTGCCCCCGCCAGCGTGGTAACCCCCTCCACATCGAACAGGTTTTTCACCGCATAGGGTACGCCTGCCAGTGCTGGCAAGGTTTCGCCCGCAGCAAGCCGGGCGTCGATGTGCGCGGCTTCGGTGAGCATGCGCGTCGCCGTTACGCCGGTGAAGGCGTTGATGCCGGGGTTTGCCTGCTCAATCAACGCCAGTGATTGCTGTGCCAGTTCGCGCGCGCTAAAGGTTTTGCTACGCAGTCCCTGCTGAATGTCCCGAATGGATAAGCTCATAGCCGATATTCTCCTGCGCCTTCCTGGCGGTGCGGCAGTGGGAAAGCCATCAGCGGCTGCGCCATGGCCGCGATGCGGGTGAGCTGAACTTCGAGTTCGGCCCGGCGTTCATCGTCCAGCGGTACCGCCAGGAGTTGTTCCATCAACCGGATGTATGTCGGCCAGTCGAATTTGTTATCGCTCATAATGACTCCTTAAAAACCGGCCGCGCTGCCGTTACTGCGTGGATCAAATGCCCCTTCGAGCATCCCGTTGGGATGACGCACAATCGCCCCGGCGTGCCCGGTGGCTTCGCTCAGCCCAGGTAACCATTCAACGTCATGGCCCAGGTCACGCAGCGCCTGATACGTGGCTTCGCTGAATCGCCCTTCCAGTTTCAGGCTATCGGACGTTTGCCCCCAGGTGCGGCCCAGCAACCAGCGGGGGGCGCATACTGCTTCCTGCAAAGGCATGTTTTGCATCACGTGGCGGGTAAATATGGCGGCCTGCGTTTGCGGTTGCCCGTCGCCCCCCATCGTGCCGTAGACCATGGTGCGGCCATCTTTCAGCCGTGCCGCCGCCGGGTTGAGGGTGTGGAAAGGTTGTTTACCGGGTACCAGCGCCAGCAAATGATCCGGGTCGAGACTGAATGCCGCGCCCCGGTTTTGTAACAGCACGCCGCTTTCTGGCAGCACCACGCCGCTACCGAACTCGTGATAAATGCTCTGAATAAACGACACCGCCAGCCCGTTTTTATCCATCACACCCATCCAGACGGTATCCCCCGGTCCTTTGCCCTTGCCCCAGGGGGCGGCCCGCTTGTCATCGATGCTGGCGGCCAGCCGTTGCAGTGGTGCCTGCTCCAGCAGACTTTGGACCGGCAGCGTGACGTGGCGTGGATCGGTGATGTAGCGGTCACGCAGGCCAAAGGCCTGTTTGGTTGCTTCGACGATGCGGTGAATGGTCTGTACTTCACTGGCCTGCGCCATATCCAGATGGTCGGTAATGCCGAGGATGGCCAGCGACACCAGCCCTTGCGTTGGCGGCGTCATATTGAAGATGTCGCCCTGGCTGTGGCTCAGGCGAAGTGGTACCCGGCGGTGGGCACGATGAGCCGCCAGATCCTGAGCGGTCAGTGGCAGGCCGAGCGCTTTCATTTCCGCCGCCATCTGATCGGCGAGCGCTCCGCGATAAAAACTGTCCAGTCCGTCGGTGGCGAGGCGGGTTAATGTGCGGGCGAGGCGCGGCTGGTAGAAACGGCTGCCCGCCTGTGGGACTTCGCCCTGAATTAGAAAAGTCTCGCTAAAGCCCGGCACATCCACCAGTTCCGGGTATTTACTTTGCGTGGCGCTGGCCTGCGACTGTGTTACCGGGATCCCTTCGCTGGCGTAACGGATGGCGTCGGCCAGCAGGCGGGAGAGCGGTAATTGCCCGCCGCCCAGTGACGCTGATACGTTCAGCGCCTCGTCCCAGCCGCTCAGCGTGCCGGGAACCGTGAGCGCTGCCAGCGGGCCACGATGGGGAATATGGCTATGCCCGCGATAGAAATCACGTGTCGCCAGTTGCCCGGCGGCGCCGCTGGCGTCAATGGCGAGGGGCGCGCCTTCGGGCGGTACTATCAGCCAGAAACCATCGCCGCCGATGCCATTCATATGGGGATAGACCACCGCAATGGTGGCGGCTGCGGCGATCATCGCCTCAATCGCATCACCGCCGTGGCGCAACACCGATAATGCCGATTCGCTGGCAAGGTGGTGGGGCGTTACCGCCATACCGGAAGGGGCAACATTACTTTGCATCGTCATGCTCTCTTTGTTCGGGTAAGTCAGAGAGCTAAGCAAGAGCTGTTCCAGATTGACGACAAGCGTTTCACTGTGTCAGCTTAATGTGAAACGAAAGTTGCAGGAGGGTCTATGCAGCAGTTAGATACGCGCTTACGTGAGTGCTATAACGAATTATCCCCGCAAGAACAGCGAGTTGCCTCATTTATCATGGATCATTTTGATGACCTGATGAGCTACAACAGCGCCGAACTGGCCCGTCTGAGCGGCGTGTCAAAAGCCACTGTCAGCCGCCTGTTTAAACGGCTTGGCTATGATCGTTTCAAAGAGATGCGCGATGAGGTGCGTACGCTGCGCCAAAGCGGCATGCCGCTGACGGAAAACCGCGATGCCGTACAGGGCAACACCTTGCTGGCGCGACACTACAAGCAGGAGATGGCGAACCTGACCCAGTGGGTGAATGCGTTAGATGCCGTGCAGTTTGCCGATGTGGTACAGGCATTGGGCGCAGCGCAGCGCGTCTTTATTCTTGGCCTGCGTAACAGCGCGCCAGTGGCCTTGCATCTGCGCCAGCAACTGATGCAAATCCGTGGTCAGGTCAGTCTGATGCCTCAGCCGGGGCAGACACTGGCAGAAGAGTTAGTGGATATCACCCCGCAGGATGTGGTGGTGGTGGTCGCTTTTCGCCGTCGTCCACGGGTCATCCGCCCTGTACTCGAAGCGCTGCACAAACAGGGCGTGCCGACCGTTGCCATCAGCGAACCGCAGGCGGCGGGCATTACCACGCTTGCCCGCTGGCACTTCGGCCTGCCGCTCGACAGCGTATCGGCGTTCGACAGCTACAGCAGTGCCATGAGTCTGGTGAATTTACTGGCAAATGCGTTACTGCACAGCGCCCTGACCGAGGGACGTCAGCGTATCCATAACATCGCATCGCTGTATACAGAACTCGACGAACTGGAGCAGCGATGACGCACCATACTGGTGCTTTTGCACCCGTTCAGGGGATCGTTATGGTGCAGTCGGATAACGTTAATCCGCGCTGAAAAAGGACGAAATCAGCGCAATAGCAGGCTGGTGTCTTCATTTTCTCTGTGGCACATTAGTTGCAGAAAGTATCACTAAGAATCTTTTGTTTCATGACGATCACTTTTGTATACCAAAGGATGTGTCCATGTTCGACTCTCAGCACTCTGCACAAATTAACCCACCCCACCGTTTACTGATGGGGCCGGGACCTATCAACGCCGACCCGCGCGTTTTACGTGCCATGGCGAGCCAACTGGTGGGGCAGTATGACCCGGTTATGACCGGCTATATGAATGAGGTAATGGCCCTCTACCGCGAGGTATTCCGCACGCAAAACCGCTGGACCATGCTGGTAGATGGCACCTCGCGCGCCGGGATCGAAGCGATCCTCGTCTCTGCGATCCGCCCAGGCGACAAGGTGCTGGTACCGGTCTTTGGCCGTTTCGGGCATCTGTTATGTGAAATCGCCCGTCGCTGCCGTGCGGAAGTACACACCATTGAGGTGCCCTGGGGTGACGTTTTTACGCCCGATCAGATTGAAGATGCCATCAAGCGTGTTAAGCCTCGTCTGTTACTGACGGTGCAGGGCGATACCTCTACCACGATGCTGCAGCCGCTGGAAAATCTGGGTGAGATCTGTCGCCGTCATGGCGTCTTGTTTTATACCGATGCCACCGCATCGCTCGGCGGTAACGCGCTGGAGACCGATGCCTGGGGGCTGGATGCGGTCTCCGCGGGTTTGCAGAAATGCCTGGGCGGTCCGTCGGGCAGTTCGCCCATCACTCTGAGCCCACAAATGGAAGAGGCCATTCGTGCACGCAAATGCGTGGAGCAGGGGATCCGTACCGATACGCATCAGGACGGCGATGACGAGATGATCTACTCCAACTATTTCGATCTCGGCATGGTGATGGACTACTGGGGGCCGGAACGCCTGAACCACCATACCGAAGCCACCAGCATGCTGTTCGCCGCCCGTGAGTGCGCACGCATCATGCTGGAAGAGGGGATGGACGCGCTGATTGCCCGCCACGAATTACATGGTCGCGCCATGCTGGCGGGGATTCAGGGAATGGGGCTGGAGGTGTTTGGCGATATTCATCACAAGATGAATAACGTACTCGGGGTGATGATCCCATCGGTTGTGCATGGTGAAGAGGTGCGCAAGCGCCTGCTGGATGACTTCCATATTGAAATCGGCACCTCGTTTGGTCCGCTACAGGGAAAAATCTGGCGTATTGGCACTATGGGGTATAACGCGCGCAAAGATTGTGTGCTGCAAACCCTCACTGCTCTGGAAGCGGTGCTTAACCGTCTGGGCCTGCGCACTGTACAGGGCGCGGGAATGCAGGCCGCCTGGGAAGTCTACGAAGGGGTGGCATGATGATGACTGCCGATGAGGCTGACCTCGCTGCGCACCGGGTAATGACGCGTTGCGATGCGCTGGCAGAGATCAGTGAAACGCCGGGTCAACTCACCCGGGTTTACCTCTCTTGCGAACATCTGCGGGCGAACGCGCAGGTGGCGCAGTGGATGCAGGATGCGGGAATGCTCACCTGGCAGGATGCGGTAGGCAATATTTGCGGACGCTACGAAGCGGCAAGCGACGGTGCACAGGCGGTGTTGCTTGGGTCGCACCTGGACACCGTTCGTGACGCCGGACGCTACGACGGCATGCTCGGTGTGCTGACTGCCATCGAAGTGGTGGACTGGCTGCACCGTCAGGGTTTGCGTGGTTCACAGGCCATTGAGATCGTCGGGTTTGCTGATGAAGAGGGCACGCGCTTTAACATCACGCTGTTAGGAAGCCGGGGGCTGACCGGCACCTGGCCGCAGGGCTGGCTGGATTGCGAAGATGCGCAGGGGATAAGCGTGGCGCAGGCGATGGTCAATGCCGGTCTGGAGCCTACACGTATCGCCACGGCGGAACGTGCCCGTGAGGATTTTTCCGCGTATCTGGAGCTGCACATCGAGCAGGGGCCGGTACTTGAGCAAGAAGATCTGCCGCTCGGCGTGGTCACCGCGATCAACGGTGCGCGCAGGTTGACCTGTCGGTTTAGCGGGGAAGCGGGGCATGCGGGCACCGTGCCGATGAGCCATCGTCACGATGCATTGACCGCCGCCGCCCAGTGGATCGGGTTTGTTGAACAAAAAACGCGGGAGTCTGGCCCGGAGCTGGTGGCAACGGTCGGTACGCTGCAGTGTGAGCCCGGTGCGGTGAACGTGATTCCGGGGGCGGTGACGTTGACGCTGGATATCCGCAGCCCGAACGATGATCTGCGGGAGACGCTGTTAAACGCCCTGCTGGATGAGGCCGTGCGCATTGGGCAGGAACGTAGCGTTGGTTTTAGCTACGATATTTTTTACTCCATTGCGGCAACACCTTGTGATACGCATCTGCGTAATGTGCTGGCTGGTGCCGTTGAGGCGGTGCAGGGGCGCGTGCTGTTGCTGCCAAGCGGTGCCGGGCATGATGCCATCGCAATTGCGGAACGCTGGCCATCGGCCATGTTATTTGTGCGTTGTGACAGAGGGATCAGCCATCATCCGGCCGAGAGCGTGCAGCAGCAGGACGTGGCCCACGCGTTGCGGGCATACAGTGAAGCGGTGAGAGCGTTAATGTAATTCACTGTTTCCCAGAAAGAGGGGAAATTATCTTGAAGCCCCGGTAAGCGTCAGCGCCAGCGGGGGTTATTCCCGGATGGCGGCGCAGGCGCCTGATCCGGGCTACGACCGGTTTTCTCCCTCCCCCCGGGGCAGAGGAATCCCCACATAAATGCGAGCACGAACGGTCCCCTCTCCTCTTTGGGGAGAGGGTTAGGGTGAGGGGAAAATGCGGCTCTGATGGTCATTCCGTTCACCTTATGTTCATGGCGACATGTCAACTTCGGACACGTGAACGGGTAAAGGGGAACGTCATATCACCCAAGCGTAAACGGATCGGCGTCCTGCCAGGCGGGAAACTTCTCGCGGTACTCTTTTAATGCGGCCATCGACAACTCGGCATCAATGCGGATAGCCTGATGCGGCTCGGCGGTGGCGATAACCTCGCCCTGCGGGTTAATGACCCGGCTGTCGCCACGATAATGATGCCCGTTGCCATCGGTACCCACACGGTTGCAGCCCGCGACATACGCCAGGTTTTCAATAGCGCGTGCCACCAATAGCGATTGCCAGTGCAGCGAACGCGGCGCAGGCCAGTTGGCGACATACAGCGCCAGATCGTAATCATCGCGATTGCGCGACCAGACCGGGAAGCGCAGGTCGTAACAGACCAGCGGTAAAATACGCCAGCCGCGCCACTCAAACACCACGCGCTCGTTACCGGCTTCGTAATGGTGATGTTCATCGGCCATGCGGAACAGATGGCGCTTATCATAGAAATGAACAGCCCCTTCCGGCTCGACCAGCAGGAAACGGTTAACCGGGCCGCGCTCTGTTTGCAGCGCGGCACTGCCCGCGACCAGCGCGTTCGTCTGGAGCGCTTTGGCCTGCATCCACGCCACAACGTCTTCTTGCGGCATCGACTGCTTCGCCGCTTCCATCGCAAAACCGGTGGTGAACATTTCCGGCAGGACTATCACATCACGCCCGGTGATATCTTCAAGCTGGCGGTCGAAATGGCGCAAATTGGCCGGACCGTCCATCCAGACTAAAGGTTGTTGCAACAGCGTAATTTTTAAACCAGGCACGATTTAAGCTCCCCTTAAACAGCATTTTTACACTTTAGCACGAGAAAAAGGGAATTTGTGGTAATAAAAAACCCCGCACGCAGCGGGGTCAGGGTCTCTCGAAGGGGGCGTTATGCAGCCTGAGGCTTACGCACCTTTTCCGGCGTTTTTACCGGCTGTGTTGCCAGCTCTTCCGGTTCGAAATCGTCGACATTGATACTGCGCAGACGGCTGGTTTCGGCTTTTGTCAGGATCTCAGCTTCATCCTGATTGATAAGCCCGCCGGCCAGCGCCTCTCTTGCCAGCACGTCCAGACGTGTGAACGGCAGGTTTTTACCGAGTTCTTTACAAATGCGCTGATGAATCGGGTCGGCGGCGATCACGTCAAGCAGCGCCTCTTCCAGCAGACCGACCGGGTTATGTTCGCTCGGCGTCAGGTACTGACCACGACCAATACGCGAACGGGTGGCGCACGGCGTTTGCAGAATCTTAGCGACCTGATGATCCAGCTTATCGGACGGTGCCAGGTAGTGACGACCGGTCGGGAAAATCACCACCCGCAGCAGACCCGCGACCACACGGTTCGGGAAGTTGGCCAGCAGATCGTCCATCGCCTGTTCAGCCTGATACAGCGCGTCCTGTACGCCCCAGTGCACCAGCGGCAGATCCATCTCATGGCGGCCTTCATCGTCATAGCGTTTCAGCACCGCAGAGGCGAGGAACACCTGACTTAAGATATCCCCGAGACGTGCCGAGATACGTTCACGACGTTTCAGGCTACCGCCCAGTACCGCCATCGACACATCCGACAGCAGCGCGAGGTTGGCACTTAAGCGATTGATATGCTGATAGTAGCGTTTGGTTGAATCACTGGTCGGGGCCGAACTGGTCAGCCCGCGCGTCAGCCCCAGCCAGAAGCTACGCATCTTATTGCTACCCACATGCCCGATATGTTTAAACAGCAGTTTGTCGAACGCATCCACGTCATTGTTTTGCGCGGCGGCCATTTCATCCAGCACGTACGGATGGCAGCGAATCGCGCCCTGACCGAAGATCATCATGCTGCGGGTCAGAATATTGGCCCCTTCAACGGTGATGGCAATCGGTGCGCCCTGATAGGCGCGAGCCAGGAAGTTACCTTCGCCGAGCATAATGCCTTTACCGCCAGCGATATCCATTGCGTCAATGATTGACTGCTGGCCACGGTGAGTACAGTGATACTTCACAATGGCGGAGAGCACCGCCGGTTTCTCACCGAGCATAATGCCGTACGTAATCAACGCGGCAGCAGCATCCATCACATAGGCGTTACCCGCGATACGTGCCAGTGGTTCTTCGATCCCTTCCATCTTACCGATAGCGACTTTGAACTGACGACGGATATGAGCATAGGCGCCAATACCCAGCGCCACTGATTTCAGGCCGCCCGTGGAGTTGGATGGCAGGGTGATACCACGGCCCACGGACAGACATTCCACCAGCATACGCCAGCCCTGTCCGGCCATTTTCGGACCGCCGATGATGTAATCAATCGGTACGAAGATATCCTGACCACGCGTCGGACCGTTCTGGAACGGGACGTTCAGCGGGAAGTGACGACGACCAATTTCAACGCCCGGGGTGTTGGTGGGGATCAGCGCACAGGTAATACCGAGATCTTCTTCGCTACCCAGCAGTTTTTCCGGGTCAGAGAGTTTAAACGCCAGGCCCAGTACGGTCGCGATAGGCGCCAGCGTGATATAGCGTTTGTTCCAGGTCAGGCGCATACCGAGCACCTGTTCACCCTGCCAGTCGCCCATGCAGACGACGCCGGTGTCCGGGATGGCGCCCGCATCGGAACCGGCTTCCGGGCTGGTCAGTGCGAAGCACGGAATTTCCTGTCCACGCGCCAGACGGGGTAAGTAATGATTTTTCTGCTCTTCGGTGCCGTAATGTTGCAGCAGTTCGCCCGGCCCTAAAGAGTTAGGTACGCCGACGGTGATCGCCAGGATACCGGAAACCCCGGAGAGTTTTTGCAATACGCGGGACTGGGCGTAAGCGGAGAATTCCAGGCCGCCGTACTCTTTTTTAATGATCATCGCGAAGAAGCGATGTTCTTTCAGATATGCCCACAGTTCTGGCGGTAAATCGGCCATTTCATGGGTAATCTGAAAGTCGTTAGCCATACGGCAGGCTTCTTCCACCGGGCCATCAATAAAGGCCTGTTCTTCGGCGGTCAGGCGCGGCTGCGGGTAATTGTGCAGTTTTTTCCAGTCAGGATTACCGCGGAACAGATCGCCTTCCCACCAGGTTGTACCGGCATCGATAGCTTCTTTTTCCGTACGGGACATCGGCGGCATCACCTTACGAAAGCCGCGGAAGACCGGCGCAGAGATCAGCGATTTACGCATCGGCACAAAGTTGAAGGGCACAAGGATAATGGCCAACGGCACCAATACCCAGATGGACCACAGACCTGAAGCGCCAAGCGCGGCAGTCCATGCCAGGAGGATTACGCTGCTGAGCAGCAGACTCACCCGGTGATAGAACAACACGCCGAGTAGTACAACAGTTGCGAGAAGACTCAAAATCATCATAGAGAAAAGCTCCCTTGCTTGTAGGAGGTCTGACCACTTGTGATGATATGGTTGTAGTGGATGTTATTTCTTTTAGCAATGTGTTTACAAAATAATTACAACCTGGTTCACATTGTTGGGGAGGAATGTGGCACGAAAAACGAAAACCCCCGACGATCACCATGGCTTTAGCTTCTCGCTTGCCATGCTATCCGGTAAACTGCGCGCGAGAATTTATATTCATACTGCTTTCATACTGAAGGATATCCTCATGTACCAGGATCTGATTCGTAACGAACTGAACGAAGCAGCGGAAACGCTGGCAAACTTTTTAAAAGACGATGCCAATATTCACGCCATTCAGCGTGCAGCGGTTCTGCTGGCTGACAGCTTCAAAGCCGGCGGTAAGGTATTGTCCTGCGGCAATGGTGGTTCCCACTGTGATGCGATGCACTTTGCCGAAGAGTTAACGGGACGCTATCGTGAAAACCGTCCGGGTTATCCGGGGATTGCGATTTCTGATGTGAGCCATCTCTCCTGCGTCAGTAATGACTTTGGTTACGACCATGTTTTCTCTCGCTATGTTGAAGCCGTTGGCCGTGCAGGGGATGTACTGTTAGGTATTTCTACTTCCGGTAATTCTGGTAATGTCATTAAAGCGATTGACGCGGCGCGCGCGCAGGGCATGAAAATCATCACGCTGACCGGTAAAGATGGCGGCAAAATGGCAGGTACTGCCGACGTTGAAATCCGTGTACCGCACTTTGGTTACGCCGACCGTATTCAGGAAATCCACATCAAAGTGATCCATATCCTGATTATGCTGATCGAAAAAGAGATGGTAAAAGCGTAAGAAGGCTATTTTATTTGCCAGTTTGAACCAGGGCAGTGCTCAGGATCCTCACGTACCCGGTGTACGCTCCGGTTCTTACGCGCTGTTCGTGTTCAAACTGGCTGCAACAATTACGCCTTCTCCATATTTGGGCGTTTGGGGGTGTTGAATGTGCGAACTGCTCGGGATGAGCGCCAATGTGCCAACCGATATTTGCTTTAGTTTCACCGGGCTTGTTCAGCGCGGTGGGGGAACCGGGCCGCATAAAGATGGCTGGGGTATCACCTTTTACGAAGGCAAAGGCTGTCGTACGTTTAAAGACCCGCAACCCAGCTTTAACTCTCCGATTGCCCGTCTGGTGCAGGAGTACCCGATAAAGTCCTGCTCGGTGGTGGCCCATATTCGCCAGGCGAACCGTGGTGAAGTGGCGCTGGAAAACACGCACCCCTTTACCCGTGAACTCTGGGGACGCAACTGGACCTACGCCCATAACGGGCAGTTAACCGGGTATAAATCGCTGGAGACCGGCAACTTTCGTCCTGTCGGGGAAACCGACAGCGAAAAAGCTTTCTGCTGGCTGCTGCACAAACTCACCACGCGCTATCCGCGTACTCCGGGCAATATGGAAGCGGTATTTAAATACATCGCGACGCTGGCGACTGAACTGCGTGGGAAGGGTGTTTTTAATATGCTGCTGTCGGATGGGCGTTATGTCATGGCGTTCTGCTCGACCAATCTGTTCTGCATTACCCGTCGGGCACCGTTTGGCGTGGCGAAACTGCTGGATCAGGATGTGGAAATTGATTTTCAGCGGGAAACCACACCTAACGATGTGGTTACCGTGATTGCTACCCAGCCGCTAACGGGCAATGAAACCTGGCAAAAGATTATGCCAGGCGAATGGGCATTATTTTGTCTCGGGGAGCGTATAGTTTGACGCCAACTGCGGGTGAATAACTTCGTGGCTCAGCGGTTTGCTGACCACGTAGTTCCCGTCAACAACAGAGACCACAGGCGGTTTCTGCGTCTGCTGGAAGAAGTCATAACCCGGTTTTAACTGTTCCCAGAATTTCGCATAGGTCGAATATTTGTGACGCTGCATATTCGCGTCCGTCATACGGAACGGGTAGATGCTCAGTTGCACGCTTTCCTGACCAAACACCAGCGCGGCGGTGACAAACTGGAAAATCTCGTCGATTTGCGAATCGGTCATGGCGTAGCAGCCAATCGACACGCACGCGCCGTGGATCATCAGGTATTTCCCTTCATAACCGTGGGCACGGTCATAGGCGTTAGGAAAACCAATATTGATGGCTTTATAAAAACGGCTATCCGGTTTTAGCTGGCTGCGCTGAATGGAATAGAACCCTTCCGGGCTTTTGAAATCGCCCTGACGCTGTTTCGGACCCAGGCCGCCGGAGTAGTTACAAATTTTGTAACTATTTAGGAGCTGATATTGCTCACCCATTTTGACGTAGAGATCAAGGGTACGCTCTTCTTTGAAGATCTGGATGTATACCGGCGATCCCATCAACTGCTGCTTATATTCTTTGCTGATCGGCGTTGTTGAACCATTGCTGCTTAATAAGCTGGCAAACGAGACGCACGGCATCAGAAGCATCGCAAGAAAAAATGCGATTTTGCGCATACTGCTTGTTTCCTTGATAAAACGGTTACCACATTGCCAGGACGGCAAAAGAATCCCATAAATTCAGATTAATCTGGATTGGGTGCGCCCACAGTAGCATCACGGTAGTTTTTCGCAAGCCCGGATCGCTGAGTTTACAAATTAGTTTTTTGCAGCGGTCCCCCTGTTAAATATTGTCTGATGAAAACCCCAGAAATAACAGCGCTATTGGGCGTTTTTTTCACTGCGAATTCACTTTTTTCCCCTCTCTTCTCATTCTGGGTAATAATGCTGTATACTTATCCAGTATCCGATAAGGTGAGCGTATGCGCAAAATCATACATGTCGATATGGACTGCTTTTTTGCGGCGGTGGAGATGCGTGATAACCCGGCTCTGCGGGATATCCCTATCGCTATCGGCGGCAGCCGGGTTCAGCGCGGCGTTATCAGCACGGCTAATTATCCGGCGCGTAAATATGGCGTGCGCAGCGCCATGCCCACGGCAATGGCGTTAAAGCTCTGCCCGCATCTCACCTTATTACCGGGGCGCTTTGAAGCCTACCGGGAAGCCTCTCACCAGATCCGCGAAATCTTTTCCCGTTATACAAGCCTGATTGAGCCTCTGTCGCTGGATGAAGCGTATCTGGATGTGACCGACAGCCCCCATTGCCACGGTTCGGCAACGTTAATGGCAGAAGAGATTCGGCGGACCATATTCCGCGAAACCCAACTCACCGCATCGGCCGGGATTGCACCGGTGAAGTTCCTGGCGAAAATCGCCTCCGATCTGAATAAACCTGACGGGCAATATGTCATTGCCCCTGCGGATGTACCGGCGTTTTTACGTACGCTGCCACTCAGTAAAATTCCGGGCGTTGGCAAAGTGTCGGCGGCAAAACTGGAAACGCTTGGGTTGCGTACCTGCGAAGATGTGCAGAACAGTGACCTGGCGATGTTGCTAAAACGCTTCGGTAAATTTGGCCGCGTGTTGTGGGAGCGCAGTCAGGGGATTGATGAGCGACATATCAGTAGCGACCGGCTGCGCAAATCGGTTGGCGTAGAGCGTACGCTGATAGAAGATATTCATGAGTGGGAAGAGTGTGAAGCCATTATCAACCAACACCTTTATCCGGAACTGGAACGGCGGCTGGCAAAGATAAAACCCGATCTGTTGATTGCCCGGCAGGGAGTCAAACTCAAGTTTGCCGATTTCCAGCTCACCACCCAGGAACACGTCTGGCCACGCTTAAATAAAGACGATTTGCTGGCGACGGCGCGGAAAACCTGGAATGAGCGGCGTAGCGGTCGCGGCGTGCGTTTAGTGGGTTTGCATGTGACGCTGCTCGATCCGCAATTAGAACGTCAGTTGGTGCTGGGGCTGTGATAAGCGTGAAAATAAGAGCGTAACGGGAAGAGAAAAGGAAAAGCGTCCGCACCAGTAAAAGGTGCGGACGCTACGACTTATTTCGCCGGAATAGCTTTCAGCAGCTCGGTCAGCAGCGTCCAGTAATGGCCCACGCTTTCGATATGTACCTGCTCATCCGGGGAGTGCGGACCGGTGATGGTGGGCCCAATAGAAACCATATCCATATCCGGGTACGGTTTTTTGAACAGACCACATTCCAGACCGGCGTGAATGATCTGAATGTTCGGCGTCTTGTTGAACAGACGCTGATAGGTCTCACGCACCAGATGCATCACCGGCGAGTTCGCATCCGGCTGCCAGCCAGGGTAGCCGCCTTTCGGTGCGGTTTTTGCACCAGCCAGTTTGCCCAGCGATTCCAGCATGCTCACCACATAATCTTTGCCGCTATCGATCAAAGAGCGGATCAGACAGATGATTTCCACGCTGTCGTCCTGCATGGTGACCACGCCAACGTTCAGGGAGGTCTCGACCACGCCTTTGGCAACGTCGGAGTTACGGATCACACCGTTTGGCGTGGCGTTCAGCAATTGAATGAAGCTATCGCGGGAAGCAGCGGTCAGCGCCTGTTTGTCGCTGGAAACGCTATCCAGCAGTACCACCAGGTTTTTCTCTTTCATCGCCAGCTCGTTTTTCAGGATGTCCTGATAAGTTGCTGCCAGTGTTTTCAATTGTTCAGCTTTATCGGCCGGAACGGCAAACGTGGCGAAGGCTTCTCGCGGGATAGCGTTACGCAGGGTACCGCCGTTGAAATCAGCCAGACGCAGGTCCAGCTCGGCCGCGTGGCCTGCCAGGAAGCGCGCCAGCAATTTATTGGCGTTACCAAGACCCAGATGAATATCGCCGCCGGAGTGGCCGCCTTTCAGCCCTTTCAGGGTCAGTTTGAACGTCTGGTAGCCCGCAGGTACCGCTTCGCGGGAGAGCGGCAGAGTGGTGATGAAATCAATACCGCCGGCGCAACCCATGTAGATTTCGCCTTCTTCTTCTGAGTCAGTGTTGATCAGAATATCAGCCTGCAACCAGCCGGGCTGCAAACCAAACGCGCCATCCATGCCGGACTCTTCGGTCATGGTCAGCAGCACTTCCAGCGGACCATGCTCAACGCGGTCATCCGCCAGCACCGCCAGCGCGGACGCCATACCGATACCGTTATCGGCGCCAAGCGTAGTGCCGCGCGCTTTTACCCATTCGCCATCAATGTAGGGCTGAATCGGGTCTTTGGTGAAGTCATGTACGGTGTCGTTGTTTTTCTGCGGCACCATATCCAGGTGCGCCTGCAGCACAACCGGTTTGCGGTTTTCCATACCTGCTGTTGCCGGTTTGCGCAGCAGAATATTGCCAACCTGATCGCGTTCCGCATGTAAGCCTTTTTCTTTCGCCCAGCTCATGATGTGCGCGGCGAGTTCTTCTTCATGGTAAGACGGATGAGGAATAGAACAGATTTTGGCAAAAATATCCCACAGCGGTTGTGGCGATAGTTGAGACAATTCAGACACGATGAGTCTCCTTTAAAAGGCCTGCCAGCATATTTTGCAGGTCCGAGGGTTAAACTACAGAACAATCACAAGGCCGGATTGCGAGATGGTCTTGAGAATACCACTTTATTGTCTCTCTGTTAGTACGCGTCGCGTAAAAAGCGCCAGCCCGGCCCGGTAACACTGGTTTTTAGCGCGACAGATCTCTATAATCTCGCGCAACCTATTTCCCCGTAGAACACTTTTTAAGCCGTATATACACAGGCTGGGACACTTCACATGAGCGAAAAATACGTCGTCACCTGGGACATGTTGCAGATTCATGCACGCAAACTGGCAAACCGCCTGATGCCTTCTGAACAGTGGAAAGGCATTATTGCCGTTAGCCGTGGTGGTCTGGTTCCGGGCGCATTACTGGCACGTGAACTGGGTATTCGCCATGTCGATACCGTTTGCATTTCCAGTTATGACCACGACAACCAGCGCGAAATGAAAATTATCAAACGCGCAGAGGGTGATGGTGAAGGTTTCATCGTTATTGATGATCTGGTCGATACCGGCGGCACCGCGGTGGCTATCCGCGAAATGTACCCAAAAGCGCACTTCGTCACTATTTTCGCTAAACCGGCCGGGCGTCCGCTGGTTGACGATTACGTGATTGATATCCCGCAGGATACCTGGATTGAACAGCCGTGGGATATGGGCGTGGTCTTCGTTCCGCCTATCTCTGGTCGTTAATCCTCTCTTTATGATTATTTACAACGCCTGGCATCGCCGGGCGTTGTTTTTTTTCGCATCCACCAGGTTACAATACCGTCATCGACGTATTCATGGAGGCTGCGCGTAATGCCACAAGCTAACCTCAGCGAAACCCTGTTCAAACCCCGCTTCAAGCACCCGGAAACCTCAACGCTGGTGCGTCGCCTTACCCATAGCAAACAGTCGCCTGTAGAATCCACCCTTGACGGTAACAATGCGCCCCACTGGTATCGGATGATCAACCGACTGATGTGGATCTGGCGTGGCGTTGATCCGAAAGAGATCCTGGACGTACAGGCGCGGATCGCCATGAGCACGGCGGAACATACCGACCCTGAACTTTACGATACGGTGGTCGGGTATCGCGGCGGCAACTGGATCTACGAATGGTCCACTCAGGCTATGCAGTGGCAGCAAAAAGCCAGCCAGGAGCAGGATACCACCCTCAGCGGCCAGCACTGGCTGCATGCGTCAAACCTCTATAGCATCGCCGCTTATCCGCATATTAAAGGGGATGTGCTGGCAGAGCAGGCTCAGGCGCTGGCGAATCGCGCCTATGAAGAAGCAGCGCAGCGTCTGCCGGGCACCATGAAAGAGATGGAATTTGCGATTCCCGGCGGTTCGCCGGTGATTGGCTTCTTGCATATGCCCAAAGGGGAGGGACCTTTTCCCACCGTCCTGATGTGCGGCGGGCTGGATGGCCTGCAAAGCGATTACTACAACCTGTATGAACGCTATTTTGCGCCGAAAGGCATCGCCATGCTGACGCTGGATATGCCTTCTGTGGGATTCTCCTCAAAATGGAAACTTACCCAGGATTCGAGCCTGCTGCATCAACACGTGCTGAAAGCGCTGCCGAACATTCCGTGGGTTGACCATACACGCGTGGCAGCGTTTGGTTTCCGCTTTGGTGCCAACGTGGCGGTCCGCCTTGGTTATCTGGAGTCTCCGCGCCTGAAAGCCGTGGCCTGTCTGGGGCCAGTAGTGCATGCGCTGCTCACTAACCCCCAGCAACTGGGGCGCGTGCCGGAGATGTATATGGACGTGCTCGCCAGTCGGCTTGGTATGCACAATGCGTCGGACGAGTCACTGTATGTTGAGCTGAATCGCTATTCGCTAAAAACGCAGGGGTTACTGGGGCGGCGCTGCCCGACGCCGATGCTGTCTGGCTTCTGGAAAAACGATCCGTTCAGCCCGGAGGAGGAGTCGCGTTTAATCACGTCGTCATCTGCGGATGGTAAATTACTCGAAATCCCGTTTAATCCGGTTTATCGCAATTTTGATAAGGCGCTGCGGGACATTACCGACTGGATCAATGATAGATTGCGTTAATGGATTGCTAATTTCGATTGATTTGGTAAAACAGTTGCATCACATAAGGAGATCGCAATGACGTTACCGAGTGGACATCCCAAGAGCAAACTCATTAAAAGGTTTACCGCGCTAGGCCCGTATATTCGGGAAGAACAGTGTGCCGATAATCGCTTCTTTTTTGATTGCCTGGCCGTATGCGTCAATGTAAAGCCCGCGCCGGAGAAGCGTGAATTTTGGGGCTGGTGGATGGAAATGGAAGCGCACCAAGACCGTTTTACCTATAGCTACCATTTTGGGCTGTACGATAAAGACGGGAACTGGAAAGCAACCGAGATAAAAGATTCAGAAGTGACTGACCGGCTGGAGCATACGCTTCGTGAGTTTCATGGTCGCGCCCGCGAGGTCCTTGCGGCGCTGGAGCTGAAACTGGAGCCTGCGGAAAATTTCTCTGACGAGATTAACCTGACGGTGTAAGCGCAGTAAAAAGATTCCCCGACAAGAGACAATCCGGATTCAGCCCGCTGATTCCGGATTTTTTACGTCTCAACGCAACTGGCTATGTCGTTGTTGATGGCTGCTCTTCCGCCTGCCGGAGCAGGGAAAACATGCCGGACTCAGGTGAAATCCGACAGTTTTTGGCCGGAAACGATCAACTCTTTGAGCAACATTTGACGGCGCTCCTCCGGTGTATCGCGACTCACCATAAAACAGATCGCCGCGACCGCCTGCCCGCTACGAGAACGAATCGGCGCCGCCATACAGCAGGTAAAACTCTCCGACAACCCCTCAGTCAGACAATAGCCCTGCTGTCCGGCACGATGAATATCTTCCAGGAAGGCTTGTTTATCGAGCACTTGCCCGTTTGCCAGACGGTAATCTTCTTCGGGGATAAGGTTGAGAATAGCGCTGTCCGACCAATTACTGAGTAACAGACGGCCAGTCGCCGTCCAGGTGATCGGTACCCGCACGCCGATATCCGACGTGATTTTGAACGGGTGGGCATTACTTTCCGACAGCACGACGGTGTACTTATTCCCCTCCAGCATACAGAGCTGCACCGTCTCGCCATGGCGGGCGACCAGTTCAACCATTAACTGATGTGAGCGGCGAATAAGATCGTTATGTGCCATATAATCTGCACCGTAATAGTGCATTTCGCGGCCAAAGAACACTGCGCCGTCGGCATCCACTTCCAGTAGTCCGGCCTCGCTGAGCAGGCTGACAAGTTCATATACACTGGAGCGCGGCGCGCCGGTGGCCTCGATTAAATCGCGCATCGCCATCGGCTGACGAGCGATATGCAACTGGTGAAAAATGTCGATAACCCGGTCAACACCGCGCGCACGCGATGGCTTCTCGTCCGGCATAAGCAAATTCTCCTGATGCAGTCGGGCGGTCGCGCCAGACAGTAAAGACAATAAAAAAGAAAAGCATGATACACCCAGCGTCGTCGTTAACCCATCCCCGATAATTAAAATTTTACTGCCGGCGTTTATATTTCTTTGTTCTATTTTGGGGCCTCATTTTAGCGCATGGTGCGCAAATTATTTTTTTAAAATTACGACATTGGTAACATTTTCATTCTGCCATACCTCCCATTCATTTTTTATTTTGCGATCGCCACAACACCATAAAAAATTAAATTGATCGGGATATATTGCAAAAATAAAAAACCTGTGCAAATCTTGCTCTATCCGATATTGCAGATAACAGTCCGATATACCAGACAGTTATGATGCGGTATTCATGGCGATTCTCAGAACAAAAAGGAGCAGCATTGCATGACGATTAAGCGTTATGGCATTGAAGGCGGCACTGGCACGGGCGGGCAGAAACTGCCGTTCGCACGCGCCGTTGAGGCTGATGGCTGGCTGTATATCTCAGGCCAGACGCCGATGCGCGAAGGCGAAGTGGTGGAAGGCGGGATCATTGAGCAGACCCGCCTGGCGTTTGATAACTGCCTGTCCATTATGCGCGAGGCGGGGTACAGGGTGGAGGATGTGGTACACGTCACGGCAGTATTAACCGACGCACGTTATTTCAGTTCCTTTAATAAAGTTTTCAGCGAGATATTTACCGGAAACCCACCGGCACGTATTTGTAGCGTGCAAGATTTAGTCGTCGACTGCAAAGTGGAAGTGGATATGAAATGCTTTCGCGCCGACCGAAAATAATATTATTTATCTGATAACACACTGAGATTTTTATTTATTCGCCCACACCAGGGCTGCCCGTTAATAACTGATGCTTTTTATGTCGTCTCCATTTAATAAGCGAGCAAAACAATGAATGCAACTTCGTTAAACATCATCGCCGGAACGCTGGCCCTGCTGGCCGTTGCCGGTTGTACCCCCACGGAAGAGAAGCAAGTGGCGGGTGCGACTCCCCAATCGACGCTGCAAACCGTATTGCAACGCGGCACGTTACGCGTGGGTGATTGCCTGAGTTTCGCTCCTTTCGGTTTTTACGATAAAGACGGCAAACCGGATGGTTACGACGTCGATTTGGCGAAAGCGCTGGCGAAAGAGATGGGCGTGAAACTGGAAATGGTGAACACCACCAGCGCCAACCGCATCCCTAACCTGCAAACCAACAAAGTGGACGTGGTGTTCTGTAACTTCACGCGCAACCTGGAACGCGCCAAAGAGATCGGTTTCACCCACCCGTATGTTGTGGCGAGCGAAGCGATGTTGGTCCGTAAAGAGAGCGGCATCAAATCGGCGCATGATATGGCCGGTAAGACCATCGCTACGGTGAAAGGGTCAACCAACGGAGACGAAGTGCGCAGTATGGGCATTGAGGTCAAAATTCAGGAATACGACTCTTCCCAGGCGGCCATTCTGGCGGTGAAGCAGGGGCAGGCTGATGCAATGATTGAGGATAATAACTTCCTCGCTTATCAGGCCAGGCTTGATCCGACCCTGACGGTCACCAACGAAGCGCTGGTGCCGCTGGAATATAACGCCTTTGGTGTGAAGCAGGGCGACCAGGTATGGCTGAACTACCTCAATGAATTCCTGTTTGAGATCAACGCGTCCGGTGAGAACGCCACGCTCTATCAAAAATGGTTTGGTGATAAGCCGCGTTACCCACTGAATCCGCAATTCTGATTGCCTGCGGTGTAGCGCCCTTTGGTCTGCTACACCGCAGAAAGGAGTCCATGCATGAGTTATCAATGGCTAACCCTGTGGAGTTACGGCGAGACCTTCCTGGCCGCCGCCTGGCTGACGTTACAGGTTACTCTTCTCGCGTTTGTGCTGGCCGTCGCACTCGGCTTGCTGGCCGCGCTGGCGAAAGCCTCGGCTGTAGCGCCGCTACGCTGGCTGAGCCACTGCTATGTGGAATTTATCCGTAACACGCCGGTGTTGCTGCAAATTTTCATCATCTTTTTTGGTCTGCCTTCCCTCGGCATCACTATGAGCGCCTTTACCGCGGGGGTGCTGGCGTTGGGCATTAACGTCGGTGCTTACCTGTCGGAGACCTTTCGCGCCGGAATACAGTCGGTGCCGAAAGGGCAACTGGAAGCCGCGTGGATTTTAGGTATTTCACGCCGCCAGGTCTTTCTGAGTGTGGTGTTGCCCCAGGCCGCGCGCGCCGTGTGGCCGGCCATTATTAACAACCTGATCCAGCTATTGCTCGGCACGTCGCTATTGTCGGCCATTGCACTGCCGGAATTGACCGGCACCGCCACCGTGATAAACGCCCGCACTTTGCTTTATATCCAGACGTTCAGCGTGGTGGCGCTGGTCTATCTGCTGCTGAGTAATCTCTTTTCCTGGCTCGGTAACCTGGTAGGAAGCCGCTTATTTCATCCGCAACTGGTCACGCCGGTAAAAAAGTCCGCCCGGTGGTGGGCAAAAAAATGGCTGACTAACCCACTGAAACGGGAGAATGCGCTATGAGCGATATGGTAATGACCTCGTTGCCGTTGCTACTGGAGGGGCTGTGGATCACCCTGCTGCTTTCGGTCGCGGCCATCATTGGCAGCACGCTGCTTGGCCTGCTCGCCGCCGTGTTGCGTACCAGCCGTGTCCCGGTCGCCAGCCACATTGCCGTGCTTTACACCGAGTTGTTTCGCGGCACGCCGGTGTTGATCACCCTGATGTTTATCTACTTTGGCGTGGCCTATTTTGGCTATGAAATCAATTTGTTTGCCGCCGGTATCCTCGGTTTGAGTATTTACCAGGGGGCCTATATCGCCGAAGTCTTTCGCGCCGGGATCGAAGCGGTACCCAAAGGACAATGGGAAGTGTCGTGGATCCTTGGGTTGTCAAAACGCCAGACCTTTCTTAGCGTGATCTTGCCACAGACGCGCGGCATCGTACTGCCGCCACTGGTGGGGCAGTATCTTTCCCTGATTAAGGATACCTCCATCGTCAGCATGATTGGCATGTCGGAACTGATGCACCAGGGCCAGGCGATCGTTGATCGTATCGGTCAGCCGGTAGTGATTTATGCGCTGGTGGCCGTGCTGTACTTCGTTGTCTGCTTTCCGCTTTCCCGTTGGGTTCAACATCATCAAACCAGGAGCCAGTTCTCATGAGCAATTCCGCCATTACGCTGAGCCGTATTACCAAATCTTTTGGTAGCACCCAGGTGCTGAAAGAGATCAGCCTTGATGTTTCGCCCGGCGAAGTGCTGGTGCTGATTGGCGCATCAGGTTCCGGCAAAAGTACCGTGTTACGCATCATGAGCGGGCTGGAAACGGCCGATGGGGGCGAAATCTGGGTTAACAATGTGCCGCTGCACGACCATAAACGCAGCCGGGAAATTTGTGGTCATGTCGGAATGGTGTTCCAGCAGTTCAATCTGTTTCCCCACAAAACCGCGCTCGGTAACGTGACGCTGGCGCTGATAAAAGCGCAAAAGCTGTCTGAGACTGAGGCCAATAAACGCGGCATGGCGGCCCTGACGCGCGTCGGGCTGGCTGAGCGTGCGCATTATTATCCGGCGCAACTCTCCGGCGGTCAGCAGCAACGCGTGGCGATCGCCAGGGCGCTGGCGGTAGAGCCGAAAATTATGTTTTTTGATGAAGCCACCTCTGCGCTCGATCCCGAACTGGTGGGCGAAGTCATGGAGGTGATGCGCAGCCTGGCGCGTGAAGGGATGACTATGGTGGTGGTCACCCATGAGATGGGCTTTGCGCGCAAAACCGCAGACCGCGTGGTGTTTATGGATCAGGGGGTGATTGCTGAACAAGGATCGCCAGAGCAGATATTCGTTAATCCACAAAATCCGCGCACCCAGCAGTTTTTATCGCGTGTTCTTGAGCATTGATCGGAGGCGTTATGTCGATTCATTTTCCGTTGGTGGCAGACGGTCTGCTGGATGCGCTGCAACCTGCGCCACGCTTTAAATCTGTTGCAGGCCGTGGCGATGCGCCGTTACCTGTGGGGACGCCGGTACTGGCCAGCGATAGCGTGTTTTCTCCACTGATGCTCATGAAGCAATCGGCGCTGGAGAATAATCTGCGGCAATTGGCTGATTTTTGTCGCGAACAGGGTGTGATGCTGGCAGCGCACGGCAAGACGTCAATGTCGCCTGCCATCCTGCGTCGAGCCGTCACCGAAGGTGGTGCCTGGGGATTGAGTGCGGCAACGCCTGCGCAGGTTCGCGCGCTGCGCCAGTTTGGTATCCGTAATGTTTTTCTCGCCAATCAACTGGTCGACCCTGCCGGTATTCGCTGGATAGGTGAGTGGCAAAAGCAGCATCCTGACCATGGCTTCCTTTGCTATGTTGATTCGCTGGAGGGAGTGCGTTTGCTGGAACAGCATCTCGGCGACAGTCGCATTGCGGTTCTGCTGGAGATGTCGGTCAGTGGCGGGCGCACGGGGTGTCGCTCATCCGCGCAAGCACTGGAGATTGCCGCCGCGATAGCGGCAAGCCCGGTCCTGCAACTGGTGGGTGTGGCGGGCTACGAAGGCGCACTGGGTGCGGGGCGTGATGCCGCGGGTATCGCCAGGGTGCGCGATTATTGCCAGATGCTGATCGCGACGGTTGCGCTGTTGGCCGGGGAACAACTGTTCAGCAGCGACACTATTATTCTCAGCGCCGGAGGCGGCGCCTGGTTTGATGTGGTCAGCGCCTGTTTTAGCGGGGCGAGGTTATCACTACCGATCACACCGCTGATTCGTTCGGGTGCCTATATGGCGCACGATAACGGGTTATATGCCCGCATCGCGCCGTTTGCCCAACCGGGAGCCCGTCATCATTTTGAACCCGCGCTGGAGATCTGGGGGAGGGTATTATCGCGCCCTGAGCCAGGCCTGGCGTTTGTTGATTTCGGACGCCGCGATGTGCCCTTTGACCAGGACTTGCCGAATCCGCTGTGGGTGCGAAATGTGGATGGTAGTGCTCCTCGCGCCGCTTCTGGCATGCGCATCAGCGAGGTAAACGATCAACATGCCTATTTGTTGTTGCCGCAAGAGGATGCCTTAAAGCCCGGCGACTGGGTAGGTTGTGGCATTTCACATCCCTGTACCGCGTTTGATAAGTGGCGCTATTTGCCACTGGTGGATGATGACTATTGCGTCACCGATTCACTGGAAACGGCATTCTGAGTCAGGCGTGTGTGCATAACGGCGCGCTGTCGCGCGCTGTTTCACGACGGTTTTTCGATAGCCCTTTCTTGCTTTTTGTTGCATATACTGGCGGAAAAAAGAAAGCACCGACGAGGTTATCGTTCGGTGCTTTATGTTCTTCAGTGAAGTGCGTTTATGCGAAACTTAGAACTGGTAAGTCACGCCAACAGCAACGATGTCGTCGGTAACGTAGCTTGAACCGACGTAAGTTGCGAAATCACCTTTGTCCAGTTGGTTGATTTTGTAATCAACCATCGCAGAGAAGTTTTTGTTGAAGTAGTAGGTAGCGCCTACGTCAACATATTTAACCAGGTCCTGATCGCCCCAACCGTTTTCCAGGTCTTTACCTTTGGTCTGTACGTAACCAATGGACGGACGCAGACCGAAGTCGAACTGGTACTGAGCAACGGCTTCGAAGTTTTCAGATTTGTTAGCAAAACCACGGCTGCCGATTGGCGTCATGTTCTGCGCGATGCTGTACATAGCCGCCAGGTAGATGTTGTTAGCGTCGTATTTCACGCCAGTAATCCACGCTTCCGCGTTAGCGCCTTTACCCAGAGCCTGAGTGTTCTGCAGATCAGTACGGTCTGATTTCGCGTACGCAGCAATCAGAGTAACCGGGCTGCCGCCAAAGTTGTAGGACAGGGAGGTACCGAAGCCGTCGCCATTCTGTTTAGAAGCAGCACGGGAACCTTCGTTTTTACCCTGGTACTGCAGGCCCAGGTTCAGACCATCAACCGCACCGAAGAAGTCGGTGTTACGGTAAGTAGCCACGCCAGTGGTACGTTTGGTCATGAAGTTATCGGTACGGGTCAGAGAGTCACCGCCGAATTCCGGGAACATATCGGTTACAGACGCTGCATCGTACAGGATACCCAGGTTACGACCGTAGTCGATAGAACCGTAGGTTTTTGCTTTCAGGCCAGCGAACGCCAGACGCGTTTTCTGAGTAGAGCTGCTTTCGTCGGTGTTGCCAGCGAATTCAGATTCCCAACGACCGAAACCAGTCAGTTGATCGTTGATCTGCGTTTCGCCTTTGAAGCCCAGACGTACGTAAGTTTTGTCGCCATCCTGAGTGGTATCATCGCTGAAGTAGTGCATGGCTTTGATTTTGCCGTACAGATCCAGTTTGTTACCATTTTTGTTGTAGATTTCCGCAGCGTTGGAAGAAGCAGAAACAACACCAAGGCCGATCATCATTAATGCCAAAGTAGTTTTTTTCATTATGTTTCCTGATTAATTGTAATTAACGCGCTTTAGATCGCTGAACGTCGCCGCTCGAGTGAAAAATTCACGTAGGTTTTAACGTCTGCGAATTAAAGTTTTATGACAATTCTTATTTATTTTTTTACAAAGCAGGTTTTACAGGTAGTGTCATAAAAGCGTCAAGTTTTGTAAGTAGGTTTTCTGATTGGCTTCAAGGATTTTCTTAAGTTGTTAAAACTGCCAGTTGGAAGTTGGCTCTGATCCTGTTACAAAGACTGTTTACTTTTTTTCTTCTACGTTGAACGGCAGAAATCATGAGCGACAGCCAGACGCTGGTAGTGAAACTCGGCACCAGTGTTTTAACGGGCGGATCCCGCCGCCTGAACCGCGCCCACATTGTTGAACTCGTGCGCCAGTGCGCACAGCTACATGCAGCAGGGCATCGTATTGTTATTGTGACTTCTGGCGCTATCGCCGCCGGGCGTGAGCACCTGGGTTACCCGGAGTTGCCTGCCACCATCGCCTCGAAACAACTTCTTGCCGCCGTCGGGCAAAGCCGCCTGATTCAACTGTGGGAACAGTTGTTCTCGATTTACGGCATCCACGTTGGGCAAATGCTGTTAACCCGCGCCGATATGGAAGACCGTGAGCGTTTCCTTAATGCGCGTGACACTCTGCGTGCGCTCCTCGACAACAACATTGTGCCGGTCATCAACGAGAATGACGCCGTTGCGACGGCGGAAATCAAAGTCGGCGACAATGACAATTTATCGGCGCTGGCCGCTATTCTGGCGGGTGCAGACAAACTCCTGCTTCTTACCGATCAGCAAGGTCTCTTTACCGCTGACCCGCGTAACAACCCGGATGCTGAATTGATCAAGGATGTGTACGGTATTGATGACGCGTTGCGCGCGATTGCGGGTGACAGCGTATCGGGCCTGGGTACTGGCGGGATGGGCACCAAATTGCAGGCGGCGGATGTCGCCTGTCGTGCAGGTATCGATACTATTATTGCCGCAGGCAGCAGGCCGGGTGTGATCGGCGATGTGATGGAAGGGGTTCAGGTCGGAACGCTTTTCCATGCGCAGGCTTCACCGCTGGAAAACCGTAAACGCTGGATTTTTGGCGCGCCTCCGGCAGGTGAAATCACCGTTGATGAAGGCGCGACAGCCGCTATCCTGGAACGCGGCAGCTCCTTGCTGCCAAAAGGGATTAAAAGCGTGACAGGCAACTTTTCCCGTGGTGAAGTGATCCGCATCCGTAACCTCGAAGGTCGCGATATTGCACATGGCGTTACCCGCTATAACAGTGACGCGCTGCGTCGCGTTGCCGGTCATCATTCGCAGCAAATTGATTCCATTCTCGGCTATGAATATGGCCCGGTCGCCGTGCATCGCGACGATATGATTATCCGTTAAGGAGCAGATGTATGCTGGAACAGATGGGCATCGCTGCTAAAGCAGCGTCGTACAAGCTGGCATTGCTCTCCAGCCGTGAAAAAAATCGCGTACTGGAAAAAATCGCCGATTACCTGGAAGCACAGTCTGACGAGATTATTCTCGCTAACGAGCAGGACGTTTTGGAGGCTCGCCGTAATGGCCTGAGCGAAGCGCTGCTTGATCGCCTTGCGTTGACGACAGCGCGTTTGAAAGCGATTGCTGACGATGTTCGCCAGGTGTGCAAGCTGGCTGACCCGGTAGGGCAGGTGATCGACGGCGGTCTGCTGGACAGCGGCCTGCGCATTGAGCGTCGCCGTGTGCCGCTCGGCGTAATTGGCGTGATTTATGAAGCGCGTCCGAATGTCACCGTGGATGTGGCTTCCCTGTGCCTGAAAACCGGCAACGCGGCGATTCTGCGCGGCGGTAAAGAGACCTGGCGCACCAATGCGGCAACGGTAAAAGTGATTCAGCAGGCGCTGGAAGAGTGCGGTTTACCCGCCGGCGCGGTACAGGCGATTGAAAGCCCGGACCGCGCGCTGGTCAATGAAATGCTTAAGATGGATAAATACATCGACATGCTGATCCCGCGCGGTGGCGCTGGTCTGCATAAGTTGTGTCGTGAACAGTCCACCATTCCGGTGATTACCGGGGGCATCGGCGTTTGCCATATTTTTGTTGATAACACGGCAGAGATTGCCCCGGCGCTGAACATTATTGTGAATGCGAAAACCCAGCGTCCGAGTACCTGTAACACCGTCGAAACGCTGCTGGTTCATCAGGATATTGCGGGCACTTTCCTGCCTGCGTTGAGCAAGCAGATGGCGGAAAGCGGCGTTACCTTGCATGCGGATGCGCAATCGCTGGCGGCGCTGCAATCGGGTCCGGCGGCGGTTGTACCGGTTAAAGCAGAAGAGTATGACAATGAGTTTTTGTCGCTGGATCTGAACGTGAAAATTGTTGCTGACCTGGACGATGCTATCGCCCATATCCGCGAGCATGGCACGCAGCACTCCGATGCTATCCTGACGCGTACTCTTAGTAATGCGAACCGTTTCGTCAATGAGGTCGACTCTTCTGCTGTTTATGTGAATGCCTCCACGCGTTTCACCGACGGCGGTCAGTTTGGCCTTGGCGCGGAAGTGGCGGTGAGCACGCAAAAATTGCATGCGCGTGGACCGATGGGCCTTGAAGCTCTTACCACCTACAAGTGGATCGGTTTCGGTGACGATACGATTCGTGCGTAAATAATAGCGGGGTGATGCAAAAGTAGCCGTTTGATTCCAAAGGGCATTGACGCATCACCTCGTTAGATCTAACCTTTTGCACCGTGGTTCACCGACGTGAATCCCGTCCTTTCAGGGCCGATATAGCTCAGTTGGTAGAGCAGCGCATTCGTAATGCGAAGGTCGTAGGTTCGACTCCTATTATCGGCACCATCCTACCTATTTTAACGTCTCCCTAAGTCTACTCAAACACCCTTTAAACCCTTATAATACGCGGTTTCACGGCCCTTATTGTCTCTGCTCGTCTACTCACGTTCACAGAAATCTACGGTGAGTTGGGGGTATCAATGGGGGTATTCGCTGTTCGGTCTAGAGGAGATACCCCCAGATGAAGCTCAATGCCAGACAGGTAGAGACTGCCAAGCCCAAAGATAAACCCTACAAGATGGCTGATGGTGGTGGCCTCTACTTATTGGTTAAAACCAACGGGTCACGCTACTGGCGTTTAAAGTATCGTATCGATGGAAAGGAAAAGTTATTGGCACTGGGGGTATATCCCGATGTGTCCTTGGCTGATGCCAGAGCAAAACGTGATGAAGCTAGAAAGGGTATCACTGGGGGTATCGATCCTTTAGCGGTGAAAAAAGAACAAAAAGTTGAGCGTGAAGCGCAGGTCAAAAACACCTTTCAGCAAATTGCGCTCGAATGGCACAACATGAAAGTGAAGAAATGGTCTGCGGGGTATGCCTCTGACATTCTTGAAGCGTTCAACAAAGATGTTTTCCCGTTCATTGGTCAACGCCCTATCGCAGACATCAAGCCGTTGGAACTGCTAAACGTGCTGAAAAAGATGGAAGACCGAGGCGCGACTGAGAAAGCCAAGAAAGTACGCCAACGCTGCGGCGAAGTGTTTCGCTACGCCATCGTGACAGGCAGAGCTGAGTATAATCCCGCGCCAGATCTCACCAGTGCCATGCAAGGGCATGAGTCTACACATTACCCATTCCTGACCACCGAAGAGCTTCCCGCTTTCTTTAAAGCCCTTGCTGGCTACTCTGGCAGTGAATTGATAGTGTTGGCGGCAAGATTGCTGATCATTACTGGCCTGAGAACAGGTGAATTGCGCGGTGCGTTATGGTCGGAAATCGATACTAAGAAAGCGCTATGGGAAATTTCCGCTGAACGCATGAAAATGCGCCGCCCCCATATCATCCCGCTATCTACCCAAGCGTTAGCCATTATCGAACAGATCAGAGCAATGACAGGGCTATTTCCTTTACTGTTTCCGGGACGCAATGATCCAAGTAAGACCATGAGCGAAGCTAGTATCAATCAGGTATTTAAGCGAATTGGCTATACAGGGCGGGTTACGGGTCACGGCTTCCGTCATACCATGAGCACCGTTCTTCATGAACAGGGCTACAACACCGCATGGATTGAAACCCAACTGGCGCATGTTGATAAGAATGCTATCCGTGGCACCTACAACCATGCGCAATATCTTGATGGTAGACGTGAGATGCTGCAATGGTATGCCGACTACATGGTAAGCCTTGAGAACGGAAGCAATGTGGTGCAGGGAGCGTTTAATCGGCGTGGGTAAGGATAACTGCTGATGAAAGAAGGGCTATGTCTTAACGGGCATAGCCCTTTTTCTTGCTAAAGCAGATAAGAATTGAGTCAGAATTTAAACTGACATCGATTAACTAATTGATTAATATGTAAATTATAAAATATCTTAAAACAGGAAAATAAATAGCACTTATTGCTAAATCGCTCTACACCCCGCCAAGTGACAGCTCTCCCACCATTTCATCCTTTTTTGTATGAAAAACACTCAATTCAATTTCAATTCTGATTTTCCGAGGCTTGAACGTCATAAGCGATCTGCAGATACTACATTCATCAAAACAACAACGGAGAAATATATGACAACAAGAAGACTTATTCGCCTGCCGGAAGTGATGAATAAAACAGGATATAGCAAAGCATGGATTTATCGACTTATTAGCAGGGGCGTATTCCCAGAACCGATAAAGATTGGAATAAGAGCCAGAGCTTTTGTTGAAAGTGAAATCGATGAATGGATTGAAAACATTATTCAGTTTTCACGTAAACATGTTGATTAATGAACAATACACTATTAATGCGATGAGGGGGGGTTATGTAAAACGTTAAACGCTGTGTTTTTTACAATATTAAAAAATAAAAAACTAAATATTTTATGCATTAATAATGCAGGGTATTTTACACTATAAACAAAGAAAAGGAAAAATAAATGAATAAGAAAAATAATGGTTTTGATAGGATCGCTACTGAGATGTTTCTACTATCAGCAATGAAAGAGTATTACCGTATCTATTGGGATATAGTCAAAAAAGGGCCCAAAGAGGCATTTAACTTACTTACTGATAATCATCATATGGAAACAGTCTATGACCAAGTAATCGAACGAGCTAAAAAGTGTGTGGCAAAAAATAAGCGCTATCTTATCGATTTCGAAGGGGTGAGAATGGAGGTAATGACGCTGCATACCAAAGCATTAGTGTTAGCCTATATGTAAATCTGTTTGGCCCCTTCTTGGGGCTGAAAATAAACCAAATATTAAATAATCATATAAAAAGTGAGGGTTAATTATGTCTAAAAATAATAAAGTTAAAAATAAATCTACAAAACTGTTCCTTGATCTTGCTAAAAGATCGTTTGAGGCAAGTTGGATCAGTTTACAAAATGATCACGATGGGGATATAAGAGAGTATATTAGTGATCATGACTTTATGAGTGCAACTATCATGTGCGTAATAATGCATATTAAAAATAACTTTGAGAGTTTAACACAGAGAGAAGGAAATAATGTGAATATTGCCGAGGTTGATCTTAAAGTTATCGCTAATCTGTTGGTAAGGCATTCGTATTTATTTGTTCATAAATCTTTGTAGTTTCCTTTGATGATGTATTCGTGTCAAATATACAAATATTTGCCTCGTAAGGGGCAGATAAACAACATTTGTGATAACAGGAGAAATCTGATGATTGATGAGTTCCACGTTATGTTTATGTATAAAAAAATCCAAGCTGAAGCCGCTACTACTGATATCAAAACACTTAATCAGCTTTTGAAGAAGTTCCGAAAAGTGGTAGAGGAGCGGCGTGAGGAGTATTATCAGAGTATTGGTGAAAATAAGGTGCGTAAGCTGAGGATGAAGAGGCTCCTCAAGCTGATGGAAAAGGATAAGGTATCACCAGAGGAACTATGCTCTTTTGGCTCAGGCATGAGCTGAACGTTTGTGGTTGAGTGCTATCCTCAATCTGACAGGCTGGTTAGTTTCGGTAGCAAACAGAACTAACGTCTTCATTATTAACTGGATGTAGTCCACAAAATCATTGATCTTTGACTCATTTTAATGATGCAGCATAAGACATTGAGACAAAAGGAGTGTTTAATATACCCCTGAAAATTATACTTGTGGGGGATATATGACATTAATCACCGAAATGGCGGCAGAGGACGCAAGGGATTTTTTTTTAAAACACAATAGTTATTGCAGTTTTCCACTTCCTGTTTACTTTGATTTTTCGCCTCTTCTGCACGCGGTGAGTGATGCGCTGGATCAGAAGCAAAACGGTATTAATGATATTGGCTACAAAAAAGCATGCAATTATGAAAACGTAAACTATATATTGCAAACAAACAAAGATGGTCACTACTCTTGGCGACCATTCGATTTGATTCATCCTGCCATTTATGCTCACATCGTTCATAAAATAACCGAAGAAGAGTCATGGGATCTCTTGGTCGATAGGTTTGATACTTTTCAAATAAATGAAAAAATAGTGTGCGCAAGTTTGCCAAGAGAATCTGAAGATGATGATATTTCTGATACCGCTGAGACTGTATCGGGATGGTGGCGTGATGTCGAACAAGAATCTATCAATAAATCTCTTCAGTTCAAATATCTGTTCACTACGGATATAGCAAATTTCTATCCATCGATTTATACCCACTCTATTCCTTGGGCAATTCATACTAAAGAAGAAGCGAAGGAGGTAAGAGGGGATAATACAAATCTTGGAAACCGAATAGATCACGCCTTACGACAAATGCGTTGGGGACAGACAAACGGTATTCCTCAGGGTTCTGCACTTATGGATTTTCTTGCTGAAATAGTTCTAGGCTATGCCGATGAATTGCTAGGGGAGAAACTCGAAGAAGAAGATATTGATGACTATCATGTTATTCGATACCGTGATGACTATAGAATATTTACAAATAGTAAAGAGGATTCTGAGGCAATAGCGAGATATCTTACTGTTATTCTGCAAAAATTAGGATTACAGCTTAATGCGTCTAAAACATCTCTTTCTGAAGATATTGTCCTCAGCTCGATGAAACCCGACAAGCAAGAAGCTTTAATACTCTTTGGCAAAAGTGTTAATACTACGACTATTCAAAAGACGCTTTTGAAGCTTGTTATTTTCTCACGTAAATATAAGAATTCAGGTCAGCTTGAAAGATACTTAGCCAAGATAAATAAGCGTTTAGAACGCATGAACAAGCTGAAAGAGGATGTTCGACCGATCGTTAGCATCATTGCTGATATTATGGTTAATAATCCACGGACATTTCCATCTTGTGCATTGGTATTAAGTAATGTACTAAAATTTTTAGAAGATGATGATGAGAAAGTAGAGTTAATTGAACTGATTAAATATAAATTTGAACCTATCTTGGGGACTGGGATTTTAGATATCTGGCTACAACGTATCTCTTATCACATTGATAGCGATATAGAATATAAAGAGACCCTTTGTTCTATCGTATCTGGCGCACACGATAAACCACATGAGCATGTTTGGAATTCGGAGTGGATCACTGACAATAATTTTAAGAACATAGTGATGGCTACCACTTTTATTGATTCTGAAAAGCTTGAAGACTGCGAGCCAGTAATACCTGAAGATGAAGTTGTGCTATACCCTTATGATAGTGACTATGATTATGAGGAAGAAGAAGAGTAGTTTCTTAACGAAAAAAAATTATAGAGATCAGCATCCTATCAAGTAAATTGTGGAATACCCATCATTTACTTGATTTTATTAAAGAGCTTAGAAGCAATAATATTGTCACGCTACATCTATTATTTTAAAAAAATAATAAATATTTTTGACTTTCTCTTGACGAATAATATATATCGGTTAAATAGAATAAAGATACAAAAAAAGTCAGACTATGACGTCTGACTTTCTAAGGACTAAAAAAGTTTTGCCGACTTTTGAAGCCTTGTAATCGAGTTAAGCAAGAACTGATTACAAATATAAACATAGTATTACCCAATCAACTTATATTTGTCAAATCTAAATCGCAACTTTTTACAAACTTCAAATACCATTTCTAAAAGCTTCAGAGTCCTCGAAAGCAATCAAATTAATAGCCTTTGTATCAGGTCTGCATATGTGGAGTCATTGAGCGCGAGCCGCTTACAAGAGTTGTCCGTATGTTTGTTGATTGTAGGTATAGAAGGGGGAGCGACGAAATACCAACTCGAAGCGAAGCTCTAAACAGATAAATGAAGTTGTAATGGAATGGCTATGAGAAAGCCCTACCTTTGCTTAAACGCATAAATAGGGGATAGCAATACATTTTATCTGCATGGGCGAATCTGGGAGTGTCGTAGGGTGTCCTGTGTTGGAAACGATCCAGAACTCTAAGCCAGATCAACTTGGGTGAAGTCATAGATTTTCATCTTGGTTCTCGCCAATCCTGATCGATTTTTGACTTTTTCGTCAGAAATTTCAGGAGGTGAAACCTTGGGTGAAGTCCCCTTTCTGGGGGCACACGCAAGGTAAACACATTTATAATAAGTTATGCTATGAGATAATAAAATAGATAGGTGCCATTTTAAAGGCACCCATAAATTAAAAGTAAAACTAGGAAAAAATATATTTGGCTGTTATTCGTTAATCCAACAATCCTTTCGAAACTTTACTCGCCGTCTGGCTGAAATTATATCGGTCAACAACATTCCCTTTGAACCAGATATCAAGAGAGTTCATGTGAGCCGTGTTGCTGTTCTTCAGTAGGGCCAGACCGGGAATGTACTTCGAGATCTGGCTCTCGCCTGACATGCTGGAGTAGGACCACATTTCCTGTCCATCATTGGTGGCTCGTGTTTGTGGTTCCCCGAATGCGTTAATAACATCTTGCTGGGTAGTTTTCCCTTTAACGATCTTGGTTTTTACGGTTTGTTGCGATTCGTCTTTAAGGGATTTGTTGCCATAGGTGGTGCAAGCGGTAAGAGGCAGGATCACCAACGCAGCGATAAGCAGTTTTCTCATGTTAACTCCATATAAACAGTAAACGTAAAAATAGGCGCAAAGAATCCGGGGCCAGCGTTGTGCCGCATCTGGCTATTAAAATTTGTGTTAATCAATAGTGAAGAAAGCCGCTTATTAAAAGCCTGTGAGTTTTTTTATCTAATCAGCTAGCGGCATCCTTCACTGTTGTTTTCCCTGATGTTGCATTAATAAAACCTACGCTGAGGCTATAGAACAGTGCTGGCTATTGGTCATAGGGTATGACGTTCTATCCCTACCAACCAGCGCATAAACGGTCCAGTGAGCCTTCTGTTCACTTTATCCAGTAACGATTCATCTAGCAAGAAAATGATCGGTAACTCAGATCGATAGATTGATATTGATAGCTTATAACGATTAATAGTGTTTTTTCGATCGGTTAGTTAATTGATTTAATCGATCGATATATATTTAATGATAGTTTTAATCTATCGTTATTTTGATTTTGATCGTTACAAACGATATGACGGGCCACAAAAATAATTTAATCCTATCAATTGGTTAATCAGGTGGTTTTGCTGCGTTATGCCAGTAAGAACAAGCTTTAACGACTACACGTGCGCAGCAGACTACCTCTACATAACAGCATTGTTGTTTATCAGGATGGATAGGAAGATGAAGAAGATTTCGCTCGTCGCTTCTGCAGCTCTTTTGTTGGCGGGATGTGGGGAGAAAGGCGACTTTGAGAAGGCGATTAACGCGAAAATTTCAAAATCAAAGGTGTGCTACTCACTGCAGAACAATGACTTTGATTTCAACAAAGGTTTTCCAGTAAAGGTTAATCATGGTTACCGTTCTGCTGGATACAATGCCAGCGATGAAATCCTGAAAGGTCTTGTTGAACAGGGGCTTCTCATTGTTTCACAACAGTCGAATGGCTTTAGCAGTGTTGATGTTCTGGAAGTAACAGACAAAGGCCAAGAGGTTGAGTTTTGGGACCGTGAGGAAGGTGCCTGTGTCGGTCATCAAGAAGTTTCTGAGATAAAGGACTGGACCGAACCGGGAAACGGTAATCAGAAAGTTGTTCGAGTGTCCTATGCATGGAAACTGGATGGCGTTCCGGGCTGGGTTGATAAAAATGCTTTCTCCAGCGTCAAGGGAATGAATGAACCTGAAGAGAGCATTATTAATCTTGTTAAAACCAGCAATGGCTGGAAAGCGATTTAAGGGGGCTATCATGGAAAAAAATACAATCCAGTGTCCGTTTTGCCTGAAAGAAAGCCAGCGGGGGGTTCATGTCTGCACCGGCTGCATGGCGACTGTTTTATATGGAACCTACCCCGGCTGGTATGCTGTTGTGGTTATCTTACTTACATTCGGCCTGTCTATTCTGATCGGAATGTCTACAGGCATGGCGGGAGCTACTATCAGCCTACCGATAATTGCTGCTGTTGGGTTTGTCGCTGGTAAGGCAATTTTCTCTGATAATGTTGTGTTCAGACGAAGAATGTAGCTTTACTACTATTAGTTAACCTGAACCACATCTGGTTATACAGACGTGGTTTAAATTTGAATTTGAAAACTCATAATTTAATAATGGTTTTTAATTACCTCTACGATTGAATATATCATCAATGAAACTATTTTCATTACTGTTTGTTAATGTTAAGGATTCTTGAAATGGATGCCCAATCATCACTTCTGTGCTTTGGAGTTTAATATTGTTGTCTTTTTTTATAGCATCTTTAAGGTGTTTCCATGTTGTATATGAAATTATATCACTTACAAATGTCAAAGCACTATTTTCAGTTTCTATACTGATGTTTATATCTTCTAGTGTATCAAACGCAGGCTCTTTATTCCCAGACTCATCTTCTTTCATTACAGTAACTTCGCCACGAAGAAATCTTAAAGGGTATGCTATATCTTTTTTGAATTTATTTATAGTGGCGGTTTCAATATGGTCACTAATACATTTAAGAGAAAAGGAATTTATTTTTCTAGATATGGCGAGTTTAATTCCATTTATGAGGAATTTTGTCATTAAATGCTCAAATAGAGTGCTGTGTAATAGCTCTTTATTTTTAGAGGATTTATCAGGTGAACCATTGAATCGATGGTATCCTTTAACGTAGAGCGCAGAATATGACCATTTTATTTTGTAAATTTTAAGGAAGTCTTTTACCCTTAGTATTGCTCTCTCCTTATCATCTTTATTTAATTCTGCCATGTGAAGTTTCCCTTCACTAACAAAGTCATTGAAACTCTCATTGATTATATATCTCATTCTAGATAAATCATTTTCATCTAATAAGAAGCCCGCCATGATTCCGAAATCACCAATGTATTGCTCTGTGTTTTTTGCATAACCTTTCGCTCCGGATTCATCTATTATAATTACATGTTTCAACATCATTTAACTCCTTGTGTTTCTTTGTGTTTTTAAAATCCAAAATTATTCTATACCGGTTGTTAATTATTTAAAATACTATGTTGCGATTTTTTATTTGGCTGTTTAATATAAATTTCACACATGACATGTTCGGTTGATGTTTATTAAACTAAATAGCTACGCGGAATAGTGCTCCACTTTCGACCGTCTCTTGCAAGTAAAGCATCAGGGCTGTGTCCACTACCTGACCGTGCTTAATCGGGCTTGAGATGTGTTGCCCATACACAACATCAGTAAACGGCAGGTGTAGTGGTATTAGGTGCAGCTATTTAGCTATAAGGATTTTAGATGCTATTTCACTCGAATTCTACTCGTATCAAACTTTGGCCCAGATGATTTTTTTCTGGTCGCCGGAGTAGGTCTGTAGTCGAGATCGCTATCAAGTTGAGCTGGTTTAACCGCACGGCTTGGAAAACGCCTTATCTCCTCCTTGGTTGGTTTGTACTCATCGCTGTTAAATCTGCCTCTTCTCTCATGCTCAGCACGTGATACATAGATGCCTTGGACCTCATCGAAGACATAGTTTGCGGCTATACGCTTATCATGTTCAGCATCAACTGAAACAGGGGATGGTTTCTTTCTGGCCCAGATGAATTTTTCTTTTATATACCCGACGACCAACAGCGTGAAACGTTTGAACACGCTATCCTGACGAGGTTTAACCTGCTTTCTCTTACTTTTAACAGGAGCGCGTTTAACCGCTCTGGCAGTTGTAGAAGATGGGGATTTCAGTGTAGTGCGTGTATGAGGTATAGGGGCAACCAGAACAGGCTGTTGTTCTTCGGATGATGACGACTGCGAACCTGTTTCAGGCAATACGATTTCAACAGGCTCAGGCATTTCTGATACGGTGAAGCTTCTAAGGTCAACAACGATCTGCAGATCCAAATCTTTGAAGGTGTTGTATGTGGCCTGAGCTTCCAGTTTCATCTCATCACGAATAGCTTGTTCAGCAGCACGTTTTTCCTGAACGCTTTTGCTGTTCCACTTGGCACGATGAACACGTTGCATAGGGGGACGGCTGGTTAACGTTGCCTCGGCAAGCCAAAGTGCTTTTTCTTCCACGTTTAAGGTGATAGCAGCGTTTTCGAGTGCTTCAGTATGTTGAGCATCAATAGAACGATGATCAATACGTTCATTACTGCCAGCCGCAGTCAGATAGCGATTGGCAATCACTGACCATGATTCACGCCAAATGATTACGTTTTTCTTGTCGTTCCAGCTTCTTTCTTTTTTACCAAAGCCATCAGCGGTGATCGGTTTTAATGTCAACATCACATGTGCATGAGGATTAGTGCCATCGAGATCGTGAAAGGCGATATCGGCAATCATGCCCTTATCGACGAAATTTTTTTGGCAGTATTCAACAACCAGTTTTATCTTGTTTTCATTGTTCAGTTCACAGGGAATAGCCACATCAAAATAACGGGCTGTTTGACCATCTTTCTGACGCTCAACCCTTTCAATTTCATTCCACAGGATGGTTGAGCTTTTGATAATATGAGCAGGTGCTGAAACAGGGGCTAATATCTGATGATGGAATAAATCTGTCCTATGGCTGAAATCATAGGTATTGCCAGTGCGATCATCTGTTATTCTGCAACGCACATGGTAAGCAGCCTTTCTACAGGAAGACATGCCTTCTGAACGTTTCACAATTTTAAACTCCAGATGAAAAATTGCCATATAAAAAATACCCTCAAATATAACTATGCTACTGTTAGTTTTTCGTAAGAAAAACTCTATGTGTTGACCTTGGTTTTTCTTTTAGCCTGCGGCAGGCAACCCCCGGTAGGGCCCACACGCTCACGAAGTGAGTGTATAAGTGGGCATTGTTTTTTCTAACAATGTAAAACCCTCTACTTAATTAATACGAAATATATGAATACCTGTAAAACAAAACGCCGAATTAAGCGGCGCAATCTAGATGAAAGGGCGAAGTATTCCACAATATTACCCCTACGGATTTTAGATGGTGTCCGAAGGATAAGAAGAATCTTAATTTATCCCGCCGTAAGGCGGGAAATCACTAAAACAAGAAAATAGTAGCTTTTATCTGTAGTTTTCCCTGTTTCACGATTAACAGGTTAGTCATATAAATCAGAATGAAAATTTAACATGTGAAATGAAAAACATTAACGAGAAAAATTAAGTAACGTGGTGAGTATTAGACAAAATAGTTAGTGATTACTATCGCATAGTGTTGCTATGAAATAGCATTCATTCCAATGAGCATTAATGCTGTGATGAGGGGTGTTAATATCAGTCTTGTGAGTCTGTATTTTATAAAATAAAATGAGCTGCTTGTATTGATAATTATTTAAATTATGGTAAAGGATAACCTATAACAAACACAAGGAGGTTTAATGTATAAAAATAATGATGAAGCCATTGATTGGGAAGCCAAGCGACTTCTTGATGATGGTATCTATACCGATACAGAACAAGCCTATTTAGAAGCAGAGAAAATAGTAATCAATATTAGGGAACAAGCAAAACAGCGCCAGATAAAGCAACAGTTTAAGATGAAAATAAAATCAATCAAGAAACAAATTGGTAATGGTTATGATTATGCTGACATCCCTTATTCCAACAAGAGAAAACATTGGGGAGATGAACAATGACAACAAAAACGATTAAACAGCAAATTGCTTCAGCACAGGAACGCCTATACTTCTTGGAGGCTAAAAAGAAACAACAAACGAAGAAAGAAAATACTCGTCAGAAAATTATTTTCGGTGCAGAGGTTGCCAAAGTCTTAGGATGTGATATTGGTTATGTAGATAAGGAATTAGTCTTTGGGCTTTTACTTAACATACACAATCTTCATGAGAGTGATGTTCAGGTTTATAGAGCACAAGGCCAAGTCTATATCGAAAATGTTATAAACAAAGCCAAGTCCTAATCATGTTTTTCACGTCCAAACGGTGAACCGGCCTAAAACTCGTTTTAGGTCGGTGAACTGTTGAGTAAGCCCCAGAGGGCGCGGTAGTTATCAAAATAATAGATAATAAATTTGTTTTTAATCCTAACTTAATTATACCATTAATGTATAGCATAGGAGGTATTATTAATGTTGGGTAAAGTAAAACTGTAACGAAGGGAAAGACACGACGGAAGCAATGGAGACTATAGCAAGGAAGATCTGCATCAATTATCCTAAGTATATAAAATCAAACACCACCACAATTATTGATTTTTTGCTGATTTTTTACCTCTTATCTTGAACTCTTTTTATTTTCTGTTAATTGATATTGACGTGAAAGTAAAAAAGGACAAAGAAGAATGAAAATAATAAACAGGAAAGGGTTTTCCTTATTGGAAATAACATTGGTTTTAAGTATTGGCACACCAACGGCTTTCATGAAGTTTCAGGTGAGGTGACTAACCGTTATATCAGTATTCGCTTTGACAAACTTTCACCCCTCGCATCGAGTAGCAGCCAGACCAGTGATCCGGGACCAAGAACCTGTTCGGCTAATGGATGTGAAATTACGTATCAGACGTTGGTTAATGAAGGATTGAGTGCATCAGGCAATATTGCGGGTAGATACATTCAACCCACCTCAATAGCCACTGCCGGGGATACATGCTCACCTAACGGGCGTATCAGAAAGGCCCTCAATGGTTCTCCTGTGTGGTGTGTTGATGGTGTATGGAAGGGCAATGAAGGGAACACGATTGTTTCGTCCGGGAGCATCAACAATAATTCGACGTTTGCCTGCAGAAGTGGCGCTTCTGGTAAAATATTGGTCCACGCATATGCTAATTGGCTTGTAGGTTGGGGAGTATATTGGATGAATGCATCCTTTTATGCCAATGGTGTACTTGTGGAAACAGATAGAACGGCTGCGTTTGAATACGATCACGGCAGAGCATCAGGTTCAAGCGTGACATTATTCCACACCGTAGAAACGTCATCGGGTAGTGATTATACCTTTTCAGTTGCGGCAACAAGCGATAACCTTGTGAAGGTGAGTTATTCTTGTGTGGGTGTGTGAATTAATATTTTTAATGTTTTAATCTTATTGTATCTGAATGTTTTTTTAAGTTTGTTCGTTCATCACGAAAATAACCAACAATTTCCTTTGCGTGCTGATTAATTTTCTCAATGTTTTATCTCTGTATTTATCAATAACAAATATGGAGATATTCAATGAAAATAAATAATGTAAACCAGAAAATCCAGCAGGGGTTCTCTTTGTTAGAACTGCTTCTTGTGCTTGGCACTGTTGCTGCCTTAATTGTTGGCTCATTTATCGTGTATCCGAAGGTTCAGGCGGCACAACGAGCGGAGGCTGAATCTAAGAACATTGCGACTATACAAACAGGGATAAAATCACTCTATTCTGCCACTGCCTCTTATTCTGGTTTAGCAAATGGTAATTCATATAAAGCTGGAATATTCCCTGTCAATATGTATAAACAGTCTGGACGTGGGTTTAACATAGTCAATACTTGGAAAGGATATATCACGGTTGCTTCTGCGGCTACCGGCCCATCAGGAACTGCAGTTAGCGCATTTACTATCACTTATACGGGTGTTCCTGCAGCTGAGTGTTAAAAAATAATCTCAGCGATAGCGGGTAATTTCTATCTGGCACAATTTGGGACAACAACAGTAAAGGATATGGAAAGTAATCCTGATGTTGAAGCAATGATTGAAGCCTGCAGCAATGGTGGAAACAGTAATACGCTTGTTCTGACATCATTATAAAAGGAAAGTGAGCGTAATAATATTTTTTTATAATTCGTTCGGCTAGTAGATTAATGATTTGATACTTAAACTTAGTCAATTTCGTTATCAGGGTTTTGCCTAGAAGATCAGGGAGAATCCAATTGTAGTCGATTATTTTTGACAGCGCGTGATTGATACTGTTATGTGTTTGTATGTAAAACAATGACTTACGGTGATTGGTGGTGTTGAATTTTTTGTTTTTTTATATCAGTTTAAATGATAAACTATTTATATATAGTTACAAATTGTTTTACTACATCATTTTTAACACTATTCACTATTGTTAATGCCAATAATAGCGATTGATAAATAATACTTAGGAACTAAAAGTGGCAAAGAAAAAATCTTTAGATGAATGTAGTATTCTTGAACTGATCTCTGAAATAAATTTAAAAAATAAATATTCCTATTTTAAAGGATATATAGCATATGCTCACTTTCCTAATTTTAAAGGGCTCGAGCCCTCTGCTAGGATAGAATTTAACTTCCCATTTACTGCTGTAGTTGGAGCTAATGGCATAGGGAAAAGCTCAATACTCCATGCCTTATTTGGGATGCCTGATGGTTATAGTACTGCTAAATTTTGGTTTTCTACCGCACTTGATCCCATAATTTCGATTAATAAAAATCCTCCTCGATATATCTATGGCCATTGGCATGAAGAATTTAAAGGTATTGTTGAAACTAGAAAAGCGCTAGTTAAAAGAGATGCACGAAGTTACGAGGTTTGGGAACCTACGAAAGTAAATAAGGGTGATGGAATGGTTGATATGCCTATTGGCAACTATTCCAGAAGGTCTACTGATCGTTGGAATCCAGTACAGAGAACGGTTATTTATTTAAATCTAAAAATGATCATAGGTGCTTTTGATCGGACTATGCATTTAGGTGGAGATTTTGATTCGGTTAAAACTGGTCAAAGCAAAAAAAATGAAGGGATATTAAAAGGCTCGAAAAGATTGCGAAGGGTAGTTGATAAGAAAATTGAGAAATGGTGTTTAGGAGGGGGGCGAGACCGTGTTTTTGAAAATAGAATGTTGGATGGAATAGAATTAAAATATATATCTAATATTCTTGGTAGGGATTATATTTCTGCTCAGTATATACGGCATTGCTTGTATCCAGAACAAGAAAGCGAGGATGTTAGTGTTATTTTCGATCGTGGGATTAAATATTCAGAGGCATACGCTGGAAGCGGGGAACTTTCCATTGTTAGCATTGTTATAAAGCTGCTATCTTGCGATGATTATTCTCTCGTTCTTTTGGATGAACCGGAAACATCTTTACATCCGGGCGCACAAAAAGAACTCTTAAAATTCATTTTGATGTTGGTTATAAAGAAAAAATTACAAGTGGTTGTATCAACTCATTCTATGGATTTAATAGAAGAGCTTCCTCATAATGCAATTAAGGTTTTAGAAAATAACAGCGAGAACAAAACTAGGATAATTAATGGTTGTTCTCCGTATGTGGCACTGCATCGACTTGGAGGAACAGCAACTTCGAAACGAAAGATATATGTAGAAGATCTTATGGCTAAAATTGTGGTTGAAAGAGCAATGAAATTATTAGATGCGGGGGATGCTAGTGTGTTCGAAGTATCCATCGTTGAAGGTGGGGCAGAATCTATTCTAAAATATCATATCCCTGTGCTTATTCAGACTAAAGTAAACGATTTTGTATTTTTAGATGGAGATAAGAAATATGTTCAAGAGTTCATTGATCCGAATGATATTTCTCCGTCGCAATATGATTCATTAGATAACATTCTATCTGATAATGTTGGCTGTGTGCCAATGTTGATTACTAACGGTGGTAATGACTCGGCTGGAATAAAAAAAGATTCTATTCAAAAGAAACTAAATTATTTGCAGTGGATTCGTAATCGATTGGATTATCTTCCATTAATGTGTCCAGATGCGCTCATATTATCTGCGATGGGAATAGATGATTCATACCGTACATCCCAAGAGTATAAAAATAGATTGTATGATGAGTCCGGGGAGGGATTTGACTCGCAACAACTTTCTGGTATTGCTGGGCATTACTTAAATAAAATGGATGACAAAAATCCTAATTTGATTAAAATAGCGGATAAGCTACAAGAATGGTTACTTTTGGTTTAAGCTTGGAGTGAAAATGCAGCTACATTCTAGAAAGATTAATAAAAATTTACACTTCACTGCAATCGATATGTTTAGTGGCTGCGGTGGTTTAAGCCAAGGCCTTGTACAAGCTGGTTTTATCTTGAAGGCAGCCATAGAGATAGATCTTAAAGCGAAAGAAACGTATGAACTAAATCACCCTAACTGTCATATGTATCATGCTGATGTGAGAAGTTTAAGCCCAGAACAAATCCTTCGTGATCTCAATATAGGTCCGGGGGAGTTGACTTTGTTGGCAGGGTGCCCACCATGTCAAGGATTCTCTCGGTTAAGAACAAAAAATAAAATTTCTTCTATTGAGGATAGTCGAAATGATCTGATTTTTGAATTTATACACTTTATTTCAGTTATGAAACCAAAGATGGTGATGTTAGAAAATGTACCAAATCTGGCCTCAGATGAACGGTTTAGTAACTTTTTAGAATTTCTGAGCAATAATGGATATTATTATTCATATGATATTGTGAATGCTGCTAATTACGGAGTGGCACAACGCAGAAAACGATTAATACTTTTAGCCTCAAAAGAGAAAAAACCTGAGATGGCTAAAAGAAATGATAAATCTCTCCATGTTCGGGATGTGATTTTCGATATTGAATCAAAGGTCGATTATCAAGATAGTATTCATTATCTTAAAGATAAGCGTTCTCCTCAAGTCATTGATATAATAAAGAATATTCCTAAAGATGGAGGTAGTCGTAAAGATTTACCTGAGAAATATCATTTAGATTGCCATAAAAAAATATCTGGATTCTTTGACGTTTATGGACGAATGTCATGGGATGATGTTTCACCGACAATAACAAGTGGGTGCAATAACCCATCAAAAGGGCGATTTTTACATCCAGTGGAAGACCGAGTTATTAGTTTAAGAGAGGCCGCAATGTTGCAAGGATTTCCACTTCGCTATAAATTTGATATTAAGCATGGTAAAGGTGCAATTGCTCTGATGATAGGTAATGCATTACCTCCTCCTCTTATTGAAGCCCACGCAAAAAGTCTATTAAATTGCATTGTAAATAATGAATCTGACTCCATTACGGATAAGAATAATTCTTTATGAGTCAGAAAAAATGGACAATAATATTATCTTTATCGCATATCAAAGCGAGTTTCAGGCCCACAGTTGAACGTTTAAGTGATATTGCGGATCGCGGGCAGAAACTGCTGCAAAACGCCTCTGACAAGGATCTGACCGAGTTCACGGAATGAGTATCAGGATTTTCAAGCCAACATTGATCCCGAAGATGATGATAGCCGAAGCCTTCAGGATGAAGCATTAAGTTGGTTAAAAAACACCCGCCTAAACAGGACACAAAATCCATTGGGGGTATCTTTGGGGGTATCACCAAAGATGAAACAGGTAATTTATATTATTAATCATATTAATAGGATATAGGTATTGTTCCTATTATCGCACCATCCCCTGGTATTCTCAAGTCAACTCACCTCAATAAAACCCTTTAAAAACATAGAAGTTAAGCTGTTTTCAGTCGTTTGAAGTCAACCCCTATCTATTGAAATCAACATGCTGTTGGGGGCACAATCGGGGGCATCTACTGTTCGGTTCAGGAAATGTGCCATCAATTATGCTTCATTCCCGCAAGGTTGAAGCTGCTAAAGGACAAGAGAAGAGCTATAAGCTCGCAGATGATGGAGGCGGTCTTTACCACCAGCCCCAGCGCTCTCAAGGGACCCGGAAGTGTGCCCGGCATTGATTATTTGGTCAGAAACTTTTTCAGTCTCTTTTTGTGGTAACTCATTAAATCTACTCTATTTATTATTTTCGCGTTCAGTGCTGTCTCTTCCTGAATCGTGACATAAAATAAAAAATTCCTTCTGAAACAATTACCTGGAAAAATTGCGCAAGTACTGGAATTGCTGAAACTGAAAAAAACTGAAATCCGTTTCAATTTTTTCAGTCTGAGGTTTATGTCAGAGAGCCTGTACTGGCGCGGGCTGGCTTACCCGTTTGTAGAAAAACAAAACTGAAAAATTTTACTGATATGAAAGTGGCAGGCGGGTGCGGTATAGCGCCGTTTTTGCGGCTTTAATGAATTTTGCGTGAGATAACGGTAAGTACCATCGCTTAGATGGGATTGTGATATTTGGGCTGGTTATCCATTGATCATTCTCTTTTTTTTGCTATCCTAATTCTGCCTTTACGCGTGGGATAACAGGTTTATCCTTGTCGGGCGTTTCGCCAGACACTAACTTATTGTGGACATTTAGGGTTGCGCTTTAGCACTTTCAGCAAGATCCTTCATTCCACTGCGTTTCATTTCAGGAGCTTACTGAAAGTCTAAAGCGCATCCTTTAGGTAAAGGGATTGAAGGTGGCTAGTTAGCCACCTTTTCTTTTAGAAGAAGGGGGTCACAGGGGTGAGTGATTCTGCGTACATGAACGCATTACAAGAGCAATTTGGAGATTTGCAATATTCAAACTTCATTGTTCAATTTATGCCGCCAATTATTTTCGTTTGTGGTGGACCGATTAATGCGAAGCCCATTAGTGTACGAGATCACATATTTACCTATGTAGCTGGGCATAACCCTGATTTATCTGATTCTCTTGTTTTGGCCGAAAATTTTCATGATTATTTCAAAGATGGTGCATATTCAGATTTGATGAGTTTTGAGGATGACATTGCAAATATATCAACGCTTGTTGTAATTTGTTTAGAAAGTGCTGGCTCTTTAGTTGAATTAGGTCTTTTTGTTAATAAAAAATCGCTTGCTCAGAAATTACATATTGTAGCTCCACTTGAAGAAATTGAAGGTAACAAGGCAAGGAAGATCCCTCCAAGATCCTCTTTTATATATTTAGGACCCTTGGAGTATCTTAAAAAAATTGATGATGCTTCGGTGTCGGTTTATCCGTGGCCAAAAATAGATAGCATGAAATACGATGAAGCGGAATTAATTTATCACGATATATATTCGCGGCTTAAAAGGGTAAAAAAAACAGAACGATACAATTCTGAAAATACTGGGCATTTGGCTATTTTAATCTATGAAATAATACTACTATCTGAACCTATTAAAAAAACAGAAATAGAGTGGGCGCTATATTGTATGGATATAGATGTACCACAAAAAGTTATATCCCGTTTGCTTTATTTGCTTAGCAAAATGAATTTAACATCTTCATTGTCATATAGCGGTACTGACTATTATTATTCTCGAGGGCGTAGAGAAAGCAAGCTTAAATTTGGTATTAGCGCCAGCGGTAAAATAAAAGATTCTATGAATATCAAGGTCGCAATTCGGCAATCATACCTTAGCATGGACGCAAAAGAGATGGATGAGACAGCTAAAAAAAGAAAGAACGCACTAAATCAAATAAACATTCTACGAGGAGGGGCTTGATATGGAATTATTAAAGTATATTGCTAACGGTCTTTTCCTCAGTGATGAAGAAGCAAAGAGATATATTGTTACGATCCCGAGACGATATAAAAAATACCATATATCTAAACGGAATGGTAAAGATTATAGATTAATAGCTCAACCGGCAAGACAGGTTAAGTCTTTGCAACGCGCTGTCTTAAAGTATATGTCTAGTGAATTAATAGTGCATGAAAGTGCTTTCGCATATGAATCTATGAAAGGTATTAAAGCTAATGCTTTGATTCATTGTTCTAATGATTACTTACTTAAAATGGACTTCAAGAATTTCTTTCTAAGTATTAAACCATTTAATCTTCTGGGAAATTTAAAAGAGTTTGGTATTGAACTAAATCAAACGGATGTATTTGTGATTGAAAATCTTTTCTTCTGGAAACTTAGAAGAAGCAGCCCTCTTAGGCTGAGTATTGGTGCTCCATCATCGCCTAAAATTTCGAATGTGGTTATGTATTTTTTTGATGATAAAATGGCAAAAAAATGTGCAGCATTAGGAGTGGAGTATTCGAGATATGCGGATGATTTGACATTTAGCACTAAAGAAAAGGGGGTGTTATTCAATATGCCTAAGTTAGTGCGAGAAATACTCAATGAAGTTAACTTAAGAAATATAAAAATAAATCATGAAAAGACAGTTTTTTCTTCTAGGAAGTTTAATCGCCATATAACTGGAGTAACTATAACTACTGAGGGGCGTCTTTCTTTGGGGAGAGAAAGAAAGCGACTGTTAAGAAGTAAAATACATCACTACGTTAAAGGCGTATTGTCTTCAAAAGAAATACTTACCCTGAAAGGGGAATTAGGATATGCAAAATTTATTGAGCACAGTTTTTACCAATCGATGATTAGTCGGTATGGCGCGAAAGTGATAGATGCAATCTCTAAATATGAAATCTGATCTAGTGTTTTTTATTGGGAGCAATTTAAGAAGTTATTTTACAAATGTCGGTTCTTAATATGCGGTTACGATACGTCCCTCGATATATTTGCCGACTTATAATCTAACTTAGTCATGTGATCGTAGTTTTCCAATGGGGCATTTTAGGGGGCACATCTCTTAAGTGTTTTTCATTTAATGAATTAAAACAATAACTTAAATGTTGTATCTGTTCCTATTATCGACACCATTTCAAATTCTCCCTATGTTTCCTGAAACCAGTTCAAAGTATGTATACTGTAATTTGCAGCCCGTTTTTTATTTCCTGTTATTAACTGGAATCACGTTCAAGCCTATGGATCTGAACGATATCGTAGCAAAGCACTATTCGGGAGCGCTGCCTGCGAAATAAGAAGTGATGCTTTTATCGACATTGCTATTTTAATCTTAATAGAAGTTATTAAACGAGGTAATCCCTATGGGGTCTTCCGCTAAGCAAACTATCAGTACGCAGTCCCTGTCGAGTTGGCCGTTGTTGTCGAAAATCTGGCAATAGTGAATCGCCTCGAATTCAACAGACACCTCAGAGCCATTTAACGATGGCTTAAAGAGAGGTGCCCATGAGCGGGCCTTTAATTACCCGGCCATTAGATATGAGCGGGAGCCGCAATCTCAGCCCGGAAATGTCAGCAGCAACTCCCTTAATAATGATTCAAGCTGCTCCCGTTTAGCCTGGGAGAGGTTGGCCAGTATCGCGTTTTGCGTTTCAGTGTGGACGAGAAGCGCTTGTTCGATACGCTCTCGCCCATAAGCTGTCAGGCTGACCAGTGTGCTGCGTTTGTCATCGGGATCATGAATTCGCTCAATCAGTCCTTGCTCTTCAAGATGGTTAAGGCGATTCGTCATCGCCCCGGAAGTGACCAGTAGCGATTTATATAACTGTGTTGGAGAAAGACAATAAGGCGCGCCGGCTCGGCGCAAAGTGGCAAGGACGTCAAATTCCCCGTCGCGAAAGCCGAACGGCTCCAGCGCCTGAGCGCGCATCTTCCCCAAATGCTTCATCACCCTCAACATTCGGCCAAAAACTTTCATTGAAGAGGCGTCAAGCTCAGGCATTGCGCTGTCCCACTGGCTGACAACGAAGTCGATATGGTCATGCATTTTCGTACCTTAAATAGGGTTATTTATCGAGTTGTGCGGTCCATCTTACACAAGGAATACATTTATCTTAATGTTAAGATAAATGCTTACGCATTTTTTGCTGGAGCAATCACATGCCTAAAAGGATTACGTTTTGAAACGCATAGCATCTTCGCCCTTTATGTTCGCATTTATCGCTTTTTTGATCGGGTTGAATCTTCGCCCCATCCTGGCTTCCATCGGACCGTTATTTCCGGTTTTACAGCGTGAAGCAGGGCTATCCGCCACGGAATTCAGTCTGCTCACCACTTTGCCTGTCGCCATGATGGGGCTGGTTGCGCTGAGTGGACCATGGCTTTTAGCCAGAACCGGTGCAGTCCGGGGCATTACAGTAGGGCTTTCCATCCTGCTTTTCGCCTGTTTATTCCGGGGCTTTAGCACATCACTCACGGGGCTTATGTGTACAGCTTTAGCGGGTGGCGCGAGTATCGGCATGATCCAGGCGTTAATGCCAGCGCTGATAAAAAAGGAATACGCACAATCGGCCAGCACATTTATGTCTCTGTTCAGCACCGGAATTATGGCCGGTGCGGCGCTGGCTGCCGCCACGGCCGAGCCATTGTTTACCCGGCTTGATTTAAAGCCTACGCTGGCAATAGCCGGTTTGTTAGCGCTTCTTGCCCTGATATTTTGGCTGTCATGGGCCAGACACCGCCAGGTAGAAAAAACGGTGTTTGCAGAGGTGACATTATCGTCATCCAGGACATGGCTGTTATTGCTATTTTTTGGCATCGGGACAGGTGCCTATACCCTGGTACTGGCGTGGCTTCCCCCTCTCTATATCCAGGCGGGCTGGAGCGCACGGAGCAGCGGCTATATGCTGGCCTGGCTTACGTTGACCGAAGTTGTAGCGGGCTTTGCCGTTTCAGCGCTGATAACGCGCTTTCCTGACCGCCGTGTTCCGCTGCTCATCGTGCTGTTGATGTTGCTGGCAGGGTTGATGTGTCTTGTCTTTTCTCCGGGAACCACGCCAGTTGTGTCAACATTGCTGCTTGGTTGCGGTATTGGCGCGCTGTTCCCGCTATCGCTCATCGTGACATTTGATCATGCCCGAACGCCGGCCGAGGCAGGGAAACTGTTGTCACGAGTGCAGGGTGGCGGATATCTGATTGCCGCGCTGATGCCATTAATCGCCGGTATCGTGCGCGACAGCGGTGCGTCACTGACAAACGCGTGGCTCATCATGAGTGCAGGCGTCATCCTGTTGATTGCGATAGCCTTACGCTTTAAGCCTGGTGTGAGTAGGTAAAAATAACGGCCTTATTCCCGCTCTGCCAGTTACCTTCGGTGTTGACCTTACCTTCATTGTCAAACCAGAAGGTATCTGGCAATCAGATGGGCTTATTGGCAAACAATATGTGTCTGTTCTGCGCTACCTTCGAACCATGCTGAGCATTTTTTTGTAGTGCCACGCTAGTGATGAACAACGAAAAAATCACTATGCGTGGCCGTCCAGAGGTGTTTAGCGCTGTCGTCGTATATACAATCGAGTTTCTGAAACGATAATAATTAATAGCATCGCAAGACTAATTAATCCTGGGGTGATGTAAATATTTTTATCATATCCTAGAGCGATGGTATGCATGCCTTTCTCTACGTTCGCGCCTATAAAACCATTATCTAAATATATTGGCTGTGTCTTTTTATTATCAACCATAAGATAATAACCAGAATACATAATATAAGGTAGGGTAAATAGGGATGGTTTTTCTGCTTCAACCTGAAAATAAGGATATCCATTATTAAAACCATTCGGTTTTTCAATAACAAGAGATCCTGCTGTATTGAGGGACTCATGAGTGATTGGGAATTTTATATTGTTATTAACATAATCACGGTATAAAATGTTTGAACTAAATTCCGGCGGTGTGGAAAAAATTGCACCATGGATCGGGAATGTGATTTGCAATGCGATGAGTATCGGTAAAATAAATAGCCAGCTTTTTGTTTTGTTCATCCATTGCAATACAGGCAGTACAGCATAAAGGGAGAGGATTGCAGTGATGCAACTCAATAATCTCCATGAGAACTGAATTAGCTGTAATACAGATATTTTTTCAGGTATCCAGTTCCATGAAAAAGCAGGGCATAGCATTAATGTAAGAATACCAGCGATCAGAAGCATAGATCTTGATGTACGCTCTTTATCAGTGAATAGTGCAATAAAAGATAAAACAATAATTAAAATTCCAGGGCTTAGAAATAAGCTATACCCAATCGTTCCACTTGTGTTTTTAGTTGCAAGTAATACGTGGACAAATTTAACCCTGGTTTGATTTATAAATTCATAAGATTTCTGCATTTTGGTGAATGCAAAGATATCAGAGTAATGCATATGATAGATCAGTGGTAACCAGTAAAAGCTGGAAATTAGTAGACTGACCAGAGCTGATTTTGCCAGAAAAATAATGATTTCACGGGTAATGATTTTTTTGATGTTTATCAGCAAAAATATGAAAAAGAAAATCAATACGACGATGAAACTAGGGATGTTGGCTAATAGTATTAATGTGCAGGATAAAGGAATGAGCTTTCGATCTTTGTCTCCTGTTAATAATGCATTGCATCCTCTAATAAGTAATGGCATAAATGCCATTGCGAGACATTCCCCGACAGCAAACCTTTGGAAGAAATTGCATAAGAAATAACTTGAGCTAATAAAAAGTGTTGCGCTGATATGGCCGGCTGTTGCGGATGAAAACTCCCGTTTAGCTGCATAGTATGCTGAAAATGCTGAGATTAGAATAATTGATCCCAGGGTGAATTTCATCTGTAGCGCATTATTGTCAAAGCCAAATAGAAAAAGTCTGCTTATAAAAAGCAATAAAGTACTCAGAGGGGGATAAAATGCTCCCCACGATAAGCCGTACTGATTTTCTGTCCAGTAGTCAAAAAGGGGAGGGAATTGTTGATGGTCAAGTTGTGCATTGAGAGCTTGCAGCCGTAATACATGTGGCCCCCAATCATCGCCTCCCCATAAGTTATGGTGGAACATTGGAATGAAGAGAGCCACTAAAGTCAAGCCCAGCAAAAAGAACGACCACCGTTGAGTGGTCATTTCATCGCGCATATCTCTTCCCATCGCAGGTTGCAGTTTTACGTCCATAAAGGTCAGGTTCCACACAAATTTTGTGAATTTTGCGGTACTCTAAGGGATCTAATTATTATTTGTACATGATTTTTTCAAAGGTTCATCGACATACTCTCCGTTGCAAGGAGTCGATAACAATGAATTGTTATAAATTAAACCGTCTCACTATTCTTCGACGTATTAGCATGGCTTTTTCGCGTTTTGCTTGTGTTATGATCCCTTTCGGTGGTGTGAGATGAAAATTATCCTGTTTATAGTTGTGCTGATTGTTGCGCTCCTCCTGATCCCTGATCGTTGGGCTAACGATATTTTTATGCGTCATATTTCTGTTACGGGTGACGGCGAAGAGGCAATGAACAATTACGCCTTTACGCTGTTGCTTATCAAGACTGATCTGGCTGCTGTGATTGCTGCTCTGGTGCTATGGGGCTACCGTTTATTTAAACGCTGATTAAATGTTGAGTAGTAAATGTTCTGTATGCGATGAAACACTGCGGAGTGTGAACAATTTACTGTTCACCTCTTATGGATGGTTTATGGCGTATCGCCAGTTCCGCTAAGCGGGCGATATCTGGCAATGCGCAGGTTTATTCACAGGAGGCGTAAAACTCATCTTTGCTGTATCCATACCATTTCTTCGTCTGTATCCGGTAATAATGACGCCCTTTCTTCTGGCGGCCCGATGAAAACATTATCGACATTCATTCGGTATGTTTTATTGCCGTCCTGTAAAACAGGTGGGCAGTTGACTTTTTCGGCAAAAAACAGCGCAGGAAAAGAGAAAAACCGCGCAACCTGAAATTATTTCCTTACTCCACGACATAGTCATTCCCTTCGGTGTTTTTGGGGCGGGAGAATTTTCCTGCTGATCATATCAGTTAGAGGGTCTTAAGGTAGTCCTCAAATAACTTGCCACGCTCATGGCGAAATTTTTGCCCCGTGAAAGCATGGCGTTTGGTTCAGTATGCTACGCGCTTGCCAATGACATCACCCGCGCCAGAGATTTTGTGGTGCGAATCATCGGATTACTGCATCAATTACATCGACTTCTTGCGTTATTCATCGGTTAATTCGAATGATATCCTGCGTCAGGATCGGGAAAAATCCCCCTACACAAGAAGGACATTATGAAATCAACATCCCTTATTCTGGCGGGCTGTATGCTGTTATCGTCCGCTATTTCACAGGCGGTTGCCGCTGCCGATACCTTGCCCGGATCAACCGAGGGCGCAAAGATAATGAAATTCACGCCGTCACAGGATCAGACCGATTTATTCAGCAACGTGATTTACTCGCAGGTCAAAGATGGCGTGGCGCTCAGGCAGCTCAGGATGTCGCTGTTGGTCCCGCGCAATAATGACCTGAAACCGGCCATTATCTATTTCCCAGGCGGCGGTTTTATGACGGCCAATCACGATAAATACATCGCGATGCGTATGGCGCTGGCGAACGCAGGTTATGTGGTTGCCGCCGCGGAATATCGCGTGATTCCGGATAAATTCCCCGCGCCATTGGTCGACGGGAAAACGGCGGTACGTTACCTCAGAGCGCACGCCAAAGAGTACAACATCGATCCTGCCCGCATTGCCGTGTTGGGTGATTCCGCCGGGGGATGGCTGGCGCAAATGCTGGGAACGACCAACGGCGAAAAAGAGTATGACAAGGGGGATTACCCCGAGCAGTCATCTGACGTTCAGGGTGTGGCCACGATTTATGGCATCTCGAATTTGCTCAATATAGGCGAAGGTTTCCCGGAACAGATACAGCAGGTACATCGCTCAGCGGCGGTGACCGAAGCGTTACTGGTCCACGGCGCGGCATTTCGCACCTTTGCCGGGGCAACCATCGACAGCGACCCGAAAAAAGCGCTTGCCGCAAGCCCTATGGGCCATATTACCGGCCATGAACCGCCGTTTTTGATTATGCACGGCAGTGCGGATACGCTGGTTTCTCCTCAGCAAAGCGCGCAGTTATATCAGGCGTTGAAAGCCAAAAAAGACACCGCCGAGTATGTCCTGGTTGAGGGGGCGGAGCATGGCGATATTCACTGGTATCAGCCGCAGGTGATTGACCATGTTGTCGGCTGGTTTAAGCACACGTTAGGCGCGCCGACAAAACAGAACGCGCCCGCGAAAGCGGATAAAAAATCTAATCTGTAATCCCGTCCTGGGATGCTGAGCCTGCCATTAATAGCTCTTTATCAGGGGGAGGGCAGGCTCAGAGTCTTCATTTTCAGCGGTCAACAATCACGGCGCGCTTTTCATATAATCGGTTGATAAATATATAATACATACCTCAGCCAGCCAGGAATTTTCTTAATTTAAAATCCGCCCTTGTCCTCTATTTGCATATCTTTACATTAGATGCAGAATGTCATCACTCAACTTCTACGGGTGTTAACTCCATGGCATATATCGCAAAAACACCGTTAGCGTATGTCGGTCAGTCTGTAGGTAATGGTCAGTGTGTGGCGTACACACAAAAAGCGGCCAATATGCCGCGCACGGTAGCATGGAAACGGGGCGAATTAGTTAAAGGTAATATGACCATTGCTCCCGGTACGGCGATTGCCACGTTTGATGCGGATGGTCGCTATGGCAACCATACTGACGGACGTTCCCACGCCGCTATTTATCTTGGGCAGGATGCGTCGGGCATACAGGTACTGGATCAGTGGATGAACCACCGGACACTTCCTTCTGGTGAACGTGAGGCCACGCCACATTATGTCAGCAAACGCACCATCCGCTTTCATAAGGCACCACGCGCGGAGAACAATGGAGATAATTACTATGTTGTGGAGTAAGACGCTTTTGCTCGGTGCGGGGCTGTTTTTATCTGTTGGTGCGGCTCAGGCAACAACGGTTTGTCCGCAATATCCAACGCAGCAAGATAAAACACACGCCTTAAACGATGCCAGTTTGTTCGTGGGGCCGCCTAAGGATTTAGTCGAACTGATGCCGGATAACGATCGGGAGACGGTATGGACGCTGCCTGATTATCAGGATGAGGCGAAAGAGCATAAAACGTCGCTCTATTTTATATGCCACTATAAGAACACGAAGCAGAGCGTCGAGTTGATTGTTCCTGCTACCGCCAAAAAATGTTCCGTTGCCTATGATAAAAACCGTAAGCTTATAGCTGCTTGCGAATAACGTCTCTCAGCACAGGTATGGATTCGCGGTTTTTGTTCAGAAACCCACTATCAGCATGGGTGTCTGAATGGCAATAACGGAGACAAATATGTCGTGGAGTAACGCATTATTATTGAGCGCCAGCATGTTTTTGTTTTCAGGTATTGCCCAGGCCGAAAAAATAAACTGCCCTGAGACGTTAAAGGAAAATAATAAGACATACACAATGAATTACGTCAGTCTTTTTATGGGGCCTCCCGAAGAGAAAGCGGATGTAATGCCAGACACGCTTGATGCGTGGGTATGGACATTAAAAGATTATCAGGACTATGTGAAAGAACATAACACGTCTTTATTCCTGGTCTGCGGTTATAAAGGGACAGATAAAACCACAACAATTAAAGTCCCTGCCGATGCAAAAAAATGCTCAGCCCACTATGGCAAGAAAGAGGCTGTGTTAGCGACCTGTGAGTGATCCTGGGCGTACACGGGAAAAATGCCGGGATATGGACGCCAAATTGAGTTTTAAACCGTTAATACGCCACAAAACCCGCCTCCCGACGGGTCTCTCATTCCACATCAAACCCTAAATCTGAAAATGACCAGATGCGCTCTCCTCTTCGCCGGACCAGCAAACCACTTTGTTGCGGCCAGTCTGTTTGGCGATATACAGCGCGTGGTCGGCCTGCTTAATTAACGCGTTGCTGTCACTGGCAGAGGACGACTCCGCCAGGCCGAAGCTCGCGGTCACCTGCAGCCCTTCGGCGATATGCCGATAATCCGTCTGCGATAAGGTAACCCGCAGTGATTCGCAAATCGCCGTGGCCTGCGCTATCGGCATATGCGGGAACAGCAGAGTGAACTCTTCACCGCCCCAACGGGCGCTCAGCCTGGCATCCTGCTGTGTATTACGCAGCAGGACCCCGATACTTTGCAGCACCTTATCGCCCACTACATGCGACCAACGGTCATTGATCTGCTTAAAGTGATCAATATCGAAGATTGCCAACGTCAGCGGATAATCATGCGCACGGGCATCGTCGAAGCCGAGCATCAGTTGTTTATCAAAGACCCGACGGTTTGCCAGCCCGGTCAACTGATCCTCTTTGGCCTGTCGTTCAAACTCCTCAGCCTGCTCCTGTAAGGCCAGCGTCTTGGCGGCAACCAGCGTGCGCAGACGCTCTTCGTTACGGCGTGCCTGCCTCAGGCACCAGCAAAAGACCATAAACAGCGCCAACAGAAACAGCAGCACTAACAGCACCTGAAAGAGTGGCCGCTGCCAGAAAAACGGGTTAATGCGCAGATTGATAACCGTGTCCGTGCCATTCCACTCGCCGTTGGGGTAACTGGCGGAAACGTTGAAACGGTAGTTCCCCGGCGGCAGGTTGGTGTATTCCGCTGACGTATTGTTTTCGCGATCGATCCACTGTGGGTCAAAACCCTCCAGACGGGTGCGATAACGAATACGCTCTGGCAGAACATAGCCCAGCCCGGAGTAGTTTATCCGGATGCGTGTTGTTCCGGCAGGAAAGGTGTAGTCATTGTCGAGCGGCGTGGTGTTACTCTCAACCGACTCCACCACCGCAGCTAACCGTGTCTTGCTAAATTCTCCTAATCGTTCAGGGTGAATCATCACGGCACCGCGGGCGGTCGCCACCCAAATACCGCCATCACCGGCGCGCGTGGCAGCAGGCATTGAGCCACCATTGGCCTGCGCGCTGATCATCCCGTCACTTTCACCGAACGTGGTTACGGCAATCTGCCGCTTACGCCCCTCAATAACATCCACGGCTTCGGCTTTGCTTATCCGAATCATGCCGCGGTTCGAGCTAAGCCACAGATACCCCATATTGTCGGGTATCACCTGGAACAGTTTGTCGATGGGCAGACCATTTTTACGTCCCACCATACCGATTGCGCCATCGCTGCTCCGATAGCGGAGCAAGCCCCGGTCGGTTGTCATCCACATATAGCCTGGTTCGCTGTAAAAGCCGAAGGCATATTCGGCATTCTCCATGGCGGAAATATCGATGTGCTCAAATTTTCCGTTATGAAAAACGGAGACCCCCACGCCAGTACCCACCCAAATGCGCTGCTGTTCATCTTCCTGCAGCGCCATAATAAAGCTGGCAGGGAGACCGTCATCTGCCGAGTAGGTATGGAGCGTGCCATTGGCGCGTAAGACGCTCAATCCGGACGCCGTGCCAATCCACAGGTTCTGCTGGTGATCGGTGAGGATGGCGCGAACCTCGTTACCGGGTAGGCCATTAGATTGCTGTAATACCGGGGTTAATTGGCCATTTTTCCAGTGCAGCAGGCCATCGGTATAAGTACCCACCCATACGCTGCCATCCGTGGCTTCGCCGAGGCTCAGTACCGACGGCTGCGTGTGTTGATTCCAGTTAATTTGTTCGACGCGCCCATTCCGAATGCGGTTTAGCCCGGTACTGGTGCCCACCAGGATACTGCCGTCCGAGTGCGTCATCACGGTACGAACATAGTCGCCATTCAGGCCCTGGCGGGTGCTCACGGTGATAAACGGCGCGCGACGCAGGCGGATCAATCCCGAATTAGTACCAATCCAGATACTTTGTTCCCGATCTTCCAGGATGCTTTGTACGCGGTTATGAACGATACCATTATCAATATTCAGGTGTTCCAGCCCTTGTGGACTGAGGCGGAATATGCCGTGGTTAATGGTGCCGAACCAGATATCTCCACGCTTATCCTGCATCATGGTAGAGACCACTTCGTTGGTAAGTTCCGGGTGCAGCGGCTGAAAATCTTCACCGACGCGCTTCCAGACGCCGGCTTCGGTACCCACCAGTAAGGTGTTATCGTCTGTTACCAGTAAACTAAAGGCGCGGACTTGCGGCAAACCGCTGGCTGGCGGCACCGGGGTCGCTTTATTGTCGACCACCTGATACAGACCATTGTCGGTTGCGGCCCAGATAGTGCCATCCGCGTCTTCCACGCTTTTGTTGGCGGTGACGTTATCGAGAATATGCACATCTCGCGTTGCGCCGGTTTCATTGGCGGGGCGCATTAACAGGCCTTTTCCGGGCATGGTCACCCACAGATTGCCTTTACTGTCGCGCATGGCGGAACCAATCATGGTCGGTGCCGCAGCATAGGGTGTCCAGATGCCATCTTTCCAGGAAGAGAGACCGCCGCGAGCGCCTGCAACCAGCAGGCTGCCGTCTGGCCCGGCAACAAACGCCAGCGTTCCGGAGTCGGGCATGGCGCTTTCGCCGCCGCGTTCGAAGACCTGAAAGGTTTTGCCGTTGTAGCGGGCGAACCCTTCCCAGGTACCGAACCATAAATAACCTTCTCGCGTCTGTGCGATGGCGTTGATGCTATTGTGTGGCAGGCCGTCTTTTGTCGACCAGGTTTCAATAAAATATTCGCTTAATGCAATGTGTGGCTCATCTGCCAGTACCGGGCGGCAGAAAAAAAAGAGAAACCCAAAAAAGAAAAGACGCAGGGTATCAGTGAAAGTGTCGATATATTTATGCATTGCTCTGTGCATTAATTAACCACCCTGTCTTTACTGGTTACATTATGAATACAGATAAGACTCAGCGCTAAAGTCGAAAAAGGGATTTTCTGTTTTTGCTTTATTTTTCGATACATTCCAGGTATATATTTCGGTCGCTATTTTTCCTCACGAAATTTACATCGCCTTAAACTAAATCAAGCTTATAAACGTTTTGATATTCGGCACGGGAGACGGGCCATTTTTATGCGCTGATTTAAAGATAATGCGCTGTTGTATCCCGAATTGTCTTCTTGTTTTAAATAGAATTATTAATAGCACTACTCTTCTGCTTTCGCGCATTTTTATCGCACTTTGGTGTTGCTATAAAAGAAACGATGGCATATTAAAAGGAATAACGAGGTTATCCTTTCCCTCGCTATTTCCTTTTACACCGATTATTGCGCCGGGGCAGAACACTGGCTGGAGACGTCATTCAGCCCTTCGGTATCTTTGGTAAAAGATTTAAAATGCTGCTGTGCGTCAAGCTGAACCACATAAATCGAATCAAAGTCCGCTGATGGCCATGAAGGCACCTGCGACGCATCGCCACCCGTCTGGGTAATCAGCGTTTTCGCGGCGGTGACCAGATTTTTATGCTCCCAGGAAATAAACGTCAGCGGCTGGTTTTGCTGCGCCAGCAGTGCGGAAACCAGTTCGCTGGTGTCATCAGCATGGAAACGCAGTACCACCGGTTTGGATACCTGAATCGCCAGCGGCGTGATGGTGGTCAGCGGGCGCAGCGAGCTGCCGGTTTTTTTCTCTTTCGGCGCTGAGGCATACAACGCGTCCGGGTTACCGTAGCGCTTGAGCAGCACCGAGGGGAGACTCAGCGCCCGGTTTAACCCTTTGCAGGTGAGCTGCCCGCTGTTGTTGTCCGGTTTCTCGCCGTGACGAAAGAAGACGTAAGTGCTGTCAGCCGATGCGGCCAGGGGAGAGAGTAGTGCCGCGCTAAGTAACGCTACAAGCCAGCTTTTCATTGTGTTTTTCCCACGTGTCAGAGAGAGATTTTATCAGGGATGAAGACGTGACATCCTTCCATCCCCTGCGCTGTAACATCGAATAACGTTGTCGAAGAATAGGGCGAACCTGCGCGCTTCCCAGCCACCGACACGGGTCACAGGGAAGGACATCATAGTGAGTCAGCCGTCGGGTAGACGAGCCGATAGCCGCCCTCTGTCGGCACAATATGGGCAAAGCCCGGAGACGCGAAGTGCATCCCGGCGACCAGCCATTTTTCGCTGGCGGCTTGCGCGAGGATCGTCTGGCGTGTGGCTACCGCCTGTACCGGATCGAGGTCAAAAGCGATGGTCACATGAGGGTGTGCGCACTGAATATGCGGGAAATGGACAATATCCCCCCAGAAAAGCAAGCTCTCCCCCTTCGAATCAATCCGAAACCCGGTATGGCCCGGCGTATGCCCCGGAAGCCAGACCGGACGGATGCCTGCGATATCGGTGTTTTCATCCAGATAATGAATCTGCTGCGCACAGGCTGCCAGCATACGGCGCGCCAGCGCGAAGTTACGCTGCGCACGTTCGCTGGCCTGCCGGAGCTTGTCATCGTCGAGCCAGTAGTCTGCTTCGAGAGGATGCAGGTATATCGCCGCACGCGGATAAACCAGCCTGCCATCGTCATCAAGCAGGCCGCCAATATGGTCCGGGTGGCAGTGCGTCAATAGCACCGCATCGATCTCATCCGGGCTGATGCCCAGCGCGCGCAGTTTTTCCCCGAATAACCCTTCGACATTGTTCCAGCCACCGGTACCGCTATCCACCAGCAGCGTTTTTCCCTGCCCTCGGATGAGATAACCATTAATGTGAATATTGCCGGGTTCGGTTATACCGGCCTCGCGCTGGATTTGGCCGGCATCTGCGGCAGTAATGCCCTTTAACAGTTCCAGGCTGGCGCTCATATTGCCATCGCTCAGGGCGGTAACCTGAAAATCGCCGATCTGCTGCGAAGCAAAGGAGGGAGGAGTCATTACGCATTCCTTTCAGGACGATGATCAATAATGCATTAATCAGGTAAATATATGCTGATGTTTCATCATGCTACGCGCAGTCGCGCTCCGGCGAAACCAGCAATATTTCATTACCCATTGCCATTTTGTCACTAATGGTAAATATGCTGATGCTTTCTCAGGCCGACAGACGGAGCCTCAGGGGAATGTAGTGGCGTCTATCACCACCATGCCCAACACGTTGGTCCGCTTAATTACCCGCAGAGTTTTATCTGAAAAGAGATTGCCGGAGGGCTCGCAGATGCGGATCTCTTCATCAAGATCGCGGTCATAGACGCTGGCCCCGGAGCAGCTTCGTGAGCCGCCAGAGCTGTAGCGATAAGGGGCGGTATAGGTCGATTCAACGCCGGGCAGCAGCCAGGTGAGCGTGGTGAAGAGCGCGGAAAAAACGAACACCATCCCCAGGGCCATACCGCACCAGGCTTTGAGATATTCCGTTCGTGTGCTGATATTGGCGGCAAAGCGTTTTCGTAGGGCAAAACAGACGACAACCGTCATCGCAAGCGCGGTCATCACCATATATCGAAACGCCGCATGGGACAGGAAGGTAGGGCGATAAATCATGTTGCGCCAGGCGAAAAAGCCAAAAATCGCCGCCACAACGGCAATGGCGAGAGTCAACAAATACGGGTAAGAATACTTTTTCATCTGCGGCTCTCCCTGCGCGGCTGCCTTTATATTTTGTCATTGTCAGATAACAGCGGGCGGGTAACAATCCCTGTTTTCAGGAAGGCGCGTTTCGACCAGTTCTGGGGGGATGACGAACCCGGTCAGAAAGGGCAAAATGCCAGGCTGACAGCCCATCTTGTAGCGGTGACATTGGGGTCCAGATAAATACATGGATAAGTCAGATTGTTCAGAACGGGATTTATCCTCGTTAAGCGCTATCGCTTTATTGTCTCTGCATTCAAAAATACGCTCCCTTTTACATGCGCATGGTGTTCTGCGTACCCAAAATCGCCCGGTGGGTGATGATGCGCGGTGGCGGGTGGCCAATATGGATCGGATTTGGGCATCTCCACGCTGGAGAAAATTCTGGCGTCAGAACGGGTCGATGATTCGGTGAAACGTCAGGCCCGGAACCTTATTCGTCGTTACGGATAAACATGTTACCGACCAACCACATGGAACAGCGCTAATGCCAACGTCAGCCAGTCAGCCTCGCCAGATTCGCCTGTTTTTGTCTTCCACCTTTCGGGATATGGAAAACGAGCGTCATGAATTACTGACCCGCGTTTTTCCCCTGTTTCGACAGCAGTGTCTTGAACGCCAGGTGGTATTTAGCGAGATTGACCTGCGCTGGGGGATTACCGAAGAGGATGCGCACAACGGCCAGACGGTGCAAATCTGCCTCGAAGAGATCGCCCGCTGCCGTGCGCTGGGCATTTCGCCGTTCTTTATTGGCTTTATCGGCGAACGTTACGGTTGGGTACCACAGCGTCACGATCTGGAAAATTACTGGCACCAGGCGGCGCAGGATGAAAACCCCTATGCCCGACGTATCGAAGCGGCGCTGGCGGAAGGTATCAGCGTTACCGAGCTGGAGATGCGCTTTGGGTTTATGGACGATGCGCAGGGGGTCAGCAGGCAGCGGGTCCAGCTCTATTTTCGCCATCAGGATTTAACGGCTTCTCTTGCCGGGAAAGAGTCGGCCACGTTCTATGAAAGCACAGAAGCGGCCCGCGGCAAGCTTGCGGCCCTGAAAAGGGCAATCAGAGAGACGCACGCGGAGTGCATCGGTGTTGATGGCTACCAGGCGATCAGCGAATTTGGTCAGCAGATCCTCGATTTCTTAACTGCCGAACTGGATACCCACTTCCCCCTTGATGAGGTGCCGAATGAGCGGCAACTCAGGTTACATGCGCAACAATGCTATGCGCTTTCCCGGCGCGAGAACTATGTGCCGTTGCCCGCTTTTAAACAGCAGGTTGAGACATGGGCACAGGACCGGCTTGCTGCCATGCTCCCGAATGGAGATCAGGCGCGCGATCCCCTGAACCGTCTGGCGCTGGTCGGCGATTCCGGGCGGGGGAAAAGTGCGTTTATGGCAGACCTGGTGGCCTCTGAAACCTTTAACACGGCGTTGGTGATCGCCCATTTCGTTGGCGCGGACGGCGATAACACGCCGGAAAGCTGGCGTGAGCGGGTGCTCCAGGTGCTTACGCCTTATCTGCCCGCCACGCTTGACGTTCCCACCGAAGATGACGCGCGCTGGGCGGCGTTTGCGGAACTCGTGAGCGCAGCGCAGGTGCAGATGGGCAAGCCCATCATTCTGCTGCTGGATGCCATTAACCAGTTCTCCCCTCAGGAGGCGGGGATGCGCCGCCTCAATGGCCTGCGCTTCTTACCGGGCACATTGCTGGTGGTGACCTCAACGGAACCGCTACCGGACACGTGGCAGACGCTGGCTTTCCCGGAACTGACTGAAGCGCATCGCCGCGAGGCCATAACGTTGTTTTTGCGCCAGTACAGTAAAAAGCTGCCGGAGACCTTAGTCGGGCAACTGGTTGCCGCGCCCGCCTGCGGTAACGCGCTGTTTTTGCGTCTGGTGATGGAAGAGTTACGCCTGCATGCGGATCACGACTCCCTGATGGCACGGGTGAGCGCATTACTCACTTATGATGATGCGGGGCAACTGTTCCTGGCGCTGTTAAATGAAACCGACCGGGATTTTCGCACGGAGGGATACTCCCTTGCCAGCCATGCGACGACGCTGATTGCCGCTTCCCGCGCAGGGGTATCACACAGTGATTTAGCCGTCCTGCTGGCACCGCATCTGCACCAGTCAGGCCTGAAAATGGCCGACCAGACCTTGCTGCGCTTGCTGGCGCGTATTGCGCCGTTTTGCCTGAACGAAGACGGCAGGTTGCGTATCACCCATACCATCTTTACCCAAACGCTTACCGCGCTGTCGCCGTTGATGTCCCCGTCCCGGCGGGCGCTGGTGGCCCGGTTTAATCAACGGGATGCGTTTTCGGTGGCCGAGCGCACATACCAGTGGATGGCGCTGGAAAATTATGAGCAATTGGTGGAGACCCTCGGGCATGTCGACGCCTTTTGCGCGTTACAGCAAAGCTACCCGGAGCTGGCCTCGCAGGCAATGCTCACACTTGGCGCCGGGCGAAGTTCCCTTTCGCTGTTATTACATGCGCTGGTGGAAAACTGGAATGTCTGGCGCCCTGAGGTGGTGTTTACGCCCACAATGAACGCGGTAAGCGCCTGGTTTTTGCAACGCGGATTCTGGCAGATTGGTGTGCGCTGGAGTGAACTGGCGGCTGTTCTGGTACGCAAAGCCACGCCCGTTAACGTGATCAACACCATGGGGACGATCAATAGCCTGGCGCTTTTCTATCGCCTGCTTGGGCAGTATGACAAAGCGGAACCGCTGCTTCATGATGCGCTGGCAATGATGCGCAAGATGTTGCCCGCAGGGCACCCGGATATTGGCGTCGTGCTGAATAACCTGGCCGGAATTTACGGCGCACTGGGCCAGCCGGAAAAAGCAGAGCCGCTGTTGCGCGAAGCACTGCAAGCGGTGAGCAACGAAAACAGTATCGATTTTGCCAACCTCGCCCAGAGTCTGGGGGAGTGTTATCAGCAACTGGAAGAATATGAGCAGGCGGAGTCTTTACTGCGTAAATCGCTGGCGGTGAGAACGCGTCTGCAGGCCCGCGACAATCCCCATCTCATCGGCTTAAAGCGCAGCCTTGGCGGGCTCTATATGGAGCTTATGCGTTACGACGAAGCCGAACCTGTTTTGCTTGAAGTGCTGGCCTTGCGTAAGGCGGTTTTGCCGCCGGAACATCCCGATATCGCCACAAGTCTGAACGATTTGGGAGAACTCTATTATCGTCAGGGCGACGCCGATAAAGCCGAACCGCTGTTTACGCAGATGATGGACATCCGGCGTAAATCGTTATCGCCGGGCCATCCTGACTTCATTGCCGGGCTGTTCTATATGGCGGAGTTATACCATTCCATGGGGCGCCTTGAAGACGCCGCATCGCAACTGCGCGAAGCCATCCCTTTGCTTGAGCATCTGCCGGATAATCAGGCGGAGCTGCTATTTGCCCGACAATCGCTGGCAAACCTCTATATGGAAGACGATCGCCATGAAAAGGCGATCCCGCTGTATGAAGCGATGATGACCACGCAGTCTGAACTGAGTCGGCCTGAAAGCCCGGTGATGTTACGGTTACTTGATGACCTTGGCATGCTCTACCTGGGCCAGGATCGTCTGGATGAGGCGGCCTCCTGCTGGGCGAAATGGCTCGCTGTACAGGAGAGTAAGCTCGCACCGGAGAATGCAGGCAGGCTCAAGGTCATGCGTAATCTGGCCTGTACTTACAAAGCACAGCAGAAATATCAGGAAGCGAAAGCATTGCTGCTGCAAATTATGTCGCTTCGTGTTGAGCATAACCATGGTGACGTTGAGCTTAAGGCGCAGTCCGTGGCGGAGGCAGCAGAAATGCATTATTTTCTGGCCGAGTATGCGGCTGCGGAAACCTTATATCGCACGCTCTTTACCATGGTGGAGCCGCAGTGGCTTGAAGCATCCCCGGAAAAAAATGCGCTGTTTCAATGGCTGGTGGCAAGAGGCGTGCTGGACAAAACGGGTCGCAAGGAACAATGGGGGCAGACGCCTGTCAGTATGGCGACCGCGTCATGGCAGACATCCCTAAAAGTCGACGTCTCAACATGGTCAACAGCGGCACAACCTGGAACGCCAGCGGAGCCGGTATCCATGACAGATGAATCTCCGGCGGAACCTGCAAGCGCGCAAACAGAGGCAAAGCGTAGCGTGGGCGAAAAGCTACGCAGTGCCTGGAATAAGCTCGTTCACTAAGCGGGCTTACTCTGTCTGGCCGTGCTCGCCGGCCAGGCGGTAAAACAGATTGCGACTTTCCTCGAGTTTGCGTATCTCGGTTGCGTCGCTGCTGTAAATTGTTTCTACCGCGGCAATGGCGCGGTCATAGAGCTCGACGGCGCGGGCAAAGTTTTTTTCCACCAGATAAACGGTGGCGAGTTCCTGATAGAACGATGACAGCATAATTTGCCGCTGCGGTGTTGGCGGCATCTGTTCGATGAGTGCAACCGCTTCCTGCAGATGCTGTTCCGTTTCGGCGGTGTTGCCGCTTTGGGCCTTAGTCTGCGCGATTTGCATGATAATGTTGGCCAGAACGGCAGGGTCCCGCGGGGGTTGCAGGGCCGCGACTTTTGCCTTTTGGTAAAGTTCCAGCGCCTGTTCACTCTTACCCGCCGCATTGAGTTGCTGCGCCATGTTAGACATGGTTACGGCCAGCATTTTCATTCCGGCTTCACCGGGGTTAAACAGATTTTCCAGCACCTGATCCATGGCCTCTTTTGCCAGTGCCGGGTCAGCGGTTTTTTGCGCCAGCACCGAGAGCGTATTGTAAAAGTGCGCTTTCAGCCCTGGCGGCGTTTTCTCGTTCTCTACGGCAGGTTTAATCATCTCTGCCCACTGTGTCGCCGCCGTTTCCGCCCGGCTCTGACGTAACCAGGTGAAGATGGAGAGCGCGGCAGGCAGGTGGTTTTGCAGCACCGCCGGTTCCGGGGCGCTCCACGCAAATGTCTGTTCAAACCGGGGGTCAAGACGCCGCCCGTCGTAAATACCACTAAACTGCCAGACGGTGTGTAACAGGGCCGGATCCACCTCGTGCAAACGGATCACCGCCATCACCTCAGAGAGTTCGCGTATGACCGGATCGATCTCACCGAGCGACAGCCACTGCCAGGTGCGTTCCGCCAGCGCAAAGCCGCTGCTGTCCTGGGTCTCCCCGAGAATACGTTCCCGGCAGCTTTCCATTTCATCATTGTCCTGTAGCGCCTGATAGAGCGTGTTATGCAATAACCGCAGGCGACCATCGCTGTTCTGGCAATACGGGGCAAGCCGTGCCAGCAGCGGCACTAACTCGCTATCCGGGACTTTCAGCGAGGGGTAAATCGCCAGAATGCGGGACAGTTCGCCATGGGTCAGCCCGCGACGAGAGGCCGCAATGGCGCAGGCGGCGCGGGTCGCCAGTTTCGAGGAGAAATCACGGCCAGACGCCGCTAATACGGAGGTAAACAACGCGCCAGGCCCGGCACAGGCCAGCAGCGCGCTCAGTCTCTCCGGCAGCGCTTCGTGTCGGGCATGCAGGCAAAGCTCTTCTAATACCAGGTGCATAAACAGCGGATTGTCGCAGGCGGGTGCGCTGATAAGCTGCCCGGTCAACTCCCCGGACAAGGACTTGCTGACCAGGCTCAGGCTTGCCTGGCAAAGCGCTTCGCGCTCTTCCTGCGTCAGCGCCGGGAGCGAGTGGCATTTCCAGGTGATTTTTTGCTGCTCAAGGAATGGCTGCACCTCTGGCGTGGCGGACAAGACCAGCAGCACGCGTGAAGGCCATTCAAGCTGTTGCAGGCGGTGAATCGCAAGCTCAGGTTTATCAAACTGGTTGATGGCATCCAGAATCAGAACCAGCGTCGCATTCTCGCGCTGACGGAAGCGTTGAACTCTTTCCATCACCTGTTGCCAGGCGTGATGGTCATCGGAAGCGGGCTCTGTGTTATCTCCCTCTTCGGCCAAAAACCAGAACAGCCGGTTACGCCAGTTGTCGAGCGTCGTGTCGCCATCCGCGCCAATATAGTGGCTGAATACACGATAGTTATCGTCCTGGCTCAGGAGTTCGCTAATTTCAAGCGGCACATAATCGTCGTCCCACGGCATCGGCGCCTGCCGGTTTTTCTCCCGCAGTGTGCTTTCTAAGTCGGCTAAAAAGGCGCTTTTACCCATCCCCGACGGGGCGGTAATCAGCCAGGGCTCCGGGGAAATGGCCATCCAGCCCTGGTTAAGCTCGCTGACTATCTGCTGGCGAAATGCTGTAAGCGGCACATAGGCCCGGCGACGCACGGCGGCGAACTGCGCGTGTTCATGGGTGCGCTGTTGCCAGCGATTGGGCATATTTTCCGCCGGATACAGCGTATCGATGGCGCTGAGCAGGTAAGCCCTTACCGCCTCGCCGAATTGTTCCACGCTGTCATAGCCGTCGATAGCGATAGTCTGCGGAAAACGCTGACGCAGCCGTTGTTTCAGGGAAGCCAGTTGTGCTGTGCGCGTGCTGTCCGGCGTGCCATCAGGCAGGCGATCAAACCAGACATCCTGCGGTGCGTTAGCGCTTGCCAGGGTGGCGGTGAAGGCCGGATCGCGTAAAAACATCTGCACACGCGGCGTGTTGGCAGAAGAGAGGGGGGCGACATCCGGCGGGGGAGCCAGAAACGCAAAGCGAATTTCCAGCTCCGTGACGCTGATATTTTCTTCCAGTGCGTCACGGATCAGCCCGGCGTAGCGCTGGTCCGGTGATTGCTGCCAGTAGGCGGCCAGATCGTCAGCCTGCGGCACCCAGCCGTAGCGCTCGCCAAGGAAACCGATAAAGAAAGGAGGAATGCCAAGCGACCGGCAGCGTTCAATCTCTTCAAGACAAATTTGCACCGTGCGGCCATTGTGGGCCGCCTCTTCGGTGATTCCCCAGCGCAGATCGATTTCGCTGAAATTGATCATCCGCTGATAGCAGATCTGGCGGATCTCCGGGAAGACGCGGGTCACCAGATAGTGGCGTTCGGCGTCCATATCCCGAAATGTGGAAGAGAGAAATACCCGGATTTCGCGCTGCGTGGTTGCCTGAGTCATCGTGCCATTCCTTCGCCTAAAATGTGTTAGCCGCCAATAATTTCCACATCACGTCCGGTGGTGCGCGCCACCCAGCGTGCATTTTCCTGTAGGGTTTCGATACCGAGCGCATACAAAATTTCCTGCAAGTCTTCGGTATCCGGCGTCGGCGAATGGGCTTCCATTTTCGCCAGCGCAGTAGAGAACAGCACCGCAGACCGTTCGTAGTCGGCGATATCCTCTTCATAGCCAAGAAATTTTGCGTAAGCGGCGCAGAGTGCGGCGCAGGCGATCAAAAACTCCGCCAGGTGCTCGCCCACCATATTCCAGAAATGGAGCGTATGCGCCAGGTGCTCATCGGTAAGCCCCCACAGGCTGGAGGCCAGCACCACAGACGTGATGGCGATACCACAGATAAACAGTCCGAAAGCCATGCGTTTTGCGAGGCGATGCTTGCGCTCTTTTTTATGGACGTTCTTTTCGAAGTAATTTTTCTGATCGCGCACCCAGCTCTCTTTCACTGCGTTAATCGCCGTTTTCAGCGTGCTGGCCTCGCTTTGTGGGTAAATACTCGCAGCCAGCATTGCCCGGCGCACCCAGGCGATATTGTCGTGGCTGCGGCGCAGATAATGTAGCGAAACAGCGCGTGCAATCCCGGCCTGACGCCAGACGTTCTGCACACGCAGCCCCTCCGCCAGTGCACGCAGTTCGGTGGCATTGCGGTTGGCGCGAGAACTGTGGACGCGGCTGAGCGCGACGGAAAGCAGTACCAGCAGGAGCAGCGACAGGCTCAGCGAGGTGATAACCCAGTGCTCGCCATCACCCGGCACACGGTTGCCCACCAGGGCCATGATGGCCGCCAACCCAAAGATAACGTTGTATACCTTACGCATATCTTTCATCTGTTTATTCGCCAGCCTGTCGATATGGGCGAAAGCGGCATGACAGAGATGCGATGCGCCGAGGCTGGCATTCGCCTCATCTTCTTTGGTGATACGCGCATTCAGCGTATCGAGGCGCTCAAGACTGCGATACCAGGACTCTTCACCGTGGATCGATGGCGTCTCCGGCTGGCCTTTGACCGGCAGCGGCGGATACCAGGAGACAGAAGGGGCGGTGGCGCCGTTAGCATAGGTTCCCGCTTTACGGCGCACGTGAATATGGCACACCAGGCCGGTGTCCGGTACATCCAGCAGGTTGGATTGGCCCAGATAGCGCTTGATGCCGGGCAGTCTGGCATTCAGCGCGGCCAGGTCGTGCTCCTGAATACGCCCTTCGCGGCGGAAGTTAACCACCTGCGCGGTGCCCCCTAAGCCTCTGGCTTTTTCGCCATCCCACAGCGCGAAAAGAATATGACAACGCTGCGCCAGGTACATACCCGCTCTGGCATATTGCAGGTCGCGGTAGAGAGAGCCCTGCGGGTTTTGATCCAGGGAGATCATCGATTCAGAACCGGGGATCACCGTGTCGATGCAGTAGATACCGCCGGTCTTTTGCGCGTAATCGTAGAGTTCGCGAAATTCCGTCACCGTGTCGGTGAAGTCACGCTCATACTCTTCTTTGGCAAAAGGCAACACTACATGCAGCGGTAATCTTTTTTCCATGATCACGCGGGCAAACAGGCGGTCCGCCCCTTCGGCCAGCGAAGAGAGCGCCATGACCGGTGAATGAGGATAGCGCGCCTGAATCGCGCTGATTTCACTCTCCAGCAGGGCGAGAAGCTGCTCTGTATCCTGCACATCGCGGTGTCCGGTGACGCCTAAGGTCACGGGTAAAGATGAAAATTGAACGGGCATAGTATCGACAACAAGATGAATGAATTTGCGTCAATATACGTTCTATTTCCCGGAGGGAAAACTACTAATATTTCGACTCATCATGCGGAAAACAGAGGGTTTTTTGCGCGCAATAGCCGCAGCAATCACCGCTGAAAGGTAAGGTTATGTTGACCCGCGATCGTGGCGAGGTCACCCGGACAAGGCGTTGCGCCGTCATCCGGGAACCGGGTTTATCCTCCCAGATACATCTTCTTCACTTCCGGGTTTGCGAGCACATCCTTTGCCTCGCCGGAAAGCACAATCTTGCCGTTTTCCAGCACATAGGCCCGGTCGGCAATCCGCAGGGCCGCCGTGGCGTTTTGCTCCACCAACAAGATGGTGATGTTCTCCTCACGCAACTGGCGAATGGTGGCAAATAACTCACCCACCACTTTTGGCGCAAGGCCCAGACTCGGCTCATCAAGCATCAATAACACCGGCTCGCTCATCAAGGCGCGGGCGATGGCGAGCATCTGCTGCTCACCGCCGCTCATCGTGCCTGCCATCTGTTTACGGCGCTCTTTCAGACGCGGAAAGAGGCTGTACATCCTGTCGCGCAGACGGGTGAAATTCGCCAGATTGTTATATGCCCCCATGCGAAGGTTCTCTTCGATGGTCAGGTTGGTGAAAATTTTTCGCCCTTCCGGTACCAGCGCCAGCCCCTTGCGGACAATGTGGTGCGTCTGACTGCGGGAGATGTCCTCATTAAGAAAATTGACCGTTCCGCTGGAGCGTACCATATTGACGATACCGTTCAGCGTCGAGGTTTTCCCCGCGCCGTTGCTGCCAATCAGCGTCACAATTTCCCGGTCGTTAATCTCGATATCGATGCCTTTCAGCCCCTGAATAACGCCATAAAACACTTTCAGCTCACGGGCGCTAAGCATAATTTACGTCCCCCAGGTAGGCGGAGATCACCTCCGGATGTTGAATCGCGTCGGACATCAGTCCGCTGAATAACGGTTTGCCATATTCCAGCACCATGACGCGTTCACACAGGGCGTTCACGAACGGCATATCATGCTCAATTAACAACACGCTTAACTGGTAATCCTTACGCATACGGAAAATCAGGCTTGCCAGATCTTCTGTCTCTTTGGGGTTCATCCCGGCGGCGGGCTCATCCAGTAACAGCAGTTTTGGCCCGGTCGCCAGCGCGCGGGCAATCTCCACTTTGCGCTGGTTGCCATAGCTCAGATTGGTGGCCTGCATGTTGGCGTATTCGGCGATACCGATATAGTCAAGCAGCGCCATCGCCTTCGCCCGGGCGGCACGTTCGGCAGGGAAATAGCGGCCAATGTGCAGCGCGGCTTCCAGCAGTGAATAGTGGCTGCTGTGATCCAGCCCGACCATCACGTTTTCCAGCACGGTCATCGAGTTAAACAGACGGATGTTCTGGAAGGTGCGGGCAATCCCTGCGTTCACCACCTTGTTTGGTTTTAAGCCCTTGACCGATTTGCCCGCCAGCAGCACGTTGCCACTGGTCGGTTTGTAGTTGGCCGTGATGACGTTAAACAGGGTGGTTTTCCCGGCGCCGTTGGGGCCAATCAGGCCAAAGATTTCGGCTTCATCAACGTGAAAACTGACATTATCAATCGCCCGCAGGCCGCCGAACTGCATGACAACCTCCTGCACTTCGAGAATCGCGTTATTTGACGTCATGACGGCGTCTCCCGAAGCGGACTTGCCACACTTCTTTTTTGCCCAACAGACCTTCACGGGCGAATAACATAATGATCAGCAGCAGCAGTGAGAACACCACCATACGCAGCCCCGGATAAGAGCCCAGGTCGTGGCCGAACAGCGACAATGGCTGGTCGAGGAAACGCAACCATTCGCCGCTGCCCACAACCACGATGGTGCCGAGCAGTGCGCCCGTGGTGCTGCCCAGACCGCCAAGCACGATAATGATCAACAACTGGAAGGTCAGCATAAAGTCGAACAATCCCGGTGCGATGGTGGTCAGCAGCGAGGCCAGCAACCCACCGCCAATGCCTTCGAAAAAGGCGCTGGTGGCAAAGGCACAGGTTTTGATGCGAAAAGTATTCACCCCCATGGCGATGGCGGCGTCTTCGTCATCGCGGATCGCCTTCATCATGCGGCCATACTTTGACCACACCAGTTGCAGGATCATCCCCGATGCCGCCAGGGCGAACAGCCCGCACCAGAACAGCAGATGGGGCTGCTGAGGAATATCATTAAGCCCAATGGCGCCGTTGGTGATCTGCGGGTTATTGATAGCGAGGATCTTGATAATAAAGCCAAAACCCAGGGTCACAATCGCCAGATAGTCGCCGCGTACGCGAAATACTGGAAACGCGAGGCAGACCGCCAGGAAAGCGGCGCATAGTCCGCTTATCAACAGCGCCGGTAAGAAACTGGTGTGTAACATCAGGATAAACGGGCTTGGCGCGGTCATCTCGAACATATCGATTTTGCTGTCGCTGGAGAGAATAAACAGCGCGGTAACATAGGCTCCCACGGCGACAAATCCATTGGGCTCCAGTGACAACTGCCCGGTGACGCCGTTAATCAGGTTGTAGCTCACCGCCAGGATCATAAAGACAAATACGGTGCTGATTACCCGAATAATGTAATCGTTGAAAACCAGATTCATCCCGGCCAGCAGCGCAATGGCGAGCACAATAATGACCAGGTTACGCCCCTGAGCGCCGAGAGTGGTTGAAGCGTTAAACATTAGAAGCGGCTCCTTTCCAGACGTTCGTCACCCATAATGCCCACCGGGCGGAACAACAAGACCAGAATCAAAAACATAAAGGCGAAGGCGTCTTTGTAACCCCCCAATTCGGGGTACAGCGCGACAGCGACCACTTCGGTGAAGCCAAGAATAAACCCGCCGAGCACCGCGCCGGTGACGCTGCCAATGCCACCGAGCACGGCGGCGGCAAACGCTTTCAGGCCAATCAGTACGCCCATCAACGGATCGATAGTCGGGTAGCTGATGGAGTAAAAAACACCGCCCAGCGCGGCGAGACTGCTGCCCAGGGCGAACACCAGCGAGATAATGCGGTTCGCATCAATACCCATCAGGAGCACGGTATTGACGTCAAACGCCACTGCGCGGATCGCCATCCCGTAGCGGGTGCGATAGAGCAGCCAGAGGATCGCCAGCAGCAGAAGCACGGTGATCAGCGGCACAACCCACGCCACGTTAGTGATGATGATGTGACCAAAAGTCAGGGTGTTGTTGAACCAGTCCGGAGCAGAAAAGAAACGCGAGCTGCCGCCGAAGAGGACGTTAAACAAGTTTTCCAGGAAGAAGCTGACGCCAATGGCGGTGATCAGCATGGAGATTTTTGATGCCTGACGCAGCGGGCGATAAGCCACCCGGTCGATAAACATTCCCAACAGGCCGCAAAGCCCGAGGGTCAGTAAAATGGCTACCCAGAAGGGCAGCCCAATGGAAGAAAAAAGAAACAGGGTCGCAAATGCGCCGACCATCATGACATCCGCATGCGCGAAGTTGATCAGGCGCAGGACCCCATACACCATGGTATAGCCAATGGCGATCAGGGCGTACATGCCGCCCAGACTCATGCCATTGACGACCTGCTGGAGAAAAATGGTGCCATCCATCTCGTTTAATAACCTCTTATTACTGCTTACGGATTCACCACAGTTTTGAATGCCAGTTGACCATCTTTCACTTCGTTAATCACCGCGCTACGAATGGCGTCGCCGTCTTTCAGAGTTAACGTACCGGTTACACCCTGGAAGTCTTTGGTCGCGCGGATTTTCTCGTTAACGCAGACGCGATCGTGCGGATCGCTACACTGGTTCATCGCATTGACGATCACGTTGTAGGCATCGGCTGCCATTGCGCCCCAGGTATGGGTTGGCGATTTGAATTTCTCTTCCCAGCCTTTAATAAAGGTTTCGCCTGCCGGAGTCTGCTCTTTGGCGTTCGGTGAGTAGTAGTCGGTGGTCATGTACCCGTTCACCGCATCTTTGCCCACATCAAAGAACACCGGATCCGCCGCCAGACCATCGCCGCCAACAACCGGTTTGTTTAAGCCCAACTGTTTTGCCTGCACGGCAATCAGTGCGCCTTCGGTGTAGTAGATCGGCATGTAGATCATGTCGACGTTTTTGGCTTTCACGCTGGAAAGCTGCGCTTTAAAGTCTTTGCTGCCCGCAGGTGCCTGGACTTCAATAGGAATGGTGCCGCCGTTTTTCAGGAACTGGGCGCGGAAGGCTTTGGCCAGGCCAACGGAGTAGTCGTTGCTGCTGTCAAAGACGATAGCCGCCGTTTTCGCATTCAGATCGCGTGAGGCCAGGTTGGCACCCACCACGCCCTGGAAGCTGTCGGAGAAACAGACGCGGCTGACATACGGGTGGTTACGGGTGACGCGGTCGTTGGTTGCGGTAGAGGAGACCAGCGGAGTTTTGCTGTCGTCGGCAATTTTGACCATCGCCAGCGTGTTACCGGAGGTGACTTCACCGATCACCGCGTCGACTTTGTCGCTGGAGACCAGGCGCTGCATGGCGTTCGCGGCTTCAACTTTGTCACTTTTATCGTCAATCACGATAAGCTTGACGGTGTCGCCGTTTTTCAGGGTCGGGGTGATGCTCTGAATCAGTTCCAGGCCTTTCTGTGAAGGTTGACCATATCCGCTGAGCGGTCCGCTCAGGGGCAATACCACACCGATTTTAATCTCTGCCGCCAGTGCGCTGTGCGCCCCAGCCAGGCCGGAAATCAGTACTGCTATTAAAGAGACTTTCCCACAAAAACTCTTCATTGTTACCTCACCGTCCGTCAGTTAATTGTGAATGTTGAAGCATCAAATACCGCGTAACACTGAATACTGATGCGCCTGGCACCACGCGGCCGCTTCGTCTGGAATGCGCTGCATGTCGTACTGACTTCTTCCGTAAGCGCGAGCCTGATATTTCCGTTAGAAACGAAAGCCGGAAGAAAGGAATATTAATTAATGGCCAGGCCTTTTGATTTTCCAGAGATATATCTGGCGACAATTTCCATCAATAACGGATTCACCTTACATCCATTAATTGGATTTTTCTCATCCATTCTTCTTATAGATTTATCGTGCGTAATAGCACTGTTTTGGATCGCTAAAATAGTGCATTGCGCTTTATTGGTGCGTGAATAGTGATGAGATCACATTATGATAAATATTTTTATTGCCTGGCTGATGGGAGGGTGTGGATTTAAAGATTAATATTTTCACAAGCGTTTTCTGGATTTCTTTTATCAGAATAAAACACTGCCTATTTGCAATAAACATGGTAAATAAAGCCTGCAATAGCGACAGTTGACAATAATAAAACCCTTGTTATTCTGCATAAACAGTCAGCCTTTATTTAATTTTTTCAGAAATGTTATTTCTGCGTTAATTTATTTTCAGTCTTATCCTGAGGGGGATAAATAATGAATATCCAAAAGCCCTATCTGCTTTTTCTTGGTGATGCGCATGACCAACTGGCAGCAAAAGTTGCCGATGGGATTAAACAATGGCACCCGGAATATTGCGTGGGTCAGTACCGTATGGCGAATTGCCATGCCGATTGCCAATTAACGGATATGGATATTGATGCTGCGGTTAAAGCGGGGGCAAAAACACTGGTGGTGGGTGTGGCTAACCGTGGCGGTATTATTTCAAAAGAGTGGATTTCAGTACTGAGTGCGGCGCTGGAAAAGGGAATGGATTTAGCGGCTGGCCTGCATAATAAGCTGGCCGATGTTCCTGAGTTAAAGGCGCTGGCCGACCGGCTGGGTCGCAATCTGTTTGATGTTCGCCATCCGACGCAGCAATACCCGGTTGCCAGCGGGCGCAAACGCAGCGGTAAACGCGTACTGCCGGTGGGCACTGACTGCTCTTGCGGCAAAATGTATACCGCGCTGGCTATTGAAAAAGAGATCCTGGCGCGCGGCGGCAAAGCCACATTTCGCGCCACCGGGCAAACCGGCATCCTGATTAGCGGGGCGGGGGTGAGCGTTGATGCGGTGGTCTCCGATTTTGTCTCCGGCGCGGTGGAAACGCTCGCTCCGGCGAACGAGGCCGATCACTGGGATATTATTGAAGGGCAGGGGTCACTGTTTCATCCCTCTTTCGCGGGCGTGACGACTGGCCTGATTCATGGCGCGCAGCCGGATGCGCTGGTGCTGTGTCACGAGCCGACCCGCACCCATATGCGCGGCGTGGATTATCCGATTCCGGACATCGCTGACTGTATGGCGCTGAACCTGAAAATGGCGCAACTGACCAACCCGGATGCCCGTTTCGTGGGCATCTCTTTGAATACCTCCGCCCTGAGCGATGCCGTTGCGCGGGCGCTGATGGCTGAACTGGAAGCACGTCACGGACTGCCGGTTGTGGATCCGTTCCGTCAGGGCGTTGGCGCGATTGTTGATGCGCTGGCGGCACTGTAATGGAACTGACCATCGCCCATGAACGCTGGCCGTTGCGCCATGCATTCACCATCGCCAGGGGAAGTCGAACCGTGGCCGATGTGGTGAGTGTCACCCTACAATTGCAGGGATTTACCGGACGCGGAGAATGTCTGCCTTATGCGCGTTATGGCGAATCGGTTGAGAGCGTCATGGCACAAATCGAGCGTCTGCGCCCGGCGCTGGCGGCGGGTATGACACGTATGCAATTGCAAAGCGCACTGCCTGCGGGGGCGGCGCGTAATGCGCTGGACTGCGCGTTCTGGGATCTGGAGTGTAAGTCGTCCGGGCAGAGTGTCTGGCAGCGGGCCGCATTGCCCGCACCACACAGTTTGCATACCGCGTACACCTTATCCCTTGATACCCCGGCGCGCATGCAGCAAATGGCGCAGGAAAACGCCTGGCGTCCGCTACTTAAACTCAAGCTCGCCGATGATGAGGACATTGCCCGTGTCAGCGCCGTGCGGGAAGGGGCGCCACAGGCCAGACTGATTGTGGATGCCAACGAAGGCTGGGATGAGACGATCTATCTGCGTCAGGCTCCCGAACTGGCGCGCCTTGGCGTCACGCTTATTGAGCAGCCGCTCCCGGCAGGTAAAGATGCGGTGCTGGCTCAGTTGCCGCATCCGGTGCCGCTGTGCGCCGATGAATCCTGCCACGATCTTGGCTCGCTTGGCGCTATTGCCGGGTGCTACGAGATGGTGAATATCAAGCTGGATAAAACAGGCGGATTAACCGAGGCGCTGCGCGTGCGGGAAGAGGCCACGCGTCTTGGCCTGCAGATTATGGTGGGGTGCATGGTCAGCACATCGTTATCGATGGCGCCCGCCGTGGTGGTGGCGCAGCAGGCGAGCGTGGTCGATCTCGACGGGCCGCTATTGTTGGCTGAAGATCGTGAAGACGGGTTGCGTTACGACGGCAGCGAACTTTTTCCCCCGACCCCGGCGTTATGGGGTTAGTGGCGTAATGATGTAAGGAGATGGACATGTCACGCACGGTTTACCTCAACGGGGAGTATGTGCCGGAAGAAGAGGCCAAAATTTCCGTTTTTGATCGTGGTTTTTTATTTGCCGACGCAGTGTATGAAGTTACGGCGGTGGTGAACGGTAAGCTGGTGGATTTTGCCGGTCATGTTGCGCGGCTCGCGCGATCTTGTCGTGAGCTGGGCTTACCTCTGACGCTTTCGCAAGACGATCTGCGCGAGATCCATCAACGCCTGATCGCAGAGAATGGGCTCACGGAAGGGGGGATCTATCTGCAACTGACGCGCGGTAACAGTGGCGATCGTGATTTTCACTTTCCATCGGCGCAGACGCCGACCACTCTGGTGTTGTTTACCCAGGCGCGAGCGGTTGTGGACCATCCTGCTGCCAGTAAGGGCATCCGTGTGGTGACCTGCCCGGATATTCGCTGGCAGCGGCGGGATATTAAAACCGTGCAGTTGCTGGCGCCGTGTCTGGCAAAAGCCTGGGCCGAGGCCAACGGCGCGGATGATGCGTTTTTGGTTGAAGATGGCTTTATTACCGAAGGCAGCGCCTGCAACTGTTATATCGTGACGGCGGATAAAACCATCGTTACGCGTCCGTTGAGTAATAATATTTTGCACGGCATTACCCGTAAGGCGTTGTTCCGTCTGGGTGATGAGCACGGCATCACCTTTGAAGAGCGGTTATTTACGCCGCAAGAGGCACGTCAGGCGAGCGAAGTGTTTATCAGTTCCGCCACCACCTTTGTCTGGCCGGTGGTGAGTGTGGACGACCAACAAATCGGCGACGGTAGGCCTGGCGAGATAACGAAGCTGTTACGCCGGATTTACCTTGAGATGGTGGGGTAACGCATTCCCGGATGCGGCGCAAACGCCTTATCCGGGCTACCACCGGTTTTCTCCCTCTCCCCCTGGAGAGGGTTGGGGTGAGGGGAATATGCGGCTCGGAAGGTGGGTTCCGTTCACCTTATGTTCATGGCGAAATGTCACCTCCGGACACGTGAACGGGTAAAGGGGAACACCGCGTTCCCCTTTACAATCCCCGCGGCCCCGCAAAGAAATCGGTGCTTCGCACTGCGTTCGCCTCCCGCCCCGCTGCCTGCGGTCGGTTTGACTCGACGTCCTGTCTCGACAAACCTCAGTCCGCCATCCCTAGCGGCCTGACCTTGCCATCGGGTCTTCGTCTCACCGATTTCAGCGGGGACTCAACCCCCTCGCTGCACGCTCTGCGCCAGGGGGGCACAAAGATGTCGCTGTGGTTGTCATGCGGGAAAACGAGTCAGCCATGGTTAACAAGGTTGAAGACGTTCACAGTATCTACGATTTGTAGCCCCGGTAAGCGCAGCGCCACCGGGGATTTTTCCTGAATGTGCTCTGGTGAGGGGAGCAGACCACACAACCCCCCCCTCAATGCGGGTAATACTCCCACCACAGACGGTGCAATGCGTACCACTTATCGTCCGGCTCGGGGAACTTCTCCCAGGGTTTATCAATGATGTAATGCACATTCTTCACCCGGCTGAAATCCCACATCTTCGGGTGCTGCAACGCCAGCGTCTTTAACGCGTTATAACCATAATGCAGCGGCACCCAGCGATCGCGGAAAACATCGTTGAGAAAATCCTGCTCGGCAAACACGTAATCGGAGATATCCGCCATGGCGGCCAGTTGCGTCACCATCCTGTCGTACACATCTTTATCCGGCGTCAACAGCAGAAAACCGCCATTAAGATAGTTATCCAGTGTCGCCGGTGGATGCGCCGTCATCTGCGGATCTTCACACCAACTGTAATAGCAGTTTTCAGGCTGCCAGCTTTCCGGGTAGCTGGCGATACGGTTGGGATTACAGCGGCACGCGTGGCAGGCGGCAATAAAACCCGCCTGCAGCGGTAACTCGAACACTTCATCCATGTTCTGTACCACCAGCATATCGGCGTCGAGAAACGCCACGCGCTGATACTCCTCAAGTGTCCATACCGCCAGTTTACTCCACACCTCGGCAAAACGGGCATTAGCGTAACGGTGTGCCAGTGCGGGGTCGGGGCCAAGAATCGGCACCTCCCGAACCACACATCCGGCATCGCTCAACGACCTGCGTGTCGCGGCCTCAATGCCAGGCGTCACCATCACCACCAGCGGCCATGGCGAACCGCTTCTTTGCAGCGAATGGCGCAATGCCTCCACGCCCGGTACGTAGCCGGGCTGGGTGAGCAACGTCACCCAGGCGAACGCGGTACTCATGACAACAGCTCCGCCATAAAGTCATTGAGGAATTTACCCTGCGGATCGAGCGCCTGGCGCACCTCCTTAAAGGCGGGTAACTGTGGGTAAAGCGCGGGCCAGTCATACAGGCTGGCATCGAAATATTTCCCCCAGTGGGGCTTCCCACCCTCGCTTGCCAGAAGCGTCTCCACCGCCCGCAAAAAGGCCAGCCCCTCTTCGGAGAGTGAACCATCTTCGGCGTAATAGACCACAAAACCGAAGAAGCAGGTGGGCTGCTGCCAGGATGGGCTCAGCCAGGCGCCTGATGGCCCGGTACAGCGCAAAATGATCGGGTAGTGCATATGAGGTTGTTCGCGGGTGTGCCACTCGCGGATCCGCGTGATAAGCGCGGGGGCGCGGTCCATCGGTACGCCAATCTCAATATTGATCTGCGGCGTGGCGATGCCGCGACAGAAGACCTGATAGACATCGCCAATCACGTCGGAGAAATCTTTAAAGCGCGTCACTGTACGAAACGGCTTACCGTTTTCGTCCACAATACGGGTGTCGTTGCGCATATTTTGCAGGGTGTTTTCCACCGCGACATTCATCTGATCACTGGTCTCTTCCAGCGTCAGCAGGTCACCATGGTTATCCCGCCAGGCCTGACGCTCATCGTCATGCGCTTCACGGGCATTCCAGGCGTGGACTTTGTTTTCATCTACAAACCACCAGGCCTTGCTGAATGTCCATTGCTGATTCCAGGCCACCAGATCTTCTTCGAGCGTATCGGCACTGTGCGCGCTTTTAAAACAGGTAAACTGTGTGTAAGGACGCGTGCGGAGTGTAACGGCGCTAATGGCACCCAGCGTTCCCAGCCCCAACTGTGCCGCTGCAAACCAGGGATGTTGGTCATCCAGCGTATGAATTTGGCCCGCTGCATCAATAAGCCGGATAGCAAGCGTCTCATCCGCCAGCGAGCTTTGCTGCATACCCTGACCGTGCGTGCCGGTCGAGATCGCGCCCGCCAGCGTCTGCGAGGCAATCACCCCCGGCGAGGCGTGGAGCATACGGTTCATGGCGGTCAGCACTTCATAAACCTCATGCAGCGGAGTACCTCCGGCAAAGGTAACGCTGTCGTCGCTCACCGCCAGCAGGCCCCGCAGACGGGAGAGATCAATAAGGATATCCTGCGGCTGGGTTATCGCGAGCATCCTGCCCGGAGACATGCGACTGCCCATGATGCGTACCCGCCCCTGACAACTGGCAATCGCCTGCTGCAACTGCGCTTCAGTTTCTGGTGTGATAACCGCGCGTTCCTGTGCCAGCGTGGCGTTTTGCGCCCAGTTTAAAACAGCGTGCTCGTCTGCAACGGGATGCGTCTGGCGGCGGGGGAAAAGCGGTTGCCGGGTGGTCATTGGCGTCTCCTTAGAATGAAATTTGTCCTCCCTAACAGCATAGCCTGTCATGTAAAAGTGTGAGGAATGTCTCGCTTGTTCTTGTAAAAGATCGGTACGACGGGCAGGAGAGGCGCACAGGGAAGGGGGCGTTTCGGGGGGGGTAAATATCATTTTTCATTATCAATAATAATAAGCCTTAATTTTTTCTTAATAAGAAAACGATTCTTAAGGCAAGTTAAAATATTTATAAGTTTGCACTATGTCTAATTAATTCAGGCAGATGTTAGTATGGTAAACCGATAGTGCCAGATATAAGAATCTGTTATTATGGCTTATGCACAATATTCTTGATGCATTTTCACAGCGAAAAACTGTAGGGATTATAATTTAATCCCCGGCTTTCTGAATTGATGACGGGAAATCCGCGCCAGGACGACATTAAGGTGACGCAGTGACAATAAAAAAATTGGCTGCAATATTGGGCTTATCTCATACCACGGTATCACGTGCTTTAAACGATCACCCCGCCATTAGCCAGGCCACCAAAGACAGTGTGCTACAGGCTGCCAGAGATTATGGTTATATTCCCAATAGCGCCGCGCGCGCGTTGCGTAATGCCAGTACCGGCGCATTTGGTCTGGTGATCCCGGATATTCAGAACGATTTCTTTATTACCGTCACCAATGCCATCGCGCATGTCGCCGCCGAGCGCTCCTGGCAGATGATGCTGGGCATTACCAGCGACAAGCCGGAGATGGAACATGCCGCGCTGTTGCGCTTAATGACCGCCCGTGTGGACGGCATTATTTTCGCCCCAACCGCCAACCCCCTTTCAGAAACGCAAGAGCTGATTACCCGTACGAATGCCGTCCAGCTACTGCGCAAACATCGTAGCCTGCAGGCGCCGGTTATCGCTATAGACGATCGCCACGGCATTTCGCTGGCGGTAAAACATCTGCGAGAACTGGGTCACCAGCGTATCGGTTATATTGGCTCCTCCGAAGAGTTGAGCACCGGCTATGAACGGTTACAGGGCTTTCTGCAATGTTTCACCCCGGCAGAACAGACGGCGCTCCAGGCGCTTATTCATGTCGGTCCGCCGCAGGCTGAATTTGGCGGTGAGGCTTTCAGGCGCGTGATGGCCGCAGAGGTGCCGCCTACCGCCCTGGTGCTCGGTAGCCCACGTTATGCCATGAGCATTTTACTGACCGCGAAAGAGAAAAATATCCGTATCCCGGACGACCTTTCGCTGGTGGCCTATGGCGATGTCTCCTGGGCCAGCCTGCTGGAGATGAAACTGACCTATATTTCGCTGCCGGAAAAACAGATTGCTGACGCCTGCGTCGCCATCATTGATCGCCTGATGAATCAGGAACAGACGCTTGCCCCGGAGGCCTTTTACGCCTCCACCGATAGCCAGATCTTTACCCCGCAACTGGTGACCGGCGACTCCACAAAAGCGATTCGCCCCCGTCGCTAAAAGAAAAAACCGGATGAGGCTGCCGCGCGCATCCGGAAAAGAAACACCAAAACAAGTACTTCGGGAAACTATCTGAATTTCGCCAGCAGTTGCTCCGCGCCTTTGGTCAATAGCCCCTGGTCAGAACCAATGGCAATCATCTGGAAACCCAGCTCGATATAACGGCGGGTTTGCGCTTCATCCGTACAGAGAATGCCGACGGCTTTTCCAGCCGTTTTGATGCGTCGGCCGGTGTCTTCAATCACTTTAATGACTTCCGGGTGCATCGGCTGACCAATATAGCCGAGGCTGGCCGCGAGATCGCCGGGGCCGATAAAGAAGGCGTCAACGCCATCAATGGCCGCCATCGCCTCGATATTTTCCAGCGCGAGAGTGGTTTCCGGCATGACGATGAGACAAATTTCTTCCTCGCAGGTGGTGGCGTAGTTTTTTATCCGCCCAAAGCCGGAGGCACGCGGCGCCCCACAGTAGCCGCGCACGCCATGAGGTGGATAACGCACGGCGGAGACCAGCGCTTTTGCCTGTTCGACGGTATCTACCTGCGGCACCATCAGGGTATTTACCCCCGCATCCAGATAACGCTTAATCAGCGAAATATCGTGGTTGGGGATACGTACGATGGGCTGAGTCGGTCCGCCAGCCGCGCAGGCCTGCAACTGCGAGTAAATTTCGATGTATTCACTCGGGCCATGTTCCGCATCGAGTCCAATAAAGTCATAACCGCAGCCGCTGAGGATCTCAGCGGCAATATAGCTGCCCAGTTGAGTCCAGAGACCGAGCTGTACGCTGTTGTTTTTAATGGCATGCTTGAAATGATTTTTTTGCAGTTCCATAACGGCTCCTTTAAGCCTGCGAGACTTCCTTAGTCGGCAAAGCGGGTGCTGATGAGCCCCACACCAGTGATTTCTGCATCAAAGGCATCCCCCGGCCTGGCGGATACCGCCGGACCGATAGCGCCGGTGATAACAAACTCCCCGGCGCGCAGCGGCTTACCGATACGTACCAGGTCATCCGCCAGCCATTTCAGCGCATGTAGCGGGTGGCCGAGAATGGCGGTCGCTTTGCCTTGTGAGACCACTTCACCCGCGCGCCTGGTGACCATTTCGCTGCGTGTGATGTCGCAGTCGGAGAGGGCGACCGGCCTGGTACCCAGTACCACCAGACATGCGGCGGCGTTGTCTGCAATAAAATCACAGGACTTCACGTTCCAGCCGGTGACGCGGCTGTCGCAGATTTCAAACGCCGGAAGGAGGTAATCAACGGCGTCGATGATGTCGAGGAGGGTGTGTTCAGTTTGCGTCAGGTCTTTTTTCAGGACGACGGCAATCTCGGTTTCCACGCGCAGATCGCTGACGACCGGTTTAGTGATTTCCGCACCGTCGATCAGCACCATGTCGGCGTAGATATTGCCGTAACAGGGGTCTGAAATACCGAACTGCTTCTGCACGGCTTTGTTGGTTAAACCCAGTTTACGTCCGACCAGACGGCGGCCCTGCGCCTGCCAGATTTTGTCGTTGTAATCCTGAATCATGTACGCAGTCGTCAGGTTTTCACTGTCGACCAGCTCGCGAATCGGGTCGCCCGCTTCGTTGTTATCCCAGGCATGGCGCAGCAAGTCTGCCGCTTTGATAATGTTGTTTTCCATTGTTCTTGCTCTAATTATCTCTTTGATTTGTAGGGTGCTATCAGTCGCTCACTCGATTTTGCGGTTGTCCGGCCAGATACGCTTTGACGTTATCAACGGTGGTCGCCAGAATGCGTCCACGCGCTTCAACCGAGGCCCAGGCAATGTGTGGGGTAATAATGCAATTCTTCGCCGTTAACATTGGGTTTTCAGGCACCGGCGGTTCTTTGGAGAGGACATCGACAGCGGCACCGGCAATCACGCCGTTATTGAGCGCATCGGCAAGGTCAGCTTCGTTAACCAGATCGCCGCGCGAGGTGTTAAGCAGCAGGGCGGATCTCTTCATTTTGCGCAGGGATTGTGCGTTGATCATGCCCTGTGTTTTGGGCGTCAGTAAGCAGTGCAGGCTAATCACATCGGCTTCGGCGTAAAGAGTATCGAGGTCGACATAGCGGACGCGGTCGTTTTCCAGCGTTTTGTTCTGGTATTCGTCATAAGCCAGTACATTCATACCCAGCGCCTGCGCCACGGCGCCGAACGCCTGGCCAATACGGCCATAGCCGATAATACCCACGTTTTTGCCCGCCACTTCGAGCATCGGTTTCAGCCAGTAGCAGAAATCCGGTTTTTTCCCCCAACCACCGGCGTGGACATCGCTGTCGTGCAGGCCAACCTGGTTACAGAGTTCCAGCATCAGCGCAGTTGTGAATTGTGCGACGGTAGAGGTGCCGTATGTCGGGACATTGGAGACCGTCACGCCGTGGGCTTTTGCCGCTGCGAGGTCAATAACGTTATAACCGGTCGCCGTAACGCCAATAAATTTCAGGTTAGGACACTGGCTAAATTCTTTTTCGCTTAATACGACTTTGTTGATAATCGCTATTTCCGCATCGCCAATTCGTTCCACCACTTCTTCCGGGGCCGAGTTGTCATAAACGGATATTTCTCCCAGTTGCGAAAGCGCATCCCACGACAGATCGCCAGGATTAAGTACGCCACCATCTAAAATAACAATTTTCATACATTACCTTTTCCAGTTTATTTTCAGCAGTACACCAACTTAATCGATGTACTGCTGTTTGGTCAGCAATTAATTAATGTAATTCTTTGGTCTGATTAATGGCTGTTTGTTTATGGTCGAGGGTTAATACGGCCAACAAACTTAATACGGCGTTAAATCCAAGCCAGACACCCACCATCGCATTACTGTTAAAGGTGTGGTTAAGCCAGGTACAAATTGCCGGCGTCAGGCCACCCAGTACGGCGGCGGCAACCGCCTGAGCAAAAGAGTAACCCGCCGTACGGGCATGTGCCGGTACCAGTTCGACCATCGCGGCAACCTGAACGGAGCTGTAGCAGGCATACATAAAAGAGAACCACAGTTCAAATACGACAAATTTAAACACCGTCGGGTCGGCTGCCAGCCAGGAGAGCATCGGCCATGCGGTGAGCGCACCGGTCAGCGTCACCACGATAAGCATCGTTTTTCTGTTGACCCGGTCAGCGATCATCGCTGTGATCGGCAGCCAGAACAGGATCGACAGGCCAACAAAGAACAGCGTGATAAAGCCAACGTTCTCACCGAGGTTCAGGCTTTTGATAAAAGTGGGGGCATAGGTGGTGACCGTTTGCGCGGTGACGGTTGCCATCGCCACCATCCCCATGCAGACCACAATGGTGCGCCATCCGGTCACCAGACTTGTGCAAATCTCTTTTACGGTCGGTGTGGTTTTCTTCTTCGCGAAAACTTCCGTCTCTTGCAGGTTTGAACGCAGCCAGAACATCAGCGGGATAACCGCGCAGCCAATCAACAACGGAACGCGCCAGCCCCAGTCGTGCAGATCTTCGGTTGACATGTTATACAGCAGTACCAGGCCGATAATAGACGCTGCCATGACCGCAAACTGCTGAGAACCCACCTGCCAGCAGGTATAGAACGCACGCCGGTTCGGCGGCGATATCTCTGCCAGATACACAACCACGCCACCCAGTTCCGCACCGGCTGAGAAACCTTGTAGCAAGCGACCAAGAATGACGATGATCGGTGCGGCGATACCAATGGAGGCATAGGTCGGCGTCATGGCGACGCACAAAATACCGATGGACATCAGGGTCAGGGCCATAATTAACCCTTTTCGACGGCCATGACGGTCGGTGTAAGCCCCCAGAATAATGGCCCCAAACGGACGGGCGAAGAAGCCTAAAGCGAATGTCATCAGGGTGAGCATTAATGACACATATTCATTATCAGACGGGAAATAAGCCTGCGAAATATAACGCGCATAATAGCCATAGACCATAAAGTCATATATTTCGAGGGCGTTTCCGGCACCCACCTGAACAATGGGTTTGATCTGCATTTTCTTTTTGGCTGCAGGCAATGCCTCGCCGCTGTAATCGGTCATTTGAATCTCCTGAAATTATATATCGACAATTTGGAAAAACTCATACAACCAGAACAGACATCGAAAATTCAGGTCAATGCGTAGGGCCCGGAGATAACGCCTGTTCAGCTAATCGGAATAAAATTAAAAAATTATTTATGATCTAATGCGGCGATGCCGAAAAATCCCAGAGCATTGGCCTCTTCCAGCCGAATGGCTTCATTCCATTTTGATGTACGCTCTGAGCGGGTCATTGAGCCCACTTTTAATTGCCCGGCATTCAAACCTAATGCGAGGTGGACAATAATATTGTCTTCGGTTTCACCTGAGCGCGCGGAAACAATCGAGCCGTATCCCGCTTTTTGCGCTTCGGTAAATGCATGACGTAATTGGGTAATGGTGCCAGCCTGGTTGGCTTTTAATAATACGGCGTTACAGGCTCCTATTTCCGCCGCTGCTTTTACGCGCTCGCCATTTGTCACGAAATAATCATCACCGACAATTTGCACCCGAGAACCTGCGGCTTTCGTAAAGGCGATAAGACCTTGTTCATCATCTTCTGCCAGCGGGTCTTCAATAGAGAGAATCGGATACCGATCCAACCAGCCGAGCAATAATTCACACATGCCGTCTGAGTCATATTCCGTGGCTTCCAGCGCCAGGCGGTAGCGGCCCTCTTTGCCAAACTCAGACGAGGCGATATCCAGTGCAATAGAGACATCCTGGCCCGGTACATAGCCTGCGCTTTCAATCGCTTTTACCAGCGTATCCAGCGCCTGTTCATTGCTGCTGAACTCTGGCCACCAGCCGCCTTCATCCGCCACGCCGCTTAAATGGCCGCGCTGTTTCATGATGCGCCCCGCGCTGTGATACACCTCAGCGGTCATCACCAGCGCTTCTTCAAAGGATTTCGCCCCGTTGGCGATAACCATCAAATCCTGAATATCGATACGCCGCCCGGCGTGCGCACCGCCGCCGAAAATCTGAATTTGCGGCAGCGGCATCGCCACTTTCCGATCGCCTGCCAGATACTTCCACAGCGGCAGGTGGGCATTGTTAGCCGCCGCATAGATAGCCGCCATGGAGCAGGCGACCGAGGCGTTGCCCCCCAGACGGGAGAACGTGCCCGTGCCGTCCAGTTCAATCAGAATGCTGTCGATAAGTTTCTGATCGTTGATATCCGTGCCGATAAGCGCCGGGGCAATTTCATGTTGAATGTTATGCAGCGCTTTTTGCACATCTTTGCCCGAAAGAACACTGCCGCCATCGCGCAGTTCCACCGCTTCGTGCATCCCGCAAGAGGCCCCGGCCGGTGCCATGCCGCGACCAAAGAGACCATTTTTCAGATGAACTTCAACCTCAACTGTCGGCCAGCCCCGGGAATCCCACACGCGACGGCCCATCACATTTTTAATACGACTCATAACCCGTTCTCCTTCCGCCAGAATGATGTAATGTCTTTCAATTGCGTAAATTGACGTTCCAGTAATGTGCAACTTGCGCGACGTACGTTATTCGCATGTCTGCCCTGGAGATATTCCGCCGGTGATTTGCCGTCGACGCGGGCCAGAATTAAACAGGGCAGCAGTGTTGCGACACGGGCTTCGTATTCCCCGGCAGGTTCCCAGGTGATATGGTGGAAATAGCTTTGGTACATTGCATCAAAGGCGATCATGAGTTTTTGCCGTGTCTCCTGCGACCCGGCAATCACCGTTTTTAGCAGGAAGTGATTTAAGCAAAATGCTAAATCGAATGCCGGGTCGCCATACCATGCGCATTCCGCATCGAGAATGACCGGGCCATCTGGGCCGCGTAAGATATTTTTCGGGCTAATATCACCGTGCACCAGTGCCAGTCTGGTGGATTGTGTTCGGTGTAATACCGTCAAAATAAAATCAGCAAAGTGCGGGTGAACGCGGGCGATCTCCCCAAGATAGGGATCCAGACGCAGCGAAAAGAAGTTGTCGTCATAGGCGAAGATTTTTGCCAGCGCTTCGCTTTTTGCCGTCTTCTGATGGATTTCACCTAATATGCTGCCTGTCTGCGCGGCAAAATCGATATCGATTTCTCCGCTTAACAGTTGTGATTTCCAGTTATGAAATTGCTCTGCGGGCAGATAATCCATCACAAAACAGAGCGCGTTACGGTCGATGCCTGTGATATGTGGAACCGAGCGCGGCGCAATACCGGCGACGGTTTGCATCCAGTCTATTTCGGCAAAGACACGTTCAAGCGGTGCATGCCACTCTTTGGCGACTTTCAATTTTGGCAGTGCCTGTTTCAGGCAAAACTGCCGTTCCCCGGTGCTGACTTTTAAAATGTTGGAAGAGACGCCGCCCGTGAGTGGGCTGACGTGCAGGGCCTCTTCTGCTTCGAGGAGGCCCATCGTTTGCAATACATCACGTATTGCATCCTGATCTATCGACAGATCTTTGAAACACGTTTCCATTCATCACCCGTAATTGATGTATTTACGTAACTGTTTCTGATGAGTAAAAAGCAGCAGGCAAATGTTCCCCTGCGACTGAATTAGCCGTGACGCAACGACGTTAATTATTTACAGAAAGAGGGTATCTATCATGGCGAAAAGAATATGCCTTGATAAATGCTTACCGTCCCGAATGTAGCTTTTTAATCATACTGTATTTATTTATGCACACGTGTGCATAAGAGTCAATCAACCTGCGGAGTAATTATGTTGACGTGCCTCTCATTTATTTTTTAATGATTGTAACTTGCTGTTTTTTATGCTTTTATATGGGTGTGATCTTGATCGTAATTATAAGAAATGGAATTTTTAAAGGTCACGATTGTGGATTTTATAGAAAGTTAATGAAATTAAAGGGACGGACAGAAGGCAGCGCACTGTGAACTGCCTGCGGCATAATTGCAGACAGCCACAGTGTAAATCGGGTTTTATGGCGACTTCGCAATAATCGAGATATGGCCATTGCGCTCAAGGATGGCGTACTTAATATCGTCAAGTTTATCAATGCCCTGATTATTACGTGCAGAGACCATGATGTCATCATAGGTGATATCAGCCTCTTTCATTTTGCCGCGTAACATCTGGCCATGTTCCACCAGGATGACCGGAGCACCGTCGATCATGTCTTCCGGGTTATTGATATATTTTTTGAGATAGCCGAACAGAATGTCCACCGTCACCAGGGTAATGATGGTTAGCGCCGCACCGGTGACGGAAAAATCATTCCCCAGTAACGCCTGTTGTGTGGCCTCGCTGATGATCAACAGTAAGATAAGATCAAAAGAGGTCATTTGTAACAAAGCCCGGCGTCCGGCGATTTTAAAAACCACCATTAACACCAGATAGATGGCGATTGTCCGCAATACCATTTCCATCGTCTCGCCCTCAGGGGTAAATAAATTGCCAGATGCTGGTGCTGGATGCGCCTTCCACACCAATTTGCGACGTTACGCTGCCCGGAAGCTGTGGGGTCAGCCCCAGCCAGAGATCAAAGGCTTCTCCCGGATGCGCGTGGGAATATTCCAGACGCAGTATTCCGTTTCGACTGGAGACTTGGTCTGGCTGCGGCTGAAGCGTGCGTATCTCATATTGCTGCATAAAATCGCCGCCCAGCGTGATGACGAGCTGCTCATGCTTTGGCGCCCTGACGGTAATGGCCAGCGCCATATCGCTTTGTAAACGCCCGAATCGCTCGTAATGTACTTGCAGTTGTTTATCGCCAGTTTCCTGCGTTCTGTCGCTTAAAAATCCGTGGGAAAACAGGCCTGCAAGGGCGCTGATGACAATCAAAAAAAGCAGATAAGCGCCATATTGCTGTACCCGGGATTCGAATCTCAGCCAGCGCGGGTTCTCTCTTACAGGATGATTCTGGGGATCAGGTGCGGTCTCTTTCACCTTGGAGTCTCCACAAACGTAGAATGCACACAGGGTTAACAGAGTATGGAACAAAATTTGCGTTACGCGTCGCGCTTTACCCATGGGCGATAAAGCGCGCGGGAGGCTAACGAACGCGTGGGGTCACGCGTCCATGCAGGGCAGGGTTATCGCTTTCGTCTTTTAACTTCACGCCGGTAAGCCTGCGCAGGAACGCCTGTTCCAGCAGCCAGGCGAGCTTAAAGGCGGCTGCGTCATAATTCAGCCCCTCGGGGCGAATGTTCGAAATGCAGTTGCGCTCCGACTCCAGCCGTTTGCGCTCGGGTTTCCATGTCAGATAGACACCCAGGCTGTCCGGGGAGGAGAGGCCGGGGCGTTCACCAATCAGGATCGCGACCGCTTTGCTGTTGAGCGTTTCGCCAATGTCATCCCCCAGCGCAACCCGTGACTGATGCGCCAGTACCACCGGGGCAAGTGAAATCCCCAGCGTCTCCAGATAGGGCAGCAGCGCTTTAATCAGGCCGACGGACTGGCGTTGCACCGCATGTGAAGAGAGGCCATCGCCAATCACCAGCAGCAGGTCGTGGGCGGGCGTCCGGCTCGCTTTTAAGGCATCGCGGCTCTCTTCGCTGAGCATGCGCCCCAAATCCGGTCGATTCAGATAGATGTGCCTGTCTGTCGCCGCGCTGTGCGCATTCAGCGTTTGCAGCCCCAGCTCGTGTAGCTGTGTCGCCAGACTTTCACTGTCGAACGGCTGGTGGATGGCATCGCGGGCCTGAGCATGGGCCAGGCCAAAGTTCAGCACCTCACGCGTGGGCAGACTGGCGCCGCTGCGCCCAAGTGCGATGCGGGCGTCGGTAAATTCGCGCAGTAATGTCCAGGCATCGGGTGGATTCATGCGCTCACTCCTTGTGGTAATGCGGTCAGCAGCGGGTGATTCGCCCCGGTTAAACGCAACTGTCCGTGGGTATCGATAATTTGCATACGGGTGAGCCAGTCGGCGAACTCTGGCGCATGTTTCAGCCCCAGCAGACGGCGGGCATAGAGGGCGTCGTGGAACGACGTACTCTGATAATTGAGCATGATGTCATCCGCGCCCGGTACGCCAATCAGGAACGTCAGCCCGGCGTTACACAGCAGCGTCAGCAACGTGTCCATATCATCCTGATCTGCTTCGGCGTGGTTGGTGTAACAGACGTCGCAGCCGATAGGCAGCCCCATCAGCTTGCCGCAGAAATGATCTTCTAAACCGGCACGAATGATCTGCTTGCCGTCATAGAGATACTCCGGCCCGATAAATCCGACCACGGTATTGACCAGTAACGGGTTGAAGTGGCGCGCCACGGCATAGGCCCGTGCTTCGCAGGTTTGCTGGTCAACGCCGTGATGCGCATTCGCCGACAGGCAGCTCCCCTGGCCGGTTTCAAAATACATCACGTTGTTGCCGAGTGTGCCGCGTTGCAGGCTCAGGGCTGCATCCTGCGCCTCTTTAAGCATCGACAGATTAATGCCAAAGCCGCTGTTGGCCGCTTCGGTTCCCGCCACGGACTGAAAGACCAGATCCACCGGTGCGCCACGTTCAATCAGTTGCAGCGTGTTGGTAACATGTGTAAGCACGCAGGATTGGGTGGGGATGGCAAAACGGCTGATGATGTCATCCATCATATGATTGAGCCGTTCGAGGACTGGCAGGCTGTCGCTGGCCGGGTTAATACCCACCACCGCATCACCCGCACCGTAGAGCAGGCCATCGAGCATGCTGGCGGCGATGCCTTTTAAATCATCGGTGGGATGATTCGGCTGCAGGCGAACGCTCAAATGGCCGGGCAGGCCGATGGTGTTGCGAAAACGGGTAATCACGCTGCATTTGCTGGCCACCAGAATCAAATCCTGGTTACGCATCAGCTTGCTTACCGCGGCTGCCATCTCCGGCGTGACGGCCGGGGCGATGTGTGTCAGCGTGGCGGCATCGGTGGTATCGGCCAGCAACCAGTCACGGAAATCGCCGACGGTCAGGTGGCGGATAAGGGAAAAGGCATCGGCGTTGTGGGTATCAATGATCAGACGGGTAACTTCATCGCTTTCGTAAGGAATGAGCGGATTGTCCAGAAGGTCACGCAGCGGGATATCGGCAAGGGCGATTTTCGCCGCCATGCGCTCTTCCGCTGAATCTGCCGCGACACCCGCCAGCACATCCCCGGAACGGGCCGGGGACGCTTTTGCCATGACTTCTTTAAGACTGGCGAACCGGTATGTCCGGTGCGCCAGGGTCGTTTTATACATTTCGCCTCCTCAGGAGAGCGCACGCAGTTGCGGATCCATCGCCGCACGCTCACGGGCTGACGCTGTTTTACGGAACCACATGTAACCGCCCAGCATCATCAGCGCGAAAATGAGCGCCAGCAGGGTGTTGTACCAGACCATCGCGACCAGACAGAGTACCGCCATACCCAGCGCAAACGCGGGCGCTATCGGGAACAGGGGCGCTTTAAACGGACGCACCAGGTTCGGCTCGCTACGGCGCAGTTTGAACAGCGCGGCCATTGAGATGATATACATAACAATAGCGCCGAATACTGACATCGTCACAATGCAGGCGGTCAGCGGCATGCCGCTAATGGTTACCAGCGAATCGGAGAAAATGGCCGCGATCCCCACCACGCCGCCGGCCAGAATCGCCAGGTGCGGTGTGCGCGTTTTACGGTTCAGGTTCGCCAGGCTGGCAGGCAGGTAGCCCGCACGCGCCAGTGAGTAGATCTGACGGGAGTAACCCATGATAATACCGTGGAAAGAGGCCACCAGGCCAAACAGCCCCAGCCAGACCAGCATATGCAGCCAGCCGCTACTGTTGCCCACCACGACTTTCATCGCCTGCGGTAAGGGATCATTAATGTTCGACAGGGCGCGCCAGTCACCCACGCCGCCGGCAAATATCATTACGCCAACCGCCAATACGGTCAGCGTCAGGATACCGCCGCCCAGCGCGCGAGGAATGGTGCGTTGCGGGTCTTTGGCTTCTTCGGCGGCCATCGACGCGCCTTCTATTGCCAGGAAGAACCAGATAGCAAAGGGGATAGCGGCAAACATCCCCGACAATGCCGGGGCGCTAAAGCTTTCTGCACCTGCCCAGCCGTTAGCCGTGAAGTTGTCCCAGGAGAAGCCCGGTGCAACAACACCCATAAAGACCAGCAATTCAAATATCGCCAGCAGGGTGACGATCAATTCAAACGTAGCGGCAATGCCGACACCGAGAATATTCAACGCCATAAAGATGATATAGGCACCACAGGCGATCCATTTCGGATCGAGGGACGGAAATTGCACGTTCAGGTAGGCCCCAATGGCCATTGCAATAGCCGGTGGCGCAAACACAAATTCAATGAGCGTGGCGAAACCGGCAATAAATCCGCCGGTGGGGCCGAAAGCCCGATACGCGTAAGCAAAAGGGCCACCCGCGTGTGGGATCGCCGTTGTCAGCTCAGTGAAACTGAATATGAACGCGCAATACATGGCGGCAATCGCCAGCGCGACAATCAAAAATCCCATCGTTCCGGCCTGGGACCAGCCATAACTCCAGCCAAAATATTCGCCTGAAATGACCAGGCCGACGGCTATGCCCCATAAGCGGAAGCTGCCGAGTGTTCTTTTTAATGTGGTTGATTCTGTGGTCATCATTTACTGCCTCGCCATTAAACACAGTGCAATGTCAGTAGCAAAGGCAGTGCCAAGCTTAAAAAATAAATAAATTCAATATGTTAATAATGGTATGGAGAATGGCGCGAAAAAAACGCGGCACCGATGTAGCGCCTGACGGGTAATTCTGGTGCATGCTGCCCCGCAATGGTGAAATTTGCCGTAGGGTAAAAGCTTTTGATGTTTTTCCCAGGAGGAACTTGCTGAAAGCGAAGCGTAAAAATAATGCCTTGAGTGAAATTTCATTAGGCATAGTAGTTTGAATCTTTTATGGTTAAGGAAAAAACAAAATATTATAGGGAGCAGGCAGGGAATAAATCCGACAATTCTTACACCCTTTTTATCCCGGCGACGCTTTACTATTATTAATTATTGACGATATTTACTGTTTTTATTTCACATAGTTTTTACATTTTAGATTTCATTACCTTATGACATTGTTTTGTCGGTTGTATCACAATGTTTTCAGGTAATTACCTGATGTTAAATTTAATCGTTGAGAATGAGTTGACCTGAATTGTTTCGCACTTTAGTTTGAGAGAAAAATTTTTCAGGTAAATCCAGGATTATATTTAACTAAGGAGGGGCATATGGCCTGGCGACCGATTTTATATGTCATTTTTACGACTAACCCACGGCTGAGCAGCAGGCGAGCGCGGCTGCGTGTGGTCGCAAACCATCCATAGTGAGGTTCCTGGTCAGGAAGATAAGGTATTCCGGTGGCGAAGCCGCATCCGGGAATAATCCCCGGTGGCGTAGCCGCTTACCCGTTCACGTGTCCGGAGGTTCCATTTCGCCATGAACATACGGTGAACGGAACCCACCTCCCGAGCCGCATTTTCCCCCTCACCCTGGCCCTCTCCCTCAGGGAGAGGGAACCGATCGTGCTCGCATTTTTTATGGGGATCCCTCCCCCTCTACGATCGGGCACCGAACCCGTAACCCGGATAAGGCAAAGCCGCATCCGGGATAAACTCACGCGGTTTCGGCCAGTTCGAACATACCGTAGGGGTGGATTTGCAGGTAATACTGCTCACCAACATCCGGTTGCAGACGGGTAGCGTTGACCTGCAACAAAATGCGCTGGCCGTGCCATTCCACAATCACCTCGTACTGCGGCCCCATATAGGCCACATGCACGATCACGCAACGCTGGCTGTCATCACCCTGTTCACCCAGCGTGATGGCCTCCGGACGGACACCCACCGTGCCGCTTCCCTGGGCCGAGAAATGTGCCGGCACAGGTAAACGGTATCCATAGATATCAACGAATTGCGGGTGGAACGTTGCCGGGAACAGGTTGGCATCCCCCATAAAACTTGCCATAAAACGTGACGCAGGCTGGCGATACAGATTCTGCGGCGAGCCCATTTGCATGATGTGACCCTTGTTCATCACCAGCACGGTATCGGAGACGGCAAATGCCTCGCTCTGGTCGTGCGTCACATACAGCGACGTGATGTTGAACTGCTTTTGCAACTCGCGAATTTTATCGCGCATGCTGCGACGCAGGTTGGCGTCGAGGTTACTCAACGGCTCATCAAACAACAGCACCTTGGGTTTGAGGATCAGCGCGCGTGCCAGCGCCACGCGCTGTTGCTGCCCACCGGAAATCTGATCCACGTAGCGGTCTTCAAAGCCTTCCAGATCCACCATCGCCAGCGCTTCTTTCACCCGCGTTTTCACCTCCGCGCGTGAAACCCCCAGCATCTTGAGACCGTAACCCACGTTTTCTCCCAGCGACATATGGGGGAAGAGGGCGTAGGACTGGAACACCATGCAGATATCGCGCTGCTGAATGGAGCGATGCGTGACATCCTCACCATCAATAAAAATGTGTCCCTCAGAGGGCTTTTCCAGCCCTGCCACCAGACGCAGTACCGTGGTTTTCCCACAGCCTGATGGGCCAAGTAACGTCACCATCTCTCCCTGAGGGATGGCAAGATTAATGTTGTCGATAACCGTGTTGTTACCAAATCGCTTGGTGACATTGCGCAGTTCAACGAAATGTTTTTGTGTCATGGTCGCGCTCCGTTAGGCCTGGTTTTTAGCTTTGGAACGGGAGATACGCGCCTCACCGATCAGCCAGTCAAAGATGAAGATGATGGCGAGCATCACCACAATAAGGATTGAGCCATAGGCAATTGCCACGCCGTATTCGCCGTCTTCCACGCGGTTCAGAATGTAGGCGGTCGCCACACGCGTATCCGGCGTTACCAAAAAGACAATGGCGCTGACGGTAGTGATGGCGCGGACAAAGCTGTAAATCAGCGCGGACAAAATCGCCGGGCGCAGCAGGGGCAGCAAAATCTGCGTAATGGTACGCAACGACCCGGCGCGCAGGCTAAGTGAGGCCTCATCCAGTGATTTATCAATCTGGCCTAAGCCTGCGATCCCGGCGCGAATACCCACAGGCACGTTACGCATCACCATCGAAATAATAACAATGGCGGCGGTGCCAGTGATGTACACCGGGGCGCTGTTAAAGGCGAGAATATAAGAGACACCCGCCACGGTGCCCGGAACCGCAAAGCACAGCATGGTGGTGAACTCGATGGTCTTTTTCCCTTTGAATTGCTGGCGCACCACAATCCAGGCAATCAGCAGGCCGAAAATGGCGGTAATCGGGGCGGCAATCCCGGCGTAAAGCAGGGTATCGAGCAGAGAAGGCCACGCGCCGTCACTCATTCCCTGGCCAAACAGCTTAATAAAGTTATCCAGCGTCAGGGTGTAGTCCACGCCCCAGTTCACCGTGAAACTGCCGTAGAAAATGCTGCCATAGAGCAGGGCGTTGAAGGCCACCCAGACTGCCAGCAGCGCCACTACGCTCCATACCAGCGTGACCGGCAGAGGCTGCACATCGCCGCGATAGGATTTGCCGGAAACGGTGACGTAAGAGCGTTTGCCGATCCACATGTACTGCACGCAGAACACCAGCAGCGAGAAGAGCAGCAGGAACGCACCAAGCGTACTGGCGGCCTGATAATCAAGCTGCGAACCGGTGATATAGAAGTAGATTTGCGTTGCCAGCACGTCAAAGTTGCCGCCAAGCACCAGCGGGTTACTAAAATCGGCCAGCGACTGCACGACCACAATCAGAAACGCGTTAGCCAGCGCCGGTTTCAGTAGCGGGATAAATACCCCGTTAAAGGTCTGCCAGCGGCTGGCGCGCAGGGTGTACGAGGCCTCTTCCAGTGATGGATGAATGGTCTTAATCGCCCCGTCGAGGATCATAAAGGCCATGGGAGTGAACGCCAGCACCTGCGCCAGCCAGATACCGGTAAACCCATACAGCCAGTTGGTATTGGTGAGCCCGAACCAGTCGACCATTAATTCGGTGATATAGCCGGAACGTCCCATCATCAGGGTAACGCCGAGGCCGACGACAAACGGCGGGGTGACGATCGGCAGAATCGAGAAAATGCGGCCAATAATCGCGCTGCGCTGCGCAATGCGGGTTGTGTAAATCGCCAGCACCAGGCCGAAGAAGGTACAGCCGACACCCACGGCAATAGAGAGCCAGATGGAGTTCAAAATCACCTGAATGATGTGCGCCTGGGCGAGCACATTCATAAACGCCAGCGGGGCAAATTCGCCACTGGCGGTGGTGAACATAGGAATAAAGATGGCAATACTTGGCCAGACGATAAAGACGCCGATCAGTGCCACGATGACAATCAGCGAACCAATAACAAAACGGTCGCCGCCGAGCCACTCCAGGCGGGTGAGCGCCAGAGTCATGATGGCTGCAAGGGCGACAAACAGCACAATCACCGCATAACCGAGGCCACGTCCTTCCACGGTGGCGCTGACAGCCACAAACGCCATGCACAGTAAGGCCCAGCCGGCGTCAAAGTAGTGGCGGCCTCGCTGCTCGCGCTTCGCTTCACTCAGTGGGCGAAGCAGTAACACGGCGGGCAGCAGATACCACAACCAACTGACGTTAACGTGCGACCAGCCGTAGGCGTCGATAATTTCATCGCGCGTGGACTCCAGCAGGCCATAATCCAGGCTCCAGCTTGGCAGCAGCGCAAAGGCCAGCCCGCCAAGCAGAACCCAAAGGAATATCGCATCCCGCTTGGGGGCGGGATGGAGTGTGAGTGTGTGTGACATAAGCATTCCGGTGTTGTAGGCCGGGTAAAGCCGTTACGCCGCTACCCGGCAATATGATCGCCAATGCGTGTTTACTGGCCCATCTTCACGTCGCTAACCCATTTGTTAATGAGCGCTTTACGTACGTCCGTGGAACCGTATTTATCCATGTCGTAATTGATAAGTTTCAGGTCGTCGAGCTTGAGCGAGTTCGGGGAGGTTTCGGCGGTAGTGTTGGTCAGGATCTGGTAAGACTTGCCCTTTTTCCATGCCAGCTCCTGTGCTTCTTTTGACAGCGCCCAGTCAACGAACAGCTTCGCGTTATCCAGGTTACGTGCCCCTTTCAGGATGCTGATACCGCCAATTTCGTAGCCAGTGCCTTCACAGGGTGAAATCAGTTCCAGCGGCGCGCCTTGCTCTTTTTCCAGTGAGTAGTCATGCAGGAAGCCAATGCCGATGGCGGTTTCGCCACGCGCGGCGTTACGTGCCGGGGCGATACCCGATTTGGTGTACTGAGAGATATTGCTATTGAGCTGTTTTAAGTAATCGAAAGCCTGGTCTTCGCCCCAAAGTTGAACGAAGGTTGCCAGCGCGGTATAGGCGGTGCCGGAACTCTGCGGGTCGGCGATTTGAATTTCGCTTTTGTATTCCGGTTTCGTCAGATCTTTCCAGCACTTCGGAATGGGCAGATTTTTCTCTTTCAGGCGTTGGGTGTTAACGCCAAAACCGAGAATGCCCACGTAAACGGCGGAAGAGAGATTGCCTTTCACTTTGGCCGGATCGCGGAATTTCTCCATGATCTCGCTCAGATTGGCTGATTTATAGGGCTGCAACAGTCCCATCTCCCCGGCCTGCGACTGTGGATCCAGCGTGCCGCCGTACCAGACATCCGCCTGCGGGTTTTTCTTCTCCGCATCAACTTTCGCCAGCGTGCTGCCTGAGCCGTTGCGGATGAAGGAGGTTTTCACATTGTATTTCTCGCCGAAAGCCTGTGTTTCGGTTTCACACATTTCGTTGGTCGCGCTGCAGTAGACCACCAGACGACCTTCTGCTTTGGCCGCGCTGCTGAATGCCGCCAGCGCCAAACCGGTCGCCACCAGGGTAGAGAGCAGGGTAACTTTCATTGTTTTATCCTTCCTGTGAGGTTGTAGGACTGCGAGACGTCATGATGCCCGCCATCAACAAGGGCATCAGAAGTAAACCCATTAATACGGCGGCGACGGAGAGCAAGCTGAACATCCCCGACCAGCCATAGTGTTCAATCACCTGCGACAGCGGCCAGCCCGCCAGCGCTGCGCCCGCATAGGCAAAGACGCCGAGAAAACCGGTTATCGATCCTGCCGCGGCCTTATGCCCGCATTCGACGGCGGCCAGGCCGATGAGCATTTGTGGGCCAAAAACAAAAAATCCCACGGTAAAAAAGCACATTGCCAGCAACGCGTAGTGATGTACCGGCGCCAGCCACAGTGCCGCGACCGAAACAATCAGCCCCAGCGTGAAGAGCAAAATCATCGGCGCTCTCTGCCCGCTAAACAGCAAATCCGATCCCCAACCGGCGAACAGCGCACCTAACAGACCGCCGACTTCAAACAGCATCACCGTGGCATTCGCGCTCAATAAATTGACGCCGTGGCTTTCTGCCAGCCAGATGTTGCCCCAGTCATTGAGCGCAATGCGGATCAGGTAGACCAGCACATACGACACGCCCAGCAGCCAGATCATCGGGTTACGCAGCATGGTGATACGTAACATCTGCCATAAGCCCATCGGGGGGCTTTGTTGTTCCTGACGGAGCTCCAGCGGGTCATGCCGCCATTCGCCCACGCTCGGTAATCCTTCTTCCTGCGGTGTACCCCGCAGTTGCATTGTCAGCCAGACGCCGAGCGCCATGCTGATTATCCCTGGTGTCAGCATCGCAGCCTGCCAGCCCCACCAGTGGGCGGCAAAGGCACATATCAGCGGAATCACGGCACCGCCAATATTGATGGACATGTTCCAGCATCCCCACCAGAAGCCGCGTTCATTGCGGGAATACCAGTGGGTGAGCAGGCGAGCACAGGGGGGCCAGCCCCAGCCCTGAAAAAAACCGTTTAATGTCCAGACCACTAACAGCAGCGGCAGTGAGTCACCAAAAGCGAACAACACGTTCAGTAAACCCGTGGCGAACAGCCCGCAGCCCATAAAGGCGCGCTGCCCGTGGCTGTCGTGCCATAGCCCGGCGGCAAACTTTGACAGGCCATAGCTGAGGTAAAACAGTGAGCCCATCAGCCCGATGTCGCCTTTGTCTAACCCCAGATCGCTTTGTAGCGCCGGAAGCACGTAATTGACGCTTTTACGCGTCAGGTAAAACGCCGCATAGCCCACCACCATGCACAGCAGTAACCGTGGGCGAAAAGCCCGGTAACGTTGTTCAATTTCAGCGGATGAGATGGCGTGCATAGCGGTCTCCAGTTGCGCTGACTATAGGTAAGCGCAAACGAAAGCGGATGAGAGAAACTCCCCAGGTGACTAAGACTTTTTCCTGGTCAGAGCGGGTTTTGTTGCAAAATTGTGGGCAGGTTAACAGTTACGTGCGTGCCCTGACGCGATTCAAGCGTCAGCTCACCCCCCAGGGCATGGACACGTTCGCGCATTCCCTGGATACCAAAGCCCGGCATCTTCTCAGCGGCTATACCGAGGCCGTTATCATGCACTTCGAGACACAGACGGCCGTTTTGCTCGCTAAGGGCGATGCGCACTTCACTGGCGCAGGCGTGTTTGCAGACGTTATTGAGTAACTCTTGCAGCAGGCGATAGAGGGTGAAAACCAGGGTTTCGCTGGCAGGGGGAGCACTTAGCCGATAATCGAAATGGCAGGTAATACCGCGCTCAGCAAAGGCAAATTCGTTAACCAGATGGTGCAGGGCTTCTTGTAACGAGAGCTCATCCAGCACCGGTGGGCGAAGCTGGCGCAACAGTTGCCGGGTAGAGTGGTGGATGCGCCTGGCGAGTTCGTTGATTTGATTCGCGGCTTCCAGCGCCCGATCTGTTTCGCCCGCCCGCTTTACCAACTGTGACTGAATTTGGATGGCGGTAATATTCTGGCCAATTTCGTCATGCAGTTCGCGGGCGAGACTTTTGCGGGTGTCCTCTTCTGTATGGATAAGTTTCTCGGTCAACACCCGGCGGGCCTGTAATTCCGCCTCCAGCCGTTTGCGGTAGTGGTGCAGATTTTGCGCCAGATGTTGCTGACGGCTGATGGCGATACCCAGGCCAATCCCCAGCAGCGCTTGCGTCGCAAGGAAGATTTCCAGTTCCAACAGGTCGCTAAACCCCACCCCAATCTGACGGGCGATCGTGATCAACATACTGCCGAGCAGGCCAGAAAGCACGCCGCCCTGCCAGCCGAACTTCCATGCCATCACCACGTTGGGTAAAAACACCACGATCAATAACAGGCGTTCAATCTGCGGTGACAGCACCATCTGCGTGCCGATCCCGATAATAAAAAAGAGGCTGCACCAGATGATAAGCGAGGTCCGTAACGGTGGCGCTATCGTGTCAAGGCCAAGCAGATGATGGCGATGTTGCTGACGTAAGAATTCAAAAATGAGATAGACAAAGGGTGTCAGCAGCACCCCGCCGGTGAACGAGGCCAGGCCCGCCAGCAGCATGGTGCTTTGCAAAAAAGGGGCGAGCAGCAGGGTATGCATCAGTGCGCTGGCGGTAACGGCAGTCAACAACAGGGACAATCGCTGCCAGTAGAGCGGAAAGCGGTGCCAGAAATGTTGCGTCATCAGCGCCGGAAGCAGGCTGATGATGGGCGCGGCCAGCATCGTATAGCCACTCAGGAGCTGCTCGCTGTGCAGCCAGAAAATCAGCGCCAACTGGGGGAGCAATAAGGCTGGCCAGAAACGACGCGAGAGCAAAATCAGCAGTGCCAGATAGACACCATGCGGTAGAAAGAGCACCGCCTGCTGGCCGTTATGGGTGAGGTAGAAACTGAGCGTCCACAGCATTAGCCAGCCAGGCCCCCATGCCAGCACAATAAACAGCGAGATGATCCCGTGGCGTAATGAACGCGACATCAGTGATTCGCCAGCAGATTATGGTTAAGCGCAAAATGGACCAGCTCAATGGTGGTGGCGCAGTTCAGTTTACCGAGCACATTGGCACGGTGAACATGCACCGTTTTATGGCTGAGATCGAGTTTGAACGCGACTTCTTTGACGCTATCGCCTTTCACCAGTAAATCAAACACTTCCCGCTCACGTGGTGTCAGGGACGCCAGGACTTTGTTCGGTTCGATCCCGCCGCGCAGCGCCTTTAGCGCATCGGCACAAAGATAATGGCCGCCAAGACCGACGGAACGCACCGCGCGCACCAGTTCTTCCGGGCCACAGCGCTTGGTCAGATAGCCGCTGGCTCCCGCGTCCAGTGCACTTTGCACAAAGGCAGGGGTATCGTAGATGCTTAGAATGATGGCGCGAAAATCAGGGCGCTGCGCCCGCAGGCGTTTCAGCAGACTCAGACCATTTTCATCCGGCATGGCGACATCAAGGACCGCGACATCCACATCACTTTTTAATAGCGCAGGCCAGGCTTCGGCGGCGGTACTGTATTGCCCGGTGACGCTGAGATCGTCTTCAAGGCCAAGAAGTTGGGCGAATCCTGAACGCACCACCACATGATCATCCACCAGAACCACACGAATCATAACGCACTCTCATAAGCCTAAAGCTTTATGATGCCGTCTGGTTTTCGCGTGGCAATGCTCTGGTCAATGATATGTAAGCGGTGTAACAAAATTGCAATATTTAACCTGTTCCGGGAAGAGAAAGAGGTGTTGCCATTGAGGCCATCCCAGGCCATCCGCAAATCCTTTCTGAGGATCAGGCTGCTGTGTCATTCAGATGTGCGGCGATATAGCGTTCATAGCGGTTCGCTTTCAAATGGGTCAGGTCGACGAGCACCAGACCGTCTACGCAGTTGTTGAAATCCGGGTCACAGCCAAAATCGATAAACTGCACGCCGCCGGGGTCGCACAGCTCGGAGTATTGCTTGTAAAGCGGCGGAATACCGCAGCCCAGGTTGCCTAGCAACGACTTAAGACGCGTCAAATCTTCGGTGTAATCTTCGCCCGTAAACTGTGCCAGTACATCCGGTAGTGTCGCAGGCCAGGGGCGGCGGGATTCGGCCAGCGGCCATCTTGCCGGAAACCACAACCGATAGAAGGCAACCAGTAAATCCCGTGCTGCGGGCGGTAAGCCGCCGGAAATAGAGACCGGGCCGAACAGATAGCGATACTGGGGGTAGCGTGCCAGATAGGCGCCAATACCGGACCACAGATAGTCGAGGCCACGGCGTCCCCAGTAACGCGGCTGAATAAAGCTGCGCCCCAGTTCAATGCCGTGCTCTAACACCTCTGACATCCGTTTGTCGTAATGGAACAGGCTATAGCTGTACAGCCCCTCCGGGCCATGCGCTTCCACCTGACGCGCCGTAGGCGTAAAGCGGTACGCGCCGACGATCTCCAGATCGGTTTCATCCCATAAGATCAGATGCAGGTAGTCATCATCATAACGATCCGTGTCACGACGCTTGCCGCTACCTTCACCAACCGCACGGAAAGCAATTTCGCGCAGACGGCCTAACTCACGCAGCAACGGCGCATCTTCTTGCCCCTGACGCTGCCAGAGGTAAATGATTTTGCCGTCAGCGGTGCGTCCCAGACATTCCGCCCGGCTAAGTTCGCGGCGCAGCGTGGCCCGGTCTTCCGGGCGGGCGATCGCACACTCGGTTTTAAAGACGCCGGGCGCTTTTTTGCCTAAACGTCGCACGTGTTTACGGCATTTATCCGCCAGATCACGTGGAGTCATCGAGGTCGAATGCCAGCTATCCCAGGGAATACGCTGACCGATGGTGATGGGCAGTTGGGTACCACGGCGACGGAACATCTGCTGCATAAGGAGCAGCATTGGCAGCGTATCGGAAAGCAAGGCGCAGCCATAAAAGAGGGGGCTGTTTCGGGCATTGATCCACACCGGCAAAAGCGGGGTGCGGAATTTGGCGGCCAGTTTGATAAAACCGGGGTGCCATTTGCCGTCGCGAATCCCTTTGCGGGTCAGGCGTGAAACTTCACCAGCCGGGAAGAAAATCAGCACGCCGCCGTTCTGCAACTGGGTTTCCATCTGCTGCAGCGAGGCCTTGCGGGTGCGACCGCCACCCATATTATCCACCGGGATAAACAGGGAGCTGAGCGGTTCCAGATGGCTCAGCATGCGGTTGGTCACGACTTTTACGTCGCGACGCACGCGAGAAACCGCATACATCAGCGCCAGACCGTCCAGCGTGCCTGTCGGGTGGTTGGCGATAATCACCAGGGGGCCTTGTTCGGGGATTTGTTCAAGATCGTATGCGGGGATGGTGCAGCGAATTTGTAGATGCTCCAGGACCTGCTCAATCATATCCAGCCCTTTCAGATGGGGATGGTTTGCAGCGAACTGCTGGAACTCTTGTTCGTATAATAAACGCCTGAGCAGATTCTTTTGCCAGGGCGCGGGTTTGGCCTGTGGCCAGAGGTCGTCGAGTACATTGTCGAGACTAAACATGGTGGCTCCTCCTGCCGTCTTGCGATGACAGTAGAAGTACGGGATGACAGTTGCATTTCAGCTTTATGAATAAATGGTAATGCGGGGGAGGCGATGAGAACAGGCCCGGCAGCCGCGCCGGGCCTGAGGGCTTACAAAATCTTACGTTCAGCCAGGTCGAGTGCGAAGTAGCTAAAGATCAAATCGGCACCGGCGCGTTTGATGGCGCCCAGACTTTCCAGGACGACTTTCTCTTCGTCAATGGCTCCCGCCTGCGCGGCGAATTTGATCATCGCGTATTCGCCGCTCACCTGGTATGCGCCCAGCGGCAGCGTGGTGCGCTCGCGGATATCACGCAGGATATCGAGGTACGGACCTGCCGGTTTGACCATCAGGCAGTCGGCACCCTGGGCTTCATCCAGCAGCGATTCGCGAATCGCTTCACGACGGTTCATTGGGCTCATCTGGTAGGTTTTACGATCGCCTTTCAGCGCTGTACCTGCCGCTTCACGGAACGGGCCGTAGAATGATGACGCGAATTTGGTGGAATAGGACATGATGGCGGTGTCGGTAAAGCCTGCGGCGTCCAGCGCCTGGCGAATCGCCTGCACCTGACCGTCCATTGCGGCGGAGGGGGCAATAAAGTCAGCGCCAGCGGCGGCGGCAACCACTGCTTGTTTCCCGAGATTAATCAGCGTGGCGTCGTTATCGACACCGTGGTCGCAAAGTACGCCACAATGACCATGTGAGGTGTATTCACAGAAGCAGGTATCTGACATCACAATCATTTCCGGCACCGCGTCTTTGGCAATCCGTGACATGCGCGCTACCAGGCCGTTTTCCTGCCAGGCATCGCTACCGGTCGCATCAGTGTGATGAGAGATACCAAAGGTCATCACAGATCGAATACCGGCCCTGGCAATGCGTTCAATTTCGCGGGCGAGGTGTTTTTCCGGAATGCGCATCACGCCAGGCATGGCGCTGATGGCTTTGTAGTCGTCGATCTCTTCTTCAACGAAGATAGGCAGCACCAGATCGTTCAGGCTGAGTGTTGTCTCTTCGAACATAGCGCGGAGCGAGGCAGATTTGCGCAGGCGGCGCGGACGGGTGATTAAGTCGGTCATGATTTGCCTGATGTCTTAGGAACAGAGGGCACAGTGTATCCGAAAAGTGACCGGTATGTTTCACCAAAATCGGCGTTAAAACGGCAATATATGAAGGACAATGCGTAAAGACATTAAATTGCATTAAATTATTCATCAGTTCAATTTTGATTGGTGTGATTTATTGTTCGTCATGATGTTATTTTTATTTCAATTGGAAATTGTATTTTTATTTCTTCTGTCAATGTGTTTTTTGATGGGTTAATATTTATTGATTAAGTTATATCTTTTTGATTTTAAAGTATTTTGCAATGTTTATATATTCTGATTTTTTATATTTATGTTTAATGTGTCCGAATCCGGACTTTACGTGAACTTTAATTGAACCATTTTCTTTTTCTGCGGCATAATTTCCCCGCAAATAATTTTATTGCATTTGATGCATTAATAATTGATGGACCAACGATAATGTCCCTGAGGAGGGATGACAAATGCACTCGTGGAAAAAGAAACTTGTAGTATCTCAATTAGCATTAGCCTGCACGTTGGCAATTGCTTCTCAGGCAAATGCGACGAAGTACGACACCTTTGGGTATCATGACGACGCCAATACCGCATACAGTTGGGATGATTGGACAGTCGACGATAAACTCAATTATATTTCTTATCATGGTTACATCTATAATAATGCGGCTGATGGCGCTTACGATCAGACGTTTAATAATGATGTTGTAAACGGTGTCCTCTCCACCTATTACATGAACCATGATTATGCCAATGGTACGAGTAATACCCTGGATGTTAAAAACTCAACGATCCACGGTATGATTACCTCTAAGCGTCCGATTGCTTATGTTGACGATGCTGGTAGGGGCTATACCTGGAACAACGGTACTAACGTCGATTATAAGTGGCATGATGGTGACATCTTCACTCTGAATATCGAAAACTCTACTATTGATGACGATTACGAGTATTTCTATTTTACCGACAGCTATCTGAATGGTGAAGGTAAAACTGCATCGAAAGATTACCGTACAGCAGCGTTCGCTAAGCAAGGTGTTGCCGTCACTCTGGACGTAGAGAGCAACATCAATATCACTGCCAATTCCCGTGTTGCAGGTATTGAACTTTCTCAGGGTGACACTTCGAATGTTGATTACACGACCGAATCCCATACCTGGGACAATAATGTCGTTGTAAAAGATTCTGCGATTACTTCGGGATCTTATACTCCGCTGGAAAACGAAGGCTTCTACGGTAAATCTCCAGAACCAAGCGATTATTCTGGAAATATTGCCTATAACACTGATTCTGCAGGAAATATCATTCCTAACGATGACACCGCAATGTCTTTCAGTGATAATTCTGCGTCTAACTACTCGATGAAAAACAACGTTTCTCTCAGCAATTCGACGCTGACGGGCGATGTCGTTTTCAATAGCAGCTGGAATGCCAACTTCTACGCGAATGGTCATGATTCAAACAATGATGGTGTGCTGGATACCAACGGCGGCTGGACTGACGATGGACTGAACGTTGACGAACTGAACATTACGCTGGATAACGGCAGTAAATGGACCGGTGCGGCAATCTTTAAGTACGATGCTATTGGTCCGGCAGATATGTATGACGTTGCGGTTAACGGCCTGGAGCCGACGTCGACCTATGACAAATGGGGCAACGTTGTTGACAATAAATCCTTCCAGAGTGGTTTATTCAACGTCAAGTTGAACAATGGCTCGCACTGGAATACCGTCAATAAATCTAACATCGACAACCTGACTGTTAACAACGGCTCTCATGTTGATGTGGCTAACGGTTCAAGCCTGCTCGCGGACAACATTACGCTGACCAACAATTCAGCTATGAACCTGAGCTCTGGCGGTCAGGTTGCAACCGATCATCTGAAAGTCGACAGCCACAGTAAAGTCGACCTGAATGATGAAACCACTTATCTGTATGCAAATACCATCACCGTATCAAACGGCGGTGAATTCAGCATCGGCGCAGGCGCTTATGAAGCAGGGGCTTTTGGTACGAATACCATGGACCTCAATAAAGGCGGCGTATTTAACATCAACAGCAGTGACTATGTGTTAGACGCAGACCTGGTCAACGCCCACACCAATACGAAGAATAAGTCTGATTCAACGTACGGTTATGGTGTGATTGCTATGAATTCTGATGGTCACCTGACCGTCAATGGTAACGGTAACCTCAACAATGCCGACCAGGAATTCAGCGTTTATGATAAGGATGACAATGTTGTAGCGGCCAAAGGTAACTACAAAGTTCGTATCGATAACTCTACTGGCGCAGGTCGTATCGCTGACTACAAAGGTAAAGAACTTATCTACGTCAACGATAAAAACACCACTGCAACCTTTAGCGCAGCAAACAAAGCTGACCTTGGTGCGTATACCTATCAGGCTGAGCAGAAAGGTAACACCGTCGTTATGCGTCAGATGGAACTGACCGACTACGCGAACATGGCGCTGAGCATTCCTTCTGCAAACACCAACATCTGGAATCTGCAACAGGATACTCTGTCTACCCGTCTGACCAATGGTCGTCATGGCCTGGCTGACAACGGTGGCGCATGGGTGAGCTACTTTGGTGGCAGCCTGAATGGCGACAACGGCGTGATCAACTATGATCAGGACGTTAGCGGTATCATGGTCGGTGTTGATACCTTCGTTGACGGTAACAATGCGAAATGGATCGTCGGTGCTGCAGCAGGCTTTGCGAAAGGTGATGTAAGCGATCGTTCTGGTAAAGTTGATCAGGATAGCCAGTCTGCGTACATCTACTCTTCTGCGCGCTTTACTAACAACATCTTCTTGGATGGTAACCTGAGCTACAGCCGTTTCGATAACGATCTGTCTGCCAGCATGTCCAACGGCCAGTATGTTGACGGCGACTCCTCAACGGATGCATGGGGCTTCGGTCTGAAACTGGGTTACGACTGGAAAGTTAACGACAAAGGTTATGTTACTCCGTATGCCGGTATCTCTGGTCTGTTCCAGTCTGGTGATAACTTCCGCCTGAGCAACAACATGAAAGCGGGCGATCAGGACTACGATAGCCTGCGTTATGAACTGGGCGTGAACACAGGTTATACCTTCAGCTATGGCAGCGATCAGGCTCTGACGCCGTACTTCAACCTGGCATACGTTTACGATGATTCTAACAACACTGCAAAAGTGAATGGCGATTCTATCGACAACGGTGTTGAAGGTTCTGCGGTTCGTGTTGGTCTGGGTACGCAGTTCAGCTTCACCAAAAACTTCAGCGCATACACTGATGTGAACTATCTGGGCGGCGGCGACGTTGAACAGGATTGGGGCGCAAAAGTTGGCGTGAAATACACCTGGTAATAAATCTGGCAGGGAATATATTTTCCCTGCTATTTTATCAGTATCCAAATTCCCGCCACGGATTGGCGGGAATTTTATTTTATAAGGGACCTGAATGATTTCATTAAGTAAGCCGCTTGCGGAGTTATATTTACTAGATGAATGTTTTTCCGCTCATGGTATTCCTTTTGAGTTAGCTAATGACGCCATTCTGACTTTCAATAAAATCGACCCGAATAACGTTACCCTTGTCCTTCTGCAGGGTGAAATCGCCATTAGTCGAAAATATAACGATGTATTATTAGGTATTGCCAGGGCACCTTTTATCAAAGGACTAAGTACAGGTCTTGTTCAACGCCCATCCGAGTATATATACACCGCGCAAAACGAATGCTCGGGATATTACTTACCTTCTGATTTAGCGATGATGCTCATAGATAAAAATCAACTGTGGCGCGAAGCGTTTGCGTGGCTGACATGGTGGCACCGCATTGCTGAAACCCGGGATTGTCAGCTTATTGGCAGCAGTACCTACGACCAAATTCGGGCATCACTGTTAACCATGTCTGACTGGGACGAACAGCTTAGAGCGCGCGTTGGGGTTATTCAGTATATTCAGCGACGCACCGGGGTTTCTCGCTCTGTGATTGCCGAAGTACTGTCCGCGCTGCGTAAAGGAAACTATATCGAAATGCATAAAGGCAAGCTGTTGAAAATCAACCGTTTGCCTTATGAGTATTGACCAACTGCCCGGCCACATCAGGACGAAGGTGCGACCACTGGTTTATTGTTGCTCAATTCACTAACCAGATCGTTTACACCATCGCTCATATTCACGAAACGCGTTAATGGCGAACGTGTGATCACCACGAACACACCGACATTACTTTGCGGGATCATCGCCATATAAGTAATGAAACCGCCACCACCGCCCGTTTTCTGAATAATTCCCGGATGCCCGTCTTTCGGCGCCATATACACCCAGCCCAGGCCTAACGCATCGGCTTTACCCGGCACATCCATTCCGATAACACGTGTAAGCTGGTTGCGCTGATAAATCAGCGTCTGCATACGATCTGCCTGGCTGTTACGGCTGTAGAAATCAGAAGAGAGGAATTGCTGCATCCAGCGCATCATATCGCCCGGCGTTGAATAAACACCACCGCTACCAATAGCCGCCAGGGTGTTATCGCACGGACTCGCGCCTTTTTCCGCCACCATCAGACGACGACACTGGTCAGGTGATGGCGTAAACGTGGTGTCTTTCATCCCCAGCGGACGCGTAATTTGCTCTTCGAAAAGCTGAGAGTAGGGTTTCCCCGCCGCATTCGCCAGAGCGTCGGCCAACAGATCAAATGCCAGGTTGGAATACGCCGCCTGGGTTCCTGGTGCCGATTTTAACGTCGCCGTAGAGAGCCAGTTCCAGCGCTCTGTGCGGGTCGGCCAGGTAAATACGGTACGCTTTGCCGCACCACCCGGTTGTTCACGCGGCAGTGCGCTGGTATGTGTCGCCAGGTTAACCAGCGTAATCGGCGCACCCTGATAAGTCGGCACACGCGCACCCGGTGGCGCATATTTGCTTAACGGATCGTTGAGTTTCACTACGCCTTGGTCGAGGAGCTTCACCAGCATTTCGCTGGTCATAAGTTTGGAGAGCGATGCAATGCGAATAACCGAATCAAGCTGCGGGCGCACATTCGAACCAGGGCGCGTTTCACCAAAGCTTCTGAATACCCGCTGGTTACCGTCAATCGCTACCATCGCCATCCCTGTTGCGCCACTGCCATAAAAAATATGGTTGGCGTAACGATCAACAATATCAGACGCAAACTCAGCATCAGGTGACTGTTGTGCTGCATGCGCGCAAGTCAGTGTTAACGCGTAGAGCGTCGCAGAGAAAAACAAACAACGTTTCAACGAAAGCATCCGTAAATGAAAGAAGTGGATAATGCGTATTTATACTACCAGGCAGCATATTTCAAAGCACCGAAAAGCGCATTATTTCGCGAAATAACGTAACGAGGGGTAAACATGAACTTTTTTCCGGACCACAAAATAGCCGCTTCGTTGTGATACCCTTTTTCTTTCCGCAGCGAATTTCTGGAGGCGAGCAATGTCAGGTAAGCGAGTGGTGATGGTAGTGGATATGCAAAACGGGGTTTTTGCGACGCCACGTTTTCGACGCGAAGCGTGTGTAGCGCAGATAAATCAGCTCACATGGGCGGCGGATACGGTAATTTTCATCCAGCACATCGAAAGCGGTGGACTGGAAGAGGGGAGCGAAGGGTTCCAGTTACTACCCGATCTTTACCAGCCTGATAACGCTTTGTATGTCACCAAAACCGCCTGTGACAGCTTTTACCGTACCCGGCTGGCGGATGTTTTACGCGAGCACGATATCTCTGCATTCGTCATGTGCGGCTGTGCGACAGATTATTGTTTCGATACCACGCTGAAAAATGGGGCCAGCCGTGGGTATTCAATTACCGTGGCCGAAGACGCCCATACGACAGCCAACCGACCAGCAGCCCCGGCTGAAACACTCATCGCCCATTATAATGAGGTCTGGCGCACACTTACGGTGCCGGATAACCCCGTTTTTGTGAAACCCGTCGAAACAATTCTTCACGAGTGGCAAACGAACTAAGGCGTTACGCTCAGGTCTGATTCTACAGTTCTCACAACGCTCCCCCACCGCAGGAAGCCCCTGTGGCGGAGGTGTGTTGTGCGCCGTATGAGTAATGCACAAAAATAAGAAGTGAGCAGGAGAGTATTATGTTTAAGTCTTTTTTCCCAAAGCCGAAGCTGTTCTTTCTTTCGGCCTTTATTTGGGCACTGATCGCAGTCGTTTTCTGGCAGGCCGGTGGGCAGGTCTGGATAATGCGGCTGGTTGGCGCTTCTGAGGATGTTCCCATCAGCGCGGCGCGCTTCTGGTCCCTGAACTTCCTGCTGTTTTATGCCTACTACGCATTATGCGTTGGCCTCTTTGCGCTATTCTGGTTTTTCTACGCACCGCATCGCTGGCAGCGCTGGTCAATTCTGGGAACGGCCCTAATCATTTTTGTGACCTGGTTTCTGGTTGAAATCAACGTCGCGATTAACGCGTGGTACGCGCCATTTTACGATCTTATTCAAAAAGCGCTGAGTGCACCGAATAAAGTCAGTATTGGTCAGCTTTATAGCGAAATCGGCGTCTTTTTGTGGATTGCTCTGATTGCGGTAACCGTTGCGGTGCTAAATAACTTCTTCGTGAGCCACTATGTCTTTCGCTGGCGTACGGCAATGAACGAATTTTATATGGAGCACTGGGACCAGTTGCGCCATATCGAAGGGGCGGCGCAGCGTGTTCAGGAAGACACCATGCGTTTTGCTTCTACGCTTGAAGACATGGGTGTTAGCTTTATAAACGCGGTCATGACGTTGATTGCTTTTTTACCGGTTCTGGTGGCACTGTCGCCACACGTACAGGAGTTGCCGCTGGTGGGGCATCTGCCGTATGGTCTGGTGATTGCGTCCATTGCCTGGGCCCTCTCCGGCACCTTTTTACTGGCGTTTGTCGGGATTAAACTGCCGGGGCTGGAGTTCAAAAATCAGCGCGTAGAAGCCGCATATCGTAAAGAACTGGTGTATGGCGAAGATGACGTTAACCGCGCGAAACCTCATACAGTAAAAGAGCTCTTTTCCGCCGTCCGCCGTAACTATTTCCGTCTTTATTTCCACTATATGTATTTCAACATTGCCCGCATTTTGTATCTGCAGGTTGACGTGGTGTTCGGTCTGGTTGTCCTTTTCCCGACCATCGCCGCCGGGGCGATTACTTTTGGTCTGATGCGCCAAATCACAAACGTATTTGAACAGGTGCGCAGTTCATTCCAGTATCTGATAGCCTCCTGGACCACGCTGGTGGAACTGATGTCCATCTATAAACGTTTGCGCAGCTTTGAAAGCGAGTTGAATGCACCGCCAGCATCGCAAATGACCAACACTTTCAGTTAAGCAAGGAACGATATGCCTGTTTGCGCGCCGCGTCTTATCGCGACCACAATGACACTGCTGGCGGGAATGATTCTCGCCGGTTGTACGACACCGAAAAACACAACCAGCGCAGAAGAGACGAAGGAGGCCGAAGCGGAGAAGCCCCGCGATGTGGCGAGCGTGGTCAGAGAAAAAATGCCCGCGAGTGTGAAAGACCGGGATGCGTGGGCGCAAGATATTGCCACCACTTTTAGCAGCCAGTCGATTGCACCGACGCTGGAAAATATCTGTTCGGTGCTGGCGGTTGCGCAGCAGGAGTCTAACTATCAGGCCGATCCGCAGGTGCCGGGGCTGAATAAAATCGCCTGGAAAGAGATTGACCGCCGTGCGGCACGTTTACATATCCCACTTGCCCTGGTACACACCGCGCTGAAAATTGAATCGCCCAATGGCAAAAGTTATAGCGAACGTCTGGACAAGGTTCGCACCGAAAAACAGTTGAGTGAAATTTTCGACGATTTTATCAGCGTCGTGCCGATGGGGCAGACGCTTTTTGGTTCTTATAACCCGGTGCATACCGGTGGGCCTATGCAAATTAGCGTTGCGTTTGCCGAGAAACACACCGACGGCTACCCGTGGAAAATGGAAGGCACGGTGCGACAAGAGGTCTTTACCCGTCGCGGTGGCCTGTGGTTTGGCACATATCACCTGCTCAATTATCCGGCAAATTACACGGTACCCCTTTATCGCTTTGCTGATTTTAATGCCGGACATTACGCCAGCCGTAACGCGGCATTCCAGAATGCACTAAGCAAAGCGACCGGCGTTAAACTGGCGCTGGACGGCGATCTGATTCAGTACGGCAGCAACGATGCAGGTGCAACGGAGCTGGCAGCCAGAAAACTGGGGGCGAAACTGGGGATGAGCGACAGGGATATCCGCCGTCAGTTACAAACCGGCGACAGTATTGCCTTAGAGAAAACGGCGTTATACCAGAACGTTTATCGTCTGGCAGAACAGAAAACCGGGAAAACGTTACCGCGAGAAATGCTACCGGGGATCCAACTGGAAAGCCCGAAGATCACACGCAACCTTACAACTGCCTGGTTTGCTAAGCGTGTCGATGACCGTCGGGCGCAATGTATGATGAAAAACTAATGATGACGTCGCCAGCGCAATACCAGGGCAATCACGCCCAGAAATGCGCTGCCAATCAGGAAAGGCACCAGACCAAAAATGGTGCCAACACCTAACCCCATCTCAACGTGTGGTCGGTTGGTGTCCTGCATTTGCATCAAATGTTCAAAGACCCCGGGCGCATGCACCAACAGGTTCAGCAGTTGCGCGCCTGCCCAGAAGCAGAGCAGCACAAACACGGCATAAGCGATATTACCGGGCGTAGAGGCGTCGCGAGTTTTTTTACCCGAAAAGGGTTTCGACAGGGTAAAGTCAGCCATATAGACCTCCGCTACGTTTAATTACGTTGGCTCAGAGCCAGTGAATCGGTGTAATTTTGACAGTTCGATTAAATTGTCAACATCGGAATGGTGATAATTTCGCAGCGGGAATGATTCCGGATGTGTAAATTTTGTACGTGCTCACATTTTTGTAACATTTCGACCATCGAATTAACATTTCAGAATTTCCGTACGCGCCACAGACGTGCCATGACAAATATGCGAGGATGGCGTTTTTATTGCCGGAGTTGTCATGAAGCTGCCTTCAAAAATACGCCGTGACTGGCACTACTATGCGTTTGCGATTGGTTTGATCTTTATTCTGAATGGCGTTGTGGGTTTGCTGGGTTTTGAAACGAAAGGCTGGCAAAACTATGCCGTCGGGCTGGTGACCTGGGTTATCAGTTTCTGGCTTGCCGGATTTATCATTCGCCGCCGCCCCGAAGAAAACGAAGAGGCGGCGAATGAGGAAGAAAAAACGCAGGATTAACCGTTCATCGAACTTTTCAGCGCGCTATCAGCCTGATGGCGCGCCAAAGCCAGTTCAATCAGGCGCGTGATCAAATCGGTGTAGCCGAGACCGCTCGCCTGCCACAGTTTCGGGTACATGCTGATATTGGTGAAACCAGGCAATGTATTGATCTCATTAATAATCACTTTGTTGTCCGGTGTCAGGAATACGTCGACGCGTGCCATACCCGCGCAGCCCAGAGTCTGATACGCCTGTACGGCGATAGCGCGAATATGATCATTCACTTCGGGGGCGATCGCCGCCGGTACAACCACTTGCGCACCGTTATCGTCAATGTATTTGGTATCGTAAGCGTAAAACTCACTGTTAAGCACGATTTCGCCACAGGTGCTGGCTTGCGGATCGTCATTACCCAGCACTGCACATTCGATCTCGCGACCGGTGATGCCGGTTTCGACCACCACTTTATGGTCAAATTCGAACGCCAGGCTGACGGCGGCATGGTACTGCGCTTCGTTGGAGACTTTACTGACGCCAACGGAAGAGCCCTGGTTGGCTGGTTTTACAAACAGCGGCAGCCCAAGTTTCGCTTGTATCTCAGAGAACGTCATACGATCGCGATTACTACGGGTTAAGGTGACAAAAGGCGCAATAGCGAGACCCGCATCACGGAGCAGACGTTTGGTCACGTCTTTGTCCATACAGGCGGCGGAGCCCAGCACATCTGAGCCGACAAACGGCAGGTTCGCCATGCGCAGCAGGCCCTGTAGCGTACCGTCTTCACCCTGCGTACCATGGACAATCGGGAAAATCACATCCACTTGTGGGAAGGGTTTGGCATCACTGGCATTCATTAGTTGCTGTGACGGTTGTCCCGGCACCAGCGCAACGCTGCTTTCAGAGGGATTAAGTGCAATTCGCGCCGGATCGCTGGCATTTTGCAGGTAATTATTCGCGTCGTTGATATGCCACTGACCCTGCTTATCGATCCCCAGCAATACAACATCGAAACGCGATTTATCCATTGCATCGACGATATTTTTTGCCGATTGCAGCGACACTTCATGTTCAGCCGACTTGCCGCCGAACACGACCCCTACCCGCAGTTTTGCCATCTCAACTTTCACTCACATGAATCAGAAAGCACATACCATATCACTTCTGCCATACTGTTTTGCAGTGATTAATGGAGGGGATGCGTGAAAGGGAAAGGCTTCATCGGTTTGTTTATTTTGCTCGGCGGACTGGCGGCGGGTTGGCGCTATTTGCCCGCCTACTACAACCCCTTCGCACCATTACACCTTAATGATCCGCCAGGCCGCATTACCCAGTTTAAGTTACGCCGGCTCGATCCGGGGCAGTGCGTTGAGTTGCTGCAACAGGCAAACCAGCAGCAACTCATTTCCTCAACATCTGTCGCCGATACCCAGGGTGACTGTCCGCTGAACAATGTGGTACGGGTGCGCGATTTTGGCCCGGTCAAACTCAGCAGCAGTTTTCTTGCCAGTTGCCCGCTGGCACTCAGTTCAGCGCTTTTTGTTGAACAACAGGCCCGGCCGCTAACGCAGCAATTTATGGGCAGTCCGCTCATACGCATCGACCATCTGGGAAGTTACGCCTGCCGTAATATCTATAATCGACCCGATGCCCGTCTAAGCGAACATGCCACTGCTGAAGCGCTGGATATTAGCGGTTTTCATCTGGCAAACGGTCAACAGGTAACGGTACTGCGAGGCTGGACGCGCGATGATACGCGCCCCTGGCTACAGGCGATGTTAAGCGCGAGTTGTGGGTATTATGGCAATGGCCTTGGGCCGGAGTACAACGCGGCGCACGCCAACCATTTTCATCTTGGGATGCGTGGATTTCGGCTATGTCGCTAAAGCATAAACTACCGTGATAAGTGTGGTTGATATTCAGGGCTGTGGCCTGTGGCAGAATAGAGAAGATAAAACACCAAAAAAAAGCTAATCGCACCTCTGGTGCGTATTCTTATTACTGTTCTTGTTAACCTGTGTCTAATTTGCCAAAAACTGAATAATAATTGTTGTTTATGGAATCCTGGAGAATTAACCTTATTTCCGTATGGTTCGGCTGTTTTTTCACCGGTCTTGCCATCAGTCAAATCTTACCGTTCTTGCCCTTATATGTCTCCCAACTGGGGGTCTCTTCTCACGAAGCGTTGTCGATGTGGTCCGGGTTGACCTTTAGCGTCACGTTTATGGTTTCCGCGATAGTTTCACCGCTATGGGGCAGCCTTGCTGACAGAAAAGGGCGCAAGTTAATGCTATTGCGCGCCTCTCTGGGGATGGCAATCGCCATTTTACTGCAGGCTTTTGCGACAAATGTCTGGCAGTTGCTCATCTTACGTGGCGTCATGGGACTCACGTCTGGTTACATTCCCAATGCGATGGCGCTGGTCGCCTCTCAGGCTCCCCGTGAGCGTAGCGGTTGGGCGCTAAGCACACTCTCGACGGCGCAAATCAGTGGGGTGATTGGCGGGCCGTTAATGGGCGGCTTTCTGGCGGACCATTTTGGTTTACGAACCGTTTTCTTAATTACCGCAACGCTGCTGATTGTCAGTTTTCTGGTCACACTGTTTCTGATCAAAGAGGGGGCGCGTCCTAAGGTCAGCAAGGCGCAGCGGCTGAGCGGCAAGGCCGTCTTTTCCTCGCTACCTTATCCGGGCCTGGTGATCAGTCTTTTTCTGACGACGCTGGTTATCCAGTTATGCAATGGCTCTATCGGGCCTATTCTGGCGCTGTTTATCCAGTCTATGACGCCCGACAGCAGCAATATCGCCTTCCTCAGCGGGATGATTGCCGCCATACCGGGTGTTTCCGCGCTTATCTCGGCGCCGCGTCTGGGGAAACTGGGCGATCGAATTGGTACGGCGCGCATTCTGATGGCGACGTTAGTTTGCGCCGTGGTGCTATTTTTCGCCATGTCGTTTGTTACCTCGCCGCTACAACTGGGCATTTTGCGTTTTATGCTTGGCTTCGCCGATGGTGCGATGCTGCCCGCCGTTCAAACGCTGCTGCTTAAATATTCCAGCGACCAGGTGACCGGACGTATTTTTGGTTATAACCAGTCGTTTATGTATCTGGGTAACGTGGTCGGGCCGCTGATGGGGGCGTCTGTCTCGGCGATGGCCGGATTCCGCTGGGTATTTGTCGCCACGGCGCTGGTGGTTTTATGCAATATCTGGCAACTGGCGCTGGCATTACGTAAAGCGCGACGTTGAACGAATATCCAGATCGAAAGCTTCTGGCTCCGGTCTGGATATAAAATTTCTTTATAGAAAAAATATATTCTTTTATCTCCCGCCTCGCTTTGACACAGCAATAAATTTGCGTCTATGTCATAGAAACGTTTCGTTACTGGGTTTCCTGTTTTACGGTTCTACATAGCGCAAATTTAGCGAAAAATAATAGATGCATCCACTTTGCAACTACAGAACAGAGTGCTAACGTCATCGAATATCACATAAGGAAATAGCGCTATGAAAAATCTCATTGCAGAGCTGTTGGTAAAACTCGCGGAAAAGGAAGAGGAATCCAAAGAACTGGTTGCGCAGGTGGAAGCGCTGGAGATCGTTGTCACTGCACTTTTGCGTCAGATGGCGCTGCCTGAGCAACAGGCGCTTATTCAGAGTATTGAAGGCGCGATGGATGATGTTCATCCGGGAACGGACGTTTCCGATCATGACACGGAGTTGCTGCAACAGTATATAAAAAAGCTTTTAAGGCACCCGCGCAACTGAGACTTTGAGATAAGTCACGCTGTCATCTCACTGTCATACGCGGTGCCTATAGTCGCTCTGTTTTATTTCTTTTTAAGTATTTATACACGGAGAAAATAAAGTGAAACAGAGCGTATTATTCATCGCCTTATTCCCTATGCTGTTTACCCCTGCTATTTATGCGGATACCACTTCCGCCACTACTGTGCTTGAGAATCGTGCCGCACAGGGCGATATTACCACGCAAGGCGGCGCCCGCCGTTTAACTGCCGATCAAACTGACGCAATACGTTCCTCGCTCAATGACAAACCGGCTAAAAATATTATTCTGCTGATCGGTGATGGCATGGGCGATTCAGAAATTACCGCTGCGCGAAATTATGCCGAAGGGGCGGGCGGTTATTTTAAAGGTATCGATGCGTTACCACTGACGGGTCAGTACACGCATTACGCGCTGGATAAGAAAACGGGCAAACCCGATTACGTGACCGACTCTGCGGCATCCGCAACGGCATGGTCTACCGGCGTGAAAACCTATAACGGCGCCTTGGGTGTCGATATCCACGAAAAAGATCATATGACGATCCTGGAGATGGCAAAGGCCGCGGGTCTTGCTACCGGTAACGTCTCTACCGCTGAATTGCAGGACGCTACGCCTGCAGCGCTTGTTTCCCATGTGACGTCGCGTAAATGCTACGGCCCGAGCGTTACCAGTGAAAAATGCGCCAGCAATGCGCTGGAAAAAGGCGGCAAAGGCTCCATCACCGAGCAGTTGTTGAATGCGCGTGCTGATGTCACCCTCGGTGGCGGTGCGAAGACCTTCAGTGAAACGGCAACCGCCGGTGAGTGGAAAGGCAAAACGTTGCGTGAGCAGGCACAGGCACGTGGCTATCAGTTAGTGGGGGACGCCTCGACGCTGGCGGCCATCACCGAAGCGAATCAGGATAAACCGCTGCTGGGGCTGTTCTCCGATGGCAACATGCCGGTTCGTTGGGAAGGCCCGAAAGCCTCATTACACGGTAATCTCGATAAACCTGCGGTGACCTGTACGCCAAATGCTAAACGTACCGATAGCGTACCGACGCTGGCGCAGATGACCGAAAAAGCGATCGACCTGCTGAGCAAAAACGAGAAAGGTTTCTTCCTGCAGGTGGAAGGCGCATCGATCGATAAACAAGATCATGCTGCCAACCCGTGCGGCCAGATTGGTGAAACCGTAGACCTCGACGAAGCCGTGCAAAAAGCGCTGGCCTTCGCCAAAAAGGATGGCAACACGCTTGTCATCGTTACCGCTGATCATGCTCACGCCAGCCAGATTATCCCGCCTGACACCAAAGCGCCTGGCTTGAGCCAGTTGCTGAACACCAAAGACGGTGCGGTGATGGCGATAACCTACGGTAACTCTGAGGAAGAGTCGATGGAGCATACCGGTACACAGGTTCGTCTGGCAGCCTATGGTCCACACGCGGCTAACGTTGTGGGCCTGACCGATCAGACCGACCTGTTCTTCACCATGAAAAACGCGCTTGGGCTGAAATAAGTTGCTGCCCGGTGGGAAATCTCTCCTGCCGGGTGGTTTTTTCTCCATGACAGACCATCCTTAAGGGGCAAGGCTTACAGAAGGATGGTGCTATGAAAATAACATTACTTGTTACGCTCCTGTTCGGCCTGGTGTTTGTTACTGCACTGAGTGCCGCTGAGAAGACCCTTACCCCTCAACAACAACGTATGACCCTCTGCAATCAGCAGGCTACGGCGCAGACCCTCTCCGGTGATGTCCGCAAGCGGTATATGAGCGATTGCCTGAAAAACACCAAAACCGAACCCGGACAAAAAAGTCTGAGTCCTCAACAGCAAAAAATGCGCGAATGCAACGCACAGGCGACGCAGCAGTCGCTTAAAGGCGAAGATCGCAGCAAATTTATGAGTGGCTGCCTGAAAAAAACAGGCTAATCCAAACGGGTGAGCTCGCCACGCGACTCACCCGAAATTTCATACTTTCCCCGCATGACCCCTCTCTATAATTTGGGAAAATGTTTCAGAATGTTCCCAATAATGATGAATGATAATAACTTTTATACAACTGAGAGTGGCAAGGAGAGACGTCGTGCTCTGCACGATGACGATCCCCATTCAATGGGGCTCCAGTTCGCGCAACGGGAACGGCTGCCACGGGCGGTAGGGCTGGCCTGCTTGTTCATGCCGCTCGCTGGGGTACTGGTATTACAGCCGGTTGCGGGAGGCTGGTGGATTTTATTGGTTTTATGGACTTTCGTCTGGCCGCATCTCGCCTGGCAACTGGCGGCCCGCTCAAGCGATCCCTACGCCAGTGAAACCCATAATTTGAAGGCAGATGCCCTGCTGGCCGGAATGTGGATGGGGCTAATCGGTGTGAACCTGCTCCCCTCTATCGCCATGGCAATGGTGGTTTTTATCACCACGATGGGGGCTGGCGGGCCGCGACTGTGTCTTGCCGGCGTTATTCTGATGGCGGTTGCCTGCCTGGTCACACTCCAGCTTACGGGTATTGCCATTACTACCGACAGCTCGTCACTGATTGTCTGCCTGACGGTGCCGGTACTTCTGCTGTATCCACTCCTCTTTTCCTGGGTGACTTTCCGTAACGCCGCGAGGCTTGAGGAGCATAAACGCCGACTGCAGGTGATGAGTATTCGTGACGGTATGACTGGCGTTTACAATCGTCGCCATTGGGAGAGTCTGTTGCGTGATGAATTTGATGATTGTCGCCGTCATCAACGGATCGCGACGCTGTTGCTGATCGATGTCGATCATTTCAAAACTATTAACGATACCTGGGGACATGACGTGGGGGATGAGGCGATCATTGCCATCACCCGTCACCTGCAACTCACTTTGCGCGGTAGCGATCTGATTGGGCGTTTCGGTGGTGATGAATTCGCCGTGATCATGTGCGGCACGCCGCCTGAAAACGCGATTGCAGCCATGGAGCGTGTCCATGACCGCCTTACCGCCTTCCGCCTGCCTTCTGCTCCACAACTGGCGCTGCAAATCAGCGTCGGTGTTGCCCCTCTGACCGATGAAATGACCCACTACCGGGAGTGGCTAAAATCTGCCGATCTGGCGTTATACAAAGCGAAAAAAGCCGGGCGCAATCGCACCGAAGTGGCCGCCTGACTCCTCGCCTGGTTGCTATAGGCCTATTCTCTGCCAGGCTTAACAAGTCATCATTACAGATTGAGTGCTTTTTATTTCCTCGTGGTGTGCGCTGTCTGGCGTTACGTCCGTATCTCCAACACTGACACGAGAGCAATGTTATGAGCTACCAATACGTCTTAGATATCAATTCACTACCGGAGAGCAAGCCGGTAAAAGTCGAAGTGGCGGGTACCGCCATGATCCTCATTCGCACCTTAACGCAGGTGCGCGCATTCCAGAGTAAATGCCCCCATGCGGGAGCTCCCCTTGAGAAAGGGGCCGTCTGCGAAGGGCGCCTGGTTTGTCCGTGGCACAAAGCTGAATTCGACATTAAGAATGGACAGTGGCTTGAGCCGCTTGCGCTGACCAGCCTTAAACAATATCCGGTACTGCTGGAAGAAAACCGCGTTCTGGTCAATCCACGTCCGATGTCCCCTGCCAGCAGGCCGCTGATCCGCGGTGAACAGGAACAGACCACGGTTATTTTGGGGACCGGGGCCGCCGGCAGTTCCGCCGCCATAACGCTGCGCGACTCGGGTTATAGCGGGCGTTTAGTGCTTATCGATAAAGAGAACGATGCCCCCTATGACCGTACGGCACTGAGCAAATTTGTCCCCGCCGGCAAAATGAAAATCAGCGAAGTGCCGCATGTGCTGGATGATGCGTTTTACCAGCAGCCGGGCGTTGAAAGCCTGCGAGAAGAGGTGACCGACCTCAACAGCCGTGAGCGCTTTCTTACCCTGGCCAGCGGGCAAAGGCTCCATTTTGACAAACTGTTGCTGGCGACCGGTGGGCAGCCGCTGTGTCCTGATATTGAAGGTAACCACCTGCAAGGCGTTCATGTTTTGCGAGATCTCCATCAGGCACAGCAGTTGCTCAACGAAGTGGAACAGGAGCATCAACTGGTGATCATCGGCAACAGCTTTATTGCTATGGAGCTGGCGGCGGCCTTACGCAACCAGGATATTGACGTGACGGTGGTGTCGCGCCACGAATTGCCTTTTGTTCCGCAGTTTGGTGAAGAGATGGGCCAACACTTTCTCAATATGCATAAGCAGAATGGCGTGAAATTTGTGACCGGTGAGCCGGCGGCACTGGAGGGCAACGGGCATGTGCAGGGGGTATGCCTGAAAAATGGCCTGACACTGCCTGCACATGTGGTGGTGCTTGCCACCGGGGTTCGTCCGTTTACCGATCTGGCCCATGATCTTCACCATGAAGAAGACGGTAGCCTGACGGTGGATGAAACCTTATGCGCCGCGCCAGGAGTGTGGGCGGTGGGCGATATCGCCAGTTATCCGGCGCCGGAAGGCAGACGGCGAATTGAACACTGGCGCGTGGCGCAGCAGCAGGGGCGACTGGCGGCAAAGAATATGCTGGGGGAACACCAGGCGTTTGATCGGGTGCCGTTTTTCTGGACCACCCATTTCGGTACGCGCTTCGAATATCTGGGTTATGCGCGGGAATGGGACAGTGTGAAAATGCTTGGTTCGTTTGAGGATAAGCGTTTTGCGGTGCTTTATGGCGAAGAGGGGATGCTGAAAGCGGTGCTAAGCTGCGGTGAAAATACCGCAACGGCAGAACTGTTGGTGAAAATGCAGCAGCCGATGCCTCTGCGTCAGGCCAGTGAGATGCTGGCCTAGCACATGACTGCGCCGTATGTGGCCCGGCGGCGCAGTCACGGTCTTATTTACTCATCTGTTCGGATTTCGCCATACAGGCCTGAATGGCGTCGATAACGGCCGCGCGGAAGCCTTTCTCTTCCAGTACCTTGACCGCTTCGATGGTCGTACCGCCAGGGGAGCAGACCATGTCTTTCAACTCTCCCGGATGCTTGCCGGTTTCCAGCACCATTTTCGCCGATCCCATCACCGCCTGCGCGGCAAACTTGTAAGCCTGCGCGCGTGGCATTCCGCCCAGCACGGCGGCATCGGCCATGGCTTCGATAAACATAAACACATACGCCGGGGCGGAACCACTGACGCCTACCACCGGGTGAATCATCGGTTCGGCAATAACCTCAGCGGCACCAAAGCAGCGGAAGATGTTAAGTACGTCGGCGATATCTTCCGGTGTCACCAGGGCGTTCGGCGTGATAGAGGTCATACCGGCATTTACCAGCGACGGTGTGTTAGGCATGGTGCGGACGATTTTCCGATCGTGGCCCAACGCCCGCGCCAGTTGATCGAGGGTGACGCCTGCGGCAATCGACACGACCAGCGACTCTTTATTCAGGCTGGATGCGACGTCGCTAAGAACCTTGACCATAATATTCGGTTTTACGGCGCCAAAGACAATGTCGGCTATCTGGGCGACTTCCTGCGCGCTCTGCGCGGCGTTAATGCCGTACTGGTCATGCAGTGCGGCGACTTTTTCTGGCGATGGGGTATAGACCCAGACCTGTCCAGGTTGTACCTGGCCGCTGGCGATCAGACCCCCGAGAATGGCTTTGCCCATGTTACCGCAGCCGATAAAACCGATTTTTTTCTCCATTACGTCTGTCTCTCTGCTGTTACGTGTTGTGAGGTATAGCTTAACGTGGAAAGGCTTACAGGGCGAAAGCTTAACGTCATGCTTTGCGAAGCGGGGCATTTAACGCGACAATGCCCGAAATGAGAGTGAGGAGCGATGATGGCGATTTGGGTTGATGCGGACGCCTGTCCGAATGTGATTAAAGAGATTCTGTTTCGTGCAGCCGAGCGCACACAAACGCCAGTGACGCTGGTGGCGAACCAAAATATCCGTGTGCCCCCCTCGCGCTTTATCCGTTCCGTGCGCGTTGCCGCGGGGTTTGATGTCGCAGATAACGAAATTGTGCGTCTGTGTGAGGCGGGCGACCTGGTGATCACGGCAGACATTCCATTGGCGGCGGAAGTCTTAGCCAAAGGGGCGGCAGCCATTAACCCGCGCGGCGAGCGCTACACTGAAGCGACGATTCGCGAACGTCTGACGATGCGAGATTTTATGGATACGCTGCGTGCCAGCGGGATTCAGACCGGCGGTCCGGATAGCCTGTCCCAGCGCGACCGCCAGCAGTTTGCCGCTCAACTGGATAAATGGCTGCTCGAGCGCCAGCGCCGCAAGGCTGACGAGTAGTATCATCAACGGTTATATGAATATGTTACGCTAAACGAGCCTGTGGGCTTGTCAACAGACAATCTTTTAAAGTAAGGTTATCGCTACATAGGTTGCATTAAAATCTTTACACTCAAATGTGGCGTCGTCTCTGGGTTCTAATGAGGAAGGATGCAAGTTGTTTTTGAAGCGTAACGATTTGTTTACGATCGCTCAACGCCCGGCAGGGTGATTTACCGTTATCTTATTTTTCTTTTTTTCACCTTGCGATATCAGAGGGAACACCCGTTCATGACGTTACCCATTTTTTTAGTTGGCGCACGTGGTTGCGGTAAGACTACCGTTGGTCATGCGTTATCACAGTTACACCTTTGTCAGTTTGTTGATACAGACCACTGGTTGCAGGAGCAGGCGCAGATGACCGTTGCCCAGCTCGTAAGCAAAGAAGGCTGGCATGGTTTTCGTGCGCGTGAAACCGAAGCTCTGGAAGCGGTTACCGCGCCTGCGCGTGTTGTTGCCACTGGCGGTGGTATCATTCTGAGCGAGTACAATCGCAAATTTATGCGCGAGCAGGGTGTGGTGATTTATCTCTCTGCACCTGTCCCGGTACTGGTTGATCGTCTGGAAGCGTATCCGAAAGAGAGCCAGCGTCCGACCCTGACCGGTAAGCCTGTTCGCGAAGAAGTGGGCGAAATTCTTGCGGTCCGTGATGCCCTCTACCGTGAAGCTGCACATCATGTTGTGAATGCCGCGCAAGATCTTGATTTGGTGATCGCTGAAATTCAGACTGCTCTGCGTCTGGCGCGCGCCAGCTAGCGAAACGATTGTCTATACTTAAGGCCTGACCCCGTAACTGAGGTAACGTCATGCCTGGTAAACCACCTTATCCTCGTGAAGCCCGTGTTGTTGCTGTAGAAAAAGGCACAGCCGGGCAGACCGTCACCTGGTACGAATTACGTGCCGACCATCCTAAACCTGACTCTTTAATCAGTGAGCACCCCACTGAGCAAGAAGCGCTGGATGCTAAAAAGCGGTATGAGGATCCAGATAAAAACTGATTGCCTTGAAAAAGTTCTGAAACATGAAATAAGCGGGGCCTCATCACATTTTTCACTCTGGCAAGATGGATGAGGACCGTCAATAATCAGACATTACTGGCGTATTTGGGAATCTTTAAGAACCTGGAAGTTGCCTGTGCATTTAGGCGGCGTCAAAGCATTAACGAAAAAGCAGTGTTGCAAGGTGGATGAACAAGATGAGTTCAACGATGGCGATCCTCACCGTGGGGGTGGTGCCTGTTCAAACGATATTACCGTTGCTGACCGAGCATATTTCTGAACAGCAGATAACCCATTTCAGCCTGCTTGGTAAAATGGATCCCCAGGACGTCCTGACCGATTACAAAGTTGATCCGGGCGAAACGCCGCTACCTACGCGTCTGTGCGATGGCAGTATTGCGATGGTCTCGCGTGAGAAAGTGGAGCGAGATCTGCAAAGCGTTATCGAAGTGATGGACAACCAGGGCTACGACGTTATTTTGCTGATGAGTACGGCAGATATCCGTGGGCTGAATGCGCGTAATGCCATTTTGATCGAACCACAGCGTATTATTCCGCCCCTGGTTGCCTCGATTGTTGATGGTCATCAGGTAGGGGTGATTGTGCCGATTCCTGAACTGATGGAACCGCAGCAGCGTAAATGGAGCGTGCTGGAAAAGACGCCATTTTACACGCTGGCACATCCGTATGAGGCGACTGAGTATCAACTGGTTTCAGCGGGAAAAGAGCTTATTGAGCAGGGTGCGGACGTATTAATGCTTGATTGCCTCGGTTTTCATCAATGGCACAGAGATTTACTTCAAAAATCATTGGATGTGCCAGTGTTACTTTCTAATGTTCTGGTGGCGCGGCTCGCCTCGGAGCTGCTGGTATAAGCCGTGTTACCCTGCAATTTCGCGTGACAGAAGCGAAGTCTGGCCTCTATAGTGTTTTTCCAGACATTTTCTTTATAAGGGCCAGTTCATGCTTCAAAGTAACGAATACTTTTCCGGTAAAGTGAAATCCATTGGTTTTACCAGCAGCAGTACTGGCCGCGCCAGTGTGGGCGTGATGGTGGAAGGTGAATACACCTTTGGTACTGCGCAGCCGGAAGAGATGACGGTCATTAGCGGTGCGCTTCATGTTCTGCTGCCTGGTGAAACCGAGTGGAAGACTTTCTCTGCGGGGGAAGTGTTCAATGTTGCCGGCCAAAGTGAATTTCATCTGCAGGTAGCCGAGCCGACCTCTTATCTCTGCCGTTATCTGTAAAAAAACGCCCGGCTTAACCGGGCGTTCTGCTTTTTAACGTCTGATTTTTTTCTTAGCGCTGAGCTTCGCCGCCGAGCCCTTCTACCAGACTGTGTATCAGCGTCGCCAGTTCACCGGTCATCAGAATAAAATCGGCATCAAAGCGCTGGGCGATATCATCGCGGTCAATATCTTCGTTCTGATCGCGTAGCTCATCACTAAATTTCAGGCGCTTAATCGAGCCATCATCACACACCACAAACTGAACGCGTTGCTGCCAGTCGAGCGCCAGTTTGGTTACCACTTTGCCCGCTTCGATATGCACTGCGATCTCATCGCTGACCAGTTCCTGTTTTTTGCAGCGAATCACGCCGCCATCTTCCAGGATGGCTTTCAGTTCGGCCTCGTCGAGAAGCTGGAAGCCTTGTGCCACCGTACCGGAACGCACCCATTCCGTCAGCGTCAGTTCAATAGGGGTCTCCAGCGTCAGCGGGACAACGGGCAGAGAACCGAGGCTTTTGCGCAGCAGCGCCAGCGTGTCTTCCGCTTTTTTCGCGCTGGCGCAGTCCACCATAATGAGACCATTGACGGTATCAATCCACATCATGGTCTGGCTAAAACGACTGAAGGCGCGCGGCAGCAATGAGTGCAGCACTTCGTCTTTCAGGGAATCTTTTTCGGTTTTTTTCAGCTTGCGGCCCTGGTCGGCCTCAAGACGGGAAATTTTGGCTTCCAGCGCCTGTTTAATCACCGGCGCAGGCAGGATTTTCTCTTCTTTGCGCGCGCAGATAATAATCTGACCGTTCGCAGTGTGGGTCAGCGCATCACTGTGTGAACCCATCGGTGGAACCCAGCCGGTTTTCGCCATATCCTGACTACCGCACGGGGTAAACGATAGTGGGGCAAGCTGTTTTTCCATCTCTTCCGCCCGCAGCGCTACATCGCGGCTGAGACGGTATACCATTAAATTTTTGAACCACAGCATGATATTTTCCACGGTCTAGTCGTTAATTGCAGCGGGCATGATAACCAATTGTCGCCGCGCTTGCATGTGAATGCGTTGTCCAACTATGAGGAGCATTATGTGCGTATTGGTATCGATTTAGGCGGCACAAAGACGGAAATCATTGCGCTCAGCGATAGCGGCGACGAGCTGTTTCGCCATCGTCAGCCGACACCGCGTGATTACCATCAAACCCTTGATCTGCTGGTCTCTCTGGTGGCGTTGACTGAGAAAGAAACCGGGCAAACGGGCACCGTTGGTATGGGGATCCCCGGCTCTATTTCCCCCTATACGGGCGTGGTAAAAAATGCCAACTCAACCTGGCTCAACGGTAAGCCCTTCGATAAAGATTTAAGCCAACGTTTAAACCGGGACGTTCGTCTGGCGAATGACGCTAACTGCCTGGCCGTTTCTGAGGCGGTAGATGGCGCAGCGGCCGGTGCGCAGACCGTGTTTGCGGTGATTATAGGTACAGGCTGCGGAGCGGGTCTGGCGTTTAATGGCCGCTCGCATATCGGCGGCAACGGGACGGCGGGCGAGTGGGGGCATAATCCGCTGCCATGGATGGATGCAGATGAATTGCGTTATCGGGAAGAGGTGCCGTGCTATTGCGGCAAGCAAGGGTGCATCGAAACCTTTATCTCCGGTACGGGCTTTGGCACCGATTATCAGCGCTTAAGCGGACACACGCTTAAAGGCAATGAAATCATTCGTCTGGTAGAAGCGCAGGATCCGCTTGCCGAGCTGGCGTTAAGCCGTTATGAGCTGCGTCTGGCGAAGTCGCTGGCCCATGTGGTGAATATTCTCGACCCGGATGTGATTGTGCTTGGCGGTGGGATGAGCAATGTCGAACGATTATATAAAACCGTGCCAAATCTGGTGAAAAACTGGGTATTCGGCGGTGAGTGTGAAACCCCGATCCGTAAAGCGCTGCACGGTGATTCCAGTGGTGTGCGTGGTGCAGCCTGGCTGTGGCCGCAGGCGTAATAATCAAACCGGCGGTGATCCTGCCGGTTTTGTTTATTTATTATTTAAAGAAATAAATAATGGTTAATTATTGATTGTTAATATGTGTTTCTTCTTTCGGAATTCCCCCCTAATGTTTTGAGTAACCATTTGTTGCATGGTTCTTTGTTACTGTATTTCTTGGTGAAAAATCTTCCTGACACGTAATTAAGTGAAAAATTAAAGGCGCCGTGGTTGGTTTATGCGTTGATATTGCCGCAATGAAGTGGATAGGTTTTATTCATCCGTTTGACTGCCGGAGTGAACAGGGGTATAAAATTCCGTGATTTAATTTTATTCTTGATACCGCTGCAAGAACTATCTGCCATATGTATGAATAAAGTGATTGCCATTCACATTGAATATGTTTGCAGTTTTTAAGGAATGGTTAGTATGCCAAGGAACTCCCTGCTTACCCTGTTTTTTTTATTTTTATTTAGCCCTGCAGTTTTTGCTACAACATGGGGATGTACTCGAGCATTTCCATCAGTTATGGGTAACGATTTCAAAATTCCTCCAGTTAATATTACATTGAATGCCAGCACGCCAGATAACACACTTCTCTATACGATTAAGCATGTGACACCCGGCGTTCAGAAAGTATACAACTGCAAGTCATCAGATATGCTCTGGCATTTGGCGTTGCAAAATGCGGGAACGCCAGTCTATCAAGGGACTGTTGGCGGTGTCAGTGTATCCATATATCCTACAAATATATCAGGTCTTGGTATTTCTATTAATGATGCTGATGCGGGAGGTGCAACAAACGGTAAGCCTGTAAATCAATACCCGAATGATATCAATAAAAATGTTGCCGATTCCGATATAGTGGCGATGGGTATGTGGCTTGATATCAGGCTCTGGAAAATAGCAGGTTCTGTCCCACTCAATCCCGGTTCGATCACTTTCATTGGCCCAACAATTAATCAGGGTATTGTATCAAAAAATAGTACCGATACATTTAGCGATACCACCATGTCTCCCAGCCCTGGAAAATGGTTCACAGGTAATTATTCACGAATTACAGGTAGTATAAATTTAATTAACAGTACATGTAATCTCCAGGGTGGGGATAAGACGGTCCAGATGGGGGCGTTTAACGGTTCCTCAAGCCAGACAATGGGGAAGTCCTCCTGGAAAGATGCAAGTTTTAATATCGTATGCCCGAATGCTTATGGTTATGGTGGTCAGAACGGTAACGGAACCTGGAGTAGTACTACGGGGATAGGTGATTACGGAACAGTGACTGCGGCTAACTCTGTCAAAAACAATCCAATAACAATTCGAATTATTCCCCGAACCGCGATTGTCAGCCAAAATTGGCTGGGCGCGCCTCTCACCGGAACTATCGCTCTTGATGGGAGTGGGGCACAAGGATACGGTGTGCAACTTTCCTGGGGGGACGCCGCTACATTAGGCTCGGGCGAACCCGCCAGACCCGTTATCTTTAATACCCCCATAACCGCTAACAGCCTGAACTCTTCTGCCTTTCGCGCGGGAGCCTATGATATCGGTTCATCCGCCATTGCATCAGGTCAGGACGGGACGATAAAAATGGCGGCTCGTTTTATTCGCACGACTGGCAATGTTTCGCCCGGGCCAGCCAAAACGGCTATAGAAGTTATAATTGGTTATGATTAGTGTGTCTTTAAACAGGGGCAATCCTGATACGCCGTCTTGCCCCATTTTTAATGATTAATTAATGATTAAAAATGCGCTATCCAGCTTGCTGTACCCCAGCCCGTTAATCTTCCTGACCTTAATCTGCACCGGAATACGCTCCTTCATCGCCTCAACGTGACTGATAACGCCAATGGTTTTTCCACTGGCATTCAGAGCGTCGAGCGCATCCAGTGCCGTATCCAGTGTTTCGCTGTCCAGCGTGCCGAAACCCTCATCCAGGAAGAGTGAATCGATGCGGGTTTTATGGCTCACCAGGTCCGACAGCGCCAGCGCCAGCGCCAGGCTCACAAGAAAACTTTCGCCGCCGGAAAGGGTGCGGGTATCGCGTATCGCATCGGCCTGCCAGGTATCGACGACCTCCAGCTCCAGCGCTTCGCTGACTTTGCGTTTAAGCAGATAGCGCCCGTGCAGGCGGTTCAACTGATTGTTGGCCAGCCACACCAGGTTATCGAGAGTTAACCCCTGGGCGAATTTACGGAATTTATCCCCTTCTTTTGAGCCAATCAGCGCGTTGAGATGCCCCCAGTCGTCACAGCGCAGCGCCGCGCGTTCAATATCCAGCATCAGCGCCTGCTGGCGCTGGCGATTGTCTGCATCCTGTTTAAGTTGCTGTCGGCACTCCCCCTGGCGGGTGGTGTTTTCACGCAACTGGCGGGCCAGCAACTCCAGCGCTTCACGGGATTTTTCGGCGTCCGTATCGTCAGTCAGGGCGGCAGGAGGCTGCGCGCTATGCGCCGCGAGAGCCTGTTCAGCGTTGGCCACCAGTACCTGTGCCTGTTGTTCGTCACGGTCGAGACGCTGACGAAGCTGCTCCAGGCGCGCGCGCTCGTCATCGCTCAACAGCGCAGCAAGAAAGTCTTCCCGATCGGCAAACTCACTGTTTGCCAGCGCATCGGCAAACTGTTTCTCCAGTTCAGCCAGGCGCTCCGTCTCAAGCCGTAGTTGCTGTTGCAGCGTTTGCCACTGACTGTGCAGCGACACGCAATCGTTATGTACCTGCCGCCAGTTGTCCAGGGCAACGGTTTTTATCGCGTCCGGAACAGCTTCTTCCGGCAGCGTGTCGAGAAGCGGTGTTAGTTGTGCAATCTGCTCGTGCAATGCGCTAAATGCGCTCTGTTTTTCCTGCCAGAGTTCCGTTTCGGAGGTGCGTGCTGCCAGCCATTGTGCCTCTTCACCTTCTGGCGGCAGCGCCAGCCCCAGTGGCTCCAGCATCGCGGCCAGACTGGCCCGGCGCGCCTCTGCCGCCTGCTGGTATTGCTGAACCTGCAGGCGCAACTCGTTGATCTGGCTTTGTAATGTCAAACGCTGGCTCAACTGATAGAGCTGATGTTCGTAGGCATCCTGCGAGCTCAGCCAACTGGAGATGTCTTGCTGCGGCCGCAGGGTGACATTCAACGTCAGGCACAATTCCTGCCACTCGTTGGTAAGCGTTTGCTCCTGCTCGCGAAGTGATTTCGCTTCGCGGTCGTCTTTTTCAATGCGCTCACTTATCCCCTTCAGACGCTCGCTGAGTGCCACGCCATCCTCTTTTACCTGACGGACTTCGAGATCCAGCGCATCGCGGCGGGCATGATTCACGCCGGGGACGATGGCCTGATATTCAGCAATCGCAGGGTGAGATGTCGAACCACAAAGCGGGCAGGGATGACCCGGTTGTAGACGGGCGCGTTCGGTTTCCAGGCTGTGGATGCGGTCTTCCAGCTCGCAAATGGTGCGAACATCCATCAGCAACTGGTTTTTTTCTTTATAAAGCTCACGCTTACGCGCCAGCTCGGCCGTCAGTTTTTCCTGCTCAGCTTTCAATTCGGTCAGGCTTTGCTGCCGCTGGGCGAGATGTTTTTGTAACGGAGCAAAACGTGCATGCAGGGCGGTCAGGCGTTGACGCAGCGGGCGGTTCTGCGCACAGAGCGTCATCGCTGCGTTAACCTCATCGGCGGTCATCTCCAGCGAGACGGTCATCAGATTACGTAATTTGTGCTCGTTTTGTTGAATGCGTTCCTGCAGGGCATGCCACGGCTTTTTGTCATCTTCTTGCTGGCTTAGCATCGCCCGCCAGCCGGTTAACTCGGTCTGCCAGCGCTGGAAGCGTTTGTTGTCTTCAAGCCAGAGTGACAGCGTTTTTTGCGACGCCATTAATTCCTGATGCTGGTGTGCAGCGCTGGCGCGGATCTGTGCCCGCAGCGCGAGGCTCGCCTGTAAGCGAGTATTTACTTCCTCATTCTGGCGACGACTGCTGTCCTGTGCTTTTCGCTGCTCCAGTAACCGTTCCCAGACGGGCCGCAACAGCAGGGCCGGTTGAACCCGCGCAAGCCGCGCCAACTGAGGCTCGGCGGCAGTGCGTGCCTGTTGTGCCTGCTGCCGGGCTTTGTGTGCCTGGTCGCAGGCGGCTTGTAGTTCACCGCTGCGAATAAGCCAGTTCAGTTGTGCCTGCACACTCCGCTGCCCGTCTAACAGACGCTGTTCTTCGTCAGTGAGTGCCTGCACACTTGCATTCAGCGATTCCCGCTGCTCATCGGTAAGCAGAACCACGCCTTCGGCCTGCGCCTGCAGTTTCTCCAGCTCGATTTTGGCGACTTTATGTTTTTCAAACACATCGGCAGAAATCTGCCCGTAGATTTCTGTGCCGGTCAGTTCTTCGAGCAGTTCTGCGCGCTCTTTCGGTTTAGCGTTAAGAAACGCGGCGAATTGCCCCTGGGAGAGCAACATGGAGCGGGTGAAACGGCCATAATCGAGCCCGGTTAAGGCGGCGGTTAGCTCCAGTTTATCTTTTACTTTGTCGGCGAGGATCTTGCCGTCTGCACAGCGGGCCAGCTCTACACGCGGAACCTGCAAATTACCGTCCGGCTGATTGCGCGCACGGCTCTGGCTCCAGAATGCACGGTAAGCGACCTCTTTAACTTCGAATTCGACCTCTGCCAGGCAGTCGGCGGTGTCACGGGTCATCAGATCATTCTGCGACTGTGAAACGATATTCAGACGCGGTGTCTCGTGATAGAGCGCCAGGCAGATGGCATCCAGCAGGGTCGTTTTCCCGGCGCCGGTTGGCCCGGTGATGGCAAACAGGCCGTTACTGGCAAACGGCTCGGCGGTGAAATCAATCTTCCATTCGCCTTTTAATGAGTTAAGGTTTTTCAGGCGTAGGCTGAGGATTTTCATGCGTCATGCTCCTGATTGAGCGAGTGGAGCGTTTCGGAAAAGAGCGACTGCAGGCGGGCAATCTGGATGTCATCGAGCTCCTCCTGCGCCAGGCGACGCGCGAAAACCTCTTCCACTTTTAACTCGCTTAAGGTTTCGCGGCGCTCACCTGCGAGGATGCGCTCCCGCTGTTCGCGGCTGCGGCGAACCAATAACACCTCGACCGGCAGATCGGCGGTGAGTGCCTGAATTTTTCGCTGCATGTCGCTCAGATAATCCTCGGTTGCGATCTCAATATCCAGCCACACGGGAGCGTCGGTTGGGCTGCCACGCCACTGCTCAAGTTGCTGACGAATCGACTCAAGATCGCCCTTGATGACAGCCAGTTGCTGTGTAACAGGGACTTCCAGCGCTGTCACATCCGCCAGTTTTCCTGCTGAAAATGTCACTAGATTGACATATTTGCTGTTCCCGGTTTCGTCAAAGCTCAGAGCGATAGGCGAGCCACAGTAGCGGATATGCTCTTGCCCACCCGGCTTTTGCGGGCGGTGAATATGCCCAAGCGCGATGTAATCCGCAGGCGGAAAGTTTTGCGCGGGGAAGGCATCCAGCGTACCGATATAGATGTCACGTACGGCGTCACTCTTACTGGCACCGACGGTGGTCAGATGCCCACTGGCGATTATCGGCAGCACGCTGTCGCCGCGTAATTCGCAGGCGGCCTGGTACTGTTGCTGGTAGTAATCGGTGATGGCATGCAGCAAATGAAGCTGTTTTTCTTGCCCGGAGAGTCCCGCCTGGCTGGTCACGATGTCGCGTGGACGCAAAAAAGGCACCGGGCAGAAAACCGCGCCGGGCGAACCGTCACGCAACGGTAAATAAAAAGGCGCGCTGCCTGCGCTGGCGACAACGGTTGTCTTCAGCCACGCAAGAATATCTTTCGATTCATTAAGGGTGGCTACTGAATCATGATTACCTGCCAGCACAACCAGATGACAACCCGTCTGCTGTAATTTCACCACAAAACGGTTGTACAGCTCGCGCGCATAGCTAGGTGGGGAGCCGGTATCAAAGATGTCGCCCGCGACAATAATGGCGTCGACCAGGTACTCCTCAGCGGTGGCCAGCAGCCAGGTGAGGAAAGCGTCGTGTTCGGCGGCGCGGCTTTTACTGTAGAAGTTCTGACCCAGGTGCCAGTCCGAAGTATGAAGGATGCGCATAGCGGTTCCGTGGCAAAAAAGCGTAAACGCGATTATAACATTCAGGGGCACACGAGCCGCCAGTGAAAGAATTTCCCACTGTCATAAAACAAAGGCTTGGGTCACCTGTTGGTCATTTGTTTCATAAATCTGTCACAAAAGTGACGCATAATGGCGCCGCACTTAGCTGATGACTTAATTTAAACAGGGCAAATTATGGCAAGACGCATTCTGGTCGTAGAAGACGAAGCGCCAATCCGTGAGATGGTGTGTTTCGTGCTCGAACAAAACGGCTTTCAACCTGTCGAAGCGGAAGATTATGACAGCGCGGTGAACCAACTTAATGAACCCTGGCCCGATCTGATTTTGCTCGACTGGATGCTGCCAGGTGGCTCAGGTATTCAGTTCATTAAACATCTCAAGCGTGAAGCGATGACCCGTGATATCCCGGTGATGATGTTGACCGCTCGTGGTGAAGAAGAAGACCGCGTGCGCGGACTTGAGACGGGCGCGGACGATTACATTACTAAGCCGTTTTCGCCCAAGGAACTGGTGGCACGTATTAAAGCTGTCATGCGTCGTATCTCGCCGATGGCGGTAGAAGAAGTCATTGAAATGCAGGGGCTGAGCCTTGATCCGAGCTCTCACCGTGTGATGACCGGTGAAAATCCTCTGGACATGGGGCCGACGGAGTTTAAGCTACTGCATTTCTTTATGACGCATCCTGAGCGTGTGTATAGCCGCGAACAGCTGCTGAACCATGTCTGGGGAACGAATGTGTATGTTGAAGACCGCACGGTGGATGTTCATATTCGCCGGTTGCGTAAAGCGCTGGAACACAGCGGCCACGATCGTATGGTTCAAACCGTTCGCGGCACGGGTTATCGTTTCTCGACCCGTTTCTAAAATCTGAAAGGAGTGTGACGCGTGCTGGAACGGCTGTCATGGAAAAGGCTGGTACTCGAACTCATCCTTTGTTGTCTACCCGCTGCACTGCTCGGCGCTTTCTTTGGTTATCTGCCCTGGTTTTTACTGGTGGCAGTCACCGGGTTACTGGCCTGGCATTTCTGGAATTTAATGCGTCTTTCCTGGTGGTTGTGGGTCGATAAAAGTATGACGCCGCCGCCGGGCACGGGAAGCTGGGAACCCCTGCTTTATGGTCTGCACCAGATGCAGATGCGTAATAAAAAACGCCGTCGTGAGCTGGGTAATCTGATCAAACGTTTTCGTAGTGGCGCGGAGTCGCTACCTGATGCGTTAGTGATGATCACCGAAGAGGGTACGATGTTTTGGTGTAATGGCCTGGCACAGCAATTGCTGAATCTACGCTGGCCGGACGATAACGGACAAAACATCCTCAACCTGCTGCGTTATCCGGAATTTACCCGCTATCTTAAAACGAAAGATTTCACCCGCCCGCTGAATCTGGTGCTTAACAATGGTCGCCATCTGGAGATCCGCGTGATGCCCTACAGCGAGCAGCAGTTATTGATGGTCGCGCGTGACGTCACGCAAATGCATCAGCTTGAAGGGGCCCGGCGTAACTTTTTTGCCAACGTCAGCCACGAGCTACGCACACCGCTGACGGTATTGCAGGGCTATCTGGAAATGATGCAAGAGCAGACGCTGGAAGGGCCGCCGCGTGACAAGGCGCTGCACACCATGCGTGAGCAGACATCGCGAATGGAAGGTCTGGTCAAACAGTTACTGACATTATCCAAAATAGAAGCGGCGCCGACGTTACCGCCGAATGAAACTATTGATGTGCCGATGATGCTGCGTGTTGTGGAGCGCGAGGCGCAGACGTTAAGCCAAAAGAAGCATGAGCTTGAATTCGTGGTCGACAGTGACCTGAAAGTGCTGGGGAATGAGGATCAGCTACGCAGCGCGATTTCCAATCTGGTCTATAACGCCGTGAACCATACGCCAGCGGGAACACACATTACCGTGCGCTGGCAACGCGCGATCTCTGGCGCACAGTTTATCGTTGAAGATAATGGGCCGGGGATTGGGCCTGAACATATTCCTCGCCTGACAGAGCGCTTTTACCGCGTTGATAAAGCCCGCTCCCGGCAAACCGGTGGTAGCGGTTTGGGGCTGGCTATCGTAAAACACGCGCTTAACCATCACGAAAGTAAGCTCGAAATCGACAGTACGCCGGGTAAAGGCACCCGTTTCAGTTTTACATTGCCCGCACGTCTCGTCGTGAAGAACGCAAGCTGACACCTGAGGTGTCAGTTTTTCTTTCCACTTCTGTCATAGACCCGCTTTTCACACTTCGTTTTTCCCGAATCTGCAAACAGATTATGTCTCTGACTATTTTTTGTTCGCATGATTAGCCATCCGTTTTTCTTATATACAGTATCTTCATCTGGCATTTATTGTAGAGTTGGTATAACCATCTGGTTTTGCGATCCCTTATTGCCTTTAAACGTTATAAGCGTTTAAATTGCGCCCCGTATGTCGTCAGACCGACTGTATTTGCGTGGTAAATCGAAAAACTATTCTCCGTCACGCAGCGCGGGAAGTGTTTCCCGCTACGTTTAAAGGTTATTTCCGCCGTAATGTTCCGCTGAAATAAGGCGAAAATTTCAACACTTACAACATCACATCCACAGGCAGTAAACGTTTATGACCCATCATTTAAAACCACGAGACATTGTTGCTCTGGGCTTTATGACTTTCGCGTTGTTCGTCGGCGCCGGAAATATCATCTTCCCTCCGATGGTTGGTTTGCAGGCGGGCGAGCACGTCTGGACTGCCTCAATTGGCTTTCTGATTACCGCTGTGGGCCTGCCGGTGCTGACGGTCGTCGCGCTGGCGAAAGTGGGCGGAGGGGTGGATAGCCTCAGCACGCCGATTGGTAAAGTAGCCGGCGTACTGCTGGCCACCGTCTGCTATCTGGCCGTGGGGCCGCTGTTTGCCACGCCGCGTACCGCGACGGTATCGTTTGAGGTGGGGATTGCGCCGCTGACCGGTGAAGGCTCACTGCCGCTGCTGATTTACAGCATTATCTACTTTGCGCTGGTCATTCTGGTTTCGCTCTATCCGGGCAAATTGCTGGATACCGTCGGGAATTTTCTCGCGCCGCTGAAAATTATCGCGCTGATCGTTCTCTCTGTTGCCGCTATCATCTGGCCAGCCGGTCCGATTAGCCATGCGATGGATGCCTACCAGCATGCGGCGTTCTCGAACGGTTTTGTGAATGGCTATCTCACCATGGATACGCTGGGCGCGATGGTGTTCGGCATCGTTATCGTTAATGCGGCACGTTCACGTGGCGTAACAGAAGCCCGCTTGCTGACCCGCTATACCGTCTGGGCTGGCCTGATGGCCGGTGTCGGTCTGACGCTGCTCTATCTGGCGCTGTTCCGTCTGGGTTCTGATAGCTCGACGCTGGTGGACCAGTCTGCCAATGGTGCTGCGATTTTGCATGCATATGTTGCCTATACCTTTGGTGGCGCTGGCAGCCTCCTGTTGGCTGCGCTGATTTTTATCGCCTGCCTGGTTACGGCGGTGGGGCTGACCTGCGCCTGCGCTGAGTTCTTCTCGCAATATTTGCCGCTCTCTTATCGTGCGCTGGTGTTTATCCTGGGGATCTTCTCCATGGCGGTGTCGAATCTGGGGCTGAGTCATCTGATTCAAATCTCTATTCCGGTGCTGACAATGATTTATCCGCCGTGTATCGCACTTGTGGTGTTAAGCTTTACGCGCTCCTGGTGGCATAATTCGACCCGCGTAATTGCACCGGCGATGTTCATCAGTCTGGCGTTTGGCGTACTGGACGGTATCAAAGCATCTGCATTTAGCGATATGCTTCCGGCCTGGACTCAGCGTCTGCCGCTGGCAGAGCAGGGGCTGGCCTGGTTGATGCCAACAGTGGTGATGGTGGCTCTGGCTGTGTGCTGGGATCGTGCCGCCGGGCGTCAGGTGACATCCAGCGCCCATTAATTGCGCAATAAGGTTTGCTAACCACGGGACGTAAAGTCCCGTGGTTTTTTGTTTTTTTTAGATCCTGGAACAGGAAACCATGGAAAGTACGAACAAACTAAAGCGAGGTCTTAGTACCCGGCACATTCGCTTTATGGCCCTGGGGTCGGCGATTGGCACCGGGCTGTTTTACGGTTCCGCCGATGCCATCAAAATGGCCGGGCCAAGCGTATTGCTGGCCTATATCATCGGTGGTGTGGCGGCGTATATCATCATGCGTGCGCTGGGCGAGATGTCAGTACACAACCCGTCCGCCAGTTCATTTTCCCGCTACGCGCAGGAAAACCTCGGGCCATTGGCCGGTTATATCACCGGCTGGACCTATTGTTTCGAAATCCTGATTGTGGCGATTGCCGATGTGACGGCCTTTGGCATTTATATGGGGGTCTGGTTTCCCGCCGTACCGCACTGGATCTGGGTGCTCAGCGTCGTGCTGATCATCTGCGCCATCAACCTGATGAGCGTGAAAGTCTTTGGTGAGCTGGAGTTTTGGTTCTCTTTCTTCAAAGTGGCTACCATCATCATCATGATTGTCGCCGGTTTTGGCATCATCATCTGGGGGATTGGTAACGGCGGACAGCCTACCGGTATCAGTAACCTGTGGACCAACGGCGGTTTCTTTAGTAACGGCTGGTTGGGGATGGTGATGTCGCTGCAAATGGTAATGTTCGCCTACGGCGGTATTGAAATCATCGGCATCACCGCCGGGGAAGCGAAAGACCCTGAGAAATCTATTCCGCGTGCGATAAACTCCGTACCGATGCGTATCCTGGTGTTTTACGTGGGCACGCTGTTTGTCATCATGTCTATCTACCCGTGGAACCAGGTGGGGACCGACGGCAGCCCCTTCGTGCTGACCTTCCAGCATATGGGGATCACTTTCGCGGCCAGCATTCTTAACTTCGTCGTACTGACAGCCTCATTGTCGGCGATTAACTCCGATGTGTTTGGCGTGGGGCGTATGCTGCACGGTATGGCGGAGCAGGGCAGTGCGCCCAAAGTGTTTGCCAAAACGTCCCGTCGCGGCATTCCGTGGGTCACGGTAATGGTGATGACCATCGCGCTGCTGTTTGCGGTTTACCTCAATTACATCATGCCGGAAAACGTCTTCCTGGTGATTGCCTCTCTGGCGACATTCGCCACCGTGTGGGTATGGATCATGATCCTGCTGTCGCAAATTGCCTTCCGTCGTCGTTTGTCGCCGCAGGAAGTGAATGCCCTGAAATTCAAAGTGCCGGGCGGCGTTGCCACCACCGTGGCTGGCCTGGTTTTTCTGGTCTTTATTATCGCCCTGATTGGCTGGCACCCGGACACGCGCATTTCGCTGTATGTGGGTTTCGCGTGGATTGTTCTGCTACTGATTGGCTGGATGTTTAAACGCCAGAAAGCATAAATTCGCTAATACCCGGTAGTGTCAGGCTACCGGGCAAACGCTGTTTTACCACTATCTCATCATTTCCCATCTTACCGCGCTTATACCGACGAATCACATCTGGCTTTGCGAAAAATATGCGCAGCGAGTTTTCTGCGCCCTGGTTCTCAACCCCATAAAAACGCAGAAAAGATGAGCTGTCGTGACGAGATTTGTGCAAGAGTGAGGTCATTTTTGACATAGGGGAAAGTCGATGTTGCAAGCCTGGCATCTGCCTGTCGCGCCGTTTGTAAAACAGAACAAAGACCAACTGGTGATGACACTCTGGCTAACCGGAAGTAAGCTTCCGTCACGCGTCACGTTACGGGCCGAGATAGATAATGAAGAGACCTCGATATCGATGCGGCGGGTCCGCCTGGCGCCAAAACCTGGCGTGACGGCCTGGCGTGCAGCCATCTCACTGCAAAGTGGGCAGCCGCGGCGTCGTTACAGCTTTAAGCTGCTGTGGGACGACCGCCAGCTCTGGTTTACCCCCCAGGGGTTCAGCCCGTTTCCCCCTGCACGGCTGGAGCAATTCGCCGTCGATTCCCCTGACAGTGGGCCGCAGTGGGTAGCAGAACAGGTGTTCTATCAGATCTTCCCCGATCGTTTTGCCCGGGGTGAACAGCATCAAGATCAGCAGGACAACGTTTACTATCACCACGCCGCAGGCCAGGAGATCGTGCTGCGCGACTGGGATGAACCGTTGAGCGGCGAGGCCGGCGGCTCGACTTTCTACGGCGGCACGCTGGACGGTATCAGTGAAAAGCTGCCCTATCTGCATGAACTGGGTGTGACTGCGCTTTATCTGAACCCGGTCTTTGTCGCCCCTAGCGTGCATAAATACGATACGGAAGATTACCGTCACGTGGACGCACGTTTCGGCGGCGATCAGGCACTGCTTCGCCTGCGTCGGAGTACCCATCGTTTGGGGATCCGTCTGTTACTGGACGGAGTCTTTAATCACAGCGGTGATTCACATGCCTGGTTTGACCGACACAACCGCGGCACCACCGGCGCCTGTCATAACCCCGCTTCCGAATGGCGTGAATGGTACAGTTTTGATGAGGATGGCCGCGCGCGTGACTGGCTGGGCTATTCCAGCCTGCCAAAGCTGGACTACCAGGCGCAAACTCTGGTGGACGAGATGTACCAGGGCGAAGACAGCGTGGTACGTCACTGGCTGAAAGCGCCCTGGAATATGGATGGCTGGCGGCTGGATGTGGTGCACATGCTGGGTGAGGGGGGCGGTGCGCGCAATAACCTACAACATGTCGCCGGGATAACCAAAGCCGCCAAAGAGACGCTGCCTGAGGCCTATATCGTCGGCGAGCATTTCGGCGATGCGCGCCAGTGGCTACAGGCGGACGTGGAAGACGCCGCCATGAACTACCGTGGTTTTACCTTTCCGGTATGGGCGTTTCTGGCGAATACCGATATTTCGATGGATCCCCAGCGTATTGATGCGCACACCTGTATGGTGTGGATGGATAACTACCGCGCCGGACTTTCGCATCAGCAACAGTTACGCATGTTCAACCAACTGGATAGCCACGACACACCGCGTTTTAAAACGGTGTTGGGAAAAGATGTGGCCCGGTTGCCGCTGGCAGTGGTTTGGCTGTTTACCTGGCCCGGCGTACCCTGCATTTACTATGGTGATGAGGTTGGGCTGGACGGTGCCAACGATCCCTTCTGCCGCAAACCCTTCCCGTGGGACAAAGCGAAACAGGACACGGAACTGCTGGCGCTCTATCAGCGGCTGGCCCGTCTGCGCAAACGTAGCCAGGCGCTCTGTTACGGCGGCTGTCAGGTTATCTACGCCGAAGGGAACGTGGTGATCTTTTTGCGTCTGTATCAGCAAGAAAGGGTGCTGGTGGCGATTAACCGTGGCGAGCCCTGCGAAGTTGTCCTGCCGGAATCGCCGCTACTGGATGTCAAAGTCTGGCACGGTAAAGAGGGCAAGGGCACATTACAGGATGGGGTACTGTCGTTACCGGCAATCTCTGCCTCAGTGTGGCAGGGGAACTAACACCTACCAGAAAGCGCAGCGGGAATAGCGCAATTCCGATACTTTGTGCCAAAGTATATGCACGCTCCGGAATGAAGGTGAAATCATGGATGGACTGGTACTGATAGCCTGTACTATGTTGTTTTTATTGCTGGTGGTTATCCCGGTAATGTCGATTCTGGCTTACCGGCGTAGTAATGCGGCCAGAGATGAGCTGTCGCGCCTGCGTCAGCGCGTGGCTCTGCTTGAACAGCAGATGAGTGGTTATGCGCCGGGACATGCGCCTGCAGCGCAGGAGGCCGCTTCTCCTGTTGACTCGCCTGAGGTTATCGTACCTGAGGTTATCGTACCTGATATTTCAGTCCCGGAGCCGCAGCTAACGCCTGAACCCGAACCGGTTCCTGTCGAACCGGCTCCGGTGAATGTCGAACCGGCTCCGGTGAATGTCTGGGCGCGAGGGACACCAGCGGCAACCGTGTCTGCCAGAGGTTCCGTTCCCCTACCGGAACGCGAGGAACCCGCGTCTGGCAGCCAGGCTGGCGGTATGGTCACCGCGCTGTTGCGCTGGTTTATGCAAGGAAACCCGCTGGCAAAGCTGGGTATCATCCTGCTGTTTCTTGGGCTGGCCTTTCTCTTTCGTTATAGCGTTGAACGCTCGCTCTTCCCGTTGGAGCTGCGTCTGGCTGTTGCCGCGCTGGGTGCGATGGCGCTGTTATTCCTCGGCTGGCGTTTGCGACACAAGCAGCCTGTTTTTGCCTTAATTCTACAAGGTGGTGCAACAGGCGCGCTCTATTTAACGGTCTTTGGCGCGTTTCGACTGTGGCAGATGCTCCCCATGTCGCTGGCGTTTGCGCTGTTATTGCTAATTTGCGCGGCCAGCGTCGGGCTGGCGGTGCTACAGCGCGCGTTGAGTCTGGCCATGCTGGCGAGTCTGGGCGGTTACGCCGCGCCGCTGCTGCTGTCTTCGGGCGGCGGCAGTCATGTCACGTTATTCTCTTTCTATTTATTACTTTCTGTCGGCATCCTGGCGATCAGCGTCTGGCAGCACTGGCGCGAACTTAACCTGTTGGGGATGTTCTTCACCTTCGGGGTGGGGGGAGTGTGGGGTATCGCCGACTACCGGCCTCAGTACTATCTGAGCTGCCAGCTCTTCCTGATTACTAATCTGTTGATCTTCGGCGTATTGAGCGTGGCGCTGTCACTGCGTGCGCAAAAGAAAGGCAAGCGCATTATCGATGGCGTGCTGCTCTTTGCCCCGCCGCTGATAGGGTTTGGCATGCAATATGCCATCACACAGCACCTGACATATGGCCCGGCACTCAGTGCGCTGGGTTACGGCGCGTTTTATATGTTGCTGGCCTGGAGCGCCGTAAAACGCTTTCCTGCGGCGGGAAAACCGCTTGTTCTGGCGGCGCTGGCACTTGGCGGCGCATTCACCACGCTTGCTATTCCGCTGGCGCTTTCAGCCCGCTGGACTGCGATGGCCTGGGCGCTGGAAGGGTTGGGCGTACTGTGGCTTGGCGTGATGCAAGGGCAGCGTCGCATGAGCTATAGCGGTACGGGTTTGTTGGTACTGGCGCTCGGCAGCGCGCTATGGGCGATGACCGACGGCACAACGGCGCTCTCGGTGATGGTGATTTTTGCGGTATTGAGCGCGACCTGGCTGGTTGCCGCCAGGTTGTGGCGTCGCCTGCCGGCACCAGGTAGCCTGGTGCTGTTGGCGGGCGGTATCGCCTTCTGGCTGGTGGCGCTCTGGGGCGCGTCTGACTGGATACTCAATAAAAGCATTCCGGCGGCGGTACTCGGACTGCTGGCGCTGTCGGTTTGGGGCTGGCGCTATATGGCACGGCGGCTTCACTGGCGGGCGTTACACTATGCTGTATGGCTGCTTTGGCCCGTGATGCTGGTGGTTTTGCTCTGGCAGTTGACTATCGAGCGGCAATTGTTGGGGGCGGGCTGGCAAAACCTCGCCTGGTGTGTGGCGCTGCCCTCGGCGTACTTACTGTTATCGCGGGAGCGCAGAGTTCCTGCCCGGTTGTCGCAAGGGCTTCATATTTCGCTGCTGTGGATGATTTTACTGGCGGCGGGAACCGAGCTTTTCTGGTTTGTTGATGCACTGCCCTGGGGAATGGACGCCTGGCGTATCGGCTTGCCGATGGCGGCTGGCGGTATTGTTATTCTGCTGCTTCACGGCGGCATTCGTCGCAACATTTGGCCGCTACGCGTCTGGCCTGCACTCTATGGTCAATTGGGACCGCTACCGCTTATCCCGCTGTTAGTTGTTCTGCTGGTGGCTGGCAATATGCATGACGGGCGCGTTATTCACTCTCTTTATCTGCCGCTGGTTAACCCGCTGGAAGAGGGGGCAGCCTTCGCGCTGCTCGGCGTGTGGTTCTGGTGTCGTTATGCGCGGCCGCGCCTGCCTGCGAACGTTACGCCATTGGTTGCACCTGCGCTGCTGGCGCTGGCTTTCTGGTGGATTAACGGGCTATTGCTGCGCCTGCTGGCGCACTATGGCGGTGTGGACTGGGATAGCGAAAGCCTGTGGAATTCGCGTCTGATTCAGACCAGTTTCGCGCTGTTCTGGATGTTGGGTGCGCTGGTGGTGATGCTGCTGGCTACCCGGCGAGGGTCGCGGCACCAGTGGCTCGGCGGCGCGGCGTTGCTGGGGGTTGTCATCGTGAAATTAATGCTGGTGGACAGCGCGGGCGGTGGCGGCCTGGCGCGGGCTATCGCCTTTATTGGCGTGGCGGTGCTGGTGTTAATCGTGGGGTATTTCTCTCCCTTACCGCCTAAAGGGGCGAAGGCGTTCAGCGAGGAAGAAAAATCATGAAATGGAAGATAGCGATTTTTACCGGCGCGTTATGGTGCGCGGCGTTACCGGGGCTTGCCCAGGAAACCGCCCCGGAGTCGCCGCAGGATTATGCCTGGGGCAGGTCGCTTACGACAGCGGCCTCATCGCCTTGGTATCGGGTTACGCTACCCGACGATGTCTACCAGCAAAGCGTCTGGCCCGATCTGCGCGATGTCCGGGTGTTTAACCATCAGGGTGAGCGTGTGCCTTTTACGCTCCAGGTGCAGCAGGAGGCGCAGCCCGCGCCGAAGGAGCAGGCTTTACGCCTTTTCCCTCTTGCTGCTTCACCTGTTGAAAAGCTGTCAGATTCCGGGGAACGGGTCTGGCTGCGTTCCCCGGAGGGTTATGAAATCAAGCTTGAAGGGGAACGCATTAACACGATGGGCGAGAGCTATCTGCTGGCGCTGCCGGATAACGTGCAAAGGCAGAACGTCACACAGCTTCAGCTTAGCTGGGATAAACCGGCGGTGAACTGGCAGGGGAAAGCATCGCTCTACTACAGCAGTGATATGAAAGAGTGGGATTTAATGCAGGCGGATGCGCCGCTGATGGACGTCGCGAGCGGCAGCGATCGCCTGACGCTGAATACCATCAACATTAGTCTTTCGATGGTTACCAATACTCCGCGCTATTTACTGCTGGTGTTTGATAAGCCGCAGTTGCCTGTCACGCTTACCCGCGCAGTGGTGATAGAAAACCCGCAATCGACGGAGATAACGAACGTGGCCCTGCCCGCCGCCGGGCGTGCGCTCTCGCAGGATAAGGCGCTTTATCATTGGGCCAGCCCGCAGCCTGTGACCTCCATTTCCTTGAGTCTGGAAGAGGAGGGTACACTGCCGGTAGAGATCGCCTGGCGCTCCGGCGCCGATGAGGCGTGGCGACCGCTTGCGAAAACAGTGCTGTGGAATTTAAATAACCAGATATCAGAGCCAATTCCCGTCACGGTGGGTAACGTGCAGGAGATTCAGGTGACAACGGTCAACGCTCACCTGCCGAAAGTCTTGCCGCAATTGACTGGGTTACGACCGGGCCAGACGCTTATCTTTAATGCCCAGGGGAGCGGCCCGTACATTCTGGCGTGGGGGAATAAAGCGGCGCAAAGCGTGGCAACGGATCTCGATGCGTTGATTCCTGCGGCTTTACGCCAGAAGCATGCGCCGGAAAGCCTGCCAGAGGCGTGGGTCGGCGACGAGGTAAAACTGGGCGGCGAAGCGCGTCTGAGCGCCACCTCGCCGATTGAGCAGCGTAGCCAGTGGCTTACCGGCCTGGTCTGGGCCGCGCTGGTACTGGGCGTACTGGCGCTGGCATGGATGGCGCTGCGCATATGGCGCGAGGTGAAAGAGAAGGCGTAATTACAGCGTTCTGGCTTCTGCCTGCGCCATCATGCGTGGGTAGAATTGCCAGAACTTCTCTTCCAGCGCCTCGTAGTGGTTATCCAGGTCCTGCCACGAGTCACGTAGAGCATCGAGTCGCGGTCGGCGGCTGGCCATGCCGTTTAGCACCCGCTGGATAAAATCCATCTCCCGGTAGCGCTCAAGCCAGCGCTCCGACCATAAATAGTCATTTAAATTGACGAAACGTGGCGGGGCTTCCGACAGGATCACACTGACTTGTGCATGCGCGTAGCCGACAAATTCGCTAAGCGGCATTGAAGGCGAGATCTGCTCCCAGTGGCGCGAGACGAAATGATCCCACATCACATCAAGCGTGATTGGCGCGACACGGCGTGTTTCAGGACGAAACCAGCCGCGAGCTTCTTTGACTTCCGGCAGGTTGTCGGTCAGTACGTCGATACGGCGGTGCATATGGATGCCGGAAACCACGTCGGGCGCGTAGAGTTCATCCGGGTTGCCGCGAACAAAATCCGCCAGCAAATTACCGGAAAGCGAGCTATTGGCGAGGTGAGCCAGGTGCAGGTGTGCGAGAAAATTCATCGTTATACTCGTTTTTGTTCAGGTCGCATATCGTAGCGGCGTGTGTCATTCACCAGCGATGATTGGGAATTTCCTGTGCTGCCGCCATTTGTAATGCGAATTATTTAGAGTATATGAACTCTCCGGAGGGGTAAAGGTTGCAGGGAGAACGCCCCGGCACTAGACTACCCGCCTCTTATTTACGTCTCGAGTTAGTGTCATGCGCGTTGCCGATTTTTCCTTTGAATTACCAGAATCCCTGATTGCCCATTATCCGCAGCCTGAGCGCAGCAGTTGCCGCTTGCTGTCGCTGGACGGGCCGACAGGCGCGCTTGCGCACGGTACGTTCACGGATTTACTCGACAAACTGAATCCTGGCGACCTGTTGGTTTTCAATAATACCCGCGTGATCCCGGCGCGCCTGTTCGGGCGCAAAGCCAGCGGCGGTAAGATTGAAGTGCTGGTTGAGCGTATGCTCGACGATAAGCGCATTCTGGCGCATATCCGTGCCTCTAAAGCACCGAAACCGGGGGCGGAACTGTTGCTGGGCGATGACGAGAGCATCCATGCCACCATGGTGGCCCGTCATGATGCGCTGTTCGAAGTGGAATTTAACGACGAACGTCCGGTGCTTGATATTCTTAACGCCATCGGCCATATGCCGCTGCCGCCTTATATTGACCGTCCTGACGAAGACGCCGACCGTGAGCTTTACCAGACGGTCTATAGCCAGAAGCCGGGTGCGGTTGCGGCGCCCACTGCCGGTCTGCATTTTGATGAACCGCTGCTGGCGCGTTTGCGCGAGAAGGGTATTGAGATGGCATTCGTTACGCTGCACGTCGGGGCGGGAACCTTCCAGCCGGTGCGCGTGGACAGCATCGAAGACCATATTATGCACTCTGAGTACGCCGAAGTGCCGCAGGAGGTCGTCGATGCGGTGCTGGCGGCCAAAGCGCGTGGCAATCGTGTTATCGCCGTGGGGACCACCTCCGTGCGTTCGCTGGAGAGCGCGGCGCAGGCGGCGAAAAATGCATTGATCGAGCCCTTCTTTGGCGATACGCAAATCTTTATTTTTCCGGGCTATCAGTATCAGGTTATCGATGCGCTGGTGACCAATTTCCACCTGCCGGAATCGACCCTGATTATGCTCGTTTCAGCTTTCGCTGGTTATAAGCACACCATGCACGCCTACCAGGAAGCGGTTGCGCACAAATATCGCTTTTTTAGTTACGGTGATGCGATGTTTATCACGTACAATCCGCAGGCAATTAATGAACGTCCGGGTGAGTGATCTCCCCTGACCGTCGTAGCCCGGCTAAGCGATAGCGCCAGCCGGGGCACTATTAGCACTCTGGCGTGATGCCGGGGTGAATTTTTAACCATCAGACTGTCTCTCTGATGCAGGAGAAATGAAGTGAAATTTGAACTGGATACCACCGATGGTCGCGCACGCCGCGGCCGTCTGGTGTTTGATCGTGGCGTAGTGGAAACGCCTGCATTTATGCCTGTCGGCACCTACGGCACCGTTAAGGGGATGACGCCGGAAGAAGTGGAAGCCACTGGCGCGCAGATTATCCTCGGCAATACCTTCCACCTGTGGTTGCGTCCGGGTCAGGAAATCATGAAATTGCACGGCGACCTGCATGACTTTATGCAGTGGAAAGGGCCGATCCTGACCGATTCCGGCGGCTTCCAGGTCTTTAGCCTGGGTGACATTCGTAAGATCACCGAGAAAGGCGTTCACTTCCGTAACCCAATTAACGGCGATCCGATCTTCCTCGATCCTGAAAAATCCATGGAAATTCAGTACGATCTCGGCTCCGATATCGTCATGATTTTCGATGAATGTACGCCGTACCCGGCAGACTGGGACTACGCCAAACGCTCAATGGAGATGTCGTTGCGCTGGGCAAAACGCAGCCGTGACCGTTTCGACTCGCTGGAAAACCCGAATGCGCTGTTTGGCATCATTCAGGGGAGCGTTTACGAAGATTTACGCGATATCTCTGTGAAAGGTCTGGTAGAGATTGGCTTTGATGGCTACGCTGTCGGCGGTCTCGCTGTGGGTGAACCAAAAGCGGACATGCACCGTATTCTGGAACATGTTTGCCCGCAAATACCAGCGGATAAACCACGTTATCTGATGGGCGTGGGTAAACCAGAAGATTTGGTAGAAGGCGTTCGTCGCGGCATCGATATGTTTGACTGTGTTATGCCAACACGTAATGCCCGCAATGGTCATCTGTTTGTGACCAACGGCGTGGTGAAAATCCGTAACGCGAAATATAAGAGCGATACGGGTTCACTCGACCCTGAGTGTGATTGCTACACCTGTCGCAATTATTCCCTCGCTTACTTGCATCATCTCGATCGTTGCAACGAAATATTGGGCGCGCGACTCAATACCATTCATAACCTGCGTTATTACCAGCGCTTGATGGCGGGTTTACGTAAGGCTATTGAAGAGGGTAAATTAGAGAGCTTCGTGACCGATTTTTACCAACGTCAGGGGCGAGATGTTCCGCCTTTGAATGTTGCTTAATTTTAATAATGAGGGAATTTGAATGAGCTTTTTTATTTCTGATGCGGTAGCAGCAACAGGCGGCGCGGCAGGTGGCAGCCAGAGCCCGATGTCTCTGATCCTGATGTTGGCGGTGTTTGGTCTGATTTTTTACTTCATGATCCTTCGCCCACAGCAGAAACGCACCAAAGAACATAAAAATCTGATGAACTCCATCGCGAAAGGTGATGAAGTGCTGACCAACGGTGGTCTGGTTGGTCGCGTAACCAAAGTAGCGGAAACTGGCTACATTGCTATCGCGCTGAACGATACCACCGAAGTGGTTATCAAACGTGACTTCGTAGCTGCCGTTCTGCCGAAAGGCACCATGAAGGCGCTGTAATTTCTTGTTTTCCCAAAGGGAACTGCCGTGTTAAACCGTTATCCTTTGTGGAAGTACATTATGCTGGTCGTCGTCATTGCCGTCGGCCTGCTCTACGCACTTCCCAACCTGTATGGTGAGGATCCGGCTGTTCAGATCACTGGTGCGCGCGGTGTCGCCGCCAGTGAGCAAACGCTGATCCAGGTCCAGAAAACTCTACAAGAAGAAAAAATCGACGCGAAGTCTGTGGCACTGGAAAACGGCGCTATTCTCGCTCGCTTTGACAGCACTGACGTTCAGTTACGCGCGCGTGAAGCGCTGGTGTCTGAGCTGGGTGACCAGTTTGTCGTGGCGCTTAACCTTGCTCCGGCCACCCCACGCTGGCTGAGCGCAGTCAATGCCGAACCCATGAAACTGGGTCTCGACCTGCGTGGCGGCGTGCACTTCCTGATGGAAGTGGACATGGACACCGCGCTTGGCAAACTCCAGGAACAGAATATCGACAGCCTGCGTAGCGATCTGCGCGATAAAGGCATTCCTTACACCACTGTGCGTAAGGAAGATAACTATGGCCTGAGCATTCTCTTCCGCGATGCCAGCGCACGTGACCAGGCGGTCACTTATCTGACCCAACGTCACCGTGATCTTGTTATCACCAGCCAGGGCGACAATGCGCTGCGTGCGGTGATGTCCGACGCGCGTCTGAGCGAAGCCCGCGAATACGCGGTGCAGCAAAACATTAATATCCTGCGTAACCGTGTGAACCAACTCGGCGTCGCTGAGCCGCTGGTACAGCGTCAGGGTTCAGACCGTATTGTGGTTGAGTTGCCGGGTATTCAGGATACGGCGCGTGCAAAAGAGATTCTGGGTGCAACGGCGACGCTGGAATTCCGTCTGGTAAACAGCAATGTTGATCAGGCTGCTGCTGCCGCAGGCCGCGTTCCGGGTGATTCCGAAGTGAAGCAGACCCGTGAAGGTAACCCGGTTGTGTTGTACAAACGGGTGATTCTGACCGGTGACCATATCACGGACTCCACGTCCAGCCAGGATGAGTACAACCAGCCACAGGTGAACATTTCCCTGGATAGCGCTGGCGGTAACATCATGTCTAACTTCACTAAGGATAACATCGGCAAACCGATGGCGACCCTGTTCGTGGAGTACAAAGACAGCGGTAAGAAAGACGCGAATGGCCGCGCTATTCTGGTGAAAGAGGAAGAGGTGATTAACATCGCCAATATCCAGTCTCGTCTGGGTAACAGCTTCCGTATCACTGGTATCAGTAACCCGACCGAAGCGCGTCAGCTCTCTCTGCTGCTGCGTGCCGGTGCGCTGATTGCGCCGATTCAGATTGTTGAAGAACGTACCATTGGTCCAACACTGGGGATGCAGAACATCACTCAGGGGCTGGAAGCCTGTCTGGCAGGTCTGGTGGTCTCCATCATCTTCATGATCTTCTTCTATAAGAAGTTTGGTCTGATCGCGACGAGCGCACTGATTGCCAACCTGGTACTGATTGTCGGCATTATGTCCCTGCTGCCAGGGGCGACGCTCACCATGCCGGGTATTGCGGGTATCGTGTTAACCCTTGCGGTCGCGGTCGATGCTAACGTACTGATAAACGAACGTATCAAAGAAGAGTTGAGTAACGGTCGTTCGGTGCAGCAAGCCATTGATGAAGGTTATAAAGGCGCGTTCAGTTCCATCTTCGATGCGAACGTCACCACGCTGATTAAAGTCCTGATCCTGTACGCAGTGGGTACGGGCGCCATCAAAGGCTTTGCCATTACAACCGGTATCGGTGTGGCAACGTCGATGTTTACTGCCATTGTCGGCACCCGTGCCATCGTGAACCTGCTGTACGGCGGCAAGCGCGTTAAAAAGCTGTCTATCTGAGGAGTGCGTTGTGGCACAGGAATACACTGTTGAACAATTGAACTACGGCCGTAAAGTCTGGGACTTTATGCGCTGGGATTACTGGGCGTTCGGCATCTCAGGTCTGCTGTTAATCATCTCTATCGCTATCATTGGCGTGCGCGGGTTTAACTGGGGTCTGGATTTTACCGGCGGTACGGTTATCGAAATCACGCTGGAAAAACCAGTGGATATGGACCAGATGCGTGAAGCACTGCAGAAGTCGGGCTTTGAAGAGCCGCTGCTGCAAAACTTCGGCAGTAGCCGTGACATCATGGTACGTATGCCGCCTGTACACGGGGAAACCGGTGGTCAGGAGCTGGGCAGCAAAGTCGTTAAAGTCATTAACGAAACCAGCAGCCAGAATGCAACGGTTAAACGTATTGAGTTTGTTGGCCCGAGCGTGGGTGCAGACCTTGCGCAAACCGGTGCTATGGCGCTGATGGTGGCGCTGATTTGTATCCTTGTTTACGTCGGATTCCGCTTTGAGTGGCGTCTGGCTGCAGGGGTGGTTATCGCGCTGGCGCACGACGTGGTGATTACCATGGGGGTGCTGTCGCTGTTCCATATCGAGGTTGACCTGACTATCGTGGCATCGCTGATGTCTGTTATCGGTTACTCGCTCAACGACAGTATCGTGGTGTCTGACCGTATTCGTGAAAACTTCCGTAAAATTCGTCGCGGAACGCCTTACGAAATCTTTAACGTGTCGCTGACCCAGACGCTGCATCGTACGTTGATCACCTCCGGGACAACCTTAGTCGTGATTCTGATGCTGTATCTGTTTGGTGGTCCAATTCTGGCGGGCTTCTCCCTGACCATGCTTATTGGTGTCACCATTGGTACGGCGTCCTCGATTTACGTGGCCTCTGCGCTGGCGCTGAAACTGGGCATGAAACGCGAGCATCTGATTCAGCAGAAAGTGGAAAAAGAAGGGGCGGATCAGCCGTCAATTCTGCCGTAATCCGGCTCTCCGCTTAAAAAAACCGCAGCCGCAAACTGCGGTTTTTTTATGGTTGATGCGGCTGCGTTACGTCGACGAGGACTTTCTCCGTCCAGAAGCGGGAATATTGATAAAAATACTGCCGCGCGCGAAACTGACGCTAATCCGATATTTATCCAGGTACTGACATATATGGCGATTATCCCTAAAAACTATACGCGGCTGGAAAGCGGCTACCGTGAAAAAGCATTAAAACTGTTTCCATGGGTGTGCGGGCGCTGTTCGCGGGAGTTTGTTTATTCGAACCTGCGTGAACTCACCGTTCACCATATCGATCACGATCATACCAATAACCCCGAAGACGGCAGTAACTGGGAATTGCTTTGCCTGTTCTGCCACGATCATGAGCATTCGAAATATACCGAAGCGGACCAGTACGGTTCGACGGTTGTTGCAGGTGAGGATGCGCAAAAGGATATTGGTGAGGCGACCTATAATCCGTTCGCCGACCTGAAAGCGATGCTCAACAAGAAAAAATAAAACAAAAGTGAAAACCACGGATGGTTTTCTGACGAACAAGGATGTCTGCTATGAGTAAACCTCACTATTTTGCATTCCGCTTTCGCGGTTTTGCCGTGGGTAACGATCCCGAAAGCGGCTATCTGCGCCTCATTACCCGCCATCACACTTTTTATACCGATAAGCGCTTTTTCAACGATGATTCAGGCTTTGACCAGCTTCAGCCAGACAGTCGAATCTACCTTGGAACCCACCGTTTAAAAGATGGTAGTTACTGGATTGACTGGATAACTGATGGCACGACGACGCTTGAGATCGCTCACGCACGTCCCGCGTTATTTCTTCCGCTTAGCCGCCTGCTAACAGGAATTCCGGCTTTTTTTATCTCTGGCTCAATGATGTTTAGCTGGGGATTTGCTTTTCTTATGCCGCTGCTGTTTCTGTCCGTCACAATGATGCTGCTAACCTGGGGACTGGCGGACCTTCATGCGGTCTGTTTGCGCTTTTCCCCACGGGTTCGTGACCTTCTGGCAAAGCTTGAGCAGGCAAAGCGGGGTGATACCTCCTTTTGCGAAGATATTGGTCGGGCGCTGTTAAACCCGCCGTATCCCGATTCGATGCCGGAAGGCTTCTCTGACGTTGGCCCAACGTTGAGTGAAATAAAACAGACGGTCTCGGCTGTCAGAAGCGGGGAGTGGAAATCGTATGTTGCCGACAATTCCGGTGCGGCGCTGGTATATGTATGTCAGGGGCGAGGGTTATCGCTGTCATGGCGGATGGGAGATCCGGCGCTGCGCAGCCAGATCGATAAAATTTTGCCTTTTTTCTACCGGACCCACGCGCCTTTTATCAGTCAGGGCGATCATGTTCTGACCATTTTCAACCACCATTCAAATAAAGCGATTGGCGTCTATAACTTTACCGATGGCGGCTGCTACATCGCCAACGGCAACTGGTATCGCAGTGACCAAAGCATGGCGGCATTTTATCGGGGGATGTTGTTTATCTTCGCCCCATGCATGATGGCGCTGATGATGCTTTTTAGCGCGGGCTTTGCATTGAGCGCGGGCGACGTATGGCGCTGGCATGCAGTTTGCGGGGCACTGAAAAGTATGTTTTCCGTCCTCTGCATCCTCTGTGGCGCACTGCTTGGGGGAAGCGACCTGGCTATTCAACTGACACGCTTATGCTCATCTCGGGTCAGCGACTGGCTACGCCTGCGCAGGCGGCTTGAAAAATTGCGTCAGGAACAGCAGCACCCACCTTACATTCAGGAGATTTGCTAATGTTCGCTACCTTTCCCCGGCGCTGCCTGTGCGTGGCGCTTTTGTTGGCGCTCGGTTACTGGCTGAGCCCGTTTACTGTTTGAAAATAAAAAGGCACCGACGCAAATCGCGTTCGGTGCCTGATTTTAAGCCCAAAAGCGCTTAGAAGTTGTAACCCACAACCAGGTATCCACCCCAACCCGTAGAGCGTACGTTCTCTTTCATCCAGACCAGGTCGGCATCATTATTCCACTGACCACCATTGTGCCAGTAACGCGCAACAGCAGAGTAGTGCCAGTGATCGTAGCTCAGAGACAGGATGTGGCTGGACGCGATAGAGTTGTTGGTGCGCTGCTTGATGCCGTTTTCAGCATACGCACTCTTATCGCCCAGATCTGAACCCCAGTCAAAGTTGGTGAAACCGATATAGCTCAGGTTGCCGCCCCACAGGGAGGTGATCGGCACAAAGTATTTCACTTTGAAACGGTAGCCGTCCCAGTCGTTCTGGTTTTCTGCACCGTAGTTCTGCCACTGGTATTTCGCGTACACGTTCAGAGACAGGCTCATCGGCAGACCGGTATCGATGTCAGTACCCAGACCCATGTACCAGGTGCTCTGGCGGCCGGATGCGTTGCGACCCATGTCGTAGATGTAGTTGTTCGCGAAGTACCACTCTTTGAACGGGCCAAAGCTCAGGTCGGTACCGGTCAGCTTATCAATCGAGAAGCGCGGTTCGATTTCCATGAACAACGGAGAGCCGTGGTTCCAGATACCTTTTGCGTCGGTGTTACCACCGAAGAAGACGGGGGCATCGGCATAGCCATAAAAATCGAACCAGTCTTTTTTAGCAAATGCTTCATATTCCAGATAGGTATCGTTACGAATCTGCGGTCCGAAGCGGGTGTGATAGCTGCCTACCACGTTAACGCTCTGGTGCCACCAGTCAGACACGTATTCCGGTTTGCTGTTATCCGCTGCATTCACGGAGAAAGAGGTCGTAAAAGCCAGTGCAGCGCCGGCTGCGAGTAATGTTTTCTTCATAATTATGCCACTGATAAGAGATCCCTTACGGGAATGAAAGAATGCACGCATTGCGTTTCTAAATATTTCATGTTTCTGCGGACTTATTATAAGTATCCTTGCTCACAAAAATATGTGTTGTTTCACATTAATGAAACACACGTAATCGATTGCGTTCACGTTTGCGCGTATTAAGCAGCGGGGATTGTACTGATGATCATCATTGTTGCCAATAAATGACACCCACCAGATTCTCATCCGGTGGGTGTTCAGACGTAACAAAGTGTGAATAAGAGCGACGGCGTCGCCGGGAAAAATTATTGCGGAGTGGCGGGCTGAATATCGTGGATGCGAACGAAACCTAACTGATCCGGCGTGATGCCATTGAGTTGTAGCGCGACGTCAACATCACTTGGCGCGAGCGTACTGGCCGGAGCACTAATGAGCTGGTTTTGCACATTAACTTCCTGGAAGTTCTGCGTGGTGCCCTGAATTTGTCCCCACTCAACGGTGCCGCTGAATGCCGGGAGTGGATCGTTAGACTCCCCCTGAATTCGCAGCGTGGCCCGCGTGCCGTTCGCATTTGGCGTGATGTCTTTCAGCGTCATACGTAGCATACCGATCTGGCTGTTCAGCCGGGCAGGGGTGTTGGAACCAGGCAGCAGATAGACGCCGTTGCTGGATTTCGCATTCAGCGCGTTTTGCTGGGTAATTTTCACTGTCTCTTTGTTCAATTTGGCCATTTCATTGTTCAGGGTGCTGACATCCTGATGCAACTGGCGGACCTCGCTTTGCTGTGCACAGGCGCTAAGGGCGAAAACGCTTCCCAGTAACAGGGATCTTAGGTAACGTCTTGTCATTCTGTCTGTTTCCTTGAAGATGAGGATGTTCTTTATGGTAGATCGCAACGGCTGCGTTGCCATCGATCCATTGTCTCAAAATCGGCTCGTCTTTGTTGTCATGCCAGTTCAGGGTAAAATAGATTTCAGTTAACTCACTCGCCAGGACGTCGTATGCATTGCCCATTCTGTTTCGCCGTGGATACCAAAGTAATTGATTCTCGCCTTGTCGGTGAAGGTTCCTCTGTTCGCCGCCGCCGCCAGTGTCTGGTATGTAATGAACGTTTCACCACGTTCGAAGTGGCTGAGCTTGTCATGCCGCGCGTTGTAAAAAGCAATGAAGTTCGCGAACCGTTTAACGAAGATAAGCTACGCAGCGGCATGTTAAAAGCGCTGGAAAAACGCCCGGTGAGCTCTGATGACGTTGAGATGGCGTTAAATCACATCAAGTCACAATTACGTGCTACCGGTGAGCGAGAAATTCCCAGCAAAATGATCGGCAATCTGGTCATGGAACAATTGAAAAAGCTCGATAAAGTTGCCTATATCCGTTTTGCGTCGGTATATCGCAGTTTCGAGGATATCAAAGAGTTCGGCGAAGAGATCGCCCGTTTACAGGACTGATCATGCACGACGAAATGTACATGGCGCGCGCGCTTAAGCTCGCGCAACGCGGGCGTTTCACCACTCATCCGAACCCGAATGTCGGCTGTGTGATTGTGAATAACGGCGAAATCGTCGGCGAAGGCTTCCACTATCGTGCGGGTGAACCGCACGCTGAGGTACATGCATTGCGTATGGCGGGTGAGCGCGCACGGGGTGCTACCGCGTATGTGACGCTTGAGCCGTGCAGCCATCATGGGCGTACACCGCCGTGCTGTGAAGCACTCATTGCCGCTGGTGTCGCTCGCGTTGTGGCGGCCATGCAGGATCCGAATCCGCAGGTTGCGGGGCGGGGGTTGTACCGTCTGCAGCAGGAGGGCATCGAGGTCAGTCATGGTCTGATGATGTCAGAAGCCGAAGCGCTGAATAAAGGTTTTTTAAAACGCATGCGTACCGGTTTCCCCTGGATCCAGCTTAAACTTGGCGCATCCCTTGATGGCCGTACCGCGATGGCCAGCGGCGAGAGCCAGTGGATCACGTCGCCGCAGGCGCGACGCGACGTACAGCGTTTACGCGCCCAGAGCCACGCGATTTTAACCAGTAGCGCGACGGTACTGGCGGATGACCCCAAACTGACCGTCCGCTGGGACGAGCTGAGCCCGGACGTACAGCAACTTTATCCGCAGGAAAACCTGCGCCAGCCGGTGCGTATTGTCGTGGACAGCCAGCATCGTGTGACGCCTGAGCATGCCATCGTTCAGCAGCCGGGAGAGACCTGGTTTGCGCGGACACGCCACGATAGCCGAGCCTGGCCTGAATCAGTACGTGAGATCCTCGTGCCGGAACACCGTGGTCATGCAGACCTGGTCACGCTGATGATGATGCTGGGCAAACAGCAGATCAACAGCATTTGGGTAGAAGCAGGGGCTAACCTTGCGGGCGCGTTGCTGCAGGCGGGGCTGGTCGATGAACTGATTGTCTATCTTGCGCCGAAACTGTTGGGCGCGGATGCTCGGGGGCTGTGCGTGCTGCCAGGGCTGGAAGCGCTGGCCGATGCACCCTCTTTTAAATTCAATGAGATACGTCAGGTTGGGCCAGACGTCTGCCTGCATCTTACCCACGCGTAGCCTCTGCTGTAAAAGGGAGGCAGCGCGTGAAATATTATGATAAAATCCGCCCCCCTGCGGGGTCTGAACTGAACCTGTAAAGGAAGAGTATGAACATTATTGAAGCTAACGTTGCTACCCCGGACGCTCGCGTCGCCATCACCATTGCGCGTTTCAACAACTTTATCAATGACAGCCTGCTGGAAGGTGCGATTGACGCCCTGAAACGCATTGGTCAGGTAAAAGATGACAACATTACCGTTGTTTGGGTGCCAGGCGCGTATGAACTGCCACTGGCGGCTGACGCGCTGGCGAAAACCGGTAAATATGACGCGGTGATTGCGCTGGGTACCGTTATCCGTGGCGGCACCGCGCACTTTGAATATGTGGCTGGCGGTGCAAGCAATGGTCTGGCGCATGTCGCTCAGGACAGTGGGATCCCGGTAGCCTTCGGTGTTCTGACCACTGAAAGTATTGAACAAGCCATCGAACGTGCTGGTACCAAAGCCGGTAACAAAGGTGCAGAAGCTGCACTGACCGCGCTTGAAATGATTAACGTATTGAAAGCCATCAAGGCCTGAATTTTGTAAGGGGAATTCCGTGAAACCTGCTGCTCGTCGCCGCGCCCGTGAGTGTGCCGTCCAGGCGCTTTACTCCTGGCAGTTGTCCCAAAACGACATCGCTGATGTTGAATACCAGTTCCTGGCGGAACAGGACGTAAAAGATGTGGACGTTCTGTACTTCCGTGAACTGTTGACCGGGGTGGCGACTAACAGCGCGTATCTCGACGGCCTGATGAAGCCGTACCTGTCCCGTCTGCTCGAAGAGCTGGGCCAGGTTGAAAAAGCGGTGCTGCGCATTGCTCTGTTCGAATTGTCTAAACGTGATGATGTCCCGTACAAAGTTGCGATTAACGAAGCTATCGAACTGGCGAAAACCTTCGGCGCAGAAGACAGCCACAAATTTGTAAATGGCGTGCTCGACAAAGCAGCCCCCGCGATCCGTCCCCACAAAAAATGATCCGTAAGCCGGAGCCGGGCGTTGCTTTGACACGCCCGATCCGGCTTTTTCTTTTCTTTGCTGAGGCATAACGTATGGCATGCGGCGAATTTTCCCTGATTGCCCGTTATTTTGACCGTGTAACAAGCTCGCGCCGTGACGTCGATACCGGCATTGGCGACGACTGTGCACTGCTCAACGTACCCGAAAAGCAGACGCTGGCAATCAGCACTGACACGCTGGTGTCAGGCATCCATTTTCTTCCTGATATCGAACCGGCTGACCTGGCATATAAAGCCCTGGCGGTGAACATTAGCGATCTGGCGGCCATGGGGGCTGATCCGGCATGGCTAACGCTGGCGCTGACCCTGCCGAATGTCGATGAAGACTGGCTTAAAGCGTTTAGCGATAGCCTGTTCGAGCAACTCAATTACTACGATATGCAACTCATTGGCGGTGACACAACCCGTGGCCCGTTGTCGATGACGTTGGGTATTCATGGCTATGTTCCCGCCGGGCGCGCTTTAAAACGTAGCGGCGCCAGGCCTGGTGACTGGATTTATGTCACGGGCACACCGGGCGATAGCGCAGCCGGGCTGGCTATTTTGCAAAAGCAGTTACAGGTCGCCGACGCACAAGATGCCAAATATCTGTTGCAGCGCCACCTGCGCCCTGTACCGCGCATTTTGCACGGGCAGGCGATGCGCAATCTGGCAAGCTCGGCTATCGATCTCTCCGATGGGTTGATCTCGGATCTTGGACATATTCTCAAGGCCAGCGGTTGCGGTGCGCGGGTCGATCTCAGTGCGTTACCTTATTCGCAGGCGATGTTGCGTCATGTGGATGAGGAACAGGCTCTGCGCTGGGCGTTGTCAGGCGGTGAAGATTACGAGTTGTGCTTTACCGTGCCGGAAATTAACCGGGGTGCGCTGGAGGTAGCCGTGGGCCATCTGGGTGTGCCTGTGACCTGTATTGGGCAGATGAGCGCGGATGTGGAAGGCCTGAATTTTACCCGTGAAGGTAAAACTGTGACGCTTGACTGGAAAGGATATGACCATTTTGCCGCGCTTTAAAGACATTGCCAAAAGCCGTTTGAAAATGAGCAACCCGTGGCATTTACTGGCTACGGGTTTTGGCAGCGGATTAAGCCCTGTCGTGCCGGGCACAATGGGCTCTCTGGCCTCTATCCCGTTCTGGTATCTGATGACCTTTCTGCCGTGGCAGCTCTATTCGTTGCTGGTGATGCTGGGGATTAGCGTGGGCGTTTATCTCTGCCATCGTACGGCGAAAGATATGGGCGTGCACGATCATGGCAGCATCGTCTGGGATGAATTTATCGGGATGTGGATCACCCTGATGGCACTCCCGACGAATGACTGGCAGTGGGTTGCCGCCGGTTTTGTGATCTTCCGTATTTTCGACATGTGGAAACCGTGGCCGATTCGCTGGTTTGATCGGAATGTGCATGGGGGCATGGGGATCATGGTTGACGATATCGTGGCCGGGATTATCTCCGCAGGCATTTTATATGCGGTGGGTCACTACTGGCCGATTGGTATTCTCTAGCCGTCGCTTTTATCAGCGGTTGCCCGGATGGTAAGGCGTTTAACGCTGCATCCGGGACATTTCAGACCGTTCAAAAAATCACTGACGAATCACTTAAACCCGACCACCGGATGCTGTTTGTAAGGTGTTTCCATTTCGGCGATCTGCTCTGGTTTTAGCGTTAAATCTACCGCCTGTAATAGCTCTTCGAGTTGTTCTTCGCGCGATGCGCCGATAATCGGGGCGGCGATACCGGGTTTGCTCAGCAGCCATGCCAGCGCGACCTGCGCGCGCGTAGCGCCCGTTTCTTCGGCAATGGAGCCAAGACGCTCAGCAATCTGCGCGTCGTTCTCATCGCTTTCGTTGTAGAGTTTTTTCCCTACTTCGTCTGATACGATTCGCGCGGTGGTTTCACCCCAGGGACGAGTCAGGCGACCGCGCGCCAGCGGACTCCACGGGATCACCGCAACCCCCTCTTTATAGCAGAGCGGCAGCATTTCACGCTCTTCTTCACGGTAGATGAGGTTGTAGTGATCCTGCATGGTGACAAAGGGCGCCCAGCCGTGCTGTTTTTGCAATTCCAGCGCCTGTGCGAACTGGTAGGCGTACATGGAGGACGCGCCGATGTAACGGGCTTTCCCGGCTTTTACGACATCATTGAGCGCTTCCAGCGTCTCTTCAATCGGCGTGTTGTAGTCCCAGCGGTGGATTTGCAGTAAATCGACATAGTCCATCCCCAGGCGTTGCAGGCTGTCATCAATGGAGCGCAGAATTTGCGCACGTGAGAGGCCTTCTTTGAGCGTGCCGGATGCATGATAGACCTTGGTGGCTACCACCACGTCTTCACGGCGGGCGAAGTCACGTAGCGCACGGCCCACGATCTCTTCACTGCTGCCATCGGAATAGCTGTTTGCGGTATCAAAGAAGTTAATTCCGCCATTCAGGGCGTGCTGGATAATCAGACGACTGCTCTCTTCCGGCAGCGTCCAGGCGTGGTTGCCACGATCTGGTTCGCCAAAGGTCATGCAGCCAAGGCAAAGGCGGGAAACTTTAAGATCTGTTTTTCCTAACGTGTTGTATTGCATGGGTCCACTCCTGCTTATACTCGTTATATTTCGAGTGACAGGTGCGTTGCCTGCGTCAGCGCGCCCCAGTCACATAGGTGTCTATGCTCCTGGGGGTTTACTGACTTGGTGCCTTCCTGCAACCCGAACTATTTAGAGTAGGATTTAAAACATTACCGTTAAGCATAGCAGGAGCGTCAGGGGAGGTTATGCGAGCCAGCCTGTGATACGTGCTTGAATACCCGCAGCATCCAGCCCCAGTTCGGCACGCGCTTCATCCTGGGTTCCCTGCGGAATGAAGAAGTCCGGCAGGCCGAGGTTCAGGACAGGAATCGGCTTACGCTGCGACATCAATAGCTCGTTCACCCCGCTGCCCGCACCACCGATGATGGCATTTTCTTCCAGCGTAACCAATGCCTCATGCCGTGCCGCCATCTCCAGAATCAGCGCGTTATCAAGCGGTTTAACGAAACGCATATCGACCAGTGTGGCGTTGAGTGCTTCCGCGGCTTTTGCGGCTTCCGGCAATAAGGTGCCGAAGTTAAGGATGGCGATTTTCTCACCTTCGCGCTTCACAACGCCTTTACCTAACGGCAGTTTTTCCAGCGGTTCGAGCGTCACACCAACCGCGTTACCACGCGGGTAACGCACGGCGCTCGGGCCTGCGTTGTGGTGATATCCGGTAAACAGCATCTGGCGGCATTCGTTCTCGTCGCTTGGCGTCATGATAATCATGTCCGGGATACAGCGCAGATAGGAAATATCAAACGCCCCCTGGTGAGTCTGGCCATCAGCACCGACGATCCCTGCGCGATCAATGGCGAACAGCACCGGCAATTTCTGGATAGCGACGTCGTGGATAACCTGATCATAGGCGCGCTGCAGGAAGGTGGAGTAGATAGCGACCACTGGCTTATAACCGCCAATCGCCAGCCCGGCGGCAAAGGTCACCGCGTGCTGTTCAGCGATCGCAACATCGAAATAGCGATCCGGGAATTTGCGGGAAAACTCCACCATGCCTGAACCTTCACGCATCGCGGGGGTAATCGCCATCAACTTGCTGTCTTTTGCCGCCATTTCGCACAGCCAGTCACCGAAAATCTTCGAATAGCTCGGCATGCCGCCACTGCTTTTCGGCAGGGTACCGCTGGTCGGGTCGAATTTCGGTACCGCATGGAAAGTGATTGGGTCTTTCTCGGCGGGCTCATAACCACGGCCTTTCTTGGTCATGATATGCAGGAACTGCGGGCCTTTCAGACCACGCATATTCTTAAGCGTATTGATAAGCCCCAGAACATCGTGGCCGTCAACCGGGCCAATGTAGTTAAAGCCCAACTCTTCAAACAGGGTGCCGGGCACTACCATGCCTTTGATGTGTTCTTCGGTACGCTTGATGAGCTCTTTGATTGGCGGCACGCCGGAAAGCACCTTTTTGCCGCCTTCGCGCAGCGTGGAATAGAGCTTACCGGAAAGTAACTGCGCCAGATGGTTATTCAGCGCGCCGACATTTTCAGAAATCGACATCTCATTGTCGTTCAGCACAACCAGCATATCCGGGCGGATATCGCCCGCATGGTTCATGGCTTCGAATGCCATCCCGGCGGTAATCGCGCCATCGCCAATCACGCAGACGGTGCGGCGCTGTTTGCCCTCTTTCGCGGCGGCAACGGCAACACCAATGCCCGCGCTAATGGATGTGGAGGAGTGACCGACGCTTAACACATCGTACTCGCTCTCACCGCGCCACGGGAAAGGGTGCAGGCCGTTTTTCTGCCGGATAGTACCGATGCGGTCGCGTCGGCCTGTAAGAATCTTGTGCGGATAAGCCTGGTGGCCAACGTCCCAGATTAACTGATCAAATGGCGTGTTATAGACATAATGCAGTGCCACGGTCAGTTCAACCGTGCCAAGCCCGGAGGCGAAGTGTCCGCTGGAGCGGCTCACGCTGTCGAGCAGGTAGCGACGCAGTTCATCGCACAGCTTCGGCAGGCTCTCTTTTGGCAGCGAACGCAATTCCGCAGTGGAATCGACAAGTGCCAGGGTCGGGTATTTGGCTATATCAAAACTCATCAGAGACTCATCGTGTTGCTCGTCATCCATTGGGCGATGTTTTTGCCTTTCGGCAACCCGGACGATTCGGAGCGTATTGTTTATTTATCACGCTGGATTATGTAATTCGCCAGTGCTTCCAGTGCCGTTGTATCCAGTGATTGTGCCGCCAGGAGATCCAGAGACTGGCGAGCGTCGTCAATCAGATCGCGGGCTTTAATCCGGGCTTGCTCAAGGCCCAGTAACGCAGGATAGGTGCTTTTGCCGAGCTGCTGATCGGCACCCTGGCGTTTACCAAGTGTCGCAGTATCGCCGACAACATCCAGGATGTCATCCTGAACCTGGAAGGCCAGACCGATGCTTTCGGCATACTTATCCAGCACCGGCAGCCATTGATGACCTGAATTCCCCGCACTGAGTGCCCCCATTCTTACCGCCGCGCGAATCAATGCTCCCGTTTTATGGCGATGAATGCGCTCCAGCGCGGCTAAATCGACCTGCTGACCTTCTGCGGCGAGATCCAGAGCCTGGCCTCCGCACATGCCGGCAGCGCCGCTGGCAATCGCCAGTTCGCGTACCATGGCAAGGCGGTCCTGCGTTGCCACTTCTGGCATGGGCGCATCACTGAGGATAGTAAACGCCAGCGTTTGCAGCGCGTCTCCGGCCAGTATCGCATTGGCTTCGCCGAATTTGATGTGGCAGGTGGGCAGGCCACGACGTAAATCATCGTCGTCCATGGCAGGCAGGTCATCGTGAATCAGCGAATAGGCGTGAATACACTCAACCGCTGCTGCAGGGGCATCCAGGGTTTCCCGGCTGACGCCGAACATGCCGCCGGTCGCATAGACCAGGAACGGACGCAGGCGCTTACCGCCTAATAATGCGCCATACTGCATGGCCTCAACCAGAGGAGTGTTCTGAAAGGGAAGAGGGGCAATAAACCGCCGCAGGGCATCGTTGGCATGTTCGACACAGGCCTGTAATTGTTGGCTAAAGTCCATTTACTCGTTATCCGGTGTGAACGGCGTGAGAGGTGCCTCTTCATTGTCGGACAGCAAAATCTGTACGCGCTGTTCCGCCTGCTGGAGTTTCACTTGCCCCTGACGGGCAAGCTGTACGCCGCGTTCGAATTCATTAAGGGCCTCTTCCAGCGGAAGATCGCCGCTTTCAAGACGGGTAACAATCTGTTCCAGCTCGCTCAACGCCGTTTCAAATGTGGCGGGTGCGTCGTTTTTCTTTGGCATAGTGAATGTCTGACTCTTATTGATACCGACTACGATATGGTAGCGAAGTCGTGAGGCTTAGCAAATAACGCGCAATGGTCATGCAAAATGCGCAGGAGCTTCGCGATGGTGGTATACTTCCGCGCCTGGATGGCAGCCGCGGTATACACTTCATCCTTCAAACTGCTTCTTTGTTGGCTGCCTTTGTTCACCCCAGTCACTTACGTGAGTAAGCTCCTGGGTTCACTCAGTTGCCGCCGCGAAGCATTTTGAATGATTTTGTGTATAAGGGCTGCTGTACTATTTTCCATTTCTAGCCCCGTCGGGCTTACCAACGAACCATTGCCGCCATGAAGTTTATCATTAAATTGTTCCCGGAAATCACCATCAAAAGCCAATCTGTGCGTTTGCGCTTTATTAAGATTCTCACCGGGAACATTCGTAACGTTCTTAAGCAGTATGATGAGACCCTCGCCGTTGTCCGTCACTGGGATAATATCGAAGTGCGCGCCAAAGATGAAAACCAACGTCTGGTGATTCGTGACGCGCTGACCCGTATCCCGGGTATTCACCATATTCTGGAGGTGGAAGATGTCCCGTTCACCTCTTTGCACGATATTTTCGAAAAAGCGCTGGTGCAATACCGCGACCAGATCGAAGGCAAAACGTTCTGCGTGCGTGTAAAACGTCGTGGCAAGCACGAGTTTAGTTCTATTGAAGTGGAACGCTACGTCGGCGGCGGTTTGAATCAACACGTAGAGTCCGCCCGCGTGAAGCTGACGCACCCGGATGTCACCGTGAATCTGGAGATCGAAGATGATCGCCTGCTGCTGGTAAAAGGCCGTTACGAAGGCATTGGTGGTTTCCCGATTGGTACGCAGGAAGATGTACTGTCGCTGATTTCCGGCGGTTTCGACTCCGGCGTCTCCAGCTACATGCTGATGCGTCGTGGCTGTCGCGTACATTATTGCTTCTTTAACCTGGGCGGTGCGGCGCATGAGATTGGCGTGCGTCAGGTTGCGCATTACCTGTGGAACCGCTTTGGTAGCTCCCACCGGGTACGTTTTGTGGCGATCAATTTTGAACCAGTGGTTGGCGAGATCCTCGAAAAAGTCGATGACGGCCAGATGGGCGTAGTGCTCAAACGCATGATGGTGCGGGCGGCATCCAAAGTTGCCGAGCGCTATGGTGTGCAGGCGCTGGTAACGGGTGAAGCGCTCGGTCAGGTCTCCAGCCAGACGCTGACCAACCTGCGCCTGATTGATAATGTCTCCGATACCATGATCCTGCGTCCGCTGATCTCTTACGATAAAGAGCACATCATCGATCTGGCGCGTGAAATCGGTACCGAAGATTTTGCCCGTACGATGCCGGAATATTGCGGTGTTATTTCGAAAAGCCCGACGGTGAAAGCCGTGAAGGCCAAAATCGAAGCGGAAGAAGCACATTTCGATTTCGAGATCCTGGATCGTGTGGTTGCGGAAGCCTCGAATATCGATATTCGTGATATCGCTGCGCAGACCAGCGAAACGGTTGTTGAGGTCGAAACGGTCAGCGGATTTGGCCCGAACGATGTGATTCTCGATATCCGTTCTATTGACGAGCAGGACGATAAACCGCTGACGGTGGAAGGTATCGACGTGGTGTCGTTGCCGTTCTATAAGCTGAGCACCAAATTCGGCGACCTCGATCAGAGCAAAACCTGGTTACTGTGGTGTGAGCGTGGGGTGATGAGCCGCCTGCAGGCGCTCTATCTGCGTGAGCAGGGTTTTGAGAATGTGAAGGTGTACCGACCTTAAATTCAGTAAAACAAGGATGTTTACCCATAATGGATTATGAATCTGTATCCGCACGTCAGGATGACGTGCGCTTTTCAATTAACGTACCCGCGCAGTCTTTATCTTTTGAACATTATTTACGAGGCTTAGGTTTTTGCCGTGCGACATTACCTGAAACTCGTCGCCGCTTTGGCAGATTGCCCTTGTTTATCATTACGGCATTCTTTATGTGGCTGGTAATAGCCCTTGCGGTTTCACTGTTTAACGGCAATTTTCATTTCCGTTTTATGGGCTGGGTTGCAGACGATACAACAGATGATTATCTCTTTTATTTTCGCGATGGTGCGGCCCTGTCGCTATTGGTGCTGTGCTATATCGCAGGTGTATTGACCGTAAAGATAACGATGACCCGGCGTTACAGGCAATGGTCACGCAGATATTATGAAGTCAATGATGCCAACCGTTATGGCTACTCACTTGAGCTGACAAATGAAGGGATACAGTGGACGCATGCTGATAATCACGCTTCTCACGCCTTTATGGCGTGGAGTAAAGTCACATCAGTAATGAGTGATGGTACGCTTGATTATATCGTCATGGGGCCGGCAGGGTTTTTATGGATCCCCATTCATTTACCGGATTACCCACAAGAAAAGGTAATCGCGTTTATTAAACAACATCTGTAATCCGTTTAGCGGCGGAAACTACTCCCGCCGCCTGTTCAGGCTTCGTAGTAATTATAAATCCCCGCCGCCATCACCAACTGCGATGCCACTTCATAGGCCTTTTCCCGCCCGACCAGCAGATCAATAATCTTTAAGCCAAAATCAATGCTCGTGCCTGGCCCCTGGCTGGTGAGCAGTTTTACGCGTGGATCCCAGACAACGCGTTTGTCCTGCCACTGCTCCGCCGGTATTTTCTCTTTCAGCGCCGGGAAGCCGGTCATATTGCCTAGTGGGAACAGGTTGTGAGGCACCAATACGGTAGCTGCCGCTGCGCATATGGCCGCGACGATACGTCCGGAGGCATGGAATTGCCGTACAGTCTCTACCAGCAGTGGGCTGTCACGGAAACATTCTGCCCCCTTAATTCCGCCCGGTAAGACGATAATGTCGTAATCACCGTCTGCCACAGAGACCAGCGGCGCATCTGCCAGCAGCTTGACCCCACGCGAGCAGGTGATCGCAAGATTACCGTCACTGGCAACGCTGGCGGTGGTCACGCTGATGCCGCCACGAACAAGCAGGTCGATAGTGGTGACCGCTTCGGTCTCTTCACTACCAGGGGCGAGACATACCAGAGCTGATGCGCTCATACTCACTCTCCTTACGTTTCACTAAGTCATACAGGCGGGCGTTTTCCGGCACCGCGATACCGTGGGCACGGGCGCGTTTGAGCAAGTAGCCTGTGATGTAATCGCACTCGGTATGACGCATGGCGCGAATGTCCTGCAACATTGAGGAAATATTATCCGCCGTGTTATCAATCACCTGGTATACATAGCTGAGTAACTCATCAGCCGAGATATGGTGGCCTTCACGTTCGATAACGGCAGCAACCTCGTGGGTGATTTTCTTGATTTCATCGGGAAAGGTACGTAAATCGCCGTTTCGGCAATTTTCCAGCGCGCTCAGCGGATTCACCACGCAATTAACCGCCAGTTTGCGCCAGAGGGCCGGACGAATGTTGTTGTGCCAGGCCACGTCCGGAAGCACCTCCTGCAGACTATCAGCCAGATAGCTAAAGTCGCCGTCCTGCTGCCTCGCCGGGCCAATATGCGTCGTGCCGCTGGCAACATGCACAATGACATTGCCGTCGCGGCGCGCCGCGTGCGTCGTGGTGCCAATCAGTAAAGGCTGCGACAGTGATTTCAGCTCTTCTACCGTTCCCATGCCGTTATGAATCAGCAAAATGGGTGTGGTGGCTGGCAACATCGCCGCCAAACCTCTTACCGCGTCAGAAACCTGCCAGGCTTTAAGCGTGACCAGCAATAAGTCGCTGCTCGCCAGAAATTCGGGATCGTTCGCGGTCAGAGATTCGTTAAAAATGGAGCCGTCTTCATCAACCAGGTTCACACTGCAAAAGGGTTGCGGTACGCGCAACCAACCCTGTACTTCGTGTCCATGCTTGCACAGAGCAGTTAACCACAATTGCCCTAAAGCACCGCATCCGAGTACGGTAATTTTCATTGTTCCTCCTCACCTGCAACTGCGCCAGGTGTCACTGCTTACAGTATAGCGCCGTCAGCACTGCATTCAGCTATTACAAGTTGAGTTATGCTTTGTTGCGGGTATTATGCATCGCAATAAACACTGAGGGAGAAGAAAAGATGCCATCTTTCGATATTGTTTCTGAGGTTGATCTTCAGGAAGTCCGCAACGCCGTTGAAAATGCGACCCGTGAAGTCGAAACACGCTTCGATTTTCGTAACGTTGAAGCCACTTTTGAGCTGAATGAACAGAATAAGACGATCAAAGTTCTCAGTGAGTCCGATTTTCAGGTCAATCAATTGCTGGATATCCTGCGTGCGAAGCTGTTAAAACGCGGCATTGAAGGCACATCAATTGATGTTCCGGAAGAGTTTGTCCACAGTGGCAAAACCTGGTTCGTTGAAACCAAACTCAAGCAGGGAATTGAGAGCGCCGTTGCCAAAAAAATCGTTAAGCTGATTAAAGACAGCAAACTGAAGGTGCAGACGCAAATTCAGGGCGAAGAAATTCGCGTTACCGGGAAAGCGCGTGACGATCTGCAGTCCGCGATGGCGCTGGTACGTGGCGGTAATCTGGGACAGCCTTTCCAGTTCAAAAACTTCCGCGATTAATAAAAAAGCGGGATTTCCCCGCTTTTTTTATACCCCTTTGATGGCTTGCTCAACCTCAAAACGGTTGGTGACTTTGCTGTCTATTTTGACGTAGGCGCTGCGTTCTTCAGCGACGACCAGCACTTCGCTCACCCCGCTAGTTGCCAGCAGCCGCGCCTGCAGCGAGGCATCTGGCGTGACACCTTCCGGTATGGCAATACGCAGGCTACTGACATAGGGCGGTTCCTGCATACTTCCGGCGACCAGCAGCCAGACCATGGACAACAGCGCGCCTGCCAGAAAGACCGTCTGTGAGTCGAACAGGCCGTCGACCCAGCCACCGAGCGCGCCGCCAATCGCCACCCCAAGGAACTGGCTGGTGGAGTAAATCCCCATCGCTGTGCCTTTATATCCGGCAGGGGCTTCTTTGCTAATAAGCGACGGCAGCAGGGCTTCCATCAGATTAAAGGCGAGGAAGAAAATCTGCACCCCCAGCACCAGTTCCCAGAAATGGGGACCCGCACCCCAGAGCACGATCTCCGCAATAAGCAGCAGCGCGACGCAAAATACAAACACGCGCTTCATGCGGCGCTTCACTTCGGCATAAATAATAAAAGGCACCACGGAAACAAACGACACCAGCATCGTAACAAGATAGATTTTCCAGTGATCGCGGGCGGCAAATCCGGCGGCTTCGAGCATGCCCGGCAGGGCGACGAAGGTGGACATTAGCAGGATATGCAGACACATGATGCCGAAGTTCAGTTTCAGCAGTTTTGGGCTGGCGATGACCTGACTAAAGCAGCCTTTTACCATCCCGGAGTCCCGGTTAAGCACGTGGTTGTGGCTGTTTGGCACCACCCACAATGTTAATGCGATACCCATGGCCGCCAGTGCGGCAATCAGCCAGAAGAGGGCATGCAGACCCAGTGTATGGGTGATGATCGGGCCAAGCACCATCGCGATAGCAAAGGTCACGCCGAAGCTGACGCCAATAAACGCCATGGCTTTGGTGCGATTTTGTTCACGGGTTAAATCAGAGAGCAGGGCCATCACCGCGGCGGCAATGGCGCCGGAGCCCTGGAGCGCGCGCCCAAGGATAATGCCCCAGATGGAATCTGAGAGGGCCGCAATAATACTGCCAACCACAAAGATGGCGAGGCCACCGACGATAAGCGGTTTGCGACCAACGCGGTCTGAAAGCAGACCAAAGGGAATTTGAAACACCGCCTGTGCCAGGCCGTAAATGCCAATCGCCAGACCAATCAGCGCCTCGCTGGCACCCTGTAATGCCATGCCATACGTGGTCAGAACGGGCAGGACCATAAACATGCCAAGCATGCGCAGGGAAAAAACAGTCCCTAAACCCCAGGTTGCGCGCAACTCGCCTGGCGTCATTTTATAATCGTTCATTACCACCTCAATCGAAAAACAGGCCATAGTTTAGGCGGGGTGCCAGGCGCGGTAAATAGGTGATTGTTTAATAGATATTACGAGGCTGTGAACGGTATTTATTTCGCTGCCAGCACACATTAACTACCCAGCCGAAACGGACCGCATCTGGAAACGTGCCGCGAAAGAATTATAAAGGCCATATCGCAGTAAAGAGATGAGGGGAGGGGGCTATGGGGAGGTGGAACGCTGTAGCCAACTGACAGACATAAAAAAGCCGGGTTATCCCCGGCTTTTAAAAGGTGTTATCCGTTACCAGACAGCCGCGAGCAGATTGTGAGAGTCAGGGACCATAAAATCCACTGACATCATCACGCTTAACGCGGTAATCGCGATGATGGAAAAGCCGAACAGCTTACGCGCCCAGACTTTGTCGTCTTCCACTTTGTAGCCACGCAGCGCCATACCCAGCCACCATACGCTTACGGCCGCGGCAACCACCAGATATTTGTACCCGGCATAACCGCCAAGGGAGAGCATCAGTGTTGCGACCGCAAAAGCGATGATATAGAGCGTGATATGGTTCTTGGCGACCGAAATGCCTTTCACCACCGGCAGTACCGGGATGTTTGCCGCCTGGTAATCTTTAAAGCGGAAAATGGCGATGGCGTACGAATGTGGCATCTGCCAGAGGCTGAAAATCGCCAGCAAAATAGCCGCACCGCTGTCAAACCCGCCGGTGACGGCACAGTAGCCAATCACCGGAGGCGCTGCGCCGGAAAGCGAGCCGATCAGCGTACCGTAGACCGAGTGGCGTTTCATATACAGGCTATAGACGCCCACATACACCACAAAGCCCATCACCCCCAGCCAGCAGGCCAGAGGATTCGCGCCAAACCACAGCAGCATGAAGCCAGCAATACCCAACAAGGCAGCGTAAACCAGCGAGACTTTCGGCGAAATCAGGCCCCGGACCAGCACGCGGTTTTTCGTCCGCTCCATCTTCTTATCGATGTCACGGTCAATGTAGTTATTAAATACACAACCGGAGGCGACAACCAGCGACACGCCAACCAGCGTGTAGACGAACAGCGGGTAATCAATGTGGCCTTTAGAGGCCAGCAGGAACCCACCGATCACCGAGATCAGGTTGCCAAAAATAATGCCAGGTTTCGTTACTTGCAGGTATTGCTTCAACATACTCGCCGCTCTTAGTGAACCATCATGTTGTAGTTGAGGTTCCACATGATCCAGATGGAGCCGACTACCAGGATTGCGATGATAATCACGGTAAAGACGAAAGCTGTCATATTCCAGCCTTCATCGGACTTCGTGTTCATGTGCAGGAAGCAAACCAGATGCACCAGAATCTGCACAACCGCGGTAACCAGTACGGTGCCCAGAATCGCAGCATGAGATGCTGTGCCGCTCATCACCATCCAGAACGGAATAACCGTCAGGATGACCGACAGGATAAAACCTGTCATGTAGGTTTTTACGCTACCGTGGGAAGCGCCATGTTCCGTTGAATGACTCATTACATCGCCCCCATCAGATAGACTACAGAGAACACACAGATCCACACCACGTCCAGGAAGTGCCAGAACAGGCTCAGGCACATGATACGGGTACGGTTAGTGCTGGTCAGGCCGCGACGCGAAACCTGGAACATCAGCACTGCCATCCATACCAGACCCGAGGTTACGTGCAGACCGTGGGTGCCGACCAGCGCGAAGAACGCGGAGAGGAAGCCACTGCGGTCCGGACCCATACCTTCTGCGATCAGGTGATGGAATTCATAAATCTCCATGCCTACGAACCCGGCACCGAACAAGAAGGTCAGTGCCAGCCAGGAAATAACCTGGCTTTTGTTGTTTTTGTACATGGCGATCGCCGCCATGCCGTAGGTGATGGAGCTGAATAACAGCAGTGCGGTTTCTACCAGGACGAACGGCAGCTCGAAAATGTCCTTGCCAGTCGGGCCACCCGCCGTGCCGTTCACCAGAACGGCATAGGTAGCAAACAGGCATGAGAACAAAATGCAGTCGCTCATCAGGTAGATCCAGAACCCAAATACCTTAGTCGGGCCTGCATCGTGGTGCCCATGTTCGTGCGCGTGGGCATTCGCATGCGTTAAAGTATCAGTTGCCATTTTTCAGCCCTGCCTTAGAAATCTCATCGAAATGCTGTTTTTCCAGTTTTTCGATTTCTGCAACCGGTACGTAGTAATCCACGTCCTCGTCGAAGCTTTTCACAATCCAGGTAATGATCATGCCGGCGAAGCCAACAATCGCCATCCACCAGATGTGCCAGATCATCGCGAAACCAAACACCGTTGCGAAGGCGGCAATCACAACGCCCGCACCGCTGTTTTTCGGCATATGAATTTCTTCATAATGCGCTGGTTGCTTGTACGCTTCGCCTTTTTCTTTCATTTCCCAGAAGGAGTCACGTTCGTGAATCTCAGGAACCACAGCGAAGTTATAGAACGGCGGCGGAGAAGAGGTCGCCCATTCCAGCGTACGGCCACCCCACGGGTCACCGGTCAGGTCACGGTTCTGGTCGCGGTCGCGAATAGACACGTAAATCTGAATCAGCAGGCAGAGGATACCGATAGCAATCAGTGCCGCACCGCAGGCTGCAATCACCAGCATAGAGTGGAACTGCGGATCAATCTGCTGGCTCAGGCGACGGGTCATACCCATAAAGCCCAGCACGTACAGCGGCATAAATGCCACGAAGAAGCCGATGATCCAGAACCAGAATGCGCGTTTGCCCCAGGTTTCATTCAGCGTGAAGCCAAATGCCTTCGGCCACCAGTAGGTCAGGCCTGCGAAGCAACCGAACACCACACCACCGATAATCACGTTATGGAAGTGGGCAATCAGGAACAGACTGTTGTGCAGGACGAAGTCCGCACCCGGCACCGCCAGCAGAACGCCCGTCATACCGCCCACCGAGAAGGTGACGATAAAGCCGATGGTCCACAGCATCGCAGAGTGGAACACGATGCGACCCTGGTACATGGTGAACAGCCAGTTGAAGATCTTCACCCCGGTCGGGATAGCGATGATCATCGTCGTAATACCAAAGAAGGCGTTTACGTTCGCGCCTGCACCCATCGTAAAGAAGTGGTGCAGCCAGACGATGAACGACAGGATGGTAATACAGATGGTCGCCCATACCAGCGAAGTGTAACCAAACAGACGTTTACGCGAGAAGGTTGCTGCGATTTCGGAGAACACCCCGAACACCGGCAGAACCAGGATGTACACTTCCGGATGGCCCCAGGCCCAAATCAGGTTGATGTACATCATCATGTTGCCGCCCATATCGTTGGTAAAGAAATGGGTACCGATATAACGGTCGAGGGTCAACAGCGCGATGGTCACGGTCAGAATGGGGAACGAGACGATAATCAGGACGTTGGCGCACAGAGATGCCCAGGTAAAGACTGGCATCTTGAACATACCCATGCCCGGCGCACGCATCTTCAGAATCGTTACGAAGAAGTTGATACCGGTCAGCGTCGTACCGATACCAGAGAGCTGGAGTGCCCAGATCCAGTAATCGACCCCGACACCAGGGCTGTATTCAATTCCCGACAGCGGCGGATAAGCCAGCCAACCCGTCTGCGCGAACTCACCGACGCCCAGAGAGATGTTAACCAGAATCACACCGACAACCGTGAACCAGAAGCTCAGGTTGTTCAGGAACGGGAACGCCACGTCACGCGCGCCGATCTGTAGCGGAACCACGAGGTTCATCAGACCGATAACGAATGGCATCGCCACGAAGAAGATCATGATCACACCGTGAGCGGTGAAAATCTGATCGTAGTGGTGAGGTGGCAGGAAACCTGCTTCCCCGGCAGAAGCCAGCGCCTGCTGACTACGCATCATCACGGCGTCTGCAAAGCCACGCAGCAGCATAACGACTGCAACCGCAACATACATAATGCCAAGACGTTTGTGGTCTACAGAGGTAAACCATTCATTCCACAGCCATGCCCACTTTTTGAAGTAAGTGAGCAGACCGACTACCGCCAGTCCCCCGACGATAATCGCAGCAATCGTGACCATGATAATGGGTTCATGGTACGGCACTGCATCCAGTGTAAGTTTTCCGAACATCGTATTCTTCCTCGACCCCTTTAGTGAGAGGCTTCCGCGTGGCTCATGTCCATGCCTTCCATACCTTCATGCGAGGCGTGCTCACCTTCTGGCTGGGTCATGTCCATGCTCTTGCCGTGGCCCATAAATTTGTTGATAACGTCTTTAAACAAATCGGGTTTCACGCTGGAGAAGTATTCAACCTTATTGTATTCGCTTGGTGCGGCAACTTTCTCGTAAGCATCCATGTCAGCCATGGTGTTCTGAGATTGTTTCACTTTAGCGACCCATTGGTCGAACGCTGCGCGGTCCGGCGTGGCGATAGCTTTGAACTTCATACCGGAGAAGCCTGGTCCGCTATAGCTGGCGGAGATACCGTCGTAGGTACCAGCTTCATTGGCGATAAGATGCAGTTTGGTCTGCATACCCGCCATCGCGTAGATCTGGCTGCCCAGACGCGGGATAAAGAACGAGTTCATCACGGAGTTGGAGGTCACCTTGAATTCCACCGGAGTGTTCGCCGGGAAGGCGATTTCATTCACGGTAGCAATGCCTTGTTCCGGGTAGATGAAGAACCATTTCCAGTCCATGGCGACAACTTCAATGGTAACAGGTGCTTCGTCATGCGCCAGCGGTTTGCTCGGTTCGAGCGAGTGGGTAGTTTTCCAGGTGAGTACAGCAAGGAACAGGATGATCAGAATCGGCACCGTCCAGACCACAGCTTCAACTTTGTTGGAGTGTGACCAGTTAGGGCTATACTTCGCATCTTTATTGCTCGCACGATACTTCCAGGCGAAACCAACGGCCATCAAGATGGCGGGAATAACGACAATCAACATCAGGCCAAATGCCGTCAGTATCAGCGAACGTTGCTCCAGTCCAATCTGTCCTTTGGGGTCAAGTAGTGCAGAATCACAGCCACTGAGTAAAATCGTGCCTGCAAATAATGACAACCATCCCAAACTTTTATTGTATTTCCTGAGTCTCATTTACCGACCTCAATTCCACGGGGATCTGGTGGCGTTTAAAGTGTGCGGGCATTTTACGGGAAGGTTACATTACTGTAAACATGAATGGCGTAGTGTCAGTATGGTGTTACTGGGTTCTGCCGATTATGTCACACGAAATGCAACAACCTGTAAAATCGGGTGTTCGCACAGCCTGCCATTAAGGTTATAACGAAATCCCAGGAATACAATAAGGGGGCGGGTAAATTGGTATAACCAATCAAAATCATAAACAATTGCTTAACAATATTTCAGCATTTATTGAACATTACTGGAAACATATAATTAATAACCGTGCTGAATCGTTCAAGAGTAACCCTTAATTAATACCGCACAAAATAATTAAAGAAATTTTCTTCCCCTTTCGATAAATATTCGTATCCAGAATATTTCTGGCTTGCTTGTTTATTGAACGAAATAATAACTGAAAGGTAATATCTAAAGCGAATCCGCATAACTTGCTGATTATTATATTGCGATTCGTTTTTGCTTTTTTATCAGTGACTAAGGGATGGAAATGGCCATAACAGGAAACGACTCGCCAATTATTGGGATAGATCTGGGAACATCTAACAGTGCAGTCGCGTGGTTTGATGGTGAGAACCCACAGTTGCTCACGGGCTCGCGGGGCGAAAGATTGACCCCCTCAGTAGTTGGAGTGGACGACAACGGTAATCTGCTGGTGGGTGAAGCGGCGAAAGCACGACTGGTCAGCCATCCTCACCTGACCATTGCCAGTTTCAAACGCTACATGGGAACAGATAAGACGTGGAGTCTGGGGGCTCGCCGGTTCCGGGCAGAAGAGCTGTCGGCGTTGGTGCTACGTAAACTGAAGACTGACGCGGAAGTTGCGTTGGGTGGCACCATTTCTCGCGCCGTCATCACCGTACCGGCTTATTTTAATGACGTTCAGCGTAAAGCGGTCAAAGTGGCCGGAAGACTGGCCGGGCTTGAGGTTGAGCGCTTGTTGAATGAACCCACCGCGGCATCTTTGGCATACGGGCTTGCGGATAATCGCGAGCAAAAGTTCCTGATTTTCGATCTCGGCGGCGGCACCTTCGATGTCTCCATCGTCGATATGTTTGAAGGTGTGATTGAAGTTCGCGCCAGCAGCGGCGATGCCTGGCTTGGCGGCGATGATTTTACCCAGGCTATTCGTCAATGGATGCAGGAGCGTTACCCTGCGCTAGCTCATCCGAATACAGAGTGTGCGGCGGAGCTAACCCGCATTGCCGAAGCGTTCAAATGCGCACTGAGCCAGCAGGATGAGACCAGCGCGACGCTGAGTTATAACGGTGAAGAGTACTGTTGGACATTAACGGCTGAGACCTTTGCTGGTTGTGCCGCCTCACTTCTCACGCGGCTAAAAAAACCGGTTGTACAGGCTTTGCAGGATGCGCATTTCGACCCCGAACACCTCGACCATGTCATTCTTGTAGGGGGCGCCACCCGGATGCCGATTGTTCGTCAGATGGCGACCCGCATGTTCGGACGCTTCCCGCGTAGCGAATTAAACCCCGATGAAGTGGTGGCCCTTGGTGCCGGTGTACAGGCCGGACTGATTGCCCGGGCATGCGCGCTGGATGATATTGTCCTGACCGATGTCATGCCCTATTCCCTGGGGATCGAGGTTTCACGCAGAACTGGCGACAAAATCGATACCGGCCATTTCCTGCCGATTATTGAACGCAACGCCTTTGTACCGGTAAGCGTGATGAAAACCGTGAGCACGCTGTTTGATAATCAACAGTATCTGGAGATAGAAGTTTACCAGGGGGAAGCCCGTCGGGTCAGCGACAATCTGTTGCTGGACAAAATGAAGATTAATGTCCCGCGTCGTAAAGCCGGTGACGTGAGCGCTGACATCCGCTTTACCTATACGCTGGATGGCATTCTTGAGGTGGAATGTAAAGTTCAGGGTGAAGAGACCGCTTCAACCCTGGTCATTGAAAAAGTACCCGGCCAGCTCAGCGAAGAGGAGATACGTGAACGTCTTCGTCAGCTTGATGGCCTGAAAATGCACCCCCGTGATGTTCCAGAAAATCGTCATTTACTGGCAGAGGCTTCCCGTTGTTACGAACAGCATCTTGGGGAGCGGCGACAAATTATCGATCACTATACCAGCCTGTTTGAGCAGTCACTTGATCGCCAGGATGTACGTATGATTGCCGCCGCGCGGGATGAATTGCGTCAGGTGCTCAACCAATTTGATGATGGGATGTAAGTGATGTCGACAATGTGGGAAACACTGGGCATCGAACCAACAACCGATGAATCAGCCATTCGCCGGGCATACGCGAGAGAGCTTAAGTTGCATCGTCCCGATCAGGATCCGCAAGGCTACCAGCTACTGCGTGAAGCGTTCGATGCGGCGAAAGCATTCGCAAAAGGCGAGATAATCTGGCTGGACGATGACAATGTGAAAGCGGTCATCAATCTGGACCGGGCGTTGTCTGAATTACCGCAAGCTAAATTACAAGAGGCCGTGCAGCCAGCGCTCCCACCGCAGCCAGACTGGCAGCGAGAAACCCTTGAGGAGGATGCCGAGCGCTTTTCCGTTCAGTTACTTGCCGATGAAAGTGACGCGCTCAGTGCGCTGCGATTCTATCTTGATCATCGCCTGCCTGACGCTCTGGAAGCCCGACGGGTGTTCAGCCTTGAGCTGGCGCAGGCGTTGAGTCAACGACCGGGCATTTCCCGGAGTCTGGTGAACAATGTGTCGGACATTATGGGATGGGATCTGGGTGGGTATCGCGATTCCCACCTGCCTTATTGGGTCGTTCACGCCCTGGAAACGCAAATTGAGGCGACTGCTGCGGACCATCATTGGGACTATCTACGCCGACAGGCTAGCCTCGATCGACAGAGCCGTCTGGCCTGGCGAATCCTCAGCGGCGAAATAGCGCATTTACCCTGGTGGGCGCGACTCATTCCGGATTTTGTTCAGGGGCTATTGAATCAGGTGACTGAGATCAAAAATGCTTACCCACAGTTGCTGGAACGGGTTAACCCGGCGCTGCTCCTGCTTCTTTCGACTCCCACGCCAGCCGTTTCCTGGGGGGCGCTGATCGCTATCTGGTTCTGGGGATTCGCTCTTTATATCCAGGTGCGGGCTGATGAACATTTAGTCTGGCAGGCGGTAACCATGGTGGGGATTGTGATCCTCTACTTATGGGGGGCGCCTGCGTTGCTGGCGTGCTACGAACGTAAGGCACTTCTCGCACGCATAAGCCATATTTTCTTCTGGCTACTTTCATGGGCCATTATGGCGGTCCCGTTGTTCCACATCTACGCGCTACTGTATCACTATCCGCCAGCGAGTGCGGGCGTTGCGCGAGTCTGTATGTTTACTGCGGTGATTACTTACCCTGTCTGGTGGCTGGTGCGCAGTAATTTACATCAGTGGTACGCAATACCCTTTAATGGCGTCGTGAAACTGATCATGCTGCCTATCCTGTTTCTCAAGCAGTTGCCGCCGATGGTCAATGTCGTCGGGCTTATCATCCTGCCACCGTTATACAGTTACGTGATTAAGTGGCTCTATTTTTTCAATTAATCACTGTGCGAGCGCCAGCGATGCTGGCGCTTTCAGACAACACGCGTTTTACGTAACGCCAGAAAATCTAATACTCCGCCATAGACAATACCCACCAGCGCCAGCAATGCGCCGAATTCCAGCAACCTACTGCCAATGTCGACATGGACCCATCCGCTGGCGTTCACTATCAGGATGACCAGCCAGAAACCCAGTAACAGACAGCCAATAGAAAGCAGGCGTAATGCCAGGCGGTAGGCTTTGGCAAACTCAGTGCGTGGCATAAAACGTTCTGTGCGCTGCGTGAATTCAAGCGTCTCTTTACAGAGCAGCAGCATCAACAGACCTGGCAGGGCAGCCGCGATAGAGAACAGGTAAAACATTGACCAGCCATGGGCTTCAACAAACCAGCCTGCCAGCGGCCCAACGTAAACCCGACCAACAGCAGATAACGCGGAAAGCAGGGCAAACTGGGTGGCAGAAAAGGACTTGTTGCACAGTGTCATCAGCAGCGCAACGAAGGCAGACGTCCCCATACCGCCGCAGAGGTTTTCCAGAAAAACCGCTGACGCCATGCTGATCATATCTTTCGGCGTCACGGCAAGCAGCCAGTATCCCGCATTCGAAATGCCTTGCAGCAGACCGAAAATCAGCAACGCGCGAAACAGAGACAACCGTTGCATTAAAACACCGCCCCAGAGCGCGCCAATAATAGTGGCGATAAGCCCAAGGGTTTTGTTGACCACGCCCACTTCACCGGCATCAAACCCGACGCCGCGAATCAGAAAGGTGGTTGTCAGGCTCATCGCGAACGCGTCACCAAGCTTATAAAGGACAATTAATAGCAAGATAAGCCAGGCATTATTGCGACCGAAGAAATCACGCAGCGGTTCGACAACGGCTTGCTCCAGTGAGCGCGGTGCCGGGATAGCGTCTGTCGGTTCAGGGGCCAGCAACGTTGCGATAATGCATGGGATCAACAGTCCGGCCATCAGCCAGTACATGCCTTGCCAGCCGAGCCAGCGGTCCGCCAGCCACAGCGCCAGACCGCCAGACACTAACATGCCTAAGCGATAACCCAGAACGCTGATTGCCGCCCCGGTTCCGCGCTCCTCTGCCGGTAGCACATCCGTTTTCCACGCATCGAAAACAATGTCCTGTGAAGCAGAACAAAAAGCGATAACGACGGCCAGACCTGCCATCCAGCGCAAATGACTGCCTGGCTCAAGAAAGCCCATCGCAGCGACCGCGACAAGTAAACCCAGTTGTGTCAGGAGTAGCCAACCGCGGCGTCGGCCAAGGAAGGGCGGGGTATAGCGGTCCATCATCGGCGACCAGAGAAATTTAAAAACATAGGCCTGGCCGACAAGCGAGAAGAAACCGATGGTTTTCAGATCGACGTTAGCTACTGTCATCCACGCCTGGAGCGTACCGGATGTCAGCGCCAGTGGTAAACCTGAGGCGAACCCCAGCATCAGCAGAATGGCTGATTTGGGTTGCTGAAAAATGCGAAGGTAATGACTGGACATGGTTGAGTACTGGCCCGGCGAACCGGGCCAGCGTGCGGAACTTAACGCGTGTTCTGCTTGATGAACTGATGAATTGTGGTGTCCTGAGACATATCCGCGATGGTGTCGGTCAACACGCTGTTAACGGCATTCGTGATCTTGTCGTTAGTCGCCTGGAGTGCGCCTTCAACGTTATAGCTGGCGCGGTAGTTTTTCGTCATTTTATTGCCGTTAGCTGCGGTTGCGATGATTGCAATATCCGCTTTCGTAGCAATGCTGTAACGCAGATTGCCCTGAGAAACATCGGCATACAGCTGGTTAACAATGATTTGCAGGTTAGCCGCACCGCTTGGGCCTATCATATAACCGCGCGCAGTCATTTGTTTTTCCAGCACTTCTTGTAGCAGGAAGCGCAGGTCACGGGATGCCGTTAGGGTAACCAGTTGGTTATCGCGAGTGACTTTTGCCAGTGCCTGGTCAGGGCGCTGGTCTGCGCCAGTGATGCTCACTGTAACGCCCATCAGGCTAGGATCCTGCTGTGGCAGCGTAATCTTCGGTGACACTTCAAGAGTGGTTGGCGGGGTGGCGCACCCGGCCAGCATAAATAAAGCGACCAATGGGAAGAGAAGTTTTTTTAACATGTTCAGGCTCTCAGTGGATCTTAAGCTTAGATAGGGAAAATTCTTGCCATCATAACATCGCCGTCAACAAGGGGAAGTCCTCAATGCATGTAAATTCATCGCCTTGTGCTTTTTTTAATCGCACGAACGATTTGCTCTGTCGAACATGACGTCATTTTTGACCTTTTCAGTAGAGTTCATACCTTTGACTGAGAAAATAGGACGAAAGCTAAATTTTTGTTGTTTTCTTGTTATGGACAGGATAAAAGCGGCTAACATTTAAAGGGATGGGTCGCATCTCAGCGTTGTCGGAGGAGTCCTTTCATGATGATACGTGAGCAGATAGAAGATAAATTAAGGGCAGCGTTTGAACCCGTGTTCCTCGAAGTTGTTGATGAAAGCTATCGTCACAATGTACCGGCCGGTTCCGAAAGCCATTTCAAAGTTGTGCTGGTCAGTGACCGCTTTTCCGGGGAACGTTTCCTCAACCGTCACCGTATGATCTACGGCACCCTTGCGGCGGAACTCTCGTCCACCGTTCATGCACTGGCTCTGCATACCTACACGATTAAGGAGTGGGAAGGTCTGCAGGACACCGTTTTCGCCTCGCCGCCATGCAGGGGAGCAGGTAGCATCGCGTAAAACGCATTTGCAACTGCCAGAGCTTTTCCAGTATGTTGCGTACAGTTTAAGTAAAAACGGCCTACGGGCCGTTTTGTTTTGTCTGAGTTTTGAGCGAGAAGCGCAATTTTTAGGTCAAAATTACCTCGGAATTGTGAAAAATGGCGCAACAATGCGGCGTTCCCGTTCTCGACTCACTAAAGTGATGCCGCTATAATGCCGCGTCTTTATATATGAACGTCTTCGGGATGATTCTGGTGACAGGGAATGTATATCTGATTTGAGAGAGCATCCCGGTTCTGCGAAGCCCTATGACAGCTTCCAGAGTAGAGTTGACCGAGCACTGTGATTTTTTGAGGTAACAAGATGCAAGTTTCAGTTGAAACCACTCAGGGCCTTGGGCGCCGTGTAACGATTACTATCGCTGCTGACAGCATCGAGACCGCTGTGAAGAGCGAGCTGGTTAACGTAGCGAAGAAAGTACGTATTGACGGCTTCCGTAAAGGCAAAGTACCGATGAATGTCGTTGCTCAGCGTTATGGCGCCTCCGTACGTCAGGACGTACTGGGCGAACTGATGAGCCGCAACTTTATTGACGCGATCATTCAGGAAAAAATCAACCCGGCTGGCGCACCGAACTATGTTCCGGGCGAATACAAACTGGGCGAAGACTTTACCTACTCCGTAGAATTCGAAGTTTATCCGGAAGTTGAGCTGAAAGGCCTGGAAACTATCGAAGTTGAAAAACCGGTTGTAGAAGTGACCGACGCTGACGTCGACACTATGCTGGACACCCTGCGTAAACAACAAGCAACCTGGAAAGATAAAGATGGTGCTGTTGACGCGGAAGACCGTGTGACTGTTGATTTCACTGGCTCTGTAGACGGTGAAGAGTTCGAAGGCGGCAAAGCCACTGATTTCGTGCTGGCGATGGGCCAGGGTCGTATGATCCCTGGCTTTGAAGACGGCATCAAAGGCCACAAAGCGGGTGACGAGTTCACCATCGACGTGACTTTCCCGGAAGATTACCACGCTGAAAACCTGAAAGGTAAAGCGGCGAAATTCGTTATCAACCTGAAAAAAGTTGAAGAACGTGAGCTGCCGGAACTGACCGAAGAGTTCATCAAACGTTTCGGCGTTGAAGATGGTTCTGTTGCTGGTCTGCGTGCAGAAGTTCGTAAGAACATGGACCGTGAGCTGAAAGGCGCAGTGCGTAACCGCATCAAGTCTCAGGCAATCGAAGGTCTGGTAAAAGCGAACGAGATCGAAATCCCGTCTGCCCTGATCGACAGCGAAATCGACGTTCTGCGTCGTCAGGCTGCTCAGCGCTTCGGTGGTAACGAGAAACAAGCGCTGGAGCTGCCGCGTGAGCTGTTTGAAGAGCAGGCTAAACGCCGCGTGATCGTTGGTCTGCTGCTGGGCGAAGTGATTCGCACCAACGAGCTGAAAGCTGACGAAGAACGCGTGAAAGGTCTGATCGAAGAGATGGCTTCTGCTTACGAAGATCCGACCGAAGTTATCGAATTCTACAGCAAAAACAAAGAGCTGACCGATAACATGCGTAACGTCGCTCTGGAAGAACAGGCTGTTGAAGCTGTACTGGCAAAAGCAAAAGTGACTGAGAAAGCAACCAGCTTCCAGGAACTGATGAACCAGCAGGCTTAATTTACTCATCCGGTATAAAGAGTAAACAATAAGCCCGTCACCTTCTGGTGACGGGCTTTTTTTATCGCATTGATGTTATCAGAAGTGTGCTAAAAGGGCGTTTCAGTGTTAGCGTAACAGCAAAAGGTTGTTATGCTTGAAATAAGGTGTGGTCATCCCCATTAAGGGACTATCGACTGTGAACACTCTGGCTGATAATCCGTCCGTGAGGGGTCGTAGTCAGACCTGGCTCACTCAAGTACAATCAGTACAGCAGGTTATTTATTTTTAGATCCAGGAGACGGACATGTCATACAGCGGCGAACGAGATACCTTTGCACCCCATATGGCCCTGGTGCCAATGGTTATTGAACAGACCTCACGCGGTGAGCGCTCTTTTGATATCTACTCCCGTCTTCTTAAGGAACGTGTCATTTTCATGACGGGTCAGGTTGAAGACCACATGGCAAACCTGATCGTGGCGCAGATGTTGTTCCTGGAAGCGGAGAATCCGGAAAAAGATATTTACCTGTATATTAACTCTCCGGGTGGCGTTATCACCGCCGGAATGTCAATTTACGACACCATGCAATTTATTAAGCCTGACGTCAGCACCATTTGTATGGGGCAGGCCGCGTCCATGGGCGCATTCCTGCTGACGGCGGGAGCAAAAGGCAAGCGTTTCTGCCTGCCAAACTCACGCGTGATGATTCACCAGCCGCTGGGTGGTTACCAGGGGCAGGCGACGGATATTGAGATCCACGCCCGTGAAATCCTGAAAGTGAAAGGGCGTATGAACGAACTCATGGCGCACCACACGGGTCAATCTTTAGAGCAAATTGAACGAGATACAGAACGTGACCGTTTCCTCTCTGCGAACGAAGCCGTCGAATACGGTCTGGTTGATTCAATTTTGACCCATCGTAATTAATGCTCAGGCCGGAGTAGTGCCGCTATAATGAATATCGAGCGGCACTACGCTGGCAAGCGTTTTGCGCCTGGAATGGCATTTGCGTCGTCATGTGCGGCACAAAGAACAGAAAAGAGGTTTTGACTCATGACAGATAAACGCAAAGATGGTTCGGGCAAACTGTTGTACTGCTCTTTTTGCGGCAAAAGCCAGCATGAAGTGCGCAAGCTCATTGCCGGGCCGTCCGTGTATATCTGCGACGAATGTGTTGATCTGTGTAACGACATTATTCGCGAAGAGATTAAAGAAGTTGCGCCGCATCGCGAGCGCAGTGCACTGCCGACCCCGCACGAGATTCGCCATCACCTGGACGATTATGTTATCGGTCAGGAACAGGCGAAAAAAGTGTTGGCCGTCGCGGTATACAACCATTACAAACGTCTGCGCAACGGCGACACCAGCAATGGTGTTGAGCTGGGCAAAAGTAACATTCTGCTGATCGGGCCAACCGGTTCCGGTAAAACGCTGCTGGCTGAAACACTGGCGCGCCTGCTGGATGTTCCGTTTACCATGGCGGATGCCACCACACTGACCGAAGCGGGTTATGTGGGTGAAGACGTTGAAAACATCATCCAGAAACTGTTGCAGAAGTGCGATTACGACGTACAAAAAGCGCAGCGCGGCATCGTCTACATTGATGAGATCGATAAGATCTCGCGTAAGTCTGACAATCCGTCTATCACCCGCGACGTATCTGGTGAAGGCGTACAGCAGGCGTTGCTGAAACTGATCGAAGGTACCGTGGCAGCCGTGCCGCCGCAGGGGGGTCGTAAACACCCGCAACAGGAATTCTTACAGGTTGATACCTCCAAAATCCTGTTCATTTGTGGTGGCGCATTCGCCGGTCTGGATAAAGTGATTTCCCATCGTGTTGAAACCGGTTCTGGTATCGGCTTTGGCGCGACGGTAAAAGCGAAATCCGAAAAAGCGAATGAAGGCGAACTGCTGGCCCAGGTTGAGCCGGAAGATCTGATCAAATTTGGTCTGATCCCGGAATTTATTGGTCGTCTGCCAGTGGTGGCAACCCTCAACGAGCTGAGCGAAGAAGCGCTGATTCAGATCCTGAAAGAGCCGAAAAACGCCCTGACCAAACAGTATCAGGCGCTGTTCAATCTTGAAGGTGTGGATCTGGAGTTCCGTGACGAAGCCTTGACCGCTATCGCGAAGAAAGCGATGGTGCGTAAAACGGGTGCGCGTGGTCTGCGTTCCATCGTCGAAGCTGCGTTACTGGACACCATGTATGATCTGCCGTCTCTGGAAGAGGTCGACAAAGTGGTTATTGATGAGTCCGTTATTGCCGGGCAAAGCAAACCGCTGTTGATCTACGGTAAGCACGAAGCGCAACAGGCATCTGGTGAATAATTCACCAATCCATACATGCAGTTAATGTAAAAGGGGGGATTTTATCTCCCCTTTTATTTTTCCTGATTCTCGCCGTTGAATGTGTGGGAAACATCCCCATATACTGCTTTACATGTTAATGGTGCGTGTTGCACAGTCACGTCACCGGATTACCTGGCGGACATTAAACTAAGAGAGAGCTCTATGAATCCTGAGCGTTCTGAACGCATTGAAATCCCCGTATTGCCGTTGCGCGATGTGGTGGTTTATCCGCACATGGTCATACCCCTGTTTGTAGGGCGGGAAAAATCTATCCGTTGTCTTGAAGCGGCCATGGACCATGATAAAAAAATCATGTTGGTTGCACAGAAAGAAGCCTCAACGGATGAGCCGGGTGTAAACGATCTTTTCACCGTCGGGACCGTGGCCTCTATTCTGCAGATGCTGAAACTGCCTGACGGCACTGTCAAAGTGCTGGTGGAAGGTCTGCAGCGCGCGCGCATTACCACGCTGTCGGATAATGGCGAACATTTCACGGCTAAAGCGGAATATCTCGATTCCCCGGCCATTGATGAGCGCGAGCAGGAAGTGCTGGTACGCACTGCCATCAGCCAGTTTGAAGGCTATATCAAGCTCAACAAAAAAATCCCACCGGAAGTGCTGACTTCGCTGAACAGCATTGACGACCCTGCGCGTCTGGCCGATACCATTGCCGCGCATATGCCATTGAAACTGGCCGACAAACAGTCCGTTCTGGAGATGTCCGACGTTAATGAACGTCTGGAATATCTGATGGCGATGATGGAATCGGAAATCGACCTGCTGCAAGTCGAGAAGCGCATCCGTAATCGCGTTAAAAAACAGATGGAGAAATCTCAGCGCGAGTACTACCTGAACGAGCAGATGAAGGCCATTCAGAAAGAACTCGGCGAGATGGATGACGCGCCGGATGAGAACGAAGCGCTGAAACGCAAAATCGACGCGGCCAAAATGCCAAAAGAGGCAAAAGAGAAGGCCGAAGCCGAACTGCAGAAACTGAAAATGATGTCCCCGATGTCTGCGGAAGCCACCGTGGTCCGCGGTTATATCGAGTGGATGATTCAGGTTCCGTGGTATGCGCGCAGCAAAGTGAAAAAAGACCTGCGTCAGGCGCAGGAAGTGCTCGATACCGACCACTATGGCCTTGAGCGTGTCAAAGACCGCATCCTTGAGTATCTCGCGGTACAAAGCCGTATGAACAAACTCAAAGGCCCAATCCTGTGTCTGGTTGGACCGCCGGGGGTGGGTAAAACCTCTCTGGGTCAGTCCATCGCCAAAGCGACAGGACGTAAGTACATCCGTATGGCGCTTGGCGGCGTGCGTGACGAAGCGGAAATTCGCGGTCACCGTCGTACCTATATTGGCTCCATGCCAGGCAAACTGATCCAGAAAATGGCCAAAGTGGGCGTGAAAAACCCGCTGTTCCTGCTCGATGAGATCGATAAAATGTCTTCGGACATGCGTGGCGATCCAGCATCTGCTCTGCTGGAAGTGCTTGATCCGGAACAGAACGTTGCATTTAGCGATCACTATCTGGAAGTGGATTACGATCTCAGCGATGTCATGTTTGTCGCGACGTCTAACTCCATGAACATTCCGGCACCGCTGCTCGATCGTATGGAAGTCATCCGTCTTTCCGGTTACACGGAAGATGAGAAGCTGAATATTGCTAAACAGCATCTGCTGACGAAACAGATCGAACGTAATGCGCTCAAACCGACGGAACTGACCGTGGATGACAGCGCCATTGTCGGCATTATCCGTTATTACACCCGTGAAGCGGGCGTGCGTAGCCTTGAGCGTGAAATCTCGAAATTGTGCCGTAAAGCGGTGAAACAGTTGCTGATGGATCCGACACTGAAACACATCGAGATTAACGGGGAAAATCTGCACGATTACCTGGGCGTTCAGCGCTTTGACTATGGCCGCGCGGATGACGAAAACCGTGTAGGTCAGGTAACCGGACTGGCGTGGACCGAAGTCGGCGGCGACCTGCTGACCATCGAAACCGCGTGCGTACCGGGCAAAGGCAAGCTGACTTATACCGGTTCGCTCGGTGAAGTTATGCAGGAATCTATCCAGGCCGCGCTGACCGTGGTGCGTGCACGGGCGGAAAAACTCGGTATTAACGGGGATTTCTACGAAAAACGCGATATTCACGTTCACGTACCGGAAGGAGCTACGCCGAAAGACGGCCCAAGCGCCGGTATCGCGATGTGTACCGCGCTGGTTTCTTGCCTGACAGGCAACCCGGTACGTGCTGATGTGGCGATGACGGGTGAAATTACCCTGCGTGGTCAGGTTCTGCCGATTGGTGGCCTGAAAGAAAAACTGCTGGCGGCACACCGTGGCGGGATCAAAACCGTGCTAATTCCTTACGAGAACAAACGCGATCTTGAGGAAATTCCGGAAAACGTCATTGCCGACCTGGACATCCATCCGGTTAAGCGCATTGATGAGGTTCTGGCCCTGGCATTGCAAAACGAACCGTTTGGTATGCAGGTCGCGACCGCAAAATAGTGACCGCGCGCAAAGAGCGTTGATAAAAACAAGGCTGGTAAGGCATTTCGGACTTGCCAGCCTTTTTTTGTATAGCTAATTTAGATTGCTGGTTGGGTGTGTCATCATCAACTGGTGTTGTAAGGGCATGACAGGCCTGATATAACTGCTGCGCGGTCGCGCTGTGAAGGACTCAGGCGCGATATAAATTATAAAGAGAGGAAGAGAAGAGTGAATAAATCTCAACTGATAGACAAGATTGCCGCGGGGGCTGACATCTCTAAAGCGGCTGCTGGACGTGCGTTAGATGCTTTAATTGCTTCTGTTACTGAATCTCTGAAAGAAGGGGACGATGTAGCGCTGGTAGGTTTTGGTACTTTTGCTGTTAAAGAGCGTGCTGCGCGTACAGGTCGCAACCCTCAGACCGGCAAAGAAATCACTATCGCCGCAGCTAAGGTTCCGGGCTTCCGCGCTGGCAAGGCACTGAAAGACGCGGTTAACTGATCGCTTCCCTGTGGGAGGTGAAAAGTACAAGGGCGCATCGAGAGATGTGCCTTTTTTATTTATTCAGTCACTCTTATCTGAGTTTCTGCGAGTTGTGGGCTGACAATTGCCCCCTTTTCTTGTCAAAATACGACCCTATACGCAGCGTCGGGAAACTGAGTGACTGCGAGAGGTCTACAGTCACCTACAGCGGAGTGTTGTTACACCATGATGGACAATTTACGCACGGCAGCAAACAGCATCGTGCTCAAGATCATTTTCGGCGTCATTATCGTGTCGTTCATTTTGACCGGCGTCAGTAGCTACCTTATTGGCGGTAACAATAATTATGCCGCAAAGGTAAATGACCAGGAGATTGGTCGCGCACAATTCGAAAATGCGGTTGCCAGTGAACGTAATCGTATGCAGCAGCAGCTGGGTGACCAGTTCTCAGAGCTGGCCGCGAATGAAAACTATATCAAATCCATGCGTCAGCAGGTGCTGAACCGTCTTATCGACGAAGCACTGCTGGACCAGTACGCGCATAACCTGCATCTGGGCATCAGCGATGAGCAGGTTAAGAAAGCGATTTTCTCCACCCAGGCTTTCCAGACCAACGGTAAATTCGATAACGACCGTTTCAACGGCATCGTCAACCAGATGGGTATGAATGCAGATCAGTATGCACAGGCGCTGCGCAACCAACTGACCTCTCAGCAACTGATCAACGCGATTGCGGGTACTGACTTCATGCTGAAAGGTGAGACGGATGAACTGGCGGCGCTGGTTTCCCAGCAGCGCGTTGTTCGTCAGGCGCTGATCGACGTGAATGCGCTGGCGGCAAAACAGACCGTAAGCGATCAGGAGATCGCCGGCTTCTATGAGCAGAATAAAACCCGCTTTGTCTCCCCGGAGCAGTTCCGTGTCAGCTATATCAAGCTGGATGCGGCCAACATGCAGCAGAACGTCAGCGACGCGGATATTCAGTCTTATTATGATCAGCACATGGATCAGTTCACGCAGCCGCAGCGTAATCGCTATAGCGTTATTCAGACCAAAACAGAAGATGACGCGAAAGCCGTGCTGGACGCACTGAGCAAAGGGGCAGATTTTGCCGCACTGGCGAAAGAAAAATCCACTGACATTATCTCTGCCCGTAACGGCGGTGATATGGGTTGGCTGGAGCCGGCCACCACACCTGACGAACTGAAAAATTCGGGCCTGAAAGACAAAGGCCAACTGTCAGGCGTGATCAAATCTTCCGTTGGCTTCCTGGTTGTTCGTCTTGATGACATTCAGCCTGCAAAAGCTAAACCGCTGAGCGACGTTCATGACGAGATCGCCGCGAAAGTGAAGCAGGATAAGGCACTGGATGCCTGGTATGCCCTGCAACAGAAGGTGAGCGAAGCCGCAAGTAACGATAATGAATCTCTGGCGGGTGCTGAGCAAGTCGCTGGGACAAAAGCCGTTGAAACGGGCTGGTTTAGCCGTGATAGCCTGCCGCAAGAGCTTAATTTTAAACCGGTTGCCAATGCTATTTTTGACGGTGGTCTGGTGGGTGTGAACGGTGCGCCGGGCAGTAACTCTGACATTATTACTGTCGATGGCGACCGCGCCTTCGTGCTGCGTGTGAGTGAGCATAAAGCAGAAGCGATTAAGCCACTGGAAGACGTTAAAGCTCAGGTCAGTGATATCGTTAAGCACAACAAAGCGGAGCAGCAGGCCAAACTGGATGCTGACAAGCTGATCGCTGAACTGAAAGCGGGTAAAGGCGACGATGCGCTGAAAGCCGCAGGGTTAAGTTTTGGCGCAGCGAAAACCTTGACTCGTACCGGTCAGGATCCGATTAGCCAGGCTGCCTTTAGCCTGCCGCTGCCGGAAAAAGACAAACCGGGCTATGGCGTAGCGAACGATGCCCAGGGCAATGTCGCGATTCTGGCGTTAGATGAAGTGAAAGCTGGCACCATGCCGGACGACCAGAAGAAAGCGATGGTTCAGGGGATTACCCAGAACAATGCACAGATCGCTTTCGAGGCGCTGATGACCAACCTGCGTAAAGAGGCCAAAATCAAACTTGGCGCGATTATGGAACAGCAGGAATAACGAGACGCTTCCCACAAATATTGCAACGCTTTGCAATTCAAAAGGCCGCTTTCGCGGCCTTTTCCACATTTGCGCTTCGCCATTTGTACCGTTTTTCCCGGTTGTTTATCGTAGCCTCGTTGTTAAACACCAAGGAGAAACAGCATGAAACATGGAATCAAAGTACTCTTACTGACCCTTTCTTTTGCCTGTACTGGCATCAGCCATAGTGCGCTGGCAGCCCCCAATGGCGGTGGTGTGAAAGCGCCAGCGGTGCAAACCAAAGCCGATAATGGCGCGACGCCGAATGCTAAAACCCCCGACACGGCAAAAAGCACTGATGATGACGGTACACGGGTTAGCATTAATACCGCCAGTGCCGAGGATCTGGCGCGGGTGATGAATGGGGTGGGCATGAAAAAAGCACAGGCGATTGTGAGCTACCGGCAAGAGTACGGTCCCTTTAAGACCCTGGACGATCTCAAGCAGGTGCCTGGTATGGGGAGCGCGCTTGTTGAACGCAACCTCGGAAATCTGACCCTATAAAAGATGATGCTTGCGTAGTGGCGAAATTTTGCCAGACTAGAGAGGTCATACCAGTTATGACCTCTGTTCCTATAACAAAAGTAAAGGTTAAAGCGCTATGCAGACTCAGATCAAAGTTCGTGGTTATCACCTCGATGTCTATCAGCATGTGAACAATGCCCGTTATCTGGAATTCCTGGAAGAAGCGCGTTGGGATGGGCTGGAAAACAATGAAAACTTCAAATGGATGACGACGAATAACATCGCGTTCGTGGTCGTCAACATCAATATCAATTACCGTCGTCCTGCCGTGCTGGGCGACCGCCTGACGGTGACCAGCCACGTTAAACAGATTAACGGACGAAGCGGCGTGCTCAGCCAGGTCGTGACGCTGGAACCGGGAGGTGAAGTGGTGGCCGATGCGTTAGTGACCTTTGTGTGTATTGATCTTAAAACGCAAAAGGCGCTGGCGCTGGAAGGGGAGTTACGTGAAAGGCTGGAAGAGATGATCCGCGAAGAGGCGTGACTGTCGCAAAAATCTCCCGGATGCGGCATAAATGCCTTATCCGGGCTACACGATTATTGCAGTGGATACAAATTGTAGCCCGGGTGCGCTTCGGTATGAACCGGGAACCCAGAAGGGTACGTTACTTCAACCCGGTTTTCTTTTTCATGGTAGCCATCACCCCGGTCTTATCGGCCAGGTAATGGCTCAGGCCATTCGCCCGCAGGTTACAGGCGGCGCACTGTCCGCAGCCATCGCCTTTGATGCCGTTATAGCAGGTCAAGGTCTCATTGCGCACCAGTTCCAGCTTGCCCCAGTAATCTGCCAGCGCCCAGGTTTCGGCTTTGTCTATCCACATCAATGGCGTTTCAAAGCGAATGTCTTTCGCCATGCCCAGATTAACCGCATGGTTCAGGGCTTTGACAAACTCATCGCGGCAGTCCGGATAACCGGAAAAATCGGTTTCGCAAACGCCGGTGATCACCGCTTCGGCCTGCACCTGATATGCGTAAATGGCCGTCAGGGTCAAAAACAGAATATTGCGCCCGGGTACGAACGTATTCGGGATACCACTGGCATCAGGCTGATAATCCGGTACCGGGATGCTGTCGCGCGTCAGGCTGCTAACTGCCAGTTCATTCAGTAACGTTACATCCAGCACTTTGTGCGCACGTGCACCTAACTGTAATGCCAGTTCACGCGCCACATCGATTTCCGCACGATGACGCTGACCATAATCGAAGGTGACACAATGCACTTCATCGTATTGTTGCAACGCCTGAACCAGACAGGTTGTGGAATCCTGCCCGCCACTAAACACGACTACGGCACGTTTCATAATTATTCCCGGTATTCATTCATAAAGGCGATATGGTAGCGCGTGCGGATTGCCCCGACCAGCTTCTTCACTGCGCCGGTGCCGGTAGCCAGGCCTGGGTAAAATCAAACCAGCCACGGGTGTTCAGGCGAATGCCTTCTACGCCTGGCGGCGCGCTAATCCGATACTGATAATTAAACAGCGGTGTAAGTATGGCCTCTTCCATCAGGTGGCTGAATACCGCCTGCAACGCCTCGCTACGCGCAGTTTCGTCAGGCACGCTTTGCACGGCATCGAGCGTAGCCTGCAAATGGGAGAATTGCGCACGGCTGAGTACATTGGGCCAGACCGGGTCGCAGCGCAGCCACTGTTCCAGCGCATACTCCGGGGCTTCGCCAATCAGCCTGTCGCCCATCAGTAAGTCTGCCTGAGCCAGCGCACTGCACCCATCCCAGGTTTTCGCATCATGAAAAATCAGCGTGACATCGCAACCCAGTTCGGCCAGATAACGTTTGAACTGTTGCGCCATAGTGTGTAATTCCACCGGCAGATGGTAAAGCAGGGTTAGCGTGGGCGGTAACTCAATACTCTCTTCCGGCGGCCACTGTGGAATCGTCCAGCCAGGGAGCAGTTCTTTACTGGGGGTAATGAGGTTTTCATCCAGCGGCAATGTTTCCAGCAGCGACGTCTGATGGATGATCTGCACAAGGCGTCGTGACTGTGCCGGGGTGAGATTCGCGCCAATACGCTGTGTCAGGTAACAAAACCCAAGGCTGACACTGTTACTCACTTGCTGCAAATGTACGAGATCATCGGGCTCGCCAATCGCAATCTGCACCGGGTGGCGACAACTGGTCCCGAGATTCTGTTCAAAAAGCTGCGGTGTAATCCAGAACTCCACCGCTTTCAATAATGGATGGGTGAGGTGGTACTGCTCATGACTTTCCAGTCTGACCAGTTCCTTACTGAATGAGGCCAGACGGAACGGCCCGGTGCCGATAAGCGGTATTTGCGGATGCGCCAGCGTGGTGGCATAGCTGGCAAGCCGGTGCGCCAGCCAGAAATCCGGATGGTGCAACGTAAATGTCAGACAGTGGGAATGGGTAGCCTCTACGCTTTTGACGCTGGCGAACAACTTCCGCAAGGCGGGCAGTTCAAGGAGTAGCATGAAACGTGTTTGTAACTGGCGAACATTCACGACATCGCCGTTATGCCAGTGCAACGTCGTGCGGATATGAAACCGCCAGGTCAGTTTGTCCTCGCTAATATCCCAGTGGTGCGCTAAATCCCCCTGCGGTAAAAAGCTATCGTCAACGAAACGCGTCAGGCCAGAGAAGATTTGCCCGGCAAGATGCTGTTCCGCCCGACCGGGTAAAAAACCCTGCCGTAGCGGCTCCAGGGGGCGGTAGTAAGGAATGCGTAACGTCGGGGTATCGTTTTGCCAGAGCCCGCCAAGGAACGGATTCAGTAAAATGCGCAAATCTTCCGGCGCGAGCTGCGCCAGCGCCAGCGCGTTTTGCTGCTGGCCCTCATTCAGCGCCTGCTCCATCATCTCCTGGCGCAGGAATTCCGGCGTCCGCAAAAACTGCAGGGCCGCACGTTTACCCCGCCCGGAACGGGAGTCCCAGTTCAGCCAGCCGGCTTCCTGCATCTGGCGTAACAGCGTACGCATATGGCGTTCGCTGCAAAAACAGCGTGCGGCAAGTTCTGCCACGCTGACCTGTTGCGCTTCTCCTGATGAGACCTGCCAGAGGCGCTGGTATTGATTGAGTCTGTTGAGGAGTCGCATAAACCCGGAACAATTCTCTCTATCTGCTCACTATTACTTCCGTATATATCAGGCAATACTTCTGCGCAATACACGGCGATCACATCTGGAGATGAAATATGGCCCGGCTGGCTGCTTTTGATATGGACGGTACTTTGTTGATGCCCGATCACCGCCTTGGTGAGCAAACTGTAGCAACGCTGCGCCGTCTGCGTGAACGCGACATTACCCTCACTTTTGCGACTGGCAGGCATGCGCTGGAGATGCGCAAGCTCATCGACATCCTCGCGCTGGACGCTTTTTTGATAACCGGTAACGGCACGCGCGTCCACTCTCTGGATGGGGAGCTTTTACATCGCCAGGACCTTGATCCCGAAGTGGCTGAACTCGTACTGCACAGCAAATGGGATACGCAGGCCAGCATCCACGCGTTTAACGATGACGGCTGGATGACGGATAAACCTGTCCCGGAGGCGTTGGACGAGCATATCTACAGTGGATTCAGTTACCAGTTGGTGGATCTCAAGCGACTGCCTGCCCATGAGGTGACCAAAATCTGTTTTGTGGGTGAACATGACGACCTGTGCCGCTTGCGGATCCAGATGAATGAAGTGTTAGGCGGACGCGCCAATTTATGCTTTTCCGCCTCTTATTGTCTGGAGGTATTACCGCTCGGCTGCAACAAAGGTTCGGCGTTGACCATGCTCAGCTCGCTGTTAGGCGTGCCGATGCAGGATTGCATGGCGTTCGGCGACGCCATGAATGACAGAGAGATGCTGGCAAGCGTAGGGCGCGGCATGATCATGGGAAATGCCATGCCACAGTTGCGCGCCGCGCTTCCACACTTACCGGTTATCGGACACTGCCGCGATCAGGCCGTGTCGCACTTCTTAACGCATTGGCTGGATACACCTAATCTTCCTTATTCCCCCGAATGATGAGATCTTTTCCAGCGGCCAGGTGTGAATGCCTGGCTTTTTTTATTTTATCAGCGAGTTAATTTCTTCCCGCCACGGGCGAATATCGCCGATATTGGCTTCGACCCACTGCGGGTTGTAGTAGGTATCAAGATAACGTTCGCCGCTGTCGCACAACAGGGTCACGATAGAGCCACTCCGCCCCTCGTCGCGCATACGCGCCGCCAGTTGTAAGGCTCCCCACATATTGGTGCCGGTCGATGCGCCAACCCGACGCCCTAATTGTGTCTCCAGCCATTGCGCCGTTGCCACACTGGCGGCATCCGGCACTCGCAACATCTCGTCCACCACGTCAGGAATAAATGACGGCTCGACGCGTGGTCGGCCAATGCCTTCAATTTTGCTTCCCACCGAGGAACGCAACCTGGCGTCTCGGGTTTGCCAGAAATCGAGGAACACCGAGTTTTCCGGATCCACGACCATCAGTTCGGTGCTATAGCCCTGGCAGCGAATGTAACGCCCGATAGTGGCCGATGTGCCGCCCGTGCCTGCGCTCATGACGATATAGTCCGGCACCGGATGCGGCTCGTTTTTCATCTGGCGAAAAATGCTATCCGCAATGTTGTTATTACCGCGCCAGTCGGTGGCGCGCTCGGCATAGGTAAACTGATCCATATAGTGGCCGTTCAGTTCACGCGCCAGGGTTTCTGAGGCCGCATAAATCTCGCAGGCACTCTCCACGAAGTGACAGCGACCACCGTAGAATTCAATCTGCTCGACTTTTCGTTTTGCCGTGCAATAAGGCATAACGGCAATAAACGGTAATCCCAACAGACGGGCAAAATATGCTTCTGATACCGCCGTTGAACCGGATGACGCTTCAATGATGGTGGTGCCTTCTTTAATCCAGCCATTACAAAGGCCATAGAGAAAGAGTGAACGCGCCAGACGATGTTTGAGGCTTCCGGTTGGATGCGTACTTTCATCTTTCAGATAGAGCCGAATGCCGGGGAAAGCAGGCAGCGCGAGACGGATCAGGTGCGTGTCCGCAGATCGCTGATAATCGGCATTGATTTCGTTAATGGCGTGCTTAACCCAGTCACTGTTCATACATCGTTTCCATTTATCATTTTGTGCCCAGATTAGCGGAAAACGCAGGAAAAATTGTTGCCATTTAAACTTTGAAATAGACTGTTAAGAGAAAAAGTTTCTCCGGGAAGGCGTAATGCTAGATAAAATAGATCGTAAGTTGCTTTCTTTGCTCCAGCAGGACTGCACACTCTCTTTGCAGGCGCTGGCGGATGCCGTTAATCTGACCAGCACGCCATGCTGGAAACGACTAAAGCGGCTTGAGGAGGAGGGTATCCTGCTCGGACGTGTGGCCGTGCTGGATGCGGAGAAACTGGGTCTGAGCCTGACCGCATTTGTGCTGATCAAAACCCAGCATCACAGCAGCGACTGGTACTGTCGCTTCACCGCCGTGGTCTCGGAAATGCCGGAAGTACTTGGATTCTGGCGTATGGCGGGGGAGTATGATTACCTGTTACGCGTTCAGGTTGCGGACATGAAACGTTATGACGACTTCTACAAAAAACTGGTCAATAGTGTACCTGGCTTGTCCGATGTGACATCCAGTTTTGCGATGGAACAGATAAAATACACCACGGCTTTGCCCATTGAATAACCCTCCCGGCGGTAGCCGGAAAACTCACGTTCAGGATGTAACCGCGTGCGATTATTTGCTCAGTTAAGCTGGTACTTTCGCCGGGAGTGGCGACGCTATCTCGGTGCTGTAGGCCTGCTTATCATTATTGCGATTCTACAACTCGTCCCGCCTAAGGTGGTGGGGATCATTGTCGATGGTGTTACCCGCCAGCACTTTACCGCATCGCAGATCATGATGTGGGTAGGGACACTGGTGCTGATTGCTATCGTCATCTACCTGCTGCGCTATGTCTGGCGCGTCTGGCTGTTTGGTGCGTCCTATCAGCTCGCCGTTGAGCTACGCGAAGATTTTTACCGCCAGCTCAGCCGCCAGCATCCGGAATTTTATCTGCGCCACCGTACCGGCGACTTGATGGCGCGCGCTACGAATGACGTTGACCGGGTAGTGTTCGCCGCCGGGGAAGGCGTGCTCACGCTGGTGGATTCACTGGTGATGGGCTGCGTGGTGCTGGTGGTGATGTCCACGCAGATTAGCTGGCAACTGACGCTGTTGTCGCTGTTGCCAATGCCGATTATGGCCATTTTTATTAAACGTTACGGCGACCAGTTGCATCAGCGCTTCAAGCTGGCGCAGGCAGCGTTCTCCTCGCTGAACGATCGCACTCAGGAGAGCATGACCAGCATTCGCATGATCAAGGCGTTTGGTCTGGAAGACAGGCAATCGGCGCTGTTTGCCGCGGAGGCCGCCGATACCGGGGCGAAAAACATGCGTGTCGCCCGCGTCGATGCCCGTTTTGATCCGACCATTTATATTGCTATCGGCATGGCAAACCTGTTGGCGATTGGCGGCGGGAGCTGGATGGTGATTCAGGGCTCGCTCACGCTGGGGCAACTTACCAGCTTCACCATGTATCTTGGCTTAATGATTTGGCCGATGCTGGCGCTGGCCTGGATGTTTAACATCGTTGAGCGCGGCAGCGCCGCCTATAGCCGTATTCGCGACATGCTGGCGGAAGCGCCGGTGGTGACCGACGGTACCGAACCGGTTCCGGAAGGGCGTGGTAGCCTGCAGATTGCGATTCGCGAATTTACGTATCCGCAAACGGCACATCCGATTTTGAATAATGTGAATGTCTCCTTGTTACCTGGCCAGATGTTAGGGATTTGCGGGCCAACCGGGGCGGGTAAATCCACCTTGCTCTCTCTGATTCAGCGCCATTTCGATGTGGAGCAGGGGGACATTCGTTTCCATGGGGTGCCGCTGACGCAACTAAAACTGGATGACTGGCGCAGCCGCCTGGCGGTGGTGAATCAGACGCCGTTCCTGTTCTCCGACACTGTCGCCAATAATATCGCGCTGGGTAAACCGGGGGCGACGCAGGACGAGATTGAACATGTGGCGCGGCTTGCCAGCGTGCATGAGGATATCCTGCGCCTGCCGCAGGGCTACGATACCGAGGTCGGCGAGCGCGGCGTGATGCTCTCCGGCGGGCAAAAGCAGCGTATCTCAATTGCCCGCGCGCTGCTGCTGAACGCAGAGATTTTGCTGTTGGACGACGCGCTCTCTGCCGTAGATGGCCGCACCGAGCACCAGATTCTCCATAACCTGCGTCAGTGGGGAGAAGGGCGTACGGTAATTATCAGCGCCCATCGCCTGTCGGCGCTGACGGAAGCCAGTGAGATTTTAGTGATGCAGCACGGACATATCGGGCAGCGCGGACAACATGAACAGCTTGCGCGCCAGCCCGGCTGGTATCGCGATATGTATCGCTATCAACAACTGGAAGCGGCGCTGGACGACACGCCAGAGGAGGCGGTTGATGCGTAAGTTAGTGCAACAGTGGCCTACCCTGAAACGTTTGCTGGTCTACGGTTCTCCCTGGCGCAAACCGCTGACCAAAGCCGTCGTGATGCTGTGGGTCGCAGCGGCGGCGGAAGTGTCCGGTCCGGCGCTGATCAGCTATTTTATCGATAATATGGTGGCGAAAAGTTACCTGCCCGTTGGGCTGGTGGCGGGGATGGTCGTTGTCTATGTCGGCTTGCAGGTGCTGGCGGCCGGGCTGCATTATGCCCAGGCGCTACTGTTTAACCAGGCCGCCGTCGGCGTGGTACAGCGGTTGCGTACTGATGTGATGGATGCTGCTCTGCGACAGCCGCTGAGCGCGTTCGATACCCAGCCGGTCGGGCAGATCATTTCGCGCGTGACCAACGATACCGAAGTGATCCGCGATCTCTATGTGACGGTGGTGGCGACAGTATTGCGCAGTGCGGCGCTGATTGGCGCGATGCTGGTGGCGATGTTCAGCCTCGACTGGCGTATGGCGCTTGTCGCTATCTGCATCTTCCCGGCAGTTATCATCGTGATGTTGATATATCAGCGTTACAGCACGCCAATTGTGCGCCGTATGCGGGCCTACCTGGCGGATATCAACGATGGCTTCAACGAAGTCATCAATGGGATGAGCGTGATCCAGCAGTTTCGACAGCAGGCGCGTTTTGGTGAGCGCATGGGTTCAGCAAGCCGCTCCCATTACCTGGCGCGAATGCAGACGTTACGTCTCGATGGCTTCCTGCTTCGTCCTTTACTGAGCCTCTTTTCCGCGCTGGTGCTATGCGGCCTGTTAATGCTGTTTGGCTTTAGCCCGGCTGGCACGATGGAGGTTGGGGTGCTGTATGCCTTTATCAGCTATCTTGGCCGCCTGAATGAACCCCTGATTGAGCTGACGACCCAGCAGTCGATGCTCCAGCAGGCAGTAGTGGCCGGGGAGCGTGTCTTTGAGCTGATGGACTGTCCACGCCAGACCTATGGCTACGACGATGAGCCGCTAAAAAGCGGGTCTATTGATATCAACGATGTCTCGTTTGCCTATCGTGATGACCGTCTGGTGCTGCAGGACATTAGCCTGAATGTACCTGCCCGCAGTTTTGTGGCTCTGGTGGGGCATACCGGTAGCGGTAAAAGTACGCTGGCAAGCCTGCTCATGGGCTACTACCCGCTGACCAAAGGAGAAATTCGCCTCGATGGTCGACCACTCTCCGCGCTGAGCCACAGCACATTGCGTAAAGGAGTAGCGATGGTGCAACAAGACCCGGTGGTAATGGCGGATACCTTCTTTGCCAACGTCACGCTGGGGCGTGATATTTCCGAGGAGCAGGTCTGGCATGCGCTGGAGGTGGTGCAATTGGCCGGGCTGGCGCGCGAAATGCCGGAGGGGATTTATACCCGCCTTGGCGAGCAGGGGAATAATCTCTCCGTTGGGCAGAAGCAACTGCTGGCGTTGGCGCGTGTACTGGTTGAGACGCCACAAATCCTGATTCTGGACGAAGCAACGGCGAATATCGATTCAGGCACCGAAAAAGCCATTCAGCAGGCGCTGGCGGCGGTCCGGCAGCACACGACGCTGGTCGTGATTGCACACCGGCTGTCGACGATTGTCGAGGCGGAAACCATTCTTGTCCTCAATCGCGGTCAGGCCGTTGAACGTGGCACGCATCAGCAACTACTTGAGGCAAAAGGGCGCTACTGGCAGATGTATCAACTGCAACTGGCAGGGGAGGAGCTTGCCGCCAGTGTTCGAGAAGAATCGCTAATCGCCTGATGCACCAAAATTAAGCATGCTACTAACAGGATCCGCTGTTGGTGCAAAAAAGTAACGCACCACGCACTGTCGTGGTGCGTTTTTCTTTTCCAGGAACAATCTGAACCATTCCCATTTTCATCGCTGCGCTATGACATCCTTCTTAGACGGCTTAACAGCCTGAAATTTTCCCGTTTTTCATTTTTGGCACACCACTTGCAATATCTCATGCGTATTAGCTGCGGCCATTATCGATTTTCGACTGGAGGGGGATCTATGAAGCTGGTTACCGTGGTAATTAAGCCATTCAAACTGGAAGATGTTCGTGAAGCGCTGTCTTCAATTGGTATTCAAGGGTTAACCGTGACCGAAGTGAAAGGTTTCGGACGTCAGAAAGGACACGCTGAGTTGTACCGTGGTGCGGAGTACAGCGTTAACTTCCTGCCAAAAGTGAAGATTGATGTGGCAATTGCTGACGATCAGCTCGATGAAGTCATTGATGTCATTAGCAAAGCGGCCTACACCGGAAAAATTGGCGACGGCAAAATTTTCGTTGCCGAGCTGCAACGCGTCATTCGTATTCGTACCGGCGAAGCCGACGAAGCGGCACTGTAATACCTGGCACACAGTGAGGGGATGGGTAAAATGAAGAAAGCAATATTAAAAGCGGGTCTGGCCTCGCTGGCACTACTGCCGTGTCTGGCTATGGCAGCCGATCCGGTTGTCGTCGATAAAGCCGACAATGCCTTTATGATGATTTGCACCGCGCTGGTGCTGTTTATGTCAATTCCGGGCATCGCCCTGTTCTATGGTGGTTTAATCCGCGGTAAAAACGTCCTTTCTATGCTGACGCAGGTTGCGGTTACGTTCGCACTGGTATGCGTGCTGTGGGTGGTTTACGGCTACTCTCTGGCCTTTGGCACTGGCGGCAGCTTCTTCGGTAGCTTCGACTGGGTGATGCTGAAAAATATTGAGCTGAAAGCGCTGATGGGCACCATCTATCAGTACATTCACGTTGCGTTCCAGGGCTCGTTTGCTTGTATCACCGTCGGCCTGATTGTCGGTGCGCTGGCAGAACGTATCCGTTTCTCCGCAGTACTGATTTTCGTCGTGGTATGGCTGACGCTGTCCTACGTGCCGATCGCACACATGGTCTGGGGCGGCGGTCTGCTGGCAACCCATGGCGCCATGGATTTTGCGGGCGGTACAGTCGTTCACATCAACGCAGCCGTTGCAGGCCTGGTGGGTGCTTACCTGATTGGCAAACGCGTCGGTTTCGGTAAAGAAGCGTTTAAACCGCACAACCTGCCGATGGTGTTTACCGGTACGGCAATCCTCTACTTTGGCTGGTTCGGCTTCAATGCCGGTTCTGCAAGCGCGGCGAACGAAATTGCGGGTCTGGCTTTTGTTAACACCGTCGTGGCAACAGCGGGTGCAATCCTCTCCTGGGTCTTCGGTGAGTGGGCGCTGCGCGGCAAACCGTCTCTGTTGGGTGCCTGTTCTGGTGCGATTGCTGGCCTCGTGGGTATCACTCCGGCGTGTGGTTACGTTGGCGTGGGTGGCGCGCTGATCGTGGGGATCGTTGCAGGTCTGGCGGGTCTGTGGGGCGTTACTGCTCTGAAACGCTGGCTGCGTGTTGACGACCCGTGTGATGTCTTCGGTGTTCACGGCGTGTGCGGTATCGTAGGTTGTATCATGACAGGTATCTTCGCAGCCACTTCACTGGGCGGCGTGGGTTATGCTGAAGGCGTGACCATGGGCCATCAGGTTCTGGTACAACTGGAAAGTATCGCCATCACTATCGTATGGTCTGGTGTCGTCGCCTTCATCGGTTACAAACTGGCTGATATGACAGTGGGTCTGCGTGTCCCGGAAGATCAGGAACGCGAAGGGCTGGACGTCAACAGCCACGGCGAAAACGCCTACAACGCCTGATCGAACTGAGTTATCTCCTGAGCAACAAAAGCCTCCCATCGGGAGGCTTTTGTTATTGTACTGCGGTCAGACCGCCGCATCGCGGTTACGCATCACCCCTTCCTGCACAGTGGAGGCGACCAGGACACCATCCCGGTTGTAAAACTCTCCGCGGACAAAACCGCGTGCGCTCGATGCCGAGGTACTTTCCACACTGTAAAGCAGCCAGTCGTTTAAATCGAAAGGGCGATGGAACCACATGGAGTGGTCGATGGTTGCCACCTGCATGCCTTTTTCGAGAAAACCTACGCCGTGTGGCTGGAGCGCAACCAGCAGGAAGTGAAAGTCCGATGCGTAGCCGAGCAGATATTGCTGGACGCGTAAATCCTGCGGCAACGTGCCATTGGCGCGCATCCAGACCTGGCGGGTTGGCTCGGCGACGTGTCCTTTTAGTGGATTGTGAAATTCCACGGGGCGGATTTCAATCGGCTTGTCGCCGAGAAATTTCTCTTTTACCAGTGGCGGTAAAAACGCAGACAGCTCGCGGGCAATTTCCGTTTCGGATTTCAGTGACTCCGGTGCTGGCGCATAAGGCATCGCCTTTTGATGCTCATAGCCCGGTTCCGGTGCCTGGAATGACGCCGTCATATAAAAAATCGGTTTCCCGTTTTGAATGGCCGCCACACGACGAGCGCTAAAACTATTACCGTCGCGTAACACTTCGACGTCATAAATAATGGGTTTCTGGCTATCGCCCGGACGCAGAAAATAGCTGTGAAACGAGTGCACCAGCCTGTCTGCCGGTACGGTTTCTTTCGCCGCGTATAGCGCTTGCCCAACCACCTGACCACCGAACACCTGGCGCAGACCTAAGTCTTCGCTCTGCCCTCGAAACAGACCTTCCTCTATTTTTTCCAGATTCAACAATGACAGCAGATTTGTAAGCGCCTGACTCATAGATGTCCTCAATAAAAATAAAACCGACGCAGCGGATTCCTTGATCAGTATAACCTGGAAATAAAAGTGGTCCGATGGGTGCAATAATCTGAATAGATGGGGGTTTGCAGGCAAAAATCAGTGACATGTGCCACACTTGAACACGTTACGATGGTCCAACCACACATTCTGGCAGAAAACATTCTTGCTGGTGCATAGAAGATAAGGAGAACTCATGAAACTCGTGCACATGTTAAGTGGTTTAGCAGTCGCTGTAGCGCTGACTGCCTGCGCAAAAAAAGCCGCAGACATTCCAACGCCTGCACCAAACCCGCAGGCACCTGCGGCGAGTACGGCGGCGATAACCCAACCTAACGTTTCTGGTACGGTATGGATCCGCCAGAAAGTGGCGTTACCGCCGAATGCGGTCCTGACCGTCACTGTCTCTGACGCCTCCATGGCCGATGCGCCGTCTAAAGTGATTGCCCAAAAAGCGGTACGTACCGAAGGTAAACAGGCACCGTTTAGCTTTGTCTTGCCGTTTAACCCGGCAGACATCCAGCCTAACGCGCGTCTGCTTCTGAGTGCGGCTATTACCATTGACGACAAAATGGTCTTTGTAACCGATACGGTTAAACCGATCATTAACCAGGGCGGTACGAAAGCTGACCTGACACTGGTTCCGGTCCAGCAGACCGCTATTCCATTGCAGTCAGGCGGTGGCGCGACAACTACCGTGCCTTCAACATCCCCAACCCAGGTAAGCCCTTCTACGGCAACGCCTGCACCGACGCAGATGTAATGTGCGTGCCTCCTCTCCTGCGGGAGAGGAGGTTTCAGTAAATCCAGCGATAGCGCTGCATATCAATCTGTCCACTGCCGGATACCGCTACACCTTCTTCCATTAATGCCTGTCGCTGACGTTGTAAATCCGGTCCGCTTAATGAAATTGAGCCGTGTCGATTAACCACCCGATGCCAGGGTAAAGTACTGCCCTCCGGTAAACGCTTTAGCACGCCACCGACCTGTCTGGCTGCACGTGGCGACCCCGCCAGCCTGGCGACATCACCATAGGTTGTGACATAGCCCTCTGGAATCGAGGCGACGATTTGCCATACCCGCTGTGGAAAAGAATCGTGATTATCCATACTGCCTTCCTGACTGACGAAAGGTCAGCATAAACAGCCTGGTCGTGACTGTGAAGGGGAGATTGCGCAAGAAATCGGCATCCGTCAGGGTGCGGCTTGCAATTGCGGCATGGGACATGGATAATGCGCCAGCGCGTTGGTTAACAACGCTCTCAATGGGGGCTCTGTTGGTTCTCCCGCAACGCTACTTTGTTTACCAGGTCAGGTCCGGAAGGAAGCAGCCAAGGCAAAGGACGTGTGTGCCGGGATGTAGCTGGCAGGGCCCCCACCCATTTCTGGTACCTTCTTTTATCTTGCCCTCTGTGCGCTTTCTGTTTTATGGTCAATTTACCGCCGTTTATGCAGAAAGGATGCCTGTGACCACACCGCAACTCACCACCGAACGATTACTCCTTCAGCCGCTGGTTTCCGCCGATGCGGAACAAATTCAACGTGTCTTCCCTCGTTGGGAGATTGTGCGTTATCTGATTGGCTCGATCCCCTGGCCTTATCCGGACGATGGCGCTGCCCAGTATGTTAATCATGTCGCTTTGCCAGCGACAGAAGCGGGAAAGGGCTGGTACTGGACAATTCGGCGTAAAGCCGAGCCAATGCAACTTATTGGCGTTATATGTCTGATGGACCTGCCCGATAACAATCGTGGATTCTGGCTGGCGCCAGAGTGGCAGGGGCAGGGCCTGATGTCAGAAGCCAGTGATGCGGTGACGCGCTACTGGTTTGAGGAATTAGATAAAGAGGTGCTACGTGCGCCAAAGGCTGCCGTGAACACACGGTCAGTTAATTTTTCGCAGCGTAGCGGTATGCGTCTGGTCCGTCGCGAAAAAGCACACTATGTGGCGGGTGAACTGGATTCCGAACTTTGGGAAATCACCCGCGAGGCGTGGCGGGATTTACAACGCTAACTCAGCGGTTGCCTCCGGTAACGGTGCTGCGCGATTTTTGAATTTCCATGGTGTTGCCTGCGGAGGAAACCAACGCCGTTTTAGTAGGGTAGAGATCCCTATCCTGCATCTCTCTTTGCTAAGTGATAATTAGCGGTTAAGGTTCTTCTTATTCGCATTATGCTAGTGCTGGCGAAGGGCAAGTAAAGCAATTTGCTGACTCGTTACACCAACACCACCTCGAAAAAACACGCCACCGTCACCCCTTTCCGTGGCTGCCGTTATCCATTCCCAGCCATTAATAATGCATTGTCATATATTTGAAATATTACTTTCACTTAAATGTCATAAAACAAGGTTAAAATATTTGTGGATATTTTTAATTTGTCATAAGCTTTTAATATAACTCTGGATCAGTATGTTAACTTCGTGTATTAATACTTTGCTAACTTCACACGGGAAGGGATAATCATGACCAGTGCGGTATTGAACGTCAAAATTGATCAGACGTTAAAAGAAAAGCTCCGTCATTACGCAGAAGAAAATAATGAGAACCTCAGTACGGCGACTGAAAAACTGCTGCTGTTGGCGTTTCAGTCAGTTGAACAGGGCGGAGTATCGGAAGAGGATATCGATAACCAACACCTTGAAGAAGAAAGTACTGCTCCATTAAATCCAAAAGAGATCAAGGCATTACGTAAACTTCTGAAGAAGAAAAAATGAACCAACAACTGCTCTCAACGGCCAGCAATTATTGCGAGGCCTGTGACCTGTTACGATCAGGTTTTGTTAAACATGTCCGTCTGAACTGGAATATTGGTAGCGATGAGTTTTTTCGCATCGCTACCGACTGGTGTGATGCTGGCGCAAAAATAAAAAAAGAAGGCGATAGTTTCGTTATTTCTATAAAAGGGTTTCCTATTCCGCGTCAGCAGTAATTGTATTGTCATGAAACTGTCATTTAAATTGCACTCAGTTTTGTGATGATGATACAAAATATAATTCAGTTGTAACCATCTCATCATCACGGACGATGTTTACGACGGGCCAGTCTGGCTCGTCGACATTTCTTTTCCCCCGCTTTGTTTGCCTCACGCGTATAGCTTTGCTGGCATTTCTTACACCTGCATAACAGTTGCTGGCGTAATCGGGTACACTGACGCGAAATCCGTCGCCAGATGAGTGCCATGAAAACCATTACGCTCTATGATGTCGCCCGCCTTGCCGGGGTCTCTTACCAAACCGTTTCGCGCGTTATCAATCAGGGCGAACATGTGTCTGCCCGGACGCGGGAGAAAGTGCTGGCGGCGATGGCGGAACTGCACTACATCCCCAATCGCGGGGCGCAGCAACTGGCGGGGAAACGGACCAAAACGCTGGGGCTACTGACTTCCGACCTGGCCCTGCATGCTCCCTCTCAAATTGCCTCGGCGGTGAAATCCCGCGCCACACAATCCGACGTGAATGTGATCATTTCCATGCCGGAAGTGCAGGACGCCCGGGGATGTACTGCTGCGTTGCAGGATCTACTGGCCCAACGGGTCGATGGGTTGCTGGTTAACGTTCCGCTGGATGATGAACAGGCAGAGGCCTTATCGGCACTGGCAGGCCCGGTGCCGGTCCTCTTCCTTGATGTCAGTGAAACGGCGGCCGTCAACAGCCTGATTTTTGATGCCGATCAGGGGGCACGGCTTGGCGCTGCACACTTGCTGGAACAGGGGCATCAGCGTATTGCGTTGCTGGGGGGGCCGCAGTCATCGGTCTCTGCAAGGGCAAGAATGTCAGGATGGCTGGCGGCACTGGCGGAGTCGGGATTATCGCCCTGTGGCTGTGAATACGGCGACTGGAGCGCGGCATCCGGCTATGAAAAAGGGCATCTGCTTCTGGCGGCAGATACGCCGCCGCAGGCTATCCTGGTCGCCAACGATCAGATGGCCCTTGGCGTGATACGTGTCTGCGCGGAGCGGGGCTTAACCGTACCGGGCCAGATTTCAGTGGTCGGTTATGATGATACCGCCGACAGCGCCTGGTACTCACCGCCGCTCACGACCATCCGCCAGGCGTTCAAACTCGCGGGCGAGCGTAGCGTAGAATGGCTCCTTGCACGCCTCTCCGGTGACGATACTGGAATTGGCCAGACGCGGCTGCCGGTGACGCTGGTAGAGCGTGCCTCGACCTCACCGGTAACATCGATTAACGTCAGTGGCGAAACGCTGGCCAGACGATTGAATGAGCTGGCACAACTCGCTGCGCAGCTCGATCGCCGTTAACGCTTTTGTGATCCTTTTCGCTTTGCTGCTCGTAAACCCTTTACGTCAGCGCTAATTCGGTGCATTGTGCATAAAATTGTGAGCGCTTCGCAAAATGAGGTCGATATGTCTGTTTCCGCGTTAAGTTCGTTATTCTCTCGCCGGGACTGGGAAAACCCGGTCATTACGCACTGGCACCGTTTACCGGCGCATGCGCCAATGTCAAGCTGGCGGACGGTGGACGAAGCGCTTCGTGATGAGGTGCCGTCAACCCGTCGTTTACTTAACGGCGCCTGGCAGTTTAGCTTCTTTTCATCACCTGAATCTGTACCGGAAAGCTGGATCACGGCCGATCTCGCCGATGCGGTGCGAATGCCGGTGCCGTCGAACTGGCAGATGCAGGGCTTTGATACCCCCATTTACACCAACGTGACCTATCCCATCGCGGTGAATCCACCGTTTGTACCGCAGGACAATCCGACCGGTTGTTACTCGCTCACATTTGATCTCGAAGAACAGTGGCTGGCGAACGGGCAAACGCATGTTGTTTTTGATGGGGTCAACTCCGCGTTTTATCTCTGGTGTAACGGCCAGTGGGTCGGCTATTCCCAGGATAGCCGCCTGCCTGCGGAATTTGATCTGAGCAACGTGCTGGTGGCCGGGGAAAACCGTCTGGCAGTTATGGTGCTGCGCTGGTGCGATGGCAGTTACCTTGAAGATCAGGATATGTGGCGCATGAGCGGCATTTTCCGTGATGTCTCCCTGCAACATAAACCCCATACCCGCATTGCCAATTATCACTACACCACCCAACTGAATGCGGAATTTACCCACGCGCAATTGCAAACGGAGATAACGCTCGCCGGGGAGTTTGCTGGCTGCCTGGTGGTCGTCGCCTTGTGGCGAGGGGATGAGAAAATGGCTGAGGCCAGCCAGAGACCGGGTAGCGCAGTGGTGGATGAGCGCGGAGCCTGGGCCGAGCGCGTAAGCGTGACGATGCCCATTGAGCGGCCATTACTATGGAGCGCGGAAACACCTGAGTTGTATCGTTTGACGATGGCGCTGTATGACGGTGAAAACCATCTGCTGGAAGTGGAAGCGTGCGATGTGGGCTTCCGCCATGTTGAGATCAGCGAAGGGCTGCTAAAACTGAACGGTCAGCCGCTGCTGATCCGTGGGGTCAACCGCCATGAACACCATCCGGAAAACGGTCAGGCGATCGATGAAGCCACGATGCGCCGCGATATCGAACTGATGAAGCAGCACAATTTCAATGCCGTACGCTGTTCACATTACCCCAACCATCCGCTGTGGTATCGCCTGTGCGATCAGTACGGGCTCTATGTGGTGGATGAAGCAAATATTGAAACGCACGGCATGGTACCGATGAGCCGTCTGGCGGATGATCCGCAATGGCTACCGGCGATGAGCGAGCGTGTCACCCGCATGGTGCAGCGCGATCGTAACCACCCGTCGATCATTATCTGGTCGCTGGGAAATGAGTCCGGTCATGGCGCGTCGCATGACGCACTCTATCGTTGGGTGAAAACCACCGATCCAACACGTCCGGTACAGTACGAAGGCGGTGGCGCCAATACTGCGGCAACAGATATCGTCTGCCCGATGTATGCCCGCGTCGATCAGGATCAACCGTTTCCGGCGGTGCCGAAATGGTCGATAAAAAAATGGGTCGGAATGCCGGATGAAACCCGTCCGCTGATCCTTTGTGAATATGCGCATGCCATGGGCAACAGCTTCGGCGGGTTTGCCAAATACTGGCAGGCTTTCCGTGCTTACCCCCGCCTGCAGGGCGGGTTTGTCTGGGACTGGGTTGACCAGGCGCTGACCAAACTCGATGAAAACGGTGAGCCATTCTGGGCCTATGGCGGTGATTTCGGCGATACGCCAAATGACCGACAGTTCTGCATGAACGGGCTGGTCTTCCCGGACAGAACTCCGCACCCGGCGCTCTATGAAGCGCAACGCGCCCAGCAGTTTTTCCAGTTCCAACGGGTCAGTACCTCACCGCTGGCAATCAAGGTAACGAGCGAGTATTTATTCCGTTCGACGGATAACGAAGTTCTGCGATGGTCTGTTACCCGTGATGGCGAGGTGCTGGCGCAAGGGGAGGTGGTGCTGGCGATTGCCCCGCAGGGAACCCAGCGTATTGAACTTAACTGCCCGCCTTTGGCCGCGCAACCGGGGGACGTCTGGCTGAATGTGGATATCTATCAGCGTGATGCGACAAGCTGGTCACCCGCGCAGCACCGCTGCGCCTGGGATCAGTGGCAACTGCCGACAGCGCTCGCATTACCAAGAGAAAAAGCCGCACAACCGCGGCCCGCGTTACAGACTGACGCTGCACATTTCGTGATTGAGCAGGGCGGGCATCGCTGGCAGTTCAGCCGGACGAGCGGCCATCTGACGCAGTGGTGGCGTGATGGTCAACCGACGCTCCTTGCGCCGGTACTTGATAACTTTACCCGCGCTCCGCTGGACAATGATATCGGCGTCAGCGAGGCCACGCGCATCGATCCCAATGCGTGGGTGGAGCGCTGGAAAGCGGCGGGAATGTATGATCTGACGCCAGTGTTGTTGCAGTGCGACGCGCTGGAAAATGCCACCGATGTGGTCATCGCCACGCGCCATGCCTGGCAGTACAACGGGCAGACGCTGTTTATCAGTAAAAAAACCTGGCGAGTGGCTGGCGATGGCGTTCTGCATGGTGATGTTCAGGTGCAACGCAATCTGGATGTGCCGCCGCCTGCGCGTATCGGCTTGCAGTGTCAGCTTGCTGAGGTTGCAGAGCAGGTCAGTTGGCGGGGACTTGGGCCGCATGAAAACTACCCGGATCGCAAACTGGCCGCGCGGCAGGGACGTTGGACATTACCGCTCGCGCAACTGCATACGGACTATATTTTCCCGACCGAAAATGGCCTGCGTTGCGACACGCGCGAGGTGAATTATGGTGCGCACCGTCTGAACGGGCAGTTCCACTTTTCCCTGAGTCGCTACAGCCAGCAGCAATTAAGGGAAACTTCTCACCGCCATTTACTGCGCGAAGAGGCCGGATGCTGGCTGCAACTGGATGCCTTTCACATGGGGCTCGGTGGCGACGACTCCTGGAGTCCGAGTGTGTCCCCGGAATTTATCCTCAGCGACGATGTCGTGCGCTACACCTTCTGCTGGTCTCAGGGCTAAACTTAGTCAGCCAGACGCAGCGGGAATCGTCCCGCTGCGCGGTTCACTTCGGAGGCTCACTCATGAAGTATGTCGATGGGTTCGTGGTGGCGGTTCCGGCAGATAAGAAAGACGCTTATTTGCAACTCGCGGCCAGGGCCGCTCCGCTGTTTAAAGAGTTTGGCGCAACGCGAATTGTGGAGTGTTGGGCCGACGACGTTCCGGCTGGAAATTTCACCGACTTTCGTCGGGCGGTAAAAGCAGAAGATCATGAAGAGGTGGTTTTTAGCTGGATTGAATATCCATCTAAAGAGGTTCGTGATGCCGCCAATCAAAAAATGATGGCCGATCCCCGCATGCGTGAGCTGGGAGACCAAATGCCTTTCGATAGCAAACGTATGATTTATGGCGGCTTTGTCCCATTGCTGGATGAATGATCCTCAGGACACTTCTCTAACAATCCCCTCTGGCGTAATGCAGGGCTTGCGGTATGTCGGCTGAGAGCCGTCTGAGACCCTGTACTTTGCCAGCCCAGTGTCATGATGCTCTTTTCACGCTGCGGATGCTCACCACCGGACTGTATTTCAGCCAGTGGCGCACATCATGCAGCGGTGAGAATGGCTTTTTCATTGCGCTATCTCCACGAGTAAACCCGTTTCACAGGTCACAAACTCAGGAGATATTCCGGTTACTTTCTGCCCAGCACAGAAACGCGTCTTTCGGCAGCGCTTTGCTGTATAACCAGCCCTGGCCGTACTGCACGCCATGTTCGCTAAGCCATTTAAGCTGGACTTCGGTCTCGATACCTTCGGCCACCATCGCCAGCTTTAGCGCTTTGGCCATTTCGATGATATGGGTGGTCATGTTTTTGTATTCCAGCGCATCCACAAAGGATTTGTCGATTTTGATAATGTCGACATCCAGGTTTTGCAGATAACTGAGGCTGGAGTAACCCGTACCAAAATCGTCAATATAGATGGCATGTCCGGCCGCACGTAATGCTGTGATAGTGGGCATGCAGGTTGTGGGATCGGCAAAACCATGTTCGGTCACTTCCAGCGCGATTTGTGACGGCGAAATTTGCCAGTCATTAACCCGTTGCTGTAACTGTGCCGGAAGCGTCAGGGTTAAGAGATCGGAGGGCTCAAGGTTAATGGAGACATGCAGATCCGGATTCTTCTGTAGCCAGGGCCCCATGTCCTCAAACACTTTTTCGATAATCACTTTTGTCAATTGTGGCATCAGCCCCGTTTGTTCCGCCAGCGGAATAAAGGTGTCCGGCGCGAGGTAACTGCCATCCGACTGTCGCCAGCGGGCCAGCGCTTCCGCACCGACAATCTTCCCGTCTGCCAGCGTCACAATTGGCTGGTAGAACATCTCAATTTCCCGTGCGCGAATGGCGTCCTGCATACGGTGTTGCGGTGATTGCAGGCGACGCAGCATGCGCAATAAAAAGAAGGCCAGCACCAGGCTCAGCAGCAGGCCAACAGGCACCCAAATTACCAATAACCGATGCCAGCTCTCTTTAAGCGGCGTCAGCGATGCCCAGGTGATGATGGTCACCCCCAGTTCGGGCACCTGTAACGTATTCCACGCTTCACCGCCGATAAGCCTTTGGGTGGGGGTATTGAGGTCAATATGCTTTAGCATCTCTGGATCCAGCGTGCGGTTGCTGGCTATCACCCGTCCGCTGTTCGTCCCGACCAGCGCAGTATTGATAGGCCACGGGCCATATGAAAGCACATCAATAAAGGAGAGTGGATCGGTAATAACAATGTAGCGACGAGTGCCAAGGCCGACCATTGCACGTGTCAGTCCCAAATCGTTATGGCTGGTCAGCCAGGCACGAAAACCATCTTTAGTTACCCTTTGCGGCGCAGGAAAGGGAGCGCTGCTGCTGTTTCTCTCCAGTGAAGAACAAAGCGGTATTGTTCCTTCGAGGTAAATGACCTCCTGGACATAACGGAATGTATAAGAGATACGTCGCATGGCCAGCAGGTGATCCTGACTACACGAAATACCATCGTAAGTTTCCAGTTGACGCAAGGCCGTTTTCCCCTGGCTAACCACGCGGTCAGCACGCATTTTTACCAATGCGGAGAAAGTATTGAGTTCGTTCATAAACGACTCTTCAGCCTGGCGATGCGCCAGCCAGACGCTTAAAGCCACCGGCAAGAGAACGGCGAACAGCAGTACGCCTGTTATAAGGCTAACTAATCGTCGGTTTGTCATGACCAAAAATCCCTGTTTGATACTGAGAAACAAGCGTATTTAAGACCAGCAAGTGTTATAACACGCGTCAATGAGTGATTTCTTTCAGGAATTGCAGGGATGAAGAAAAAAGAATTTGTGACGCAGGATCTCTTAAGTAAAATTTATCAAAATAACGACGCCGGCCCACGCAAACTTCCCCCTGAAAGGCAGCTAGCCGAAGAGTATGGCGTCTCACGTTTTACCATCCGCCAGGCGGTCGAAAAGCTGGCAAGTATTGGCGTCGTGCGGATCGTACAAGGTTCCGGGATCTGGATTAACGAGCAGGCGCGTAATAACCCACTGGTCTACAACTCCATCACTGAAAAGCGTTTCGATCAGATCCGTTTTCGGCTGATTAGTTTGCATAAGAAACGTCCTGACCGCGATGAGCAGCAGATCTTTGGGCTGACAGATGACAGCTTTATCTGGCAATTTTGTCGACTGCGCTTCGTGGATGAAGAGGCCGTACAAATTGAAATCTCCCGTATGCCTGCTGCTGATTTTGCCGATCTGAATCAACAGATCATTGAGAGCTCACTGCAACAGTATGTTTTAGGCAAGGGGTATCAAATCTCCCATATGTTGACGACCTACCGTGCGGTTAATGTGAGTCGTGAACAGGCGGCGCTGCTGGGGTGCAAGAAAGGCAGCCCGGCGATGCACATCAGTAATCGCGGGATCCTGGAAGGCGGCAGGGTGTATGAAATTAGCGATATTATCGACATTAACTACACCTGCACCTATGTGATCCCGCATAACCGGGCAAATCTTGCCTTTCGTAAAGGCGACACCTGATTTACGGCGTGTGGATTGCGCCATCCGGCAGGCGACTTTGCGTCCATTCATGCGGGCGGTACACCACCGGGAAACGCAGACCTTCCTCTTCATTAAAGGTCACGCCAATACCCGGCGTTTGCGGCGCATAGACAAAACCGTCTTTCACCACCGGAGCGCCGGGGAAGATGTTGTCGGTTTGTACGGAGCGTGGAATGTACTCCTGTATGGCCGCGTTATGCAGATGGATATTGAGGTGCGTATTCACCGCGACGCCAATGGGCGACATATCGCCCGGACCATGCCAGGCGAGGCGTACGCCAAAGGCCTGACACAGTATGGCCAGTTTTAACGCCGGGGTGATGCCGCCGATTTGCGAAATATGGCAGCGAATAAAATCTATGCGCCGGTTCACTATCACATCGTGCCACTCGGCCGGATTATTAAAGAGTTCCCCCATCGCCAGCGGCACGCAGCTATGCTGGCGTACCTGTTCAAGCCAGGCGCTCTGCTGTGGCGGTAAAATATCTTCAATGAAATAGGGCTGATAGGGCTCAAGCTGCTTTGCCAGTTGTATCGCCTGTTGGGGGAAAAGACGTTCGTGCACATCATGCAGAATGTGCAGGCTAAAACCGTATTTTTCCCGCAGCGCCTTGAACATGGCGACGGTGTTGTCCATGTATTCTTGCTGACAGAACCAGGCGCCGGGCGTTGGGTTTTCCGGCGTATGTAACTGCGCTGGCGTGCCGCCGTAGAAACCCAACTGGCAGCGAATATGGCGATAACCCTGTTCGCGCAGGCGGTCTACGCTGGCAAAGAGTTCCTCCAGTGTTTCACCGCTGGCATGGCTGTAAGCGGCGATGGCATCCCGGGATTGCCCGCCAAGCAGTTGATAAAGCGGCATACCGGCTAGCTGGCCTTTGATATCCCATAGCGCCATATCGACGCCGGAAATCGCGTTATTCATCACCGGACCGTTTCGCCAGTAGGCATTGACGTTCATCATTTGCCAGAGGTCTTCAATGTGGTTGGCGTCACGGCCGATCAGAAGAGGCTTTAGATACTCATCGACCATGGTTTTGACCGCCAGCGGACGTTGCTGAAAGGTGGCGCAGCCGTGGCCTGTGATGCCTTTATCGGTCATTACCCGCACGGTAATCAGATTATGTCTGTCGGGGCGAGTGATAAAACATTCGATATTGTTAATTACGGTTGGCGTCACTGGGAAACTCCTTTACAACGACGTGATATGCCGGAATGGGTATTATCATCTCCTTAATTTTGCGCTGAGGTAAACCGTTTTTTTGATAAATTTTTTGGTCAGTTATTCCTTTTAAATTAAATTAAAAACCGTACCAATTTTGATTTTTATGTCTTTTTAAGTGTTATGTGGTGGCAATTTGTGATGCTCATCATGTTTTATTGGTTTGTTTAGTTTTCTCTCTTTCTCTACCCTTGGATACAGATATTAAAACGACAATATTCCTGCAGGAGCATTTATGGGGACGCAAGAAGCCATCAACAATATTATCCGTCTGGTCGGTGGGCAGGATAATATCAACAATGTCTGGCACTGCATGACACGCTTACGCTTTGATCTGGTTGATGATAATAAAGTTGATCAAGGTGCCATCAAGGCATTGCCGGGGGTTCTGGGCGCACAACTGCAAAGCGACCAGTTCCAGATTGTTATCGGGCCGAAGGTCAATAGCTGGTATGAGCAAATGCTGACGGTGCTGGGAAAAGCCCCGCAAGGCGAGACGCATATCAAAGGGCGTAAAAGCCTGGTCTCGATGTTTATGGATACGGTATCCGGCGTTTTTGGCCCTATCGTGCCTGCGATTGCCGGTGCGGGGATGATTAAAGGCCTGCTGGCCGGGCTGATAGCCCTGAAAGTGGTGTCGGCGAAAAGCGACACCGTGGTGGTGATTGATTTGATCGCCAGCGGTGTCTTTTATTTCCTGCCGTTTTTCCTGGCGGTCTCGGCGGCAAAAATTTTCAAGACCAATGAGTACCTGGCAGCGGCAGTCGCAGCCTGTCTGATGTATCCGTCGCTGATCGATGCCGCAAAAGCCCTGGCGGCGCATCAGGAAGGGGCGGTGAGTGCCTTCTGGCTACTCAACGCGCTACCGGTTTCAGTGTTTAACTACGCCTCAAGTGTCATTCCGGTCATTTTCTCTATTCTGGCGCTGAGCTATATCCATCGCTGGGTGGACAGGATAATGCCGGACGTACTAAAAACGGTCTTCACGCCTACGCTGACTTTGTTCCTGGGGGCGCTGGCGGCGCTGGTGATTATCGGGCCGATTGGGATCTGGTTGGGGAAAGTGCTGGCTTTCTTTATTCAGGGACTTTTCGGTATTTCAGCCAGTTTTGCCGGGCTGGTCGTGGGGGCTATTCGTCCGGTAGCCATTCTCACCGGCATGCATCACGCCATGACGCCCATCGCCCTGCAAAACTTTAGTGAGCATGGCTATGACATGCTGATGCCGATGATGTTTATGGCGAATATGGCGATTGCCGGTTCGACGTTCGCCATCTGGCGGATAAGTAAAAACCGTCAGGAGAGAACGGTGACCCTGTCGGCGGCGATCTCCGCGCTTTTGGGGATTACGGAACCCGCGCTCTTTGGTGTCCTGACGCGTTACAAAAAGGCGTTTATTGCCGCCACGGTGGCCAGTTCCCTGGCCTCTGCGTTTATCGCCTTCTTTGGCGTGCGGTTGTATGGTTATATTTTATCGAGCATTTTTAGCCTGCCGGCGTATATCGGCCCGTACTTCGTCTTTGCGCTCTCCGGGGTGGCGATGGCGCTGGTGCTCTCCTTCCTGCTGACCACTGTACTGGTCGGCAAAGACGCGGTGGAATAACTTACCGTCGGTGCGCCAGTCGGCGCACCAGGCGATCGCCTGCCATCTGCACCCCCTGTACCATTGCCAGTAAAATCACCACGGTACCCACCATCACCTGATCGTTAAAGCGCTGATAGCCATAACGAATAGCGAGATCGCCCAGCCCACCGCCGCCAATAACGCCCGCCATAGATGAGAAGCCAATCAGCATCACAACGGTGAGCGTAATGCCCGCGAGCAGCGTTGGCAGCGCCTCAGGTAACAGGGCTTTCGCAATCACATGCCAGACGTTACCCCCCATCGACAAAATGGCTTCGATGCGTCCGTAATCCACCTCATCCAGCGCGCTTTCCGTCAGCCGTGCAAAGAAGGGAAACGCGCCAATGGTGATAGGCACTATCGCGGCGGTGCTGCCAAGAGTGGTACCGATCAGCAGGCGCGTGAAGGGGATAAGCGCTATCAACAACACGATGAATGGCAGCGAACGCCCGAAATTGACGACGGCCCCCAGCAGCGCATTGACACGTGGCAGGGGGAACAGGCCATCACGGCGCGAAAGAAACAGAATAACGCCCAGCGGCAGGCCGATCAGCACGGTAAACAGCGACGCCAAAGCAACCATGTATAACGTCTCCAGCGTGCCGTTGAGCAGCAGCGGCCAGAGGTCTTCCCAACTCATGCTACCCCGCATAAAGGCCTCCCGTTAAAACCGTGGCGGGCAAGGAAATCCTGCTCAGCCTGTGGATCGTGCAATAGCGCATGGCGCAGTTTGGACCAGGGCGCAACCAGCAGATCGGCGATTTTGCCACTCTCCCGTACTTCGCCGTTTTCCAGCAATGCCGCGTGATCGCACAGAGTTTTTACGACATCCAGTTCATGGGTGATCAGCACGATGGTCAAATTCAGCTTCTGGTTAATGTCTGCCAGCAGCGCCAGGACAGACGCGGTAGTTTCCGGATCCAGCGCGCTGGTGGCTTCATCGCACAACAGCACATCCGGTCTTGCCGCCAGCGCCCGGGCGATACCGACACGCTGCTTTTGCCCACCGGAAAGTTGCGAAGGAAAAGCATCGGCTTTATCGCTCAGGCCCACCAGATGCAGTAGCTCTTCCACACGTGCATGGCGCAGCGGTTTCGGCACGCCGGCGATTTCCAGCGGAACGGCGACGTTATCCGCCACCGTACGTGCGTGCAGCAAATTGAAGTGCTGGAAAATCATCCCGGTGCGCAACCGATGCTCGCGCAGACCGGCTTTATCCAACTGTGTAATGTCGCTGCCGTTGATGATGATGCGGCCCGAGGTGGGCCGCTCCAGCAGGTTCAGACAACGAATTAAGGTGCTTTTCCCCGCGCCGCTGCGGCCCAGGATGCCGTAAATAGCCCCTTTGGGGACGTGCAGCGACACGTTGTTCAGCGCCGGTCGGCCTGTTCCGGCATAGGTTTTACTCAGCCCTTCAATATCAATCATGACTGTGGGGCAACCGGGATCACCGAGCCGTTGTAGGTTTTACGAATGAACTCTGCCACCTGTGGGGAGGTGAGATCTTTGGCCAGTTCTTTGATGCGTGGGTCGTTTGCCAGTGACGGGTTGGTTACCAGAATATTGGCGTACGGGTTATGTTCCGCACTCTCCAGTCCCAGCGCATCTTTGGCGGGCGACAAACCCGCTTCCAGCGCGTAGTTGCCGTTGATCACCGCCAGGGCGACGTCATCCAGCGAGCGCGGGATCTGTGGGGATTCCACTTCGAGGATCTTTAAGTGTTTCGGGTTCTCAACGATATCTTTTGGCGTGGCCAGTGTACTTGCCGGATCGGTAAATTTCGCATCCAGTTTGATTAACCCCTGGCTTTGCAGCAGGAACAGCGCACGGCTCAGGTTGGTGACATTGTTCGGGACTGCGACGGTGGCACCATCCGGTACCGATTTAAAATCTTTGTATTTATGCGAATAGATGCCCAGTGGTTCGATATGTACCGTGGCGGCGACGGCAAAGGTTTTACCCAGCGCTTTTTCCTGGCTTTTCAGGTAAGGCACGTGCTGGAAATAGTTGGCATCCACATCACCACTCGCCAGCAATTCATTGGCATTTGCGCCACTGGTCAGCTCAACGATTTTGATATCCAGTTTCGGATCCAGTTTTTTGACGTAGTTCAGGATCTCCGCGTGTGGAACCGGGTCCGCTGCAATACGCAGTGCTTCTGCCTGTGCAGTACCCCATGCCAGAGAAAGAGACAACGCTACCCCTGCCAGTTTAAAAGCGGCATATTTCATGATGTTTTTCCTGTGTTGTTATGGTTTATACGATCAATTGTTCACTGCGCTCACGCAGTACATCGCGGTAATAACGTTCAGCGACATCCGGGTGCGAACGTAAACGCCCTTTCAGGTAGTTCCAGCCAACATCGCGTAAAAGTGGGTTTTGTGGATCGCTTTCCGGCCCTTGCGCCTCACGCGCCAGCGCTTCCGGCAGGGCGTAAACGGGAACCACGGCGTCCAGTTGTGCGCCAAGAAAAAAGGCAATCGACAGGCGGTCTTGTCCGGCGGGCGGCGATACCACACGGTGGACCGTGGCGCGTAAATAGCCATTGGTCGCCAGCTCCAGCAGCTCACCAATGTTGACCACAAAACTACCCGGCAGCGGTACGGCATCGATCCAGTGATCGGGGGAGACTTCGACCTGCAATCCTTTTTGCTCGTCCTGGAGCAGGAAACTCAGAAACCCGGAATCTTTGTGTGCGCCGACACCCTGATTACTCTGGGTGTTATCCTGACCGGGATAGCGAATCAGCTTGATATGTTCATTGGGTTTGTCGCCATACAGTGCGTCGAAGGCATTAGCAGGCAGGCGTAGCGCTTCGGCAAAGGCACGCAGCAGCACAATGGCCATCTCGGTCATCGACTTTTGCCAGTCGAGCAGCGTGGTTTTCAGCTCTGGTTGTTCCGCTGGCCACAGGTTCGGCCCCTGCAAGCGCCTCCAGCGCGGGTCGCTGTCGCTCAACAGCAGTTCCGGGCGTTCCGCGCCGATATCGAACTGTTCTCGCCAGTCTGGTTTACCACGGGTGATTTCCGATGCCGCGCGGTTGTAGCCGCGAAAATGGGGGGAGTGAATCATCGCCACCTGCTGTTTTTGCTCATCACTGAGGGCAAAAAAGCGGCGGGCTTCGTGTTGAACGGCGCGCTGCAGCTCGTCATTCACACCGTGATTAATAAGATAAAAAAAGCCGATGTCGCGTGCGCTGGTGCGCAGCTGATCGAGAAAGGCATCACGTTCAGAGGAGTTGAAGTAGCGGGCCAGATCGAGGATGGGTAATGTTGTCGCGTTCATTGTGTTCTCCGAATAGTCGTTCGCAGGTGATCATTTTTAGAGTCCGGGGTTGGGCACAACAGCAGCGCATCATGATGCTTTCCTCACAAGTGATTTAGGCTCAGCTTGCCTTAAGGCAAAAAAATCAACCAATAACATTCTTTTCTAATTTATGACCGTGCAGGGTTCGTTGCTTTTGCGAAAAATGCATTTAGCGCAGGAGTTGCTTAGGGAAAAGAATTTCGCTAGACTTTTGTTATGTTATAACAATACATGAGAGAGCAAAATGAAACCTGATATCCATCCGCACTACCGCACGGTGGTGTTTCATGACACCAGCGCGAACGAATATTTTAAAGTCGGTTCGACGATTAAAACCGATCGCGAGATTGAACTGGAAGGGGTGACATACCCTTACGTCACCATTGACGTCTCTTCTGTTTCCCATCCGTATTACACCGGTAAACAGAAAGTGGTGGGCAATGAGGGAAGCGCGGCGCGTTTCCAGCAGCGCTATGGGCGTTTTATTGGCGCGAAAAGAGGCTAACGCATGCAGGTACTGAACTCGTTACGCAGTGCGAAACAACGCCACCCTGACTGCCAGATAGTCAAGCGCAAGGGGCGTTTGTATGTGATTTGCAAATCCAATCCGCGTTTTAAAGCTGTGCAGGGAAGAAAGAAAAAGCGTTAATCGCGCAGGCTCTCAAGGGATTGCAACTGTTTGCCGTCGGCAGTGAAATTTCCGGCGGCAAGCCACTGTCGAAACGCCTTATCCAGGCGTGGCCATTCGCTATCAATAACAGAAAACCAGTCGGTATCCCGATTGTGTCCTTTCTGAACCAGCGCCTGACGAAATCGCCCTTCATACTGAAAGCCCAACCGAAGTGCGGCACGACGGGATGGTTCGTTCAGGCTATTACATTTCCATTCGTAGCGGCGATACCCCAGCGTCTCCAGGGCATATCGCATCAATAGCCACTGCGCTTCCGTAGAGGCACGGGTGCGCATAAGCAGAGGAGAGAAATGTACGCTGCCCACCTCAATGACGCCATTGGCGGCGTCAATACGCATGAGCGAAAGAGTACCGACAGGCGACTGCGTGCGGTTATCGATAACCGTGAAATGAATAGGGTCCTTTAATTCACAGACGCTTGTTACCCATGCGGTGAAGGCATCGGGATCGGTTTCCGGTTCACGCAGCAGCCAGGTCCAGTTTCGGTCATCCCCGGTCAGACGATGGGCGGCAAACAGTGCTGGTGCGTGTTCGACCCTCAGCGGCTCCAGGCGGCAATACTGGCCTTCAAGCGTCACGCGTTCAGGAAAAGGGCGGGGCTGCCAGTCGGGAAGGGCATCACCCACGGGTTGTCCGTATTGATTCAGTTGGCTCATAGTGGCTCCTCTTTGCGATTCACCTAGCGTAGAATTTCACTGGTTCCATAAGAAGTGCCATCAAACTATATTTTCATGGGTCCACAAAGGAGCGACGCGATGAATATTCCCGATGACGCTTTACAGGCACTGCTGCGCCCGGCGTTGGCTGAACGTGCAGGATTAACGCGGCAGCGGGCGCTATATATGGCACTGCGGGATGCTATCCGTAGTGGAACGTTAAAAGCACATTCGTTGCTACCGGGCTCACGCGTGCTGGCAAAAACACTCGCCGTTTCCCGAAATACGGTAAACGCCGCGCTCGAACAACTCGCTATTGAGGGCTTTGTTCAGCGTGAACGGCAGGGAACACGGGTATTAATGTTGGCCAGTGCGCCCACCGTATGTAACACGCCTGCTGTATCCCTCGCACAACGGGTCCGGACCCTGCCCCAAGGGGTGATGCGAAATTCTCCCGCACTTGCCTTCACCCCCGGTCTACCGGCGGTGAACTATTTCCCCACGGCAATCTGGCGAAGGCTGAATGAGCGCGTCTGGCGTGACGAGGGCAGTGCACTGCTGGGGTATGGCGAATCTGGCGGGGAGCGGCGACTGCGCGCGGCTATCGCCCGACATCTCGCGCTGGCCAGAGGCATTCATTGTGAAGTCGAGCAGATTGTGATTACCGAAGGCGCCCAGGATGCGCTGATGTTATGCATTCATCTTCTCTGCGATCCGGGGAACAGTGCCTGGGTAGAAGAGCCGGGCTATAACGGTGCAAAAAGCGCTTTTCTGGCAGCCGGGTTGCAAGTGAAAGGGATCCCGGTGGATGAAGAAGGAATGACGCTGGCGGAGACGATAACGCCGCCGCGCATTATCTATACTTCGCCTTCACATCAATATCCGCTGGGCTATGTGATGAGTGCGGCCCGACGTTTGCAGTTGCTGGAGGCGGCCACGCGGACCGGAAGTTGGATCATCGAAGATGACTATGACAGTGAGTTTCGCTATCACGGCGATCCGGTACCTGCCATGCTGGGAATGATCCCCAATCCATCGGTGGTCTATCTGGGAACATTCAGCAAGACGCTGTTTCCGTCGTTACGTATTGGTTTTATGGTGATGCCGCCTGCGTTGGCGAACGCGGCGGCACCAGTTATTAATAGCCTGTTGCGCGGTGGGCATCGTAGCGAGCAACTGGCTCTGGCGCATTTTATTGAGGATGGCCACTACGCGCGCCATCTGGCGGCGATGCGCCGATTGTACCGTAAACGACAGGCACAACTGCGTGAGGCGTTACAGAACGGTTTTGACCTGGAGCATCGGATATTGGGAGGCGAGGGCGGGCTGCATTTGACGCTTTCAGTACCGGGAATCAATGACCTGAATGTTGTGCGTGAGGCGCGCGGGTTTGGCCTTGCGCCTCATGCATTAAGCCATTTTTATTTACAGCCATCACCGGCATCAAGTGGGCTGGTTCTCGGCTACGGTAATACCTCAGCCAGCCTGTTTCCCGGCGGGGTTCGTACGCTGGCGCGGCTGATTACGCAGTCTCGGGGCGGGTAAGGGTAAATACGTCGTAGAAAGAGAGTTCCCCCTTGCGGGATAACATCTGCTGGAGCTGTGTTTTACGCGCAGTATCGACCGCAGGCGAGGTAAGGATGGCGCTGATAAGCTCTTGCGGCACATAACGCGTGTTGTACCATTCGCCGTTATAGCAGACGCGAAAATCGAGCACATCGATATCTTCGTAGTGATAGCGCGGGTAAACATCGAAGAAAAAGAAGCCGTTCAATAAGACGAATAACACCACAAGCAGCCACACGGAGTCCACCAGGGTTTCTGATTGCAACATAACGGCAAGCGTGGCGAGCCAGGCTATATACATGCCGACAAACAGGCCCGGATGTTTGCGAATAAAGCTGATGCTAAAGCGCGGACGGTTGTCTCGCTTTTCGCGCTGGTTAATGTCGTCGATTGTTTCGCTGAGCAGCCGCTGGATCTCTGTCATCTCACGCCTTCGTCTTTGGGGATATACCGATTAGAGCGTATTTTAAGTTGCCATTTTGTGTGAAAAAAGTAACAGTTTATCGACAAAAAAAGATAACAGTTAAATTGCTTCACCCGGAATGGCTTTGATAACTCGGGCGGGGTTGCCACCGACGACCACATTCGGCGGAACGTCTTTTACCACCACCGCACCGGAGGCGATAACTGCATTATCGCCAATGGTTACGCCTGGATTGATTACCGCACGTCCACCAATCCAAACGTTATTGCCAATGCGAACCGGTTTGCCGTATTCGAGACCGCTATTACGCGCGTTGGCTTCCAGCGGATGTGTTGCCGTATAGATATGTACACCTGGCGCTAACATGCAATTGTCGCCAATATGGATGGGGCAGACATCCAACATGACACAATCAAAATTGGCGTAAAAATCCTTACCCAGGAAAATATTGTAGCCATAATCACAGCGAAAGTTTGGTTCGATATAAGCACCTGAACTTTGGCCGAGTAATGCAGCAAGAATCGCACTGCGTTCCGCTTTTTCGTCAGGGGCCGAATGGTTATAACGATGAAGCAGCGCTCTGGCATGCATGCGGTCAGCTCGCAGCGTATCGTCCGCAGGTCGATACGGTAAGCCGGAAATCATTTTAACTTTTTCTTCGCTCATGAAGATAACGTGCGCCTGCTAATGCCGCTGGATAAAAAATTAAAACCGTAAATAAACGTCGGGAAGACTTAGCGTACGAATTTCCACACAGAAGGAGGGATTTTGTCATACAGTTTATTCATGGTTAGCTCAGCCAGACGATGATCGGCTGCTGAATAAAACACCGTCAGTTCATGGTCAGGCAGTTCGTATTTATTTTTTTCAATAACGCGTTCGAGCGTGTCAATTGTCTGACAACGTCGTAATCGCATCAAATAATCAATTTTGGTTAATGGCTTATCAGACATGATTTTACCTTTACTGGTTGAAATATTTAACAGGAGTGACTAACAGGGTTAGCCTTGCTCACATTGACGAAACAGCGGAACAATCGGTTTCCCGATTTACGCCATTTCTGCAAGTCTTGTGTGTTGATACCGTAGCTACTGAACAACATAAACGTATCATCAAGGTATTCGTCTATCTGCTCAATCAGTTTATTATCTTCATTATACTTAATTTTATAATTAAGTGCGAAGGTTGCTATATGTTCAATCAACTCATTTAACTGCAAATTGATTGCCGAAGTAGGATCGTTAACCCATCCATGATGGCTTTCTTCAAGATTCAGGAGACAATCATGGTACAACGTTTCGCAGAGAAATTTAAGCTGCGCGATATCATGCCTTTTTGGCGAGTATTCGTCCATAACACATCCCCTTCTGAGTCGCTTTTTTTACTCACTGAACACTGCTCCGGGGTGGAAACGTCTGATCTGACCAGCAGCATATGCTGCTTTTCCTCATTGATTTAACTATAAGCCAGTCTTAAAAAGATTTCATTGCGCTATTACGAAAAATTACAATTATCGCGTTTTGCTCTCCGAAAATGGAGAGATCGCGCAGTTTATTATCATGTTTTATGTGAGAATTTCCGACATCGAAATCAAAACTTTCCTTACTCTTCATTAGGTTAGTCAATGGTGCTGGATATTTAAGGTTATTTAAATATTCCAGAATCACTAATTACCAGGAATATTCTTACTTAAACTGATTGTACCAGATAATTAAGAATTTTACCTAAGCATATAAGACGCTCTCCTAATGGAGTATTAATTCTGTGCGCTATTACGACTGCACAAAATAAACGAAGAAACAATACGTACTTTTAATGATCAGAAAAGTGAATATGAAAAAGGCCGCTTTCGCGGCCTTTTTCATTCATGACTATCAGTGTTGCTCAACCTTATGGCTGTGCTCAACGTCGTCACTTCTGCGACTAAAGCGGCGGCGCACCACCACAAAGAACACAGGAACGAAGAATATCGCCAGTACCGTCGCGGTAATCATACCGCCCATTACACCGGTACCTACGGCGTTTTGCGCACCGGAGCCTGCACCCGTACTGATAACCAGTGGCAGAACCCCAAGGATAAACGCCAGCGACGTCATCAGGATTGGACGCAGACGCATACGTACCGCTTCCAGGGTCGCTTCAATAAGCCCTTTGCCCTCTTTATCCATCAGATCTTTGGCGAATTCGACGATAAGTATCGCGTTCTTCGCCGACAAGCCGATGGTTGTCAGCAGGCCCACCTGGAAGTAAACGTCGTTAGTCAGACCGCGTAAGGTTGCGGCCAGCAGCGCACCAACAACCCCGAGCGGGACCACCAGCATAACGGAGAACGGAATTGACCAACTCTCGTACAGGGCTGCCAGACACAGGAACACCACGATCAAGGAAATGGCGTACAGCGCAGGCGCCTGGTTACCTGACAGACGTTCCTGATAAGACATACCTGTCCAGTCATAGCCAATACCCGTCGGCAGTTTACCGGCCAGTTGTTCCATCATCGCCATTGCTTCACCGGTACTTTTACCCGGAGCAGCCTGACCGAGGATTTCCATGGATGGCAAACCGTTATAGCGTTCCAGACGCGGAGAGCCGTACTCCCAGTGCGACGTTGCAAAGGCAGAGAAAGGCACCATCGAGCCGCTTGTCCCACGGACATACCAGTTACCGATATCGCTCGGCAGCATACGGTATTTCGCGTCAGACATAACGTACACTTTCTTCACACGACCACGGTCGATGAAGTCGTTGACGTAGCTACCACCCCATGCCGCGCCAAGCGTGGTATTGATGTCACTTAAGGAGACACCCAACGCCTGTGCTTTTTCCTGGTCAATATTGATTTTGAACTGTGGCGTATCCTCGAGGCCGTTCGGACGCACACCCACCAGCAGATCCGGATGTTGTGCAATCTCACCGAACAACTGGTTACGCGCCTGCATCAGCTTGTCATGCCCCAGGTTCGCCTGGTCAATCAATTGGAAGTCAAAGCCGGTCGCCGTACCCAGTTCAACGATCGCTGGCAGGTTAAAAGCGAAGACCATCGCATCTTTAATTTGCGAGAAGTGCGCACTTGCACGACCTGCAATTGCCGGTACTTTGTTCTTCTCACCCGGACGTTCATCCCAGCCTTTCAGCGACACGAACGCCAGACCGGTGTTCTGACCACGCCCGGAGAAGCCGAAGCCGTTAACGGTAAACACAGAGTTCACGTTATCTTTTTCGTTTTCCAGGTAGTATTTCGACACTTCATCCAGCACTTTCTGCGTACGCTCTTGCGTCGCACCCGCCGGAAGCTGCGCCATGGTCAGGAACACACCCTGGTCTTCATCTGGCAGGAACGAACTTGGCAGACGAACGAACAGGATAGCCATGCCAACCACGATAAGAACGTAGAGCAGCAGGTAACGCCCCGTACTGCGCAGAATGTTACCTACGCTGTCGGTGTAGTGGTGCGTGCTCTTATCAAATACGCGGTTAAACCAGCCAAAGAAGCCTTTCTTGCCTTCACCGTGATCGCCTTTGGCAATCGGTTTAAGCATGGTCGCACAGAGTGCTGGCGTCAGGATTAACGCTACCAGCACAGAGAGCGCCATTGCTGAAACAATGGTGATAGAGAACTGACGGTAAATCGCACCGGTTGAACCACCGAAGAAAGCCATCGGGATAAATACCGCCGACAGAACCATCGCGATACCGACCAGTGCGCCCTGAATCTGGCCCATGGACTTACGCGTGGCTTCTTTTGGCGGCAAGCCCTCTTCGGACATGACACGCTCAACGTTCTCTACGACGACGATGGCGTCATCCACCAGCAAGCCTATCGCCAGCACCATACCAAACATGGTGAGAGTGTTTATCGAGTAACCAAATGCTGACAGTATGGCGAAGGTACCTAACAGAACGACTGGCACCGCGATGGTTGGAATCAGCGTTGCGCGGAAGTTCTGCAGGAACAGGTACATGACCAGGAATACCAGTACGATCGCTTCAACCAGCGTTTTCACCACTTCGTTAATCGAGATCTTAACGAATGGGGTGGTATCGTACGGATAAACCACTTTCAGCCCGTGCGGGAAGAATGGCTCCAGTTTGGCGATAGTGGCGCGCACCGCGTTTGCGGTATCCAGCGCGTTCGCGCCGGTTGCAAGCTTAATACCAAGACCGGATGCGGGTTGACCGTTGTAGCGGGCGATAACGTCGTAGTTTTCGCCGCCCAGCTCAATTCTTGCCACGTCACGCAGACGAACCTGCGAACCATCCTGGTTAACTTTCAGCAGGATCTTACCGAACTCTTCTGTGGAGGTCAGACGTGTTTGCGCGATGATAGAGGCATTCAACTGCTGGCCTTTCACCGGCGGCGTCCCACCTAACTGACCTGCTGCGACCTGGGCGTTCTGCGCTTTAATTGCCGTAATGACATCAACAGGAGTCAACTGGAAGTTATTCAGTTTGTTCGGGTCCATCCAGATACGCATTGCATATTGCGCACCGAACAGTTGTACGTCACCCACACCTTTGGTACGGCTGACCGGGTCTTTCACGGTGGCGCCCACGTAGTCGGCAATATCTTCCTGCGTCATGGAACCATCGGTACTGATCATACCGAGAACCATCAGGAAGCTACTGGACGACTTCTCAACGCTCACACCCTGCTGCTGAACTTCCTGCGGCAGTAATGGCATTGCCAGTTGCAGTTTGTTCTGCACCTGTACCTGGGCGATATCCGCATCGGTACCAGAGTCAAAGGTGATGGTGATCTGTACCGTACCAGAGGAATCACTGGTGGAGGACATATACAGCAGGCCATCGATACCGTTCATGTTCTGTTCGATAACCTGCGTAACGGTATCCTGCACCGTTTTTGCATCAGCACCTGGGTAGGATGCACTGATCTGAATTGCCGGTGGCGCAATTGTTGGATATTGCGCGACAGGCAGCTTCAGGATCGCCAGTCCCCCCGCAAGCATGATGATTATGGCGATCACCCAGGCAAATATGGGGCGATCAATAAAGAAATTTGGCATGTCTTAACGGCTCCTGTTTAAGTTAAGACTTAGACGGCTGTGACTGCGCGCCGGCCTGGGCTTGCTCTTTATTCTCAGCGGTCACTTCCTGTGCTTTTACCTGCGCACCGGGTCTTACTTTTTGAAGGCCTGTCACAATCACGCGATCGCCTGCTTTCAGGCCATCTGTCACCAGCCATTTATCGCCAATGGCCTGAGTCGCGGTGAGTTTACGGATTTCGACTTTATCGCCTTCACCCACGACCATCGCGGTAGCATCACCACGCGGGGTACGGGTCACACCCTGCTGTGGAACCAGCAGTGCATTAGGATTGGTGCCTTCTTCGAGTTTCGCGCGCACGAACAGACCTGGCAGCAGCGTCATATCCGGGTTCGGGAAAATGGCACGCAGGGTGATAGAACCGGTGGTTTGATCAACAGTGACGTCAGAAAACTCCAGTGTACCGCTCTGCGGGTATTTCGTGCCGTCGTTGGTCACCAGCTCGACTTTCGCTTTACCGTTTTCCTGTTTCAGCGTGCCGTTCGCCAGTTCCTGTTTCAGCCGCAGGTAGTCGTTGCTGGACTGTGTAACATCAACGTAGATAGGGTCCAATTGCTGAACGGTTGCCAGCGCGGTTGTCTGCCCGGTCTGCACCAGCGCACCTTCGGTCACGGACGATTTACCAATACGGCCGCTGATCGGAGAGGTGACTTTGGTGTAAGCAAGGTTGATACGCGCGGTTTCAACCGCGGCTTTTGCCGCAACGACAGCCGCATCGGCCTGCTGTGCGTCAGCCTGAGCCGTATCATAATCTTGTTGGCTGATGTACTTGGTACCCAACAATTTCTGATAACGGGCAGCGGTCATGCGTGCGATATTTGCCGCAGCCTGCGCTTTTGCCAGATCGCCTTTCGCGCTTTCATAAGAAGCCTGATAAGTGGCCGGATCAATCTGATAAAGCGAGACACCCGCTTCTACATCACTACCTTCTGTGAAGTTGCGTTTTAAAATAATGCCACTGACCTGAGGACGGACTTCCGCAACGCGAAACGCGCTGGTTCTACCTGGAAGTTCGGTTGTGATCTGCAGAGGTTCTGTTTTTAGCGTGACGACGCCGACTTCTGGCGCCTGACCCGCAGCACCCTGCTGAGCGGGTTTTTCATCACATCCTGTAAGCGCTAAGCTGCCTGAAAGCATCAGAACGACCGCCAGAGGCGTTAACCCTCTGTTTTTGTTCATATGTAAACCTCGAGTGTCCGATTTCAAATTGATCAATGGATCAAATGTCCCAAACCCATTGCTGCGTTTATATTATCGTCATGCTATGGTACAAACATTCATAAATGTATGTAAATCTGACTCCTGTCAATTCACCAACATATGGCACGAAAAACCAAACAGCAGGCACAAGAGACACGCCAGCACATCCTTGATGTGGCCTTGCGTTTGTTCTCCCGGCAGGGCGTATCAGCGACCTCACTGGCAGATATTGCACAGGCAGCGGGGGTGACCCGTGGTGCGATTTACTGGCACTTCAAAAATAAGTCGGATTTATTCAGTGAAATCTGGGCGCTGTCAGAATCCAGCATCAGCGATCTCGAAACTGAGTATCGGGCAAAATTCCCTGACGATCCACTGTCAGTTTTAAGGGAAATTTTGGTCTATATCCTTGAAGCAACCGTAGTCGAAGAGCGTCGCCGACTCATGATGGAAATCATTTTTCACAAGTGTGAGTTTGTTGGCGAAATGACGGTCTTGCAAGAGGCGCAGCGTAATTTGTGCCTGGAGAGTTACGACCGCATCGAGCATACACTTAATGAGTGCATTAAAGCCAAATTGCTTCCTGAGAGCTTACTCACCCGCCGGACGGCAGTACTGATGCGTGCCTATATTTCCGGTGTGATGGAGAATTGGCTTTTCTCGCCCCAATCTTTTGATTTAAAGAAAGAAGCCCGAGACTATGTCGCGATATTACTGGAGATGTGTCAGTTTTGTCCAACGCTGCATAATAAAGCGTCAGGCCTTTCAGCCTGAGTCAGAATGAGCGGAAAAAGCGACTGCTAACATTACGTTACTAGGTTGTAACTTCACGGCGTGATATTCTTCGCGCGTGGCTAGCTTCGGCCATCTTTCCTGTTCACAGATTAATCACGCAAATGATGCTGCAATCCACACGCTCAAAAAGTGCGCTCCCGGTTTTGGCTGCCGCGCTGTTTTTTGTCCTTGCCTTTATTACAGGCAGTGCCTTCGCGGCCCCGACAAACAACGACTTACCCGCTCGCTCCGATGTCCAGAGTCAGCTCGACGCTCTGAATAAGCAAAAAGATCCCACCGCTACGGATAAACTGGTTATTCAGGATTTAACGGAAACCCTCGATGTTCTGGATAAAATTGAACGGGTTAAGCAGGAAACTGTTCTCTTAAAACAGAAAATCACCCAGGCGCCGGACAAACTGCGTCAGGCGACTGATGCTCTCAATGCGCTCAGTGATAAAGATAACGACGATGAAACACGCAAAACGCTGGCAACGCTTTCTCTGCGCCAGCTTGAGTCGCGCGTGGCACAATTACTGGACGACTTACAAACGGCTCAGAACGATTTATCGAATTATAACAGCCAGTTAGTCTCGTTACAGACGCAGCCGGAGCGTGTGCAAAGTTCCATGTACACCGCTTCGCAACAGTTACAGCAAATCCGCAATCGTCTTAATGGCACGGCGGCAGGTGAGGGGGCTCTGCGTCCGACGCAGCAGACACTTTTACTTGCTCAACAGGCATTGCTGAATGCGCAAATCGAACAGTTGCGTAAGAGTCTCGAAGGTAATACTACGTTGCAGGACACGCTGCAGAAACAGCGTGATTACACTACTGCGAACAGCAATCGCCTTGAACATCAACTACAACTGTTGCAGGAAGCCGTCAATAACAAGCGGCTGACGCTGACAGAAAAAACCGCCCAGGAAGCCGTAACGCCGGATGAAACCGCGCGTATCCAGGCGATGCCGTTAGTGAAGCAGGAACTGGACGTTAACCACCAGCTTAGCCAGAAGCTTATTACCGCGACAGAAAACGGTAACTCGCTGGTGCAGCAAAACATCAAAGTGAAAAACTGGCTTGACCGTGCGCTGCAATCTGAGCGCAACGTGAAAGAGCAGATTTCAGTACTTAAAGGCAGCTTGCTGCTGTCGCGTATCCTTTATCAGCAACAACAAACGCTCCCTTCCGCTGATGAGCTTGAAGACATGACCAACCGCATTGCGGACTTGCGTCTGGAGCAGTTTGAAGTCAACCAACAGCGTGATGCCCTTTTCCAGAGCGATGCGTTCGTGGCAAAACTGGAAGAGGGGCATTCGAGTGAGGTTAACGACGAAGTACATGACGCGCTGTTACAAGTCGTGGACATGCGTCGTGAACTGCTCGATCAACTGAATAAGCAGCTTGGTAATCAGTTAATGATGGCGATTAACCTGCAGGTTAATCAGCAGCAACTGATGAGCGTGTCGAAAAGTCTTCAGGAGATCCTGACGCAGCAAATTTTCTGGGTAAACAGCAACAAGCCAATGGACGGGGACTGGGTTAAATCTTTCCCTCAGGCGCTGAAAGACCAGATAAGCAAAATGAAAATCACCGGTAACTGGGAAAAAGCCTGGCCTGCGGTGGCCATTGCTTTCCTCACAGGCCTACCGCTGTTACTGATTGCTGGCTTAATTCGCTGGCGTCTTGGCTGGTTGCGCAGCTATCAGGCGCGTCTTGCAACCCAGGTTGGCCAGTTACGCAATGACAGTCAGTTACATACGCCGAAAGCGATTCTTATCGACCTCATTCGCGCGCTGCCTGTCTGCCTGATCATTCTGGCGATCGGCCTCATTTTACTGACGATGCAGCTCAATATCAGTGAACTGCTATGGGCATTCAGTAAAAAACTGACCGTATTCTGGCTGGTATTTGGCCTGTGCTGGAAGGTGCTGGAAAAAGACGGCGTGGCGGTCAACCACTTCAACATGCCGGAACAACTGACCAGCCACTGGCGTCGGCAGATTGTGCGCATCAGCCTTGCGCTGCTGCCACTCCATTTTTGGTCCGTGGTCTCTGAGCTTTCGCCACTGCACTTGATGGATGATGTGCTTGGACAAACGGTCATTCTGCTTAACTTGCTGGTCATCACCGGGCTGGTATGGCCGATGTTCCGGGAAAGCTGGCGGGATAAAGAGTCTCATAGCATTCGTCTTATCACCATCACCGTTCTGGCGATTGTTCCGATAGCATTGATGGTGCTTACGGCAACCGGGTATTTCTATACAACGCTGCGCCTGGCCGGACGCTGGATTGAAACTGTCTATCTGGTCATCCTCTGGAACCTGCTTTACCAGACTGTGTTGCGTGGCCTGAGCGTTGCAGCGCGCCGTATTGCTTACCGTCGTGCGCTGGCCCGCCGCCAGAACCTGATAAAAGAAGGGGCCGAAGGCGCTGAGCCGCAGGAAGAGCCGGGTATAGCCCTGGAGCAGGTCAACCAGCAGACATTACGTATTACCATGTTGCTGATGATCGCCCTCTTTGGCGTCGTGTTCTGGGCGATTTGGTCGGATTTGATCACCGTTTTCGCTTACCTGGATAGCGTTGTCCTGTGGCACTACAACGGCACGGAAGCGGGGGTCGCCGCCGTAAAAAGCGTGACCATGGGGAGCATGCTGTTTGCCTTAATTGCCACGGTGGTGGCCTGGGCGCTAATTCGTAACTTACCGGGTTTGTTGGAAGTTATCGTCCTTTCGCGCTTGAACATGCGCCAGGGGGCGTCCTATGCCATTACCACCATTCTGAACTATGTCATCATCGCCGTTGGTGCGATGACGGTGTTTGGATCGTTGGGTGTCTCATGGGACAAATTGCAATGGCTGGCGGCAGCTCTCTCGGTTGGTCTGGGTTTTGGTTTACAAGAGATTTTCGGTAACTTTGTCTCCGGCCTGATTATCCTGTTCGAGCGTCCGGTGCGTATTGGCGATACCGTCACCATCGGCACCTTCTCCGGGTCGGTAAGTAAGATCCGTATTCGTGCCACCACGATCACCGATTTTGACCGTAAAGAGGTCATTATTCCCAACAAGGCGTTTGTGACCGAACGTCTGATCAACTGGTCGCTGTCAGACACCATTACCCGCGTGGTCATCCGTCTGGGCGTGGCGTACGGCTCCGATCTGGATAAGGTGAAAGAGGTATTGTTAAAAGCGGCGATGGAGCATCCGAAGGTGATGCACGATCCGGAGCCGTCGGTGTTCTTTACCACCTTTGGCGCGAGTACGCTGGATCATGAACTGCGTCTGTATGTACGTGAACTGCGCGATCGTAGCTATACGGTGGATGAGCTAAACCGCACGATCGACAGACTGTGTCGTGAAAATAACATCAATATCGCCTTTAACCAGTTGGAAGTGCATTTACGCAATGCCAGCGGTGACGAGCATACGGAAGTGAAGCGCGAGCTGAAAGGCGACGATCCGACGCCTGCGCAGAGTTAATTCAGATATCTCTCTTGTCGTAGCCCCGGTAAGCGCTGGCGCCGCCGGGGATTATTCCCGGATGGCGGCGTGACCGCCTGTTCCGGGCTACGGTTTTCTCCCGCTCCCCGTGGGAGAGGGCACCAGGCTTAACCCTCACGCTTCCTCACTTTGCGTTCAAAATCCCGCTGCACAATTTCCAGCGCTTTGAGCACGGTTTCCGGCGCAATAGCATGCTCTTCCAGCAGCATAATCAGATCGACCGCCAGCTTGACCTCATCCGGTGCATCTTCCAGCGACATACTCTCTCCTCGGGTTAACGTGTCAGGCGCGCCAGCACCCGCTCAATATTATCCAGCGCCTCGCGACAACGGCGCAATCTGCCTTCAAATGCAGTGATTTCTTTATGTAATTGCTGCTGTTCGGCGAAAGTTTCGACAGTTGCCAGACGCGTTTCCCGCTCACGTTTCATCGCCATCAGACGTTGTTCGAATTCCTGATGTTGCAGTCGTTTACGCTGCCATTTTTGAATGCCGGGCGCGGAATTATCCCACTCACGCAGCGACCATGAGGCCGATTCACGACTCAGGGCGGCAATCTGTGCCCCAAGGTGCTCTGCAAGCCATGCCACCTGCTCGATTTGCTGTGCGTCGACGGCATGGCGAAGCGCGCTCAGACTGTGCCGGGCTTCTTGCAGGCAGGCATCCATTGTGGTGCTACGTGTACGGAACAGATGACGGTCAAAACGTGGGCTCACCGTGGCGTGCTTTGCCTGAGGAGCGATTTGCCGCGCCAGCTCGTCCAGCTTTTGTTCCAGAGCCTGTAAAAGCAACGCGCTTCTCACGATTATCTCCCCTGTAAATGACGCCGACTATGCTACATTAGCCGCTCATCAATGATAATGATTCGCACTATGCAACGGACTATTTTAATCATCATTGGCTGGCTGGCGGTAGTGCTGGGTTCTCTCGGCATCGTTTTGCCATTGCTGCCGACCACGCCGTTTATTCTGCTGGCCGCCTGGTGCTTTGCGCGCTCGTCGCCCCGTTTTCATCAGTGGTTATTGTACCGCTCCTGGTTTGGCGGCTATTTGCGTCACTGGCAAACCTATAAAGCGATGCCGCCTGGCGCCAAACCCCGGGCCATCGCCGTGATACTGGTCACTTTCGCTATTTCGCTGTGGCTGGTGAAGATTATGTGGGTGCGATTGCTGCTGCTGGTCATTTTGTCTTGCCTGCTGATTTTTATGTGGCGACTGCCCGTGATTGACGCAAAGCAACAAAAACCATAAAGCTCACCGATGGAAGTTGCAATTGTCGCGTTCTGCCAGTAAATTCGAGCGTTTTCGAGCACAGGCGCGACTGGTTAAATGTTAACCGCAGGTTACATGCGAAACCTCAGTGTGCGCCGTGAGTAACACCGTTTCTATCAGGCAAAAATCCATGACAGCGACTGCGCAGCAGCTTGAATTTCTCAAAAACAGCATCAAAAGCATTCAGGATTATCCGAAGCCGGGCATCCTGTTCCGTGATGTCACCAGTTTGCTGGAAGACCCGAAAGCGTACGCTCTCAGCATTGAACTGCTGGTTGAACGCTACAAAGACGCCGGGATCACGAAAGTAGTAGGTACAGAAGCGCGTGGCTTCCTGTTCGGCGCACCAGTTGCGTTAGGCCTGGGTGTTGGCTTTGTACCGGTACGTAAACCGCGTAAACTGCCGCGTGAAACGATCGCGGAAAGCTACGAACTGGAATACGGTACCGATCAACTGGAGATCCACATCGATGCGATCCAGGCTGGCGATAAAGTCCTTGTAGTTGACGATCTGCTGGCGACCGGCGGCACCATCGAAGCAACCGTAAAACTGATCCGCCGTTTGGGTGGCGAAGTGACCGATGCAGCATTCATCATTAACCTGTTCGATCTGGGCGGTGAACAACGTCTGGAAAAACAGGGGCTGACCTGCTTTAGTCTGGTGCCATTCCCGGGGCATTAATTATCAGACTGCTTTATTTGTCATTTTAGCGCCGGGCAGTGCTCGTAATCCTCACGTACTCCGTGTACGTTCCGGTTACCGTGCGCTGTCCGTCACTAAGAGACAGCCTCGCTGATTAAGTGAGGTTGTGATAGCATTCCCCCCTATTAATCCACCTCCAGCGTTTCAGAGCCTGCCAATGAGTTATCAGGTCTTAGCCCGTAAATGGCGACCCCAAACTTTTGCTGACGTCGTCGGCCAGGAGCATGTGCTGACCGCACTGGCGAACGGCTTATCCTCAGGACGCATCCATCATGCCTACCTGTTTTCCGGTACGCGTGGCGTCGGTAAAACCTCTATTGCCCGACTGCTGGCAAAAGGGCTGAATTGCGAAACAGGTGTCACGGCGACACCCTGCGGCGTGTGCGACAGTTGTCGGGAAATCGAACAGGGGCGCTTTGTTGACTTAATCGAAATTGATGCGGCATCCCGCACCAAGGTCGAAGATACCCGTGACCTGTTGGATAACGTGCAGTACGCCCCCGCGCGTGGCCGTTTCAAGGTCTACCTTATTGACGAAGTGCACATGCTCTCGCGCCACAGCTTTAACGCGCTGTTGAAGACGCTTGAAGAGCCGCCTGAGCACGTCAAATTCTTGCTGGCGACGACCGATCCGCAAAAATTGCCGGTGACGATTCTGTCGCGTTGTCTGCAGTTTCATCTTAAAGCGCTGGACGTTGATCAAATCCGTCAGCAGCTTGAACACATTCTTGATGCCGAAAGTATTCCCCACGAACTGCGTGCGCTCCAGTTGCTGGCCCGCGCCGCAGACGGCAGTCTGCGTGATGCACTGAGCCTTACCGATCAGGCAATTGCCAGCGGTGATGGGCAACTGACTGCGCAAGTTGTCAGCACGATGCTCGGGACGCTCAATGACGACCAGGCACTGGCGCTGATTGAAGCGCTTGTGGCTGCTGACGGCGAACGGACGATGGCGCTGGTAAATGAGGCTGCCTCCCGTGGTGTAGAATGGGAAGCCCTGCTGGTGGAGATGCAAACGCTGATGCACCGCATCGCCATGGTTCAGCTCAGCCCTGCGGCGCTCGGCAGCGATATGGCACCCATTGAACAACGCATGCGGGAACTGGCGCGCATAGTGCCGCCGGGCGATGTGCAGCTCTACTACCAGACGCTGCTCATTGGCCGCAAAGAGTTGCCGTATGCGCCGGACAGACGCATGGGTATGGAGATGACCCTGCTGCGTGCGCTGGCGTTTCATCCGCGTGAGCCTTTAACGGTGCCGGATGCGCCCCTGGCTTCTTTCGCGCCAGCCGCGCCTGCTGCGGTGTTGCATTCGGCGCAGGTTCCGGTGCAGGCGGCGCCATCGCAGCTGCAACAGCAGCCGCAACATGATGTCGCTCTGCCCGATGCCACCAGCCAAGTGCTGGCGGCCCGTCGCCAATTGCAGCGCGCTCAGGGAGCGGACAAAACAAAAAAGAGTGAACCGGCAGCCGCAGCCCGCGCGCGGCCGGTGAACAATAGCGCGCTGGAGAGACTGGCATCAGTCACCGAGCGCGTGCAGTCGCGCCCGGCAACGTCTTCGCATGAAGAGGCTGCGGTAAAAAAAGAGGCCTACCGCTGGAAAGCGACAACCGTCACCGAAGAGGTGAAAGAGACGGTAGCCACGCCGAAGGCGCTAAAAAAAGCGCTTGAACACGAAAAAACGCCGGAGTTGTCGAAGAAACTGGCCGAAGAGTCGCTTGAGCGTGATGCCTGGGCGGCGGAAATCAGCCGACTCACCCTGCCAAAACTGGTTGAACAGGTGGCGCTCAACGCCTGGAAAGAGCAGGATGAGAGCCGAATTTGCCTGCATTTACGTTCTGCTCAGCGGCACCTGAATTCGCCGTCTGCGCAAAAAACGCTGGCGGACGCGCTTTCGGCATTACATGGCAACACGGTTGAATTGACTATCATTGAAGATGATAATCCGGCGGTGCGCACGCCACTGGAATGGCGTCAGGCCATATATGAAGAGAAACTTGCGCAGGCGCGCGAGGCGATTATTACGGATAACAACATTCAGACACTGCAACGCTTCTTCGATGCGGATCTGGATGAAGAGAGTATTCGTCCCATTTGATGGTAAGCTGGCTTGCTGTCAACCTTAACTATGACTTACTGAGAGAAGAGCCTATGTTTGGTGGAAAAGGCGGTCTGGGTAACCTGATGAAACAGGCCCAGCAGATGCAAGAAAAAATGCAGCAGATGCAGGAAGAAATCGCAAAGCTGGAAGTGACCGGTGAGTCTGGTGCTGGCCTGGTGAAAGTGACTATTAACGGTGCGCATAACTGCCGCCGCGTAGAGATCGATCCGAGCCTGCTGGAAGACGATAAAGACATGCTGGAAGATTTGGTGGCTGCGGCGTTCAACGACGCTGCGCGCCGCATTGAAGAAACCCAGAAAGAGAAAATGGCTTCTGTTTCCTCCGGTATGCAACTGCCGCCGGGCTTCAAGATGCCGTTCTGATGCAGACCAGTCCGCTGTTAACGCAGCTTATGGAAGCGTTGCGCTGCCTGCCGGGCGTTGGCCCGAAATCGGCGCAGCGCATGGCGTTTACGCTATTGCAACGTGACCGCAGCGGTGGAATGCGCCTGGCGCAGGCATTGACCCGCGCTATGTCGGAAATCGGCCATTGCGCCGATTGCCGCACCTTTACCGAGCAGGAGATCTGCAATATTTGCAGCAATCCGCGCCGTCAGGAAAATGGTCAAATCTGTGTGGTGGAGAGTCCTGCGGATATCTACGCCATTGAGCAGACCGGCCAGTTTTCCGGACGCTATTTCGTGTTGATGGGCCACCTGTCGCCGCTCGATGGTATCGGGCCGGACGATATTGGTCTCGATCGACTGGAGCAGCGTCTGCAGGCGGAATCGATGCAAGAGGTGATTCTCGCCACCAACCCGACGGTAGAAGGTGAGGCAACCGCCAACTATATTGCCGAGCTTTGCGCGCAATATGGAGTGGAAGCCAGTCGTATTGCTCACGGCGTTCCCGTTGGCGGTGAGCTGGAAATGGTTGACGGCACCACGCTGTCCCATTCGCTTGCGGGTCGCCACAAGATTAAATTCTGACCAAACGGAGGCTGCGACACGTGGCCTCCGCTTGAAAAAATCCTTCTCAATCCCCATCTCACCCTCATCATTTCAATAGCCTGTACATTCGCGGCGCGAAGAATGACGGCTATTACTTTTTAATGGCATTGTTGAGGTCGACTTACATGAAAGGACAAGAAACCCGCGGTTTCCAGTCAGAAGTAAAACAACTTCTGCACCTGATGATCCATTCCCTGTATTCCAATAAAGAAATCTTCCTGCGTGAGCTTATCTCCAACGCCTCGGATGCGGCGGATAAACTGCGTTTTCGCGCGTTGTCCAAACCGGATCTGTACGAAGGCGATGGCGAACTGCGTGTGCGCGTCTCGTTTAATAAAGACAATCGCACACTGACCATTGCCGATAACGGTATCGGGATGAGCCGCGACGAGGTCATTGAGAACCTCGGCACGATTGCCAAGTCTGGCACCAAAGCATTTCTGGAATCGATGGGCTCCGATCAGGCGAAAGACAGCCAGTTGATTGGTCAGTTCGGGGTGGGCTTTTACTCTGCGTTCATCGTTGCCGATAAAGTCACCGTGCGCACCCGTGCTGCGGGCGAAAGCGCTGACAATGGCGTGTTCTGGGAATCTGCTGGCGAAGGTGAATATACCGTTGCCGACATCAATAAACCGGAGCGTGGTACCGAAATCACGCTGCATCTGCGCGAAGGCGAAGATGACTTCCTGAATGACTGGCGTGTGCGCTCGATCATCAGCAAATATTCCGATCATATTGCGCTGCCGGTGGAAATTGAGAAGCAGGAAGAGGTCGATGGCGAGACCGTGGTCTCCTGGGAAAAAATCAACAAAGCACAGGCGCTGTGGACCCGCAGCAAGTCGGAAATCAGCGACGACGAATATAAAGAATTCTACAAACATATCGCTCATGACTTTACCGACCCGCTGGCCTGGAGCCATAACCGCGTGGAAGGCAAGCAAGAATATACCAGTCTGCTGTTTATCCCTTCGCAGGCGCCATGGGATATGTGGAACCGCGACCATAAACATGGCCTGAAACTGTACGTACAGCGCGTCTTTATCATGGACGACGCCGAACAGTTTATGCCGAACTACCTGCGCTTCGTGCGCGGCCTGATAGATTCCAACGATCTGCCGCTGAACGTTTCCCGCGAAATTCTGCAGGATAGCACCGTTACCCGTAATTTGCGTAATGCGCTGACCAAACGCGCCCTGCAGATGCTCGATAAGCTGGCCAAAGATGACGCGGAAAAATACCAAAGCTTCTGGAAACAGTTCGGCCTGGCGCTGAAAGAAGGCCCGGCAGAAGACAATGCCAACCAGGAAGCGATTGCCAAACTGCTGCGTTTTGCTTCTACCCACACGGACTCTTCCGAACAGACCGTATCGCTGGAGGATTACCTCTCGCGCATGAAAGAAGGGCAGGAGAAAATCTACTTCATCACTGCCGACAGCTACGCGGCGGCGAAGAGCAGCCCGCATCTGGAACTGCTGCGTAAGAAAGGTATCGAAGTTCTGCTGCTCTCCGATCGTATCGACGAGTGGATGATGAGCTATCTGACCGAGTTCAGCGGTAAGCCGTTCCAGTCGGTCTCTAAAGCTGACGAGTCGCTGGATAAACTGGCTGATGAAGTGGACGAAACCACCAAAGAAGCAGAAAAAGCGCTGGAGCCGTTTGTTGAGCGCGTCAAAACCCTGCTGGGCGACCGCGTGAAAGAGGTACGCCTGACGCATCGTCTGACCGATACCCCGGCGATTGTCACCACCGATAACGACGAAATGAGCACGCAGATGGCGAAATTGTTTGCCGCTGCGGGCCAGAACGTGCCGGAAGTGAAGTACATCTTTGAACTGAACCCGGATCATCCGCTGGTGAAACGCACCGCCGATACTCAGGACGAGACGAAGTTTGGCGAATGGGTCGAACTGCTGTTGGATCAGGCGCTGTTCGCGGAACGCGGCACGCTGGAAGATCCCAACCTCTTTATTAAACGTTTGAATACCTTGTTAATGTCGTAAATTCACCATTATCCTCTCCCCGCAGGGGAGAGGATATGGCACAGCGCACTTTTTTCTCCTTCGTTCCCCCGGAAGAGGACTGTTGTGGGGAGGATTGCCGCATTTTTTAAACATTCTTTCCCACTAACCGTTTCAGCCCCGTAGCCTTCCTTGAGCCATACTCATTCTGGTGGTATCGTTTAGCGCTTTTTTGAAAAATTGAATCGACATTTGAGGGGATTTCCGCAATGCGTATTATTCTGCTTGGCGCTCCAGGCGCGGGTAAAGGAACTCAGGCACAGTTCATTATGGAGAAATACGGTATTCCGCAAATCTCCACGGGCGATATGCTCCGCGCCGCTGTGAAATCTGGCAGCGAACTGGGCAAGCAAGCAAAAGACATCATGGATGCCGGTAAACTGGTGACTGACGAACTGGTTATCGCCCTGGTGAAAGAGCGTATTGCACAGGAAGACTGCCGCAATGGTTTCCTGCTCGATGGCTTCCCACGCACCATCCCGCAGGCTGATGCAATGAAAGAAGCCGGTATCAAAGTCGATTACGTCCTGGAATTTGACGTACCGGACGAGCTGATCGTTGACCGTATCGTAGGTCGTCGCGTACACGCCGCTTCTGGCCGTGTTTACCACGTTAAATTCAATCCGCCGAAAGTGGAAGGCAAAGACGACGTGACCGGCGAAGAGCTGACCACCCGTAAAGATGACCAGGAAGAAACCGTCCGTAAGCGTCTGGTGGAATACCATCAGATGACTGCGCCGCTGATCGGTTACTACTCCAAAGAAGCGCAGGCGGGTAACACCAAATACGCGAAAGTTGACGGCACCAAAGCCGTGGCTGACGTGCGCGCAGAGCTGGAAAAAATCCTCGGCTAATCGCCACTATCCCCGGTGTTCGCCGGGGATAATCTTCCAATCGCTGTGATTGGTTTCGTTTACGCGCTTTTCAGTTACAATCATTAGCCAGTTCAATGGTTAAGAGGCGCGAATGAGTCAGACGAAAGCAGGTATTCTGCTGGCCAATCTTGGTACCCCCGAAGCACCCACTCCCGAGGCCGTTAAGCGCTATCTGCGGCAATTCTTAAGCGACCAGCGCGTCGTCGATACGTCCCGTTTATTGTGGTGGCCTTTGCTGCGTGGCGTCATTCTGCCTATTCGCTCTCCGCGCGTCGCAAAGCTCTATCAATCCGTGTGGATGGAAGAGGGCTCGCCGCTGATGGTCTACAGCCGCAGACAGCAAGCCGCGCTGGCCGCACGTCTTCCTGATGTCCCCGTTGCGCTGGGAATGAGTTACGGTTCGCCGTCGCTGGCGAGCGCGGTGGAGGAACTCCAGTCACAAGGCGTTGAACATATCGTCGTGCTGCCACTCTATCCGCAATACTCCTGTTCAACGGTGGCGGCGGTATGGGACGAACTGGCGCGTATCCTTGCCCCAAAACGCCATATTCCCGGCATCTCGTTTATTCGCGACTATGCGGATGATCCCGCTTATATCAACGCGCTGGCAAATAGCGTGCGTGCCTCATTTGCTCGCCATGGCGAACCCGACTTGCTGCTGCTCTCTTATCATGGCATTCCGCAACGCTATGCGGATCAAGGTGATGATTACCCGCAGCGCTGCCGGGATACCACACGTGAGCTGGTTTCAGCCCTGGAACTGCCGCCAGAAAAAGTGATGATGACCTTCCAGTCGCGCTTTGGTCGCGAGCCCTGGCTAACGCCCTACACCGATGAGACCATGAAAATGCTCGGTGAGAAGGGCGTAAAACATATTCAAGTTATGAGCCCGGGTTTTGCCGCCGATTGCCTTGAGACACTCGAAGAGATCGCCGTGCAGAACCGTGAGTTTTTCCTCGAAGCGGGCGGCGAGAAATATGAATATATTCCTGCGCTTAATGATTCCCCGGATCATATCGAGATGATGGTCAGTCTCACGGAGAAATATCGCTAACGGCTGTTTTCGCAGAAAAATCGTGCGCCATCGCGTAGCGCACGATCTGCGGTCTCCATCATTCGTGAGTAATGCAGAAAAGCGTGCAGCGTTCCCGGATACATTTGATAACGACAATGCGCGTTATGTTCCCGAATGATCGCGTAGAGGGTTTTGCTGTCATCTATTAAGGGATCATATTCGGCACTGGCGATAAAACAGGGAGGGACAGCCTGCGTCAGGTCGTTGTTAAACATGCAGTAATAAGGTGATTCGCGATCCTGTTCATCGCGCAGATAAGCCTGATCGTAACTTTGCAAATCTTTCCGGGTTAAACCATCCCAGGTACCGCCATAGAGCCGGCGGCTACGTGAGTCCTGTAAACCATAGAGGCCGTAATAGAGCAGCAGCGCTGTCATTTGCCCGCAGTCAATGTTGTGATCACGTATCCATAATGCGGTTGCCATCGCCAGCATGGCGCCAGCAGAGTCTCCTGCGAGACCGAAACGCCGCATATTCAGGTTAAAGGTGTGAGCGTGTTGCGCATAAAACTGGCATACCGCTACGGCTTCCTCTATGGCTTGTGGAAAGCGCGCCTCAGGTGAAAGCGTGTAATCGATCCCGACCACCGTGCACTGTGTATAGTGCGCCAGCAGTCGCATGATACGATCGTGCGTGTCGAGGTTTCCCAGCACAAAACCCCCACCGTGAAGATAAAAGAGCGTTTCCTGACTCTCTGGTTTTGGCGAAGTGTAAATGCGCGTACGAACGGTGCTATAGGGCGTGGGTACGTCAACGTCGTTAGCTGGTATCTCTGGCCCTCCGGCGTTCCAGTAGCGCCGTTCTTCATTATAGGCCCGGCGCTGGGTGGGGTAATCATTGCCGTCTGGTTCAGGCTGCGGGTTTTCCTGTTGAAAGTGTAATACTTGCTGCATTTCAGCAGAGATACGCTCAAGGACGCGTATTTTATTCCCTTTATCCATGGTGTCCTCCGGTAAATAATCCTTCATTGTAAGGGGCAAGGTGACCTGAACCGGGATCTGCGTAGCCGATATTGAACATGTATGCGGTGTAATGCCGATCGCCAGGCGCGGGGAATGTGCTACCATTCTTCGCCCAATCCTCACCCGTAACGATGACCATGAAATTTCCCGGTAAACGTAAATCCAAACACTATTTTCCCGTTAACGCCCGCGATCCGTTATTGCAGCAAATTCAGCCAGAGAATGAAGTCAGCGCCTCCTGGGTGGTGGGTATTGACCAGACGCTGGTCGATATCGAAGCGAAAGTGGATGACGCGTTTATCGCCCGTTACGGTCTGAGCGCGGGTCACTCTCTGGTCATTGCAGACGATGTGGCCGAGGCGCTATATCAGGAACTGGTGCGCGAAAACCTGATTACCCATCAGTTTGCGGGCGGCACCATTGGCAATACCATGCACAACTACTCGGTACTGGCGGATGACCGTTCGGTCTTACTGGGGGTGATGTGCAGCAATATTGAGATTGGCAGCTACGCCTATCGTTACCTGTGCAATACCTCAAGCCGTACCGACCTGAACTATCTGCAAGGCGTAGACGGTGCAATAGGCCGCTGTTTTACCCTGATCAGCGAGTCGGGCGAGCGTACGTTCGCTATTAGCCCCGGTCATATGAATCAATTGCGTCCGCAAAGTATTCCTGAATCGGTCATCGCCGGTGCCTCCGCCCTGGTACTGACCTCTTACCTGGTGCGGTGTAATCCGGGTGAACCGATGCCGGAAGCTACCATGCAGGCCGTGGCTTACGCCAAAAAGCATAACGTGCCGGTGGTGCTGACGCTCGGTACGAAATATGTGATTGCTGATAACCCGCAATGGTGGCAGAACTTCCTGAAAGAACATGTCTCCATTCTGGCGATGAATGAAGAAGAGGCGCAGGCGTTGACCGGAGAAAGCGATCCGCTGCTGGCCTCGGATAAGGCGCTGGATTGGGTCGATCTGGTGCTTTGCACCGCAGGTCCGGTGGGGCTGTATATGGCCGGCTTTACCGAAGATGAAGCGAAACGCAAGACGCAGCATCCTTTATTGCCAGGGGCGATTGCTGAGTTTAATCAGTATGAATTTAGCCGCGCGATGCGCCATAAAGATTGCCAGCAGCCGCTACGCATTTATTCGCATATTGCCCCGTACATGGGCGGTCCGGAAAAAATCATGAATACCAACGGGGCGGGAGATGGCGCGCTGGCGGCATTGTTGCATGATATCACCGCCAACAATTACCACCGTATCAATGTGCCAAATTCCAGTAAGCACCAGTTTACCTGGCTGACTTACTCGTCGCTGGCGCAGGTCTGTAAATATGCCAACCGTGTGAGCTATCAGGTATTGAACCAGCATGCGCCGCGTTTGTCCCGCGGGCTGCCGGAGCGTGAAGATAGCCTGGAAGAGTCTTACTGGTCACGGTAGTTCTGTGCGAAGCCTTTTAATGGCTTCCCGGATGGCGCTGGCGCTTATCCGGGTTACCAATCGGAGGTGCGTGCGGGCTACGGTTTTTGCCCTTTCCCTGTGGGAGAGGGCGGGGTGAGGGCATCAGGCGGCCAGGCCCTTACCCGGTCATCGCTTCAACAACGGGGGGCTTCTCAATCAACGTCAGCATGGTGTTCGCAATCTCTCGTTCGCCCATCACCACCTGGTTTGCGCCACGTTCGACAATGTATTCCACCTCGTCGTCATAATGGGCGCGGGCGATAATCTCAATGTTCGGACACTTCTCGCGCGCTGTTGCGACAATCTCGCCCGCTTCATAGCCGTTCGGAATCGTCAGCAGCAACCAGCGGGCGCAATCCAGATGCGCGAGATTCATGATCTCCTCGTTGGCCGCATTCCCCAGCACGGCACGAATGCCACGCTCGCGCAGTTCATCCACGCGGGTGCGCGATGTCTCAATGACCACCAGCGGGATCCCCTGGGCCATCAGCTTCTCGCCTAACAGGCTGCCGACACGACCAAAACCCACCAGCAGCGCATGATTGCAAATATCCACCGGGATCTGCTTCTCGTCCTCAATGGCTTCTTCGAGGGTTTGCTCTTCCAGCGTTTCGGTTTTATCGAGATATTTTTCCAGCAGCGTGAACAGCACCGGGTTCAGCATAATGGAGAGGATTGCCCCTGCCAGCACCAGGTTTTGCCCTGCCTGCGGCAGTAAATCCAGCGCCATACCCAGCCCGGCAAGGATAAAAGCAAATTCACCAATTTGCGCCAGACTGGCGGCGATAGTCAGGGCCGTACGGGGCGAGTGACCGAACAGGCGAACAAGGAAAAAAGCGGCAACCGATTTACCGAAAATGATAATTGCCAGCGTGGCCAGCACCGCCAGTGGTTGATTAATCAGTACCATGGGGTCAAACAACATGCCCACGGAAACAAAGAAGAGCACTGCGAAGGCATCACGCAGCGGCAGGGTATCGTGTGCGGCGCGGTGGCTCAGTTCGGATTCATTCAATACCATCCCGGCGAAAAATGCACCCAGTGCGAAGGAGACATCAAAAAGCTCGACAGCCCCGAAAGCGATACCGAGCGCCAGTGCCAGAACCGAAAGGGTAAAAAGTTCGCGAGAACCTGTTGCCGCGCTGCGCGCCATAATCCACGGCACCAGGCGGCGGCCCACCAGCATCATAATGGCGATAAAGGCGACCACTTTACCGATGGTTATTCCCATATCGACGGCGAGCGTCGCCAGCCCCACATTGCCTTTTTCCACCATTCCGGCAACGGCGGGTAACAGAACCAGCGTCAGGACCATCACCAGGTCTTCGACAATCAGCCAGCCGATGGCGATTTGCCCGCGCTGGCTATCAATTAACTGTCGTTCTTCAAGCGCACGCAGCAGCACCACGGTACTGGCGGTGGAAAGACACAGCCCAAACACTATGCCGGTCATCAGCGACCAGCCTAATGTTGCGGAGAGCGCCATACCCAGGAGCGTGGCGACGGCAATTTGCGCTATCGCTCCGGGAATGGCGATGGACTTTACCGCCATCAGATCCTTTAAAGAGAAATGTAGCCCCACACCGAACATCAGCAGGATCACGCCTAGCTCCGCCAGTTCCGGCGCCAGCTTGGTATCGGCGACAAAACCTGGCGTAAAAGGTCCGGCCAGCACACCCGCTAACAGATAACCCACCAGAGGAGAAATTCGAAGTTTATTGGCAAGCATGCCGAGGATAAAAGCGAGAACAAGCCCGCCGACAATGGTGGTGATAAGCGGTGTGGCGTGATGCATTCCGTCTCCTTTCGTTGATGCGTGGATCCATTTTGGTTTATTAACCAAAACCCAGGTTACAGTTTATGACAATTTTAAGCATCGTGTTCATGAATAATCGTTGAATTCTGAAGAAAATGGCACGTTGGGTGAAATTAAACGGCAACCCGGCTATAGAGAGCAGAGATCTCGTTGTAAGTGCATGTTTGCCTGAGAAGTATGAGGCCAAAGCCAGGCTTTGGCCGGAGGGAAATCACGCTTTATGGCGATTATCGGGCAGGAATATGGTCAATATCCCCAATAAGGGCAGGTAAGCACAGATTTTATAGACCAGATCGATACTGGTATGGTCGGCAACGACCCCAAGTACTGCTGCTCCAAGCCCACCCATACCAAAGGCAAAACCAAAAAACAGCCCGGAAACCATACCGATACGCCCTGGAAGTAGCTCCTGAGCGTAAACCAGGATGGCGGAAAACGCGGATGCCAGCACAAAACCAATGATCACCGTCAATATACCCGTCCAGAACAAGGTTGCGTAGGGTAAAAGCAGGGTAAAAGGCGCAACGCCAAGGATAGAGCCCCAAATCACATATTTTCGCCCGATCTTATCGCCGACAGGCCCGCCAATCACCGTGCCTGCCGCAACGGCGAACAAGAAGATAAACAGGTGAATCTGCGCATTCTGGACGGATAAATCGAACTTATGCATCAGATAAAAGGTGAAATAGCTGCTGATACTCGCCATATAGAAGTATTTCGAGAAAATCAGCACTAACAGGATGCACACTGCCAGAACCACTTTATTGCGCGGCAGTGGATTGATTACCGTCGCCGCTTTTTTCCCTTTGTTGACCCGGTGCTGTGCGGCATACCAGCGGCTCACCTGCGCCAGTACCACGATAGCCAGCAGCGCCGCGAGCACGAACCAGGCGACGTTACCTTTGCCGTAAGGGGCAATGATAATGGCCGCCAGCAGAGGGCCAAGCGAGCTACCGAAATTCCCGCCTACCTGAAAGATAGATTGTGCCAGCCCGTGACGTCCGCCAGAGGCCATACGCGCCACGCGAGAGGATTCCGGATGGAACACCGACGATCCCGTGCCCACAAGTGCGGCGGCAATCAGCACTGTTTCAAAACTGCCCGACAGCGCCAGCAGAACCAGGCCGCTGAGGGTAAAGCACATGCCGACAGGAAGCGACCAGGGCATCGGATGCTTATCCGTCCAGTAACCGACAACCGGCTGTAGCAATGATGACGAAAGCTGAAAAGTCAGGGTTATCATCCCAATCTGTAAAAATGAGAGAGAAAACTCATTTTGTAGCAGCGGGTAAATCGCCAGAATCAGCGACTGGATCATGTCGTTAAGCAGATGGGAAACGCTAATCGCACCAAGGATGCCAAAGGCGGTGCGCGCCTTAGGGACTGCCCCGGAAGACGGGGGCAGTGGCTGAGGAGTTTCACTGATTGCCATAAATACTCTGTCAGGTTGAGCGATGTAAGAATTGTCAGAACTGAAATAGTTATCTGGCTAACATACCTGCGGATAAGGTTTGAAGGAAGTCGCAATTCTGAAAACTTATTTGTCTATTCTTTCAGAGCACAGTACTTTTGCGGTTGTTAATGAATCAGGGAGAGAAGCATGAAATTGTTAAAAAAGAGCATGGTGCTGGCGCTGCTGGCCGCCTTTACTCTGGCAAGTGGTTCGGCTCAGGCTTATGAGCAGGACAAAACCTATAAGATAACCATCCTCCATACCAACGATCATCACGGTCACTTCTGGCGCAACGATTATGGCGAGTACGGCCTCTCAGCACAAAAAACGCTGGTGGATGGGATCCGCAAAGAGGTGGCGGCTGAAGGTGGCAGCGTCCTGTTGCTCTCTGGCGGCGACATCAATACCGGCGTGCCGGAATCCGATCTGCAGGACGCAGAACCTGACTTTCGCGGCATGAATCTGATTGGCTACGACGCAATGGCGGTGGGCAATCACGAGTTTGATAACCCGATGAGCGTGCTGCGCCAGCAGGAAAAGTGGGCCAAATTCCCGTTCCTCTCCGCCAATATCTATCAGAAAAGCACCGGTGAGCGTCTTTTTAAACCGTGGATGATTTTTGACAGGCAAGGGCTGAAAATCGCCGTGATCGGTTTAACCACCGATGACACGGCAAAAATCGGTAATCCCGAGTATTTTACCGATATCGAGTTCCGCAAACCGGCGGACGAAGCAAAGCTGGTGATTGAAGAGCTGCAACAAACCCAGAAGCCGGATGTGATCCTTGCCACCACCCACATGGGGCACTATGACAATGGTGAGCACGGTTCCAATGCGCCGGGCGATGTGGAAATGGCGCGCAGTCTGCCTGCCGGGTCGCTGGCGATGATTGTGGGTGGTCACTCACAAGACCCGGTGTGCATGGCATCGGAAAACAAAAAGCAGGTGAATTACGTACCGGGTACGCCCTGTGCGCCGGATAAGCAGAATGGTATCTGGATTGTTCAGGCCCACGAATGGGGCAAGTACGTAGGACGTGCAGACTTTGAGTTTCGTAATGGCGAAATGAAGTTGGTGAATTATCAACTGATTCCGGTGAACCTCAAGAAGAAAGTCACCTACGATAACGGCAAGAGTGAGCGCGTACTCTTTACCCCGGAAATTCAGGAAAACCAGCAAATGCTCTCCCTGCTGACGCCGTTCCAGAATAAAGGTAAAGCGCAGCTCGAGGTTAAAATCGGCAATACCAACGGCCACCTCGAAGGCGACCGCAGTAAAGTCCGCTTTGTACAGACCAATCTGGCGCGTCTGATTCTGGCCGGGCAGATGGCGCGTACCAATGCCGACCTGGCAGTAATGAGCGGCGGCGGTGTGCGTGATTCCATTGAAGAGGGTGCTATTACCTATAAAGATGTGCTGAAAGTACAGCCTTTTGGCAACACCCTGGTCTATGCGGACATGAGCGGTAAAGAGCTGACGGACTATCTCACTGCGGTGGCGAAAATGAAGCCGGATTCCGGTGCTTATCCGCAGTTTGCCAATGTCGGGTTCGTGGCGAAGAACGGCGTACTGAGCGACCTGAAAATTAAAGGTGAGGCTATCGACCCGGCGAAAACCTACCGTCTGGCAACGTTAAGCTTTAACGCCACCGGTGGTGACGGCTATCCGCGCATTGATAATAAACCGGGTTATGTCAATACCGGCTTTATTGATGCCGAGGTGCTTAAGCAATTTATTGAGCAGAACTCGCCGCTGGATGCGAATGCTTACGAGCCGAAGGGTGAGGTGAGCTGGCAGTAACACTCAAGTAGATCCTCTTGTCCTGTTCCCTCTCCTCTTTGGGGAGAGGGCCTGGGTGAGGGGAAAACCTGCGCTGAGCGGTTAATCCCGGCGGGCGATATCGGCAAACTTCGCGTCCAGCATTTTTGCCAGATCGCTCGCCGCCAGTTCAATATCCAGCCCGCGTTTGCCGCCGGAGACAAAAATAGTGGCGAATGTCTGTGAAGGGGCGTCAATCAGCGTAGGCAAACGTTTCTTTTGCCCCAGTGGGCTGATACCACCCACCAGATAACCGGTTGTGCGCTGTGCCACCATCGGGTCGGCCATATCCACTTTCTTCGCACCCAATGCTTTCGCGACCTTTTTCAGATCCAGTTGCCCGGCAACCGGCGTCACCGCAACGGCCAACTGTTTCATATCGCCATTGACCGCAACCAGCAGCGTTTTGTACACCTGATCGGCATTCAGACCGAGCTTGCGGACCACCTCGTCTCCAAAGTTTGTCTCGTTCGGATCGTGGTCATAGGTGTGTATCTGGAAAGGAACCTTGTTTTTTTCTAATAACTTAACGGCGGGAGTCATAGCAATCCTTCAAACCACAGTAATTTCACGCAGCCAGCTTACGCCCGATTTATCACGCAAAAATAGTACTATCTTGCGCAATAGTATTGGCAGTGGCGAAAAGTTTGAGCGACAATCCGCTAGTCCGAAGCACGAGCTTCGGTATAACTATAAAAACTGAAATTCCTCTTTGACGGGCCAATAATCTTATTGGCCATTTTTTTGCACTAACAGCGACGGCAAATTCCCTTCACCATACAGATGCAGCGCACCTGCGGCGACCACATAACGCCCCGGCGGTAACGCCAGCAGCCGTTCACACCAGGCGCGGTTACGCTGATGCATCAGCACATCATGCAGCGACTGACTAAACGTCGACGGTAGCGACAGCGGCTCACTGATGGGTGGCGAGTCCAGCCACCAGCTCATCATCACCTGCAGCAGCCGCGCATTTTCACGCCAGTGGGTCAGCGTATCCTGTAACAGTTCAAGACCGCCATCCGCCAGTTGACGCAAAATTGCGACCTGGTTCTCCGTCCCTTCCAGTTCAATCACCGGCGTTGAGAACTGACGCGCCGCCAGTAGCAACTGATAATCGATGCCGTAGTCGGGGCGAAGGCCCAGCCGCTGTGCCTGCATGGCCTGTAACACCAGCGCAATATGCCAGGCGGGACGCGTTTCAAACTCACTCTGCGACAGATCAAGACCTTCGATGGTTTCTCTCAACTGGGTGAGAAGCGCAGGGCTCAGGCGTTCGGCCAGGGGTGGGCTATCGGGGATATCGGCAAAGGGTGAACCGCTGCTGGCGACATCGGCTTCAACAATCAGCGCATCGGCTTTGCGCAGTTTTTGCAGCAGTTGGGCGGGCAGGGGGGACATCCCCTGGGTACCCATATGGATGCTGCCAATCAGATGCAGATGGCGATTGCCCGACAGCGTAATATCCACCGCGGGCCATGGGTAACGGCGCGTGCGAAAAAAGCTTTTTAACCAGTCAAACAGGCCCATACGCGCTTCCTGAAATGAAAACGCCATGCTAGCGCGTAGGGGAGAAAGGTGCAATTGCCCCGCCGGATGGCGGGGCGGCCGCAGTCAGTCTTTCGGCGTAAAGCGCAGCAGGCGGTTAGCATTGCTGACCACGGTAATGGAGGAGAGCGCCATCGCGGCCCCCGCCACCACCGGGTTAAGCAGGGTTCCCGTCAGCGGCCATAAGATCCCGGCGGCAATGGGAATACCAAGCGAGTTATAGACAAACGCGCCAAGCAGGTTCTGTTTCATGTTGCGCAGCGTCGCCTTCGAAATAGCCAGCGCGTCCGCAACGCCCGTAAGGCTATGGCGCATCAGGGTGATGGCGGCAGTTTCAATCGCGACATCACTCCCGCCGCCCATGGCGATACCAACATCGGCCTGAGCCAGCGCCGGGGCATCGTTGATGCCGTCACCGACCATCGCCACACGGCGACCTTCGCGCTGTAATTTGGCAATGGCCTCGGCTTTACCATCCGGTAAAACCCCGGCAATCACTTCATCGATCCCGGCTTCTTTTGCAATGGCTTTAGCCGTAGTGGGATTATCCCCGGTCAGCATCACCAGGCGATAGCCAGCAAGATGCAGGCGTTGCAGGGCGTTGACGCTGTCTTCGCGCAGCGGATCGCGAATGGCGAGCAGGGCGGCAATTTTGCCATCAACTGCCAGCAGTACCGGGGTGGCACCTTGCGCTGCCTGGGAGGCCATCTCGTCTTCCAGTTCGCGTATGGTGATCTGCTGTTGCGACAGCAGCGCCTGGTTGCCGAGCAGTAAGCGACTGCCTTCTGCTTCGCCGCTCACGCCAAGGCCGCGCAACGTGCGGAAGTTCTGCACCGTCGGCAACGCCTCAGCGCCCGCTTTTTCGAGGATGGCGTGCGCCAGCGGGTGGCTTGAGCCTTGTTCCAGCGCGGCGGCAAAGCGCAGCGCCTGGTGTTCGGTAAAGCCATTCGCTGTTTTGATGGCCACAACTTGCGGTTTGCCGCGGGTCAGGGTGCCGGTTTTATCAAACACCAGCGTGTCGAGAGTGCTCGCTCTTTGCAGCGCATCGGCATCGCGCACCAGCACGCCAAACTCCGCCGCGCGACCCACGCCCGAAATGATCGACATCGGCGTTGCCAGCCCTAATGCACAAGGGCAAGCGATAATCAGAACCGTGGTGGTAATGACCAGCGTATAGACGATTTGCGGCGCCGGGCCGAAGAGATACCAGATAGCGCCGCTGAGCAGGGCTATCGCTACGACGACGGGCACAAACACCGCCGAAATTTTATCGGCCAGTTGCCCGATTTCCGGTTTACTACTTTGCGCCTGCCGCACCATGCGAATAATGCGCGACAGCGTTGTCTGGCTGCCTACCGCGCTGGCGGTAAACAGCACGCTACCGTCCTGTACCACCGTTCCGGCGTGCACGGCATCGCCAATGCTTTTCTCCTGGGGAATCGGCTCGCCCGTGAGCATGGCTTCATCAAACCAGGCATCGCCCTGGCTTATTTCTCCATCGACAGGCACCCGATCGCCGGTGGTTAAACGCAGCGTCATGCCGGGGTGAACGTCGGCGAGGGGGAGCATTTTCTCTCCCTCTTCGGTTACCACACGGGCGGTGGGGGGCGTCAGATCGAGTAATTTTTCCAGCGCTTTTGAGGACCGCTGGCGCGCACGCGCTTCCAGCATATGGCCGAGGTTGATCAAACCAATGATCATCGCACTGGCTTCATAATAGAGATGGCGTGCTTCCATCGGGAACCACTGCGGCCAGATGTTTACGCTCATCGAGTAAAGCCAGGCTGCACCGGTACCGAGCGCCACAAGGGTGTCCATGGTGGCGGTGCCGTTGGTCAGGCTTTTCCACGCGCTACGATAAAAATGGCCGCCCGCGACAATCATCACGCCCAGCGTCACCAGGCCAATAAACAGCCACAGGGAGCGGTTGGCGTCGGTGACCATCATATTGTCACCCATCATCCCCCAGACCATCACCGGTACGCCGACCAGCAGGGCGACAATGGCCTGCCAGCGAAAACGTTTCATGGTCGCGTTGGCCGTTTCCTGCTGACGTTCGCGGCGTTTTACGTCGTCTTCTATGGCTTCCGCACCGTAACCGGCACCTTCGACGGCGCTCACTAAATCCTGTGCGGAGGCGCTACCCATCACCAGCGCAGTGCGCTCCGCCAGATTGACCCGTGCCTGCGTAACGCCCGGAACCGCCTGGAGGGCTTTCTGTACGCGGGAGACGCAACTGGCGCAACTCATGCCATTGATTAACAGTTGTTTGCTGTCATCAAGGTCATCCGTTGCCGGAAGCTCAGGGGTGGCCGCTGTCAGTGCTTCCGACGGGGTTGATGACTCTGCCAGCGGTTTAGCCTTTGGGTGGCTAATGCTCGCTCCGTACCCGGCTTGCTTGATGGTATCGATAAGCGCCGAAGCGTCGGCGCTGCCGGTGATCTGCGCATGGGTAAGGGTAACGTCTGCCTGCTCAACGTCAGCACGTTGTTCCAGACTCTCTTTAACACGTTTAACGCAGTGGCCGCAGGACAGTCCGTCCAGCTCCAGCTCTGTAATGTGAGACATAATTAATTTCCTGTATGATGGGTCGTATAAAGATTGACCTGATTAATTACATGTACTAACTGTGTAACAGGTTAAACCTTCCATCAAGGGGAAGGTCAAGGGGGAAAGGTGAATATCAGTATTGTGGCGAAAAAGACCGGCTTAACCAGCAAAGCGATTCGCTTTTATGAAGATAAGGGGCTGGTGACGCCGCCGCTGCGCGGGGAAAACGGCTACCGCAGCTACACGCAGCAACACATCAATGAATTGACGCTGCTACGCCAGGCGCGCCAGGTGGGGTTCAACCTCGAAGAGTGTGGCGAACTGGTGAATCTGTTTAACGATCCGGCCCGTCACAGCGCGGATGTCAAAGCCCGCACATTGCAAAAAGTGGCGGAAATTGAGCGTCATATTGTCGAACTTGAAGCGATGCGCAAGCAGCTTGTGTCGCTGGCGGAATCCTGCCCTGGTGATGACAGCGCCGACTGCCCGATTATTGATAATCTTTCCGGCTGCTGCCATCACAAGGCACACGCTAAGGGTTCAGCATAAAGATCACCGTGCCGCGATACCATGGCGAGGCGGCAAGGCGCTGTTCCTCTTGCGGATCCCAGACGCCGTTTTGCACGCGTCCGACTTTAAACGGAATGCGTAACCCGGCCAGCGCAGGAAGGTAGGCGGTATAATCCTCGACGGTGTTGCGCCCCTGATAGCTTTGCACCACCAGTTCATCCACCGGCAGGGCGTTCAGCGTTTTCACGCTGCCGGTTTTCGCCCAGTCCAGCAGCCCCGTCACGCCCAGTGCGAACTGCGGAGAGAGGATTTCCCGCAACCGGTGCAGAAACTGCGCGTAATGATCGAGGCGGTGTGTGGCGGCATCAAAATCAATCTGCAGACCCGTCACGTTGTTACCGGCGGCCTGCCAGCGCAGTAACAGACGGTTCAGGCGTGCCAGCATCTCATCAGAAACATCCAGCGTCGTCAGGCGCACGGTCAGCCAGATATGGGGAAACGTCAGGCGGCTAACCGGTAATCCTTTGCGTTCAAATACAGCGGTGCCTGAAAGGGCAATCACATCGCCCTGATGCAGATAGACGGTGCGGGCGTCGCGCAGTGCGTCACCTGTCTTAACGCCCGACCATAACCAAAAATCCTGCCCGTCTGCGGCATTCGCCACAGACATAAACAGGGAACTGATAAAGGCGATTACCAGTAATACTTGAGGCTTTTCGCCCATACGCTTCCTGGATATTCGCGCTTGAGTTGCAGGAACCAGGCTTTACGCACGGCTTTATCGACATCTTCGCCACCGCAATCATTGTAGCCCGATGGCGCATAGCACATCACCGCGCGGTAAAGCGCATAGCTCTTGTCTTCCGGTTCGGCCTTCGTGTCATTAATCACCTGTTGGTACCACGCCAGACGATGTGGTTTTCCGGAAAAATCGTCCTGACGTGTGGCGACATCCAGCGCATCGTTGCCGCCACGGTCTTTCGCCAGGCTGACTTCGGTTTGCGTGGTGCGGAAAAACTCACCCAGGCAGTTAAGGGCATGGCCATCCTGCGGATTCTTGCTCAGCACGCCAACGGTGTCATTCAACGATGCGCAGGCATAGGCTTTTTCCGGGTCTGTGCCTGTCCATTTAAAGACGCTGACATCCACATCGTCAAACGCTTCGCCGGAAATGGCGGCGGTGATGGCCGTGAGCAGGGATTTATCCTGCAACCAGTCGGCATAGTGGCCCTGTGCCAGATCCTGCGTCAGTAAGGTATGCAGGGCAATGGTGCGCTCTTCGTTGTTTGGCCCCTTGCCCGCCTGCTGGCGTAACAGTTCAGGAGTGGCTTTGGTCTTCAGCACCAGTGAGCGATAGCGCAGATTCGTTACGCGGCTATCGGGAGCGAAAATCTTCTCCAGCGCATTGCTGTTGACCAGCGTGGCCGCCAGCTTCGCCTGCAGTAACTGTTGTTGCTCAACATCTTTGCTGAGATCCAGCAGGTGCAGCCAGTGATCGCGTGCGGCATCCCATTGCTGCTGACCCATCAGTGCATCGCCGTAGAGCACCTGTTCGCTAAACGCGAGGATATTGTGCTCGGGCAGGCTCTGCGCCGGAGTAATGTCTTTCACCACCGTCGCGTAATCCTGCTTGTTGTAAGCGAGCATCAGGCGCAAATAGTTCCACAGATCGGCGCGTTTGTTTTTTTCGAAATCGGCTTTAAGGCCATCGAGATACGCCTGATCGACACAGTGGGCGTGATTTTCGCACTGATTATCGCGCATCAGCCTGAGCGTCTGGATAAAGGTCAGCAGCGACGCATCGGGCGCACTTAGAAAATAGCTGTCTGCCCAGGTCAGGTCTTTGCTGAGCAACTTATTGTCGCTTTCGTTAATCAGAGCGCTCAGCGCATCGCTGTCGGCAGCCTGTGGCAGAATCTGTTCATAGAGTGTTGCCAGCGTATTCCAGTCCTGCAGATACCAGTTGATACGGCGCAGCAGCCCCTGTGTTGAGTCGGCGTATTTTCCCTGCGGCCATTTTTTGAGGTAGGTATCCGCGCTGTCCCGCGCCTGTTGCGCCAGGGTTTTATCCACTTTGGTGACGTCAAAATCACCGTATTCGCCGTTGGCATTTTCACTGCTGGCGTTGAGCGCGTTACGCATCAGCATATAGCTGGCGGTTTCGGCGATCCACGGCTGCGGGTTCGTGCTAAGGGCGGTAAAGCTCTGCCTGGCTGCGGTGTAATTCCCGGCATAAAACTGGTTTGCGGCCTGCAAATAGTCACGAAACGCAGCGGCAGAGCCTTCCGGTACGGTGAGTTTGTTGAGTTCTTCCTGAGCATTGCTGCTGCCATCGACAAGCAGGCGCGTCTTCGCCAGCGTCTGACGTTGCTCGGGGGTCAGTGTTGTATCGGCCAGCAGCGCGGCGAAAAAATCCGATAGCGTATCGCTATTGAGCGACACAAAGCGGTTTTCGTTTTCGTCCTGCAACGCCGTCAGGTGAGTGATTGCCTCGGCGTCAAGGCCCAGGGTCGCGATTTGCTGGCTGAGGGGATCCTCGCCAGGCGTCGTGTCCGAGTCGTCATCCACCGGGGGATCGTAATCCAGCATATGCATGCCGAAATAGAAATCCCGACTGCGGGTAATATCCGTCGGGACAGGCTGGCGCAGGGATGAAAAGCCTTTTTGCTCATCCAGCAGTCGCAGCAGGTTATCGCGGGTATCGTTCGCCACGCCAAGAACCGGCGGGCTGACCAGAAAACAGCCCGGGCTCGCCCAGGCACAAGAATCCATATCCATTGACGCCAGCGCAGCGCTGCTGGTGGCAAATGAGAGGCACAGGCCCAGCGTGAGGTGGCTTTTTTTCACCATCTTTCCTTGCGTATTATTACGATTATTCGACCGCAGCTTTGATGTGCAGCGTAATGCCTTCGACGGCGATAACTTCTACTTTGCTTCCTGCCGGTAAATCTGATCCGGCACTCACCGGCCAGGAGCTGTCTCCCACCCGCATGTGCCCGCGCCCGTTGACCAGCGCATTATCGAGGATAAAACGGCGGCCCACCAGTTGCTGTCCGCGCTGATTAAGCGACGCATCTGCCGGTTTCTGGTCACGTACCCGTCTGGATAGCCACAGCCACCACAGCCAGGCGGCGATAAGCGTGAGTACCGCGAAGATCACCCCCTGTAATTCCCAGCCGAACGGAACCAGCCAGACCAGCAGGCCGGTGACCACTGCCGCCACGCCGCTCCACAGCAAATAGCCGTTGCCGCCGAGCATCTCAGCGGCCAGAAGCAGGCCGCCAAGACTTAACCAGAAAATGTAGGCATGTTCAAAGAGCACGGCTATCATGGTTTTTTCCGTTCACTGGTGCTGTCTTTTACCAGCTCCGCGATCCCGGCAATCGAGCCCATCAGGCTGCTGGCATCCAGCGGCATCATCACGACTTTACTGTTATTAGCAGAGCCAATTTGTTGCAGCGCTTCGGTGTATTTTTGCGCCACAAAGTAGTTAATTGCCTGCACGTCGCCCGCCGCAATCGCCTCGGAGACCATTTTGGTCGCCCGTGCTTCTGCTTCTGCCGAACGTTCACGGGCCTCTGCTTCAAGGAACGCCGACTGCCGTTCACCTTCGGCTTTGAGGATTTTGGCCTGCTTTTCACCTTCTGCTTTGACGATTTCCGCCTGGCGAATCCCTTCGGCTTCCAGGATGTAAGCACGCTTGGTACGTTCGGCTTTCATCTGGGCGTTCATGGAAGAGACCAGCTCCGCCGGTGGGCGAACATCGCGGATTTCGATGCGGGTGACTTTGATACCCCACGGATTGGTGGCTTCGTCCACGATATGCAGCAGGCGAGTGTTGATGCTGTCGCGCTGAGAGAGCATTTCGTCGAGCTCCATCGAGCCGAGCACAGTACGGATGTTGGTCATGGTGAGGTTAATGATCGCCAGTTCCAGGTTGCTCACCTCATAGGCGGCTTTCGGGGCGTCGATAACCTGAATAAAACACACCGCGTCGATGGTGACGTTGGCGTTATCTTTGGAAATGACTTCCTGGGAAGGGATATCGAGAACTTGCTCCATCATATTGATCTTACGACCAATACGGTCCATAAACGGTACCACAAGGCTCAGGCCTGGCTGGAGCGAGCGGGTATAACGACCGAAGCGTTCTACCGTCCACTGATATCCTTGCGGAACGATTTTGACACCCGCGCCTACAATGACCAGCGCGACGAAGATAAGAACGGGGATGACGATGAGCATCAAATAAACCTCCTGTTTAATTTGATGTCATTCTAACCAAATTTGGGGATCTTAACAGCGCGATCCCCAAATTTAGCGGGCGGGACTAGTAAAGCAGGGAGTAGAGCTGGCGACGGTATTTCGAGGCCAGTGCATCGCCGGTACCCAGCGCGGCCAGGATCTCCTGCAACATTTTGCGCGCTTCACCGTCTGCTGCGCCTAAATCTTTACGCAGATGACTGAACAGCAGCTCCAGCGCCTCTTCATTGCGGCCAACCTGATGCAGTTGCAGCGCCAGTTGCGTTGCCAGTTGCGCATCCGCCGGGTTCTTCTCGACCTGCTCTTGCAAATGCTGAATTTCCGGGGTGTCCGCGGCTTTTTTCAGCAGCTCGATTTGCGCCACCAGCCCTTGATAGCGGGTGTCCTGATCCTGCAGCGGAATGGTTTTCAGCACCGCTTCGGCATCATCAGAGCGGTTGAGCGCAATTTGCGTCTCCGCCAGCAGCAGGCCGATTTCACTGTTCTGCTGCGATAACTGCCAGGCTTCTTTCAACAGCGGCAGCGCTTCGGCATGTTTGCCTTCTTCCATCAGTTGCATGGCCTGTTGCGCTTTTAACTCTTCTTCGCGCGGCAGGACTTTATCCAGCAGGGCGCGTATGGCCTCTTCCGGCTGCGGCCCCTGGAAACCGTCGACCGGCTGGCCGTTCTGGAACAGGTAAACCGTTGGGATCGCACGTAAACCAAACTGTGAGGCAAGCATCTGCTCAGCATCGCAGTCCACCTTCGCCAGAATAAATTGCCCGTTATATTGCGCCGCCAGGCTTTCCAGCACCGGGGTCAACTGCTGGCAGTGCTGGCTACGCTCGGACCAGAAATAGAACAGCACCGGCGTGGTCATTGACTGTTCAAGCGTCGGGTGAAGGTTTGCTTCGTTAATGTTGACGATGTTCTGTACAGACATGGGTCATTCTCTGTTTAAGTGTTTATTGATACATGGGGACAGGCGCTGTGCCTTCAACTCACCCGTGTAAAATTTTATCCATTGCGCGTCCCGGCAGTATGCGTTTCAGCAGGCTTACCACCCAGGTGACGACCGTGACCGGATAACGCAGTTTGGGTTTCGGACTTTCAAAAGCATGGCGTACTTTGGCGACGACCGCCTCCGGGCCGAGGGTAAAACGTGCGGCAATACCGGGGTTTTCCACCGGTTTGTCACTCTGCGTCTGGTTGACGTTCTCGGTAAAGCGGGTGCGGATAGGGCCCGGCTCAATCAGGCTGACCTTGATGCCGCTGTGGCGCAGTTCCATACGCAGCGCATCGGACCAGGCTTCCAGGGCGTACTTACTGGCCGCATAAGCGCCACGACCAGGGGTCGAAATCAGCCCCATTACCGAGGACGTCATCACAATGCGGCCTTCGCCGTGCGGGAGCATGGCGGGTAACAGACGCATGGTGAGCTGGTGTGCGCCAAAAAAGTTGGCGGAAAACTGTTTTTCCATTTGCTCGCGGCTGATGGTGGACAGCGGGCCGTACAGGCCAAAGCCCGCATTATTAAAAATGCCATACAGACGGTTTTCCGTCAGGGCAATGACCTCGTCAGCGGCACGTTCTACGCTTTCGGGGAGGTCGAGATCCAACAGTACGCCGGTAAATCCGGCCTGATTCATACGTGCAACATCCTCGCTTTTGCGGCAGGCCGCCAGGATGCGAAAGCCCTGACGCTTGAGTTCATGGGCGCTTTCCAGACCGATACCGCTGGAACATCCTGTTATTAAGATCGTTTTTTGCATAACTTTACCTGAAAGCGTCCCTGATAAATCAGGAGTCGTGATTAACTAATGGAGCCAACCGGGTCGCCATCCAGTCGGCAATAAAAGGCTGAGCGTCACGGTTTGGGTGGATCCCATCATCCTGCATCCACTGGGGTTTGAGATAGACCTCTTCCATGAAAAACGGCAACAGAGGAATATCAAACTCTTTGGCGAGCTTAGGATAGATGGCGCTGAATGACTCAGTATAACGGCGTCCATAGTTGGCGGGCAGCCGTATTTGCATCAGCAAGGGTTCGGCGTTTGCGGCTTTTACCGCCTGCAAAATAGTACGCAGCGTTTGTTCTGTTTGTTGGGGCGCAAAGCCGCGCAGACCATCGTTACCTCCCAGCTCAATCAACACCCAGCGAGGCTGATGCTCTTTAAGCAGCGCGGGTAAGCGTGCCAGCCCCTGTTGCGAGGTGTCGCCGCTAATGCTGGCGTTGATGACGGGCGGTTTTTGTTGCCACTTCTCATTGAGCAACGCAGGCCAGGCGGTATTGGCCGCCATGCGATAGCCCGCGCTCAGGCTGTCTCCCAGAACCAGTAACGTGTCCGCAGCGGCGGCACGCAGGCTAAACAGAAGCAAAAACAGGAAGGCCAAATGCCAGCGGAAAACATTGTTGAAGTTCATCATCTTAAGAAGTCCGTCGGTCAGGGGGAGCATGAACTTTCCATCCTCACCGGAGTTGAGCTTGTTGTCAAACGGGCGCAAACCATCGCCCTGATTGGTGAATCAGGCTCGGGTAAGTCAACACTGCTGGCGATTCTTGCCGGGCTTGATGATGGCAGTAGCGGCGAAGTGAACCTGCTGGGCCAGCCGCTTCACGCGATGGATGAAGAGGCGCGGGCAAAGTTACGTGCCGCGCACGTCGGTTTTGTTTTCCAGTCTTTTATGCTGATCCCCACCCTGAATGCGCTGGAAAACGTCGAGCTTCCGGCGCTGCTGCGGGGTGAAAACAGCGCGCAGAGTCGTGCCAGTGCTAAAGGGTTACTGGAAGAGTTGGGGCTGGGGAAACGTCTCGATCACCTTCCCGCGCAGCTTTCCGGCGGCGAGCAACAGCGTGTGGCGTTGGCCCGTGCGTTTAATGGCCGCCCGGCGCTGCTGTTTGCCGACGAACCCACCGGCAACCTCGACAGGCAGACCGGCGATAAGATTGCTGATTTGCTCTTCTCGATGAACCAGCAATATGGCACCACCCTGATTCTGGTGACGCACGATCCTCAACTGGCGGCGCGTTGCGACAGACGATTACGTCTGGTGAACGGCGAACTGCGGGAGGAAGCATGATCGCCCGCTGGTTCTGGCGCGAATGGCGCTCTCCCTCATTGCTCATTGTCTGGCTGGCGCTAAGCCTGGCGGTGGCCTGTGTGCTGGCGCTGGGCAATATCAGCGACCGGATGGAAAAAGGATTAAGCCAGCAGAGCCGCGAGTTTATGGCTGGCGACAGGGCGTTGCGCAGTTCACGTGAAATTCCGCAGGCGTGGCTGGAAGAGGCGCGAAAAGAGGGGCTTAAAGTTAGCGAGCAAATCTCATTTGCCACTATGACCTTCGCCGGTGACACACCACAACTGGCAAACGTGAAAGCGGTGGATGACAGTTATCCGCTCTATGGCGACCTGCAAACCACGCCGCCTGCGGTCAAACCGCTGGCCGGAACGGTGCTGCTGGCCCCACGGCTGATGGCGCTGCTAAACCTGAAAACCGGCGACTCGATTGATGTGGGGGATGCCACGCTGCGGATCGCCGGGGAGGTGGTGCAGGAGCCGGATTCCGGTTTTAACCCGTTCGAAATGGCGCCGCGATTATTAATGAATACGGCGGATGTAGCGAAAACAGGAGCGGTACAGCCGGGAAGCCGTGTCACCTGGCGGGTAAAATTTGCCGGGACACCCGCACAACTGGAGGCCTACGAAAAATGGTTACTGCCGAAGCTTAAGCCGGAACATCGTTGGTATGGCCTTGAGCAGGATGACGGCGCGCTCGGCAAGTCATTACAGCGCTCCCAGCAATTCTTGCTGCTGTCGGCGTTGTTAACCCTGCTGCTGTCAGTCGCGGCGGTGGCTGTCGCGATGGGGCACTATTGTCGCAGTCGTTACGACCTGGTGGCCATTCTCAAAACACTGGGGGCGAGCAGGGCGCAGTTACGCAAATTGATCATCGGCCAGTGGCTGATGGTGCTCGCGCTGGCGTCCATCACCGGTGGCGCGATGGGGCTGTTGTTTGAAAAAATCCTGCTGATCTTGCTCAAGCCGGTTCTGCCGGTGGCACTCCCTGCCGCCAGCGGCTGGCCGTGGCTCTGGTCGATTGGCGCCATGCTGGTGATTTCGTTGCTGGTGGGGATACGGCCCTGGCGCTTGCTGCTGGCAACGCAGCCTTTGCGGGTATTGCGGCGTGACGCTGTCGCCGATGTCTGGCCGCTGAAATTTTATATTCCCGTTATCAGTATCGTGTCTGTGTTGCTGCTGGCCTGGCTGATGGGGGCCAGTATGCTGCTGTGGTCGGTGCTGGCGGGGGCGGTGGTTCTGGCATTGCTGTGCGGCGTAGTCGGCTGGCTGCTGCTGCGGGTGATGAAAAAGCTTACTCTCAAAACATTGCCGCTGCGTCTGGCGGTCAATCGTCTGCTGCGCCAGCCGTGGTCGACGCTGAGTCAGTTATCGGCTTTCTCGCTGTCATTCATGCTGCTGGCAATGTTGCTGGTGCTGCGTGGCGATCTGCTCGACCGCTGGCAGCAACAGCTTCCACCGGAAAGCCCGAACTATTTCCTCATTAATATTGCCCCGGAGCAGGTCGAACCGGTGAAAGCGTTTCTCTCTGAGCACCAGGTGGTAACCCAGGCGTTCTGGCCCATCGTGCGTGCCCGACTGACGCAGATAAACGGTCAAAGTACGGAAGGGAACCCGGATGAGGCGTTGAACCGCGAATTGAATCTGACCTGGCAGGGGGCGGATGCAAACCACAACCCGGTTACCGCAGGCTCCTGGCCGCCAAAACCCGGTGAGGTCTCGGTCGAAGCAGAACTGGCAAAACGCCTCAAACTTAAGCTCGGCGACAGCGTGACCTTTATGGGTGATACCCAGGATTTCAGCGCTAAAGTCACCAGCCTGCGCAAAGTGGACTGGGAAAGTCTGCGTCCCAACTTCTTCTTTATTTTCCCGCAGGGGGCGCTGGACGGACAGCCGCAAAGCTGGCTGACCAGTTTCCGCTGGCAGAATGGCAACGGTATGTTGACCCAGCTTAACCGCGAGTTTCCCACCATCAGCCTGCTGGATATTGGCGCTATCTTAAAACAGGTTGGTCAGGTGCTGGAGCAGGTGAGTCGGGCGCTGGAAGTAATGGTTGTGTTGGTCACCCTGTGCGGCGTGCTGCTGTTGCTGGCCCAGGTGCAGGTGGGGATGCGCCAGCGTCATCAGGAACTTGTGGTGTATCGCACGCTCGGCGCCGGCAAGCGACTGTTACGCACCACGCTGTGGTGTGAATTTGCCCTGCTCGGGCTTGTCTCCGGGCTGGTGGCGGCGATCGGTGCGGAAACGGCGCTGGCGGTGCTGCAAACAAAAGTCTTTGATTTCCCCTGGGAGCCGGACTGGCGGTTGTGGGTAACGTTACCGCTGTGCGGCGCCGTTTTGTTATCCGCATGCGGTGGCTGGCTGGGCACACGGCTACTCAAAGGGAAAGCGCTGTTCCGCCAGTTTAACCAGTAAAACCATGTCATTTTGATTACACGTCGGTTAAATAATCGGCGTGTCTTTTTTTAAGTGCACAAATTGCTAACTACCTGATTTTTAAGCGCACAAAGTACGAAAAACTCGTCAACATGGCGTGCTTAATCGGCGTTAATATTCAGCTGGCAACTATTTGGCTGCTTATTAACCAAGGAAACAGCATGGCACATAAAATAAAAGCGCTGGCGATAACGATCGGCGCGGCACTGGCGATGGTCTCATTTGCAACGCAAGCAGAGATCACGCTGTTGAAACAAGATCCGCAGGCGGGCGATCCGTTAAGCCGTCTGAATTTCACCGTGGGCGGCAGTATTCGTCCGCAGTTCAACATGATGACGGGAGATGGGGATAAAGGCTCTTACAAACGTAACGGCTTCGACGGCGGTACCCGTTTCCGCTTCGCCAGTGATTACTACCTGTTTGATGACATCAGTTGGATTAACTACTACGAGCTGGGCGTCAATATTCCGGCGGTGTTTGACTGGGATAACCACTATGCAAAAGGTGCCCACGACACCACGCGCCGTATGCTCTATACCGGACTGAAAAGCAAAACCTGGGGGACATTAACCTACGGTCAGCAAAACAGCATTTACTATGATGTGGTAGGGGCGAAAACCGATATCTGGGATTACGACATGATCGGTCAGGCGCCGGGTAACGGTATCAACGGCGACTATGATGGCTCTTATCGCTCACGCAATATGCTGAAATATAAGAATACGTTCGGGGATGCGGATGTTTACGCCTCATATCTGTTCGATGATAACGAATATCTGCCGGGTAACGGTCTGCGTTACAAACGTAAAGGTGGTGGCTCGTTGGGCCTGGATTACCATCTGACTAACACCCTGACATGGGGCGCGGCCTGGAACTATACCCGTGCCGAAATGCGCAATCCGGGCAATGACGACAGCAAAACGTACGACCAGAATATTCTCGGTACTGCGCTGAGCTGGACGCCGGATAACTGGACCTTCTCCGCTGGCGGCGGCTGGTATCAGAACTTCCTGCTGAGCAAGAAAAACACGGTTCACAATTACTTCGCGGGTGATGCGTGGGGCGTTGAATATTTCGCCGGTTATAAGATCCCGGTTAATCAGTACGCTGTGAAATCTGTCCAGCCGTACTTTATGGGCGATCGCATCGAATACGTGAATGGACGCAACTATCAGCGTATCGATAACGGTGTAGGTATCAGCTTCCAACTGGATTATGGTTTCCGCGTGGATTACGAACACGTGTTTACCTCCAGCACCGATGATCTGGGCGATATGAACTTAGTGCGTCTGCGTTACGACTTCTAAAATTCCAGGCATTTGGCTATCTGACTTGCCAGTTTGAACCCGGGCAATGCTCGAAACCCCACGTACTGCGTGTCCGTTCCGGTTTCTGCGCGCTGTCCGTGTTCAACCTGTCTGCGCCGATAACGCCTACTGACCCCGGAATTTGCGTCCTGCACTTCTGCTTAGCAAAGATCTCACTTTGTTTATCTAAAAAAAGCATAAAGGAAGGCGACTGAATTTCGCTTTTCTTTATGCTTCATCGCCTTAGCTTTGCAAAATCTCCCATCATTCAGTGACATACTTCACAACAACATGAATTTATTTCAATTACCGCTGCGTTATGTTTATGCCATCTTATCCCTGTAATGAATATGGAGCGCGCCGCGTCGACGGTGCGCCACACAGCAGACACACTTCGTTAGGGAGAATGTATGGGACGTCGTCTCGGTTTACGCGCCACCGTTGGGGCACTACTTCTGGCATGCGGTTTATCTTCCGCGCAGGCCAATAGCGATCCGCACACCATTGTCTTCGGCGTTGCGCCGGGGCCATATGGCGATATGGTCAAACAGGCCATTGAGCCGTCACTGAAAGAAAAAGGTTACAAAGTCGTGGTGCGCGAATTCAGCGACTATGTGCAGCCGAATATGGCGCTGTCGAATGGCAGTATTGATGCCAACCTGTTCCAGCACTCGCTCTATTTCGATAAATTCACTGCGGATAAAGGGCTGAAGCTGACCAAATTGATCACCGTACCGACGGCGGGCATGGGCTTCTATTCCCACAAAATTAAAAGCCTCGATGAGCTGAAAAAAGGCGACATCGTTACGCTGTCCAACGATCCGACTAACCTGGCCCGTGGCCTGCGTTTCCTGAAATCGCTGGATCTGATCACTATTAAAGACAATATCGATCCGACCAAAGCCTCTGAACGCGATATCGCCAGCAACCCGAAAGGGCTGGTGTTTAAACCGCTGGAAGCCGCACAGTTACCGCGTACGCTGGATAGCGCCACCGCAGCCCTGGTTAACGGTAACTTCGCTATTGCCGCTGGGTTGGATCTTTCTACTGCGATCAAGCAAGAACATCTGGATGAGAACCTCAAAAACATCATTGCGGTACGCAGTGAAGATGCGGATAAACCCTTCGCCAAAGACATTGTTGAGGTCGTGAAATCTCCGGCTTACCGTGCGGTGATTGACGATCCGAAAAATGTTTACGGTGCCTTCCAGAAACCGGAGTGGATGACTGCCGCTGATAAGAAGTAAAGGCAGCGCTGGGTTAACAGGCAGGCTGCGGCCTGCCTTTTGCTATTTGAGGGACACATGATTGAGATAGATAAGGTGTGCGTGGATTTTCCCGCCGTACGGGGAGCGAAACCCATGCGTGCCGTGGACAACGTCAGCTTGCGTATTGCGCCCGGTGAGATTTTTGGCATTGTTGGCACCAGCGGCGCGGGGAAAAGCACCCTGTTGCGTACGTTGAATGCCCTGCAACGCCCGAGTGAAGGCTGCGTCAAAGTGAACGGCGTGGCGATTTCAAAAATGGAAGGCCTGACGCTGCGTAAAGCCCGTCAGCGTATCGGCATGATCTTCCAGCACTTCAACTTGATGCATACCCGCACCGTCGCGCAAAACGTGGCGTTCAGCCTGAAGGCGGCGGGGTGGGATCGCAGCAAGATCACCCCGCGCGTCACGGAAATCCTTGAACTGGTGGGGCTGAGCGACAAAGCAAACCGCTACCCGGTACAACTGAGCGGCGGACAGAAGCAGCGTGTCGGTATCGCCCGCGCTATCGCTAACCACCCGGACGTATTGCTGTGCGATGAGCCGACTTCGGCGCTGGATCTGGAAACCTCGGCCACTATTCTCGAACTGCTCAAGCAGATCAACGCACAGCTCGGTATCACGATCGTGCTGATCACCCATGAGATGAACGTGATCAAATCCATCTGTGATCGCGTGGCGGTCATGTCCGGCGGCAAGGTGGTAGAAACCGGCGATGTGTTTGATATTTTCGCCCATCCGCAGCATGCCTTTACTCAACAACTGGTTTCACGCACGTTGAATCTGACGCTGCCGGACCGTCTGCGGGAGCACCTGCCGGGACAATTGTTGAAAATCCTGTTTATTGGCGATTCGGCTGAGCAGCCGGTTCTCTCCGATGCGGCCATCAACTTTGGTGTGGCGGTTAATATTCTGCACGGGAAAATTGAGTATATCGGTGAGCGCGCGCTCGGCATTCTGGTGGTGCAACTTACCGCAGAAGACCCGGCTGTTGTCGAACAGGCGGTAGACTACATTCGTAACCGTACCGCTCAGGTGGAGGTGATCCGTGGATAATTTACTGGCCGATTTGAGCCTCGCGTTTGGTGAAACCTTCCAGATGCTGAGCATCTCAACGGTGCTGGCGATCATCGGTGGCCTGCCGCTGGGGTTTCTGATCTTCGTGACCGACCGAAACCTCTTCTGGCAAAACCGCGCGGTCTATCTCATCAGCTCCGTGCTGGTGAACATCATCCGCTCCGTGCCTTTTGTCATCCTGCTGGTTCTGCTGCTGCCGTTAACTCAGTTTTTGCTTGGCAACACCATCGGGCCGATTGCCGCATCGGTTCCGCTGTCCGTGGCGGCGATCGCCTTCTATGCCCGTCTGGTGGACGGCGCGTTGCGTGAAGTGGACAAAGGCATTATTGAAGCGGCGGAAGCCTTTGGTGCCAGTCCGATGCGCATCATCTGCACGGTGCTGTTGCCGGAAGCCAGCGCGGGTCTGCTGCGTGGGTTAACCATTACGCTGGTGAGCCTGATCGGTTACTCGGCGATGGCGGGGATCGTGGGCGGCGGCGGTGTCGGTGACCTGGCTATCCGTTACGGTTACTACCGCTATGAAACCCAGGTGATGATTGTCACCGTGGTCGCGCTGATTGTGCTGGTGCAGGTCGTGCAGATGTTGGGCGACTGGCTGGCACAAAGGGCGGACAAGCGCGACAGGCATTGAGATGTTCCCGGATGGCGGCGTGACCGCCTGATCCGGGCTACGAGTTGAACCGTAGCCCCGGCAAGCGCAGCGCCGCCGGGGAGCCAGTCAGGCAAGTTTTGCCTGTGCCCAGGCGATGCCGCTGGCATATTCCGGCGGCAGCAGCGGCACCAGCGCTTCCAGCGTCGCGCTCAGGAGGCCGGTGTCGCTGTCGTTCAGGTTAAGGTGCCCCACCTTACGGCCCGGACGCACCTCTTTGTCGTACCAGTGCAGATGCACCAGCGGCAGTTTTAACCAGTCATAATTCAAATTGCTGCCGATCAGGTTGACCATCACCGATGGACTATTAACCACCGGCGGCGGCAGTGGTAAATCCACCACCGCGCGCAGATGCAGCTCAAACTGACTGATAGACGCGCCGTTTTGCGTCCAGTGGCCGCTGTTGTGCACACGTGGCGCCAGCTCATTGATCAGCAAGCCCGCCGGGGTCACAAAGCACTCCATCGCCATCACGCCCACATAATTCAGCTCGTGCATAATGGCAGATAGCATGCTTTCCGCTTGCTGTTGCTGGCGCATGTCGGCCTGCGGAAAGACCACGCTGGTGCGCAGAATACCGTCCTGATGCAGATTGTGAGTCAGCGGATAGAACACCGTGCTGCCGTCATGGCCGCGTGCGCCCACCAGCGATACCTCACCGGAAAAATTGATGCCCTGCTCAACGATGCATTCGCCGTAGCAGTCATCCGGCAACTGTTCTGTTTCGTCTGCACGCAGACGCCACTGACCGCGGCCGTCGTACCCGCCCACGCGGCGTTTGACAATCGCCAGCTCGCCCAGCGTATTGAAGACCGCAGGCCATTCGCTTTTGTCTGCCAGCAACTGCCACGGTGCGGTGGCAAGCTTAAGTTTGTCGAACAACTGCTTTTGCGTCAGGCGGTCGGCAATAATCGGGAACACATCGCGATTCACAAACGCCGGATGACGCGCCAGCTCGCGGGTCAGCGCGGTTTCCGGCCAGCGTTCGATCTCTGCGGTAATCACACTCTGGGCGAACGGCACCGCTTCCGGGTCTGCATCGAGCCCCACGGGCCACACGGCGATGCTCAGCGGTTCGCCTGCCTGGCGCAGCATGCGACCAAGCTGACCGTTACCTAAAATGCAAACCTGCTTCATGCCGCACCCCGTGGATCCGGGTTTTCCAGCACTTCATCGGTCTGGGCGCGACGGAAGTCGGCCAGGCGCTGATGCAGTTCGGCGTCGTGCTGGGCCAGAATTTGGGCGGCCAGCAGGGCGGCATTCGCGGCCCCGGCTTTGCCAATCGCCAGCGTACCGACCGGAATACCGCGCGGCATCTGGACGATAGAGTAGAGGCTATCCACACCGCTCAGCGCGGCGCTCTGTACCGGCACACCCAGCACCGGCACTAATGTTTTCGCTGCAATCATCCCCGGCAAGTGCGCCGCGCCGCCTGCACCCGCAATGATCACCTGAAAACCGTTCTCTTCGGCGCTTTCGGCAAAGCTGAACAGTTTATCGGGGGTGCGGTGAGCGGAGACGACTTCAACGTGGTGCGGGACATTCAGGATATCGAGAATTTCGGTGGCGAACTGCATGGTCGCCCAATCGCTTTTCGATCCCATGACAATGGCGATACGCGCCGGTTGGTTAACAGAAGACATGCGTTAAGAAAACTCCTGTGGGTGTGACTACGGACAGCTTTTGAGGGCACAAAGAATAGCACGGAAAACGGGCAAGGAAAACGGTTGCGTGGCGATGAATGCTGCAATCCGCTGTTGCGGAGCATGCGCATCAGCGGTTCAAATTCTTAGAACGGAAAAGGGATCAACTCGACGTCGTCTGCGGTCACTTTCACCATAGAGCCCTGGGTGTGCCAGGCGCCGAGGACAACGCGCATGGCGGGTTTACCGTTTGCGATAAGCTCGTGCACGTCCGGGCGATGAGTGTGACCGTGGATCAGGCACTGAACCTGGTGTCTTTCCATCGCGACAACCACTGCGTGCGGATTAACGTCCATAATGGCCAGCGATTTGCTGCTGTTGGCGGCTTTGCTTCCCGCGCGCATTCTGGCTGCGATACGTTGGCGAACAAACAGCGGCAGGGTGAGAAACAGCCTCTGTAGCCAGGGCTTGTGGACTTTGGCGCGAAACGCCTGGTAGCCTGCGTCGTCCGTACAGAGTGTGTCGCCGTGCATAATCAGCACCTTGCGACCATACAGATCGAGCACTTTCTCTTCCGGCAGAAGCTGCATGCCGCTTTCGCGCGCATAGCGTTTGCCGAGCAGGAAGTCGCGATTGCCATGGATGAAGTAACAGGGCACGCCACTGTCGACCAGCGCCTTAATGGCGGCGGCGATGTCACGGTGCAGGGGAGTGGGGTCATCGTCGCCAATCCAGGCTTCGAACAGGTCACCCAAAATATAGAGCGCGTCAGCCTGTCGGGCTGTGCCTGTCAAAAAACGCAGAAAACCGGCGGTGATCGCCGGTTCTTCTGTTTGCAGATGAAGGTCTGCGATAAAAAGTGTCGCCACGATTACTCGCTGACGGTCACGCTTTCAATCACGACATCTTCTTTCGGCACGTCCTGATGCATACCGCTGCGGCCGGTAGGAACGGCTTTGATTTTGTCTACCACGTCCATGCCTTCAACCACTTCGGCAAACACACAGTAGCCCCAACCCTGCAGGCTTTCGCCAGAGAAGTTCAGGAAGTCGTTATCCACGACGTTGATAAAGAACTGTGCAGTTGCGGAGTGCGGAGCCTGAGTACGCGCCATTGCCAGGGTGCCACGGGTGTTTTTCAGGCCGTTGTTAGCTTCGTTTTTGATCTGGTCTTTGGTTGCTTTCTGATGCATGCCCGGCTCGAAGCCGCCGCCCTGGATCATAAAGCCATTAATGACACGGTGGAAAATGGTGTTGTTGTAAAAACCTTCACGGCAGTAGTCCAGGAAGTTTTTAACTGTTTCAGGCGCTTTATCATCAAAAGTTTTGATTACGATGTCGCCGTGATTAGTGTGGAAAGTAACCATTTTTGCATCCTGTTCCGGTAGAGTAGTGCGCAGACCCGACTGTGGGTCAGTGATAGTCGCTTGTTATAGCATAACCGGGAGGTTGGATCACCTTGCAAAGTGTGCTGCTTCGGGATTGAATTACAGGTAATATATGCGTTTTTCCGTTCCACACACGTCTACATGGAATCTTCGATGTTAAAAATCTTCAATACACTGACGCGCCAAAAAGAGGAATTCAAACCTATCCATGCCGGGGAAGTCGGCATGTACGTGTGTGGTATCACTGTTTACGATCTCTGTCATATTGGTCATGGCCGTACTTTCGTGGCGTTTGATGTGGTCGCTCGCTACCTGCGTTTTATCGGCTATAAGCTGAAATACGTGCGCAATATTACTGACATCGACGACAAAATTATCAAACGCGCCAACGAAAACGGCGAAAGCTTTGTGGCGCTGGTTGATCGAATGATCGCGGAAATGCACAAAGATTTTGATGCCCTCAATATTCTGCGTCCGGACATGGAACCGCGTGCGACGCACCATATCCATGAGATCATCGAAATCACTGAACAGTTGATCGCTCGTGGTCACGCCTATGTTGCTGACAATGGCGACGTGATGTTCTCTGTGCCGACGGACCCGAACTACGGTCAGTTGTCGCGCCAGGATCTCGACCAGTTGCAGGCGGGGGCGCGCGTAGATGTCGTTGACGTGAAGCGTAACCCGATGGACTTCGTGCTGTGGAAGATGTCCAAGCCGGGCGAGCCGAGCTGGACCTCGCCGTGGGGCGAAGGGCGTCCAGGCTGGCACATTGAATGTTCCGCGATGAACTGCAAACAACTCGGCAGCCATTTCGATATTCACGGCGGCGGCTCTGATCTGATGTTCCCGCACCATGAAAATGAAATTGCCCAGTCAACCTGTGCCCATGACGGCGAGTATGTGAACTACTGGATGCACTCCGGCATGGTGATGGTCGATCGCGAGAAGATGTCCAAATCGCTGGGTAACTTCTTTACCGTCCGTGATGTGCTCAAATATTACGACGCCGAGACTATTCGCTACTTCCTGATGTCCGGCCACTATCGCAGCCAGTTGAACTACAGCGAAGAGAACCTCAAGCAGGCGCGTTCAGCGCTGGAACGTCTGTATACCGCGCTGCGCGGTACCGACAGGTCTGTTGCGGCGGCCGGTGGCGAGGCGTTTGAAGCGCGCTTTGTTGAGGTCATGAACGATGACTTCAACACGCCGGAAGCCTATTCGGTGCTGTTTGATATGGCGCGCGAAGTGAATCGCCTGAAATCAGAAGATATGGCGGCGGCGAATGCGCTGGCCTCGCATCTGCGTAAGCTCTCTTCTGTGCTGGGGCTGCTGGAACAGGATCCCGATGCGTTCCTGCAAAGCGGTGCGCAGGCAGACGATAGCGAAGTGGCTGAGATTGAAGCGTTGATTCAACAGCGTCTGGATGCGCGTAAAGCGAAAGACTGGGCAGCAGCAGATGCGGCGCGCGACCGTCTTAATGAGATGGGCATTGTGCTGGAAGATGGCCCGCAGGGTACGACCTGGCGCCGTAAGTAATTACTGCTTCTGAGGGGAACGCGATGTTCCCCTCTCCCCACAGCGGATAAGGCGGTTACGCAGCCTGAGTTATCGGGAGCGCCAGTGCCACAGCACGCCCATCAGAATGAGCCCCGGCACCCACACCCACAGTAATTCCGAAATGATCACCTGATGCCCGTAAGGCGTCATATACCGCGACAGGGCAAAAGGCGCGACCTTAATCACCTGCCAGGGCGCAAAAAAGCGCTCATCTGACCATGGCCAAAGCCAGCCGACCCCTTTGCCGCCGGTGGTGATCGAATCCAGCAAACTGTGCGACAGCAATGAGACGGTCAAAAAAGCCCAGCAGCGCATCAGGCTCGCTTTAAACCAGCGTCGCCCCAGCCATGTCACCAGAATCGGCACTACAAAGGCGAATAACAGCGAATGGGTGAAGCCGCGATGACCAAACACGTTGCCGTACGCCACGCCAAACTTGAATGCCAGCACATCGGCATCCGGCAACATCGCAAGGGCAACGCCTGCCAGCAATAATCCCCTGGGGATCACCTTGTTGCCGAGTCCCAACCCCAGGCAAAGTGGTACGGCGGCGTGAGTAATAACGGTTGGCATTGTCAGTCCTTGAACAAAAGAAAAGAGTATAAACGAGACGGCTTACATCGCCGGATGTGTGTTTTCTGAAAAGTCAGGATATAAAGGAAAAATTATTTTTGCGATGCGGCAGGAAATTAACATCAGCGTTTTCTGATAGTTGGTCTGTTGCATAATGAGGGGGATATTTTTCCGGGGCATGTCGAAACCGAAATATCCGGTCTGATGCATGGGGTGACTTATCCGGCAGAGTGCGCCATGACACCTGAAAAAAATGGGGGAGGTGGCGAATGCTGCCGCCGTAATGCAACGCGAATGACTCAGTGCATGCATCCATTAAAATGTGGGCCAATACTCGCGTTATTATGCGGATTCCCGCACCACCAGTTGCCCGGAAAGGGTAATCGTCTGCGTCAGCAAATCTGGCTCTTTCAGCTTACGTATAATCAGCCCCGCAGCCTGACGGCCCGCCTCTTCACTGGCCGACGAGACATAGGTAAAAGAGGGGGAGGTGAGGTTCACGTGGAGCATATCCTCGAAGCCTATCAGCGCCACCTGTTGCGTCAGGAAGACATCTTTGCCGATGGTGCGCCCCACCTGATGAATACCGCTGATAGAACCAATCACCGCGTTCGGCGAATGGCATAGCAGGGCGGTGATGGTGTTGTTTTTTTCCAGCAAATGACGCGTTGCCAGGCTGGCTGATTCGGTCGATTCACTGCAGGCGGGAGCATATTCATCGCGCAGCACCATACCGTATTGCTTGAGGGCGCTGTGTACGCCCAACAAACGCTGGTGGCGTACCAGGTCTTTTTCCATACCGCCGATATAGGCGATGCTGCGATGTCCGCGTTCGATAAGGTAGCGCGTGGCAAGGCTTGCGGCCTGACGGCTATCGCGCATCACCAGATTGCAGCTCTCAGCAGGCATGGACTGGGATACCACCACCATCGGCAGCGGACACTGGCTGATTCTTTCCGGTAAATGCGGATTAAGGGGATCCGACGAGAGATATATCACGCCCGCCACGCCCTGTTGCTTAAAAGAGAGCAGGCAGCGTTCCAGGTGCTCATGATCATCCAGCGGCTGCCCCAGGAAGACCATATAGCCCTTACGCTCCAGCTCCTGGACAATGCTCGCCATCACCTTGATGGAAAAGCTGTCGCTGAAATCACGCAAGATCAGGCCAATCAGGTTCGAGGTATTGGCGCGCAGATTAGCGGCCGCGACGTTGTGCACATATCCCAGCTCATTGATAGCCGACTGAACTCTCTCGATGGTGGCATCGGAGATTTTTCCCTTTTGGCGCAACACCAGAGAGACGGTTGAAACCGAAACGCCCGCCAGTTTAGCGACATCAATGATGCTGACCTTTTTCAATCGTGCTCCCTGAAAGTACAGAATAATCAGTCAGAAATAGTAAAGCCTCCTGCATAAATACAGGAGACTTATTTCACCTTACCAGCACAAGGTTATTTGCCAAGCGATGTCGCCATAGCCTGAGCAATAAACTGGGCTCTGGCGCCGAAGATCACCTGCACGCCTTTATCCCCGACAAAGACCACGCCGCGTGCACCCACACCGTTAAGTCCTTCTTTATTCACCTGGCTGCCGTCCAGCACTTCAATACGCAGACGGGTAATACAGGAACCAACGGAATCAATGTTTTTCGCGCCGCCCAGTAGGTCAACAATCTCGATAACCAGCTCCTCGTCCGTTTTGTCTTTCGCGTCCGCAGACACTTCGGTACGGCCCGGTGTTTTGATATCAAACCGACGGATAACAAAGCGGAAAGTAAAGTAGTAGATCAGCGCCATTGGCACACCAATGATCACCGCATTCAGGTAGTTTGTCTCATAGCCATTAAACGACGGCAGAATACCAAACGAAATGTAGTCGATAAGACCGGCTGAGAACGACTTCGCGATATGCGCATGCATCAGGTACATGGACATGTAGGCCAGGCCCGCCATGATCGCATTGAACACATACAGAATCGGCGCGACGAAGATAAAGGTAAATTCGACCGGCTCAGTGATGCCTGTTAAGAAGCAGGTCAGCGCGGCGGAAAAGAGAATACCCGCAGCGATTTTTTTATTTTTGGTATGCGCTTCGTGGTACATCGCCAGACAGGCGGCAGGCAGTGCGAACAGCATCAGCGGGAACTCGCCCTGCATGAATTTACCGGCGTTCTGATAGGTGTCGCTGCTGAACGACTTGGTGCCTTCTTCCAGCATTTTGAACCAGATTGTCTGGTCGCCGTGGATAACCTGGCCTGCCTGAGTGGTGTAGTCACCGAAGGAGTACCAGAACGACGGATACCAGATATGGTGCAGGCCGAGCGGGATTAACGCACGTTCTGTCAGGCCAAAGATAAAGGTTGAGGCCGCCTGATTATCGCCGTTAACAATAACGGAGAGCGCGTCAATGCCCGCCTGGATATGTTGCCAGACGTAGGGCAGCAGCAGGCCGAGAATAAACGACATAAACGCAGTGGCGATGGCGACAAAACGCTTACCGGAGAAGAAGCCCAAAAACTCAGGCAACTGCATGGTGTGGAAGCGGTTATAGCACCAGGCTGCGAGGATGCCGCAGATTAAGCCGCCAAACACCCCCATTTGCAGCGACGGGATACCGACCACCATCGCATATTTCCCGCCCTGTGAAGCCATTTCCGGCGTAATTGATAGCACGGTGCTAATGGTAATGTTGGTGACAAACACCGACACGGCCGCAGAAAGGGCGGCAATCCCGGATTCAGAGGCCAGACCAACCGCAGAGCCGATGGCGAACAGCAGCGGCAGGTTATCGAAAATAACCCCACCGGCATTCATCATCAGCGGTAAATGAAACTTATCGCCAAACGCCAGCAGCAGACCGGCAGCCGGCAGTAATGAGATGGGCAGCATTAATGCACGCCCAATCATGGACAACTTTGAGAGTGATTTAATAAACCCTGATAACACATTCATCGTGTGATTCCCCCGAATCCAGGCTTTTTGTTGCGCGAAATACGCACATTTATTGTCAGTAGAACGTTCTAGTAAAACGTTCTACTTATCGTGTTAGAAGCGATTCTTCTCCGCAACTGAAATTTCACTTTCGGTCATAGCAAAATGTGATTATTTGAAGGCGATCAATTATTGACCGTGCGGATGGTAAGGGTAATGGGGAGGGAAACAGGCCCGGTGAACGGGCCTGTAGAAGGGATATCAGGCGACTACGGTAACGCTTTGTCCCTGAAATACAACGGTTTGTCCGGCGACGATCTTGCAACGCTTACGGGTTTCGACCTTGCCGTCGACCTTGACCAGACCGTCATCGATTGCGATCTTCGCCTGCGCGCCGCTTTCGCTCCAGCCTTCCAGTTTCAGCAGATCGCAGAGTTCAACGTGCGGATGCTTGCCCAGTGAGAATGTTGCCATCTTATGCTTTCTCCACGTCGTGGTACTCTTCGCACGCCTGTAATGTGTTCTGAATCAGGGTTGCGACAGTCATCGGGCCTACACCGCCCGGCACCGGCGTGATGTATGAGGCACGCGCCGCGGCGTCTTCGTAAACCACATCGCCAACCACTTTGCCGCTTTCCAGACGGTTGATACCAACATCAATCACGATGGCACCTTCTTTGATCCACTCACCAGGAATAAAGCCTGGTTTGCCGACCGCAACGACCAGAAGATCGGCGTTTTCCACATGGTGGCGCAGGTTTTTGGTGAAGCGGTGGGTCACGGTGGTGGTGCAACCGGCCAGCAGCAGCTCCATGCTCATCGGGCGACCAACGATGTTAGATGCGCCGATGACCACAGCGTTCAGGCCGTAGGTATCAATGTTGTAACGCTCAAGCAGCGTCACGATACCGCGCGGGGTGCACGGGCGCAGACGCGGCGCACGCTGGCACAGGCGGCCAACGTTATACGGGTGGAAACCGTCGACGTCTTTATCCGGCGAAATGTGTTCCAGCACTTTGACATAATCGATACCGGCAGGCAGCGGTAACTGAACCAGAATACCGTCGATTTCGTTATCGGCATTCAGCTTGTCGATAAGTGTTAGCAGTTCGGCTTCGGTGGTGGTTTCCGGCAAATCGTAGGAGCGGGAGATGAAACCCACCTCTTCACACGCTTTGCGTTTGCTGCCGACATAAATCTGCGACGCAGGGTTGCTACCGACGAGGATAACGGCCAGACCAGGGGCGCGTTTTCCGGCTGCCAGGCGGGCTTTCACCTTTTCAGCAACCTCAGAGCGCACCTGCTGCGCAATCGTTTTACCATCTATAATCTTTGCTGCCATCAGAGAGAAGATTCCATCTGTAACTAAAAAGAAGTGGGGATGTGTATATTTTGTCAGAAGTGGGCGGCGCTGTCAGTTACCGTTTATGTTTCGTGCGTAAAGGCAGGGCGGAGAAAGTGCGCAATGGTGCTCACTTCGCGAGCATCTGAGAGCAAAGTCATTGACTCGACAGGTGTTGACCGTATAATCCCGATCCGCAACTCTCCCGTAAGGGATATCAGTGCGCCCTTAGCTCAGCTGGATAGAGCAACGGCCTTCTAAGCCGTAGGTCACAGGTTCGAACCCTGTAGGGCGTACCATCCTATCTTCTACTCAAGTCTTCCCAAGTCTACTAAATCCAGCCTCCACGCCGTTTATTAATGATTGATCGTCTCTCAACGTCTATCAACATATCTTGAAATCTACAGTAATGTGGGGGTACATTTGGGGGTATATCCTGTTCAATGAAATGTGATACCCCCAAAATGAAGCTCACGGCACGTCAGATAAGCACAGCAAAGCCTCAGGATAAGCCCTATAAGCTTTCGGATGGAGGCGGTATGTACCTGCTGGTAAATCCAAATGGTTCTCGATACTGGCGACTAAAGTACAGATATGCCGGCAAAGAAAAATTGTTGGCACTGGGCGTTTATCCTGACGTTACTCTGGCTGATGCCCGAAACAAACGCAATGAAGCAAAACGGGTACTCGCAGCAGGTGCTGATCCTTCCGATGTGAAACAATCAATAAAAGAAGCAAAGGCTATTGCAATGCAAAACAGCTTTGAGCTGATTGCAATTGAATGGCATAAGCATAAAAAGCCTAACTGGTCATCCGGTTATGCCGATGACATCCTCGAGTCTCTCCGGAAAGACATTTTCCCTTTCGTTGGTAAGCGCGCTATCACCGATATCAAACCAATAGATATGCTGGCTGTTCTAAAGAAACTCGAAGAGCGTGGTGTACTGGATAAGCTCAAAAAAATACGACAGGCCTGTAAGCAAATATTCACTTATGCAGTGATTACCGGGCGTGCTGAATACAACCCGGTTGCAGACTTGGCAGGTGCACTTAAGCCACCTAAGCAACAACATTATCCTCATCTGCAGCGTGATGAACTCAGTGGGTTTATTGAGGCGTTGAAAAATTACAGTGGAAGTAAGTTAACTCAGACTGCTACGTTCCTGCTGATGTACACCGGTGTACGAACAATTGAGTTGCGGGCCGCTGAATGGAAAGAGTTCGACTTCACTAATAACCTTTGGCAGATCCCGAAAGAGCGTATGAAGATGCGCCGTCCTCATCTGGTTCCGTTGTCTAGCCAGGTGAAATCTATGCTACTGGAAGTTAAAAGCATAAGTGGTCGAGGAAAGTATGTTTTCCCCGGGCGTAACGATGCTGGTAAACCGATGAGTGAGGCCAGTATCAACCAGGTCATCAAGAGAGTAGGGTACGATGGCAGGGCAACAGGTCATGGCTTCCGGCATACAATGAGTACCATTCTGCATGAGCAGGGATTTAACACTGCCTGGATTGAGGCTCAGCTAGCACATGCCGATAAGAATACTATCCGTGGAACTTATAACCATGCACAGTATCTGGATGGCCGCAGAGAGATGGTGCAATGGTATGCGGATTTTTTAGTTTCACTATAATAAGGGCTTTATGGGTTAGTGAAGGTATTAATTTTAGTTATTGAAATTGAAGTATTTCATTGGTACTTAAGACAGAATTATCAAGTATCCATCTATGGTTAGCAAAGTAAATGTTTTGGATTTCAACAATTTCTGAAGGGAAAGAACCTTCAAATTCAACCTTGAAAGAAGTATGGTTGAAATTGCTTCCATCAAAAAAAACCGACATGAAACGGTTACTCTCCAACCCGTTAGAGCACAATAAGTCAAAAATAACTTTCCCTTTGAACTTTTTAGCATGGAGAGATTTAGCAATAGAATTCAGACATGACAAGGGATTGTTGTAGCTTGTTGCTACAACAATCACCGGGTACTCTTTGTTGTCTATCTGTCTGATATTGAACATATTAGCTATATAAGTTATCTAAGTGAATGTAAGCATCTGCAGACAGGCTAAGCAATTGTTCAATTGAGGTAATTTGTCTGCTTGCTTCTTCCACGCTCTGCATGTGGAAGAGCCCATGGCGATGTTTGTTGAAGAAAGTGTAGGCCCTACCTAGCATATTTCTAGTTTGTTGGTTTGTTATGTGACCATCAAAGGAGCGATCGAGTTCAAAAACGCCGTTACCTACATGGCTAAAAAAGTACCCGAAATCGTTGCTATCTGAATCAAAGTTATAGCTCGCGAGCTTGGCTTTCAACGCACCTTCGAGAGATCTTAGCTCTGGGAAGAAGAGCATCGAATACTCCGGCAAAGCAGGGCTCGCGATTTTGACACACTGGCCAGCAAGTAGCAAATTTTTGGTTATACTTGGTAGGTTATCATATGACTTTGGTAAACATTTGCGCAGAAAGTCAGCTGCAACCTCCTGCCGTATAATTTCTGTAACACTTTCCTCTCGGCGGCTAAGGACCAGCTCTAATCCGGACATATCTAAAATGTCCGTCATCAAATAAACCAATTTCCTATAGCATGTTAAAGGTCTGCCTTGAATCTGCAGACGTAAGGACGAGTGATGCGTTACAACGAGACTATCTCCATGGTCCTTACAAATGATTCTAATCTGCAAACTGCCATTATGTTCAATCTGAGTCATTTCGAACGCTGGGCGCTCAGTTTCGGCCATTAACTGAAGTAATGATACTATTTGTTCCCTATCTATCCCTTTTAATACCATATTTACATTATTAAATTCGTTAGGATTAATAGTTTCGAACAATTTATCAGCTAGCGCATGACTGAGTTCTTTATTTTTCCCCATGTCCCACTGTAGCGTTGAAGTTCCGTCTTTGATAAACAGGATATCCAGGGTTCCATCTTCAATACCTACCTTGCCGATCACAATCCTTATTCCGGGGGTGCCTGGTTTATCTGCAATGCTTCGGATTTGCAAACTTTGTTCAGAACAAAAATCGTTGGTAACAGGCTCTATAAGATCCCTGTCAAGATTAAGGCCTTTGTAATTGCGTTCTTCAGTCATGATGAATAGGTCCATTATCAAAATGATGATTCCCCTGTATAGCTTAACCAAGGGCATAAACAGCCTTATTAAACCACCTATTCATGTGCAAGGCTAACTACTTGTTCCAGTTGTTCAGGTTGTTCCATATACCTTATTTATTCAGTAACTCTATGTATTTATTGATTTATATGGGTTATGCATGGAACAACTCTGGAACAATATTGAGGGCGTTTGGAACAACATATACTGCGAATCGATAGTGATTAATTGATATGCAAGATACTGGACAAGTAGACAGCTGTGTTCTACATTACACTTCAATCGACAATGATTGTGTTATTGCAATCTCCGGCGCTGAAAAGCGCACTGCTCTTTTCACAATGGCCGTTCGGCCTACACCGCTGAAAAGCGAATGTTCTATAGCATTGCATGCTAAAGAAGGGGAGTAAGCAACACCGCTCTTTATCAATCTGCCCCGGGGTGAAGCATCCCATCAACGCAACACTACAGAAACCTGTGGTGAGGCGCTGGTAATGAAAATGGTAAAGAGGGCGAGGGCTGCACATTTTTGCTTAATGAATAGTGAGCGAAATGGGTGTTGTATGTTGTAAATGGCAAAGATCTTTAAAAAAAATGGGAAGTTCTACCGAAATGTAGAACATGCTACGCCCTTGTGTAGCAGTCTTCCAGAAGATTTGGAAGAGATTAAGCTATAGGATAATAGCTCTTTAAAAACTGGATTCTCAGCCCTAAAAGGGATGAGCATGTGCGCTTCCTAAGCGCATTTGAAAAAATCCACTGGTTGGGGATGGTTCGTCCCCAGTTAAGTACCTAAGTACAGACATTTATCTTTGGTTCACTTTTGTTAGCTCTTTAAAACATACGGATCATGGCCTCTAGCAGGGTCATATTCTTCCCTTATCAAGGGTGGAAATATTTGTCTTCTTTAATAGTCTTCTGTTTTAACCGTACATAAAAATCTGTATTCAAAACCCAAACAGTTCCAAGAAACCTGCCATTTAATGGACAGGTTTTTTTGTCGTATCTATTGCTAAGGAATAGCTCTGCGTCTTGAGATAATCATTTTTATTAACCATTGCCACTTTTGCTATTTTTTACTGGTTTTGCATACAGTGATTGATGGACTAATAGACGACAGAAGACGATAATAGACGTAACGAATAAGGCTATGTCTAGGTTGATCCCCGAAAACCCGTACACCTCTGCGGGCTGGCATAGCCCCCAAAATCAGAGGGCGTGAGGTGGCGTTTTGTTAGATATAGTTTCCGAACTAAAGGAAAAGAAAAGCGAAGTTATTTCTTTGCATGAAGTTATTACAAGCTTGAGACAGCAATCTCCAGGTGCGACTTTACCGCAAATAGCAGAGTGGTTGTTAATTCAACTAGCTGATGATGAAAATGCTCCAGAAATGGGAGTATTGACAGTCGGCGGCGGTTATGAATCCATTCCACCATCTTGGGGAACGCCTCAGGGCAATGAGCATTTTTCACTGCGAGAATTATTGCTGGAGTTATACCACAATAATGGCATTTGGCCTGGAGATATACCATTTTGAGCACAAGAAAAGAGATTATTGAAGAAACATACTTAGGTTATGGTTTTAAACGCCAAGAGCTGACTGATTTTCTTCATTCTAAAGGGAAAAATGTAAATTTCGGTTTGCCTCCAATGCATTTTGAGGGGGTAGACGAGACTATTAGTACTACATCTATTACTCTTAAGGAAGCTTTAGAAAAAATTGAACAACTTCAAGAAAAAGTAAAAAATCTGGAATCTTTACTGCCAATTTTTCTCGGCAAATACAGAGATGATGATCCGCTTATGATTGCCATTCAACTACGTAACTCCGAGTGGAAAGACTATGATGTGGATGATAGGAAAACAGTACCATCGCAGGAAGCATTAGTTGCTCAGATCAAGCAGCAGTATAAGAAGTTTGGCATGCCAGATGTTCAGGCGCGAGCTATTGAAAAAGTAGCATGCCCTTTAAAAAGAAAGTAATCATTAACCCTCAGGGGTAGGGTATCGCTTAGGATATCTGTACTAACCCTGAGGGTAGATCATACTTATGGTTATAGTTATTTCCCACATAAAAGGCTCTCACCCTCATAGTCTTTTTCTCTATCCTACCATTAGCCCTAATGTTGCGATGCGTTGCATTATTTTTATGTCATCATTTATTTCGTAAACCGTAATAGACGCTACGAGGTAAACATGTCTCAATCTTTAATTCGGCTCTCTGAAGTTCTGCGGAGAGCACCGATAAGTAAGGCCTGGCTCTACAAGCTTATCTCTCAAGGGAAGTTCCCAAAACCTATCAAAATTGGCTCCCGAGCCATCGCCTTTGTTGAAAGTGAAGTCGATGACTGGATTAACCAACGTATCGAAGAGTCTCGTAAGGAGATTGCCTAAATAAGTACCTTACATGTGCATTAGTTGCGTGTCGTTTAATTAGCATCTGGTTAAGATCTGATTGATGCGACAGTTATCAGCGAATTAAATACAGGTAAATAATCATGACTAAATTAAATGCACTCTCTGTGCAGGGGTTCCTGCAACCCGAAATCAGTCAACAAGGTATTGCTACGCCAACCATGAGTAGTCTGGAAATGGTCGATTATATCAATGCCGACCGTCAGGTGAAAGCGGAAGAGGAGGGGATGTCATTCCCATGCAAGAAATATCGCAAGCTTCGCCACGACAGTTTTATGGCGAAAGTGCCAAAAGTCTTGGGTGAAACTCAATCTCCAAAATTTTTTGGAGATTACATTGATGGCAAAGGGCGAGCCCAATCTTGCTACAACTTCCCCAAACGCGAAGCTTGTCTGATGGCGATGAGTTACAGCTATGATCTGCAGGCTAAGGTGTACGACTACATGGAAGAGTTAGATCGCCAGGCTCATGGCTACCTCAGTTACTCCGTGCAAGAACTGCAAGATATCGTGGCTGGTGCCCGTAAGGTTTCTGATGAGGATTCAAGTGATGCCGGTCGTCGTTTGCGTCAACGTCAGGATGACCTTGTGGTCCTCGAAAAGGCAGAGTCCTTAGTTCAAAGCCTGAGCCAGTTAAAACTAGATCTTATTGGTGGTGGCAAACAACTGGAGGTTCGCTAATGTTGTGTGTGGCCGGAATGAACAAAAAAGGCAGCTATAATGGCGCTGCCTTACATCACCATAGCGATCACTACTCAGATGCTTCTTTGGCTTTCTTTCTCTGTCGACGTTTAATCTCGCCTTCCATGGCGGTCACGATAAATTGCGCCTTACTTTCGTCAGGCTCTCTTACTTGTTCCATTGCATCTACAACTTCATGCGGAACGCGAGCCGTCATAAATTGCGATTTTGAATTTTTATTACCTGTTGCCACAAATGAACTCCAGTGTATTGGGTGTGTATCAGTATACACCAAAGAGTCGATGAAAAAAAACTTGAAGTGTGTATCACTTCAATCTAAAGTGATACACACCTTGGTTGTGCTAAGGTATGAAAACAGCGAAGCCCAGAAGGACGGCAATCCTTGCTGGGCCTCTAACCACAACGTAAGTGAGGCTTACACTATGGCATATTTACATAGTACCCAAACTCGCCCTGAAAAAACATATCAGTGGCGCTTTCTGGCATTAAATCGCTCTGACATGTCAGCGAAATTCTGCCGTGTATCACTGGAAGCACCAACTGAGCATGATGCTCGTATGGTGCTTGCACCGTTCTTTATTCTTTCTTTTGCTGGCCGTCTTCCTGTTCAGGAGGTGGCTAATGTCTGAATCAACAAAACTCCGGTTTCATAAAAACCGCAGGTCTGTATGGGCACGACTCCCTTTCGTCGATCGTCAGGAAGCTAAAAGCGGCTATTGTTCCTGGGCTATACCTCGCCATGGAGGTTACTTTGGTGGCTGTGAGGCAGGTAAAGCGTTAGCGATGATTTACCTGAAACATTTACGTGAGAATGGTCGTGGCTTGGGCGGTGGCCTGCAATACGTTGTTCTTGATATGTGCAACCTTGGCTTTTCTACTCGCAAATTAACGGAACAAGAAAATGCCCTTAAAGGCCAGATTGTTGGTTTCTTCTGTCTCCTTGAAGACTGGCTTGCTGCAGCTGTGAAACTTGGAGGGCAAAATCTCGACAAAGTCGAAAATGCAAAATTGCTGAAACAAGCCAATCAATGGCTGTCAGTACAGGACAAGACAAGGAGATAACCCATGAGCCAGATTGAACAGATTCTTACTCGTTGTTGTGGCCGGGACGAGTCGCAGGAAGAGTTGCATAAAATCAGCATGCATTCCGATGGTGCCTATGAAGGCATTATGTCTGGTCTTGGTTCTGTTGGTAATGTGATTTTCTGGGCTTGCGATAATGAAAATTATGATGACAAGACAGCACGTGAAGACCTGAGAAATATTGGCGAAATGCTGATGTATTTACCCGGTATTGCGACAGCTCTGAAATTCAATGCCGGTGAAGCTGATGCCGTATTGAGGGAAGTCAGAAACAAAAAAGCCTGACTATTTAACTAACCATCCCGACATTATCAAAAAATTACAGCCATCAGGCTGGGGAATCGCTCGGCCTGAACACAGGAGAACGGTAATTATGAAACCGGCAAACAAGAATCTGGAAAATAACAGAAAGCATATGGCAGCAGCATTTATTGAATACTGCTGTTTAAACAACAATGGCGAGCCTGCCCTGAAATCGGTTGTTGGCAGAAGGGTTGTTGAATTAAACAACCTGACCGTGCAATCAGTTTCCCGCTGCCTTAAAGAAAGCATTGAGAAACAGTGCTCAGCCCGTTACGGACAGGAGCAGGGCGCAATCATTATGAGCGAGACCTATTCATCACTAATGAGCCGTGACAACAGCAAACTTACTCTTGATGGCATTGATTTAATGAATGAGGTGATGTCTGAGGCGATCAAGGCTGCTCTTAAGGCACCAAAAACTAATAAATTCGGGCTGGAGATTGAAAATGTATAACAACATTAATACCGCCAGGTTTGTTGATTCGTTTCATGTCGAAGCTCATTCTGGTTGCATCAATATCTTATGTCTTAACAATGAACAAATTTATGAGCTAAAGGAACAAGTACCTTTCATAGATGTAGTCAGAAGACTAGATGCTGGTGACTGGGATGATCATCTTTTTCTTGGGATGAAAATTATCCATAAACTGGGATATTCAGATTATGCAAGCTCTGCTCAGGAGACATTGATTATCTGGCGATGGCTTATTGCATCGCTCTTCTTTCTCGATCAAAAAGAGAAAAATGGTTCAATTATTGCTCCGAGCCTTAAAGGACCAGAAGTAGAAAGTGCTATCTATATTGGTAAGAGTGGAGGCATGAATATTTTCCCTGCTACTGAACGTTTTGCCATGGCAAATAATATAGAGGCAGCGCTAATCGAACGCTACGGTGTCGAGCAGGGGACAGCGAATGCAATCAATTTCTACATCGCGATGAGAAGCGATGACGGCGAGCTGTCTGATTTGGGACGAGAGATTTTGTCTTCACTCCATGATGAGTTCGTTATTCAAATTCAGGAAAAAGGTATTCCTGAATGGCCGGCAGAACACTAAGGGGGCATGATGAAAAATGCACCTAACATAAAGAAATTACCTTCTGATCTGTGGGAGGAGATAATTATCTTTGCCGGTGATGATGCGTGGACTTTCGCCAAAGCATGGGAAGAGTCAAATCCAATAAAAGACACCGTTCCTCCCGTTGTGCTGGGCAAGCAACAACTCGCTGAGCTGAATAAACTGAACATAGTCGATGAGGGGCGCCGGTCTGTTCGTATCTATCGGGGCGGCGCCCTGAGCGAAATACAGATAAGCATCATTGCCACAAAGCTTGCAAAAGCGGGAGTGCAGGAAGCCCGTTTTTATTCGGAAGCATATCACTTACTGGAAAACTGGACTGACCAACTTCATCGGATCAAGGTACAGGCAGAGACAGGGGAAAGCGCCCTGGCTCAGGTCGCGGTTGAGGTAAACGAGAATGAAGTTATTAAATCTGATCCACTTAAAGCCCATGTTGAAAGCCGCAAAGATGGGATTTTTTGGGTCACTCCCCGTATGGATAAAGAGAGCGGGGAAATTAGTAAAAATGAAAGCTGGTTGTGTTCCCCTCTGGAGGTCGCCGGAATTGGTTCCGACGGTAAAGATCGCTTTTTAATCATGCGATGGATTCCCCATGGTTCCAGTTCCCCTGTTGTTCGCGCTGTTCCTCTGGCTGACATTGGCGAACGGGAGGGGTGGCGTTCAATGAAATCTGGCGGAGTAAACGTCACTACAAAAAGTAATCTACGCGCCATCCTTGCGGACTGGCTACAGTGCTCTGGTACAGGTCAGTTATGGCAAATTGCGCATGCCACCGGCTGGCAATGTGGCGCTTATATTATGCCTGATGGTGAAATTATTGGTTTTCCAGAGAGTCCGGTTCTGTTCAATGGACGTAGTTCGGCTGCTGCAGGGTATTCGTTGAAAGGCACAAGCGAAAGCTGGAAAAGCAGCGTAGCAAAGCTGGCTTATGGAAATTACTCGATGATGACTGCGGTTGCGGCCTCACTTGCAGCACCTCTAATTGGGCTAAGTGGTGCTGACGGTTTTGGGATTCATTTTTATGAGCAATCCAGTGCAGGGAAGACCACAACTGCTAATGTGGCAGCGAGTCTATATGGCAGTCCTGACATGCTTCGTCTGACGTGGTACGGCACTGCGCTGGGACTCGCGAACGAAGCTGCTGCACATAACGATGCCCTTATGCCCCTTGATGAAATTGGACAGGGGGCAGATCCAGTCGAAGTCTATAAATCAGCATATGCATTATTCAATGGCACCGGCAAATTACAGGGCGCAAAAGAAGGCGGGAACCGTGAATTGAAGCGGTGGCGAACTATTGCCATCAGTACAGGGGAAGTTGATATGGAAACTTTCATTTCAGGGGCGGGGAAAAAAGTAAAAGCCGGGCAACTGGTGAGATTACTGAATATTCCAATGAATAAGGCCATCAAATTTCATGGTTACCAGAACGGTAAACAGCATGCTGATGCATTAAAAGATGCTTACCAGAATAATCATGGCACAGCCGGGCGCGAATGGGTTCGCTGGCTGGCGGGTAATCAGGCCGAGGCAATTCAGGTAGTTCGGGAAACAGAAGAGCGCTGGCGTTCGCTTATCCCATCAGAGTATGGCGAGCAGGTGCATCGTGTTGGTGGTCGCTTTGCAATTCTTGAAGCCGCCTTGTTACTCGGGCGAAACATCACTGGCTGGGATGAACAAACATGCCGTGATGCTATCCAGCATAGTTATAACGCATGGATAGGTGTTTTTGGTACCGGTAATAAAGAGGTCGAGCAAATCATTGAACAGGCAATGGCTTTTCTGAGTTCGTATGGCATGAGTCGTTTTGCTCCGTTGCCGTATGACGAACTCAGTCTCCCCATCCACAACCTTGCCGGATATCGGGATAAAGGGGGTAATCAGAATGAACCAGTATCGTTCTATGTTCTTCCTGCAGCCTTTAAAACCGAAGTCGCCAAAGGTTTTGATGCATCCCAATTTGCAAAAACGCTTTTCAAAGCAGGTGTTCTAAAAAAACCAGCTTGTGCTAACGGTTATCAAACATTAACGCCGAGGTTACGTCACCTGAATGGTCAGCGTCTTCGGTCCTATTTGTTGGTCCAGCTTGATGAAAGTGAGGAGAAATAATTATGACAGCTCATATCGCAGCACATGGACGACTGGTGGTTGATGTTCAGAGTAAAAGCATATCGAACGGTAACCTGATGTCGTTTGCCCGCATGGCTGTGGCACTCCCATGCCAGAAAGCGGAGGGCGGTGAATCAACGTTATGGCTGGCTGTGACATCGTTTGGTCGTCCGGCGGAACTGCTCGCAAAGCATATGAAAGGGGACATTATCAGTGTTTCCGGTAACTTGCAGGTAAGTCAGTGGGTTGACGGTAAGGGACAAACGCAGTCTGGCCTGCAGCTTATTGCTGACTCGGTAATCAGCGCGAGAACGGTTCGCTCTGGTGGCAACCGGAAACAAACAGGTAGCAGTAAAGCACAACAACCTGATGAGCAATTTCCAGACGATGTGCCGTTCTGATATTTGGGTGACAAAGATGAAAATTTCCTGTGTGAAATCCCTGGGGGTCTCAAATGCGTGATATTCAGATGGTGCTTGAACGATGGGGAGTATGGGCCGCTGGTGGAGAAGCAAATATCGGTTACCCGCGTACAGCTGCTGGGTTATCACGTTTGCTAGCAGCCAGTCGCCAGGGTAAGCCATCATGCTGTGATGATGACGGCATGTATATTAACGAAGCAATGATCCGTCTCAGAAAGCATGATGAGTATCTTTGCTCATTACTGGAATGGCATTACATCGACAATATGACGTTACGTGCGATGGCAACGAAATTGGGCATTTCCCACAATCACGTTTCGGTGCGACTCCAGGCCGCTGAAAGCTTTATCCAGGGTTCACTTTGCACACTTGAAATTAAACTCGAAATGGACAAGGAATGCCGAAGGGAAAATATTCTTCCACCTAAGCTGAAAAGAGTTGTGTAATTACAAAACCGGATTTATTCTGCTATGAGTTGTCACTACGCACTGACACATAACATTCGAAACCTCGCCATATGGCGGGGTTTTTTCGTATTCAGGCCTCACTGACGGCGGCTCACCAACCGTCAGGCGCTTGCGCTGAGGCCGCCATCTTTGGTCGCTGGACCATTGCTTCTACTGGTCTGGTTGTGATGCCTCCCGTGAGCGGAACATTAGGCTATGCAGCGTATCCCCATACATGAATGGATTTCTGGCTCTTAAGGACTCATATGTATAACGACATATTGTTGCCAGATAGCGTGCTATTGGGATATGCCCGCGACTCATTAGCCCCTGATTTTCTGCAATACATTATTTCCTGTACAGGCTTCCTTCGCCTGAACGTGCTCTGCTCCAGATTTCGTCATCAGAGAGTTTTGTTTCAATAAGTTCAATGGGCACGCCTGAGTCATTGATAATGGCAACGAAGTAGCCGTCAATAGGTTCGTAGGGACCAAGAAGAATCTCTTCACCAGCTATAGCTTCGGCAAGGTTATCGACCTTTAGCGCCACATGGGGCACGGTTTTAATGAGAGGGTGTAGTGTTGAGTCAGCGGTAAAACGGTGCCACTGCACTCGGAATTTTCCCGGGTTATCTGTTGTATACATCCCCGCTTTTTCACTGAAAATACCATCAGTATTTCCGTCCTGAATGGGAATGCCTAAGTGGTGAAATTCGTAATTTATTCCAGCTTTCATTATTTCTACTCCTCGTTGTCTGGCGGATTGCTGGTGTGCTGATGGATCTCGCGTTATTGGTCGTGATCATCAGTGCGGTGGCTTTATATCAGCGTTGGCCTGGTAAGACAAAACAATAACAATGCGTAAAAGGTCGCCAGTCGGAGGCCTTTGTCAGAGTGTTTTATTGACGAAACAGATTGAAATTTCTACATTTCGTGCGTGGTGAATCTCGTCTAAGCGGCGGGGCGTGAACGGCTAAGCTTCCTAACCAGATGACGCGGGTCAGTTTTTGCTGTTAAAAGACTCACCGGGAGGCACCCGGCGCCACAGATAACAATAGGTAATTGGTTGTGCCATAGTCACTTAGCCTGTTCGCCCGAGCAGGCTTTTTTTATGCTATTAAGAAGGATGAGCAGCAAACGCACCGCAGCTCTCTGGATGAAAAAGCTTTAGCG